>CALXXV010000001.1 GCA_944392775.1 uncultured Alphaproteobacteria bacterium
ACGAACCAATTACAAGACAAAAATCAGACAAATCATCTTTCGGTCTTTTATTGTCTTCGTGTAAACAAATATGGAAAGACAAAAAACTTCGTACACTAATCGGTATAAATATGTTGCAAGGTCAAACCGCATATAATATGGAAGGTGTATATTTTTCTGCGCTAATACCATCTTCTTTAATACCCTTGGCACGATTATTCAGACAATTTACAGGCGCAACTGGTTTTTATATAGCTGCATTTGCAAATAAAATCGGGTTCTTAAAAACGCTTATTTTTTCAAATGCGGGTTCTTTTGTTTTTAATTCTGTAGGCTTATTATTAAATGGTATTGCAACACCGTTTATAAACTCTGCCACAAATTTATTTTATGGTTTTAATCACACTGCATATAACGCTTTATTACAAGAAAACTTTTCGGACGAGCAACGTGCAACTATGCAAAACATACAATCACTATTATCATCTATAGCCGGTGGTATTTTATTACTAATATTCGGACAAATTGCGGACTGTTTTTCAATACTAACTGCTATGTGGTGCACGACATTTTTAAATCTGATTGTTACGATTGCTTATTATAGATTTTTTAGAAGCAACCCGCCACAAAAGCTATAATTATACATACCCTGCATATAATTATTATGACTTTATCTTATCCAGACGACTTCTTACTTCTGCAATAATTTTATTTGCGTGGCGTTCTGGGATACCGACCTTGGTGGCAAGTGCCAGTATATCATCATCAGTAATATTTTGCCCCTTGCCATTTACAGACGTTGCATGTTCCCATATACCAACCGCTTGTGTTAAATCAAATGCTGGCGCCACATACCAATTCCCGTCATACAAAAATGCAAAATTCTTTGCATGGTCATCTGTGTTATTTATAAAGACATTAAACACCATAAGGCGGAACATCTTTTCAACCTCAGCTATGTTTCGTGTCAATTTTGCAGTTAACGCTAACAAATCTGAATAATCAAGTACAGGTTGATTATAATCTGCGTCCAATAACCCAGATGCAGAAATCATAAATACCTTTTCCCCGTCAGCCTTGCGGTCAAACCGTTTAACCCCAAAATATTTATCATTAAACAGTTTATGCGCTGGCACATCTAAGCCCGCCTTTTGCGCCAAGTTCATTATATTAAATTCTTGCCTTCCGATATCATCAGGGTCAAGCTTAGCTTTGAATTTTATAATCCAATCTTCACCGTCAATCTTTTTGAATATCTTTGGTCTTGTTCCACCAGAAGAACCACCCATACGGAACAATTCTTCGGTAATCTTGTCATCCGTATTGCCAGAATTAATAATATTATTTATCTGCCCTGCAATTACATCAAAGTCTATATCGGCAACTTCTGCACTTATTTCTTCGGCAGGTTCATATTCCAACGCACCAGGGCCATTTTTACCAACTATTGCCAATCTGTCTAAAACAGATATGCTATTTGGTGCGATTCCACGTCTTTGTAATTCACGATTAACCAGTAATTGTCCCCATGCATCAGGCAAGCTGTCATTAAACACGCCAAACACGCCGTCAAACGGATTACGTTTTGCAATGAATACTCGCTTTTCCAAAGGCAACTTGAACGGAGATATACTAAAGCCATTCTGCAACCAGCCGGCGTCATATTCAAACGCCATAAGATTATCTGGCGTCAAGGCCAAACGACCGACAACCATACCATGATATTTTACAACAAGCATCTTATTCTGCATTTGACTTACCTTCGTTCACAACTTCAAATATAGACTGGTAATTCTTGCGACGGAATAAATCGTTAAAATCTTCTTCATAACCCAACACCATCGCAAGTTTTATCAAGGACGATAACGATATTTCACCCGTCCGCTCAAAACGCTTTATACTGCCCAAAGACACCCCAGAACGTTCCGCCATTGTCATCTGAGAGATTTTGGCCGCACGTCTGGCATTACGAAAACGCTCTGCAATACTATCTCTAATAGATAATATATTGTATATATTTGTCATATTTTGCTACTTTTAGATATTATTTTATCTATTTTATTGTAGTATATGCTTATTATAAAGTCAAAGATTATTTACTTGTCGCGCCTTGCACTACTTCCAGCAATTTAACCATTGCCAAAGTATCCTGACCGCAATAGTCGTGCAAGTTTTGCATCATTGTTGCTGTCTGTTCTGGCGTTTGTTTACCTTGCATAAAGGCCATAAATTGTTCGCTGGCCTCGGTCCCGTTATGTATCCCCATATTTTCGTATGACATTTCTGGAACAAAGGCTGGTAAAGTCTGTTTAATTGACGCACTGCCGTTTTGACATGGACGGTACAGCCCACGATATCGGAAAGGTATCAGCAAATCCAACATACGTTCATTTATCGCATTTAATTGCGCTGCATATTCTGGAAAATCACGCGCCATTTCTGTATTGCGCCCTTGTTCAAAACTCTGGTTATACACAATAACAGAACCCGCATCACCAATTGTTTCTATCAGTTTCTGTATTAAACCTGGTCTGGGGTCCGTCCCTGGGGTATTATGCAGGTATTCATAGTGTTCTAACTCACCGCCTGGTGTGCGTTGCACATGTAAAGAAAACTGAAAGCAAATCTGCTGATACGGTCTGGAATTATCAAACATCGGCACAGCCGGTTGAATTGACTCGTAATCCAAGTAATATAAAGGCCAGCGCAACTGATCTGTAAATTGACGCAAGATATCTGGGTTGCAGATTTCCTGGTTGTTTAAAAATGCCTCTATATCCCCACTGTGCATTTGTCGGTCATATTGGTCAGCAGGAACATTTGCTAAATCAGGGCCGTATTCTGCATATATTTCATCTGCCAAAGCCCCTTTGAAGGCATCGAACACAGAATAAGGCGGAACATTACGCCAACAATGATTTTTATAACTGCACTCGTAAAACTTATTGCACTTGGCCTTGGATATAGCAATACCTAATTCTGGCCCGTTTAAGATATTTCTTATACGTTCTACTTCTGATGCGACCGTTTCCATAGATTGCATTTCTGTTGATGCGTCGTGGGCGATAAACAGTTCTTGTACATCTAATTCGCCATGACGCACATATTCAGGATTCAAAGTCAAAATCCAACAATCTCGAATTTGCAGACCACACTTGCTGAACACATACTTTTGAAATGATATGTCTATATAGTGATAATCGTGGGGTTTGGTGGTTGATTTTACCTCTATGATATCCCAGGTACTGTCATTATTGTTCTTTAATATATCTACGGCACAATATTCGCCCGTGCTTGTCGCCATTGTTGCTTCATATATATATGGGGCATTGTTATCTATGGCACGCTGAGTATTAAGAAGCGCGGAACGTTCCCAAGGCAAATCGATTATATGAACACCATCTGGATACTTGGAACGTGCCAATGCGCCAACGGCATTACCCTGCTCTAATAGCTCAGTATTGAATTCTGGCTGTAAATCTTTGCGCAGTTTTTTAAACCATATTGCATTTGGGCACTTAACCCCCAATACATAATCAGATTTTGATATTTTGAACATAACCGCCCCACTTGTGTATTGGCTTATATCTTAGTCCAGCAATCACCCCCACGCAACAGTGAAGTTATAAACTTTATATTTTTGGGATTGTTTTTTGTTTTATCTGTGTTAAATTATTCCTACCAACATATAGGAAGAACGCCATGAAAAATTTAAACAAAATGCTTATTGGTTTAGGATTATGCTTAACAGCATGCCAGCAACCAGCACTTCAATACGCAACAAACATGTATGCGAAAGGAACATTAAAAAACTATACAACACCAGAAACTTTACCTTCTTGTCCAGGATGCCATGTAAAAAATTTTGATAGGGTCACATTAGTTGTTGATGAAGTTTTAAGTCGCTCCTCTACCACCAGATTGGTTGAAGCATGCAATGTATCTGTAAAAGATTCTTTGGGATTAGCAAACATAACTACATACAGAAGCATCCCAACAACAGGGGTTATATCTTGTGCGGACGTATTTGAAAAAGAAAAACTGTATCTAGAAGCCATGGGCTTTTCAGAATAATTTGAAAAATCCCCTGTATGGGGATTTTTATTTCATCTCTAATTTCACTAAAAACAAGCAAATATTATAACAGCATTTTATCCGCATTAGACACCAACACAATTCCGATACGTAATTAAAACTTGCCCTGTCGCGACAGAATCCTATTACGCCGTCTGCATCGTAAAATTACACAATTTGCGGCTATCTATAAAAACAAATAAAGCCACAACGGGCTTTATTTACAAAGTACTTTGAAAAATGTCTTCTTTCCGACTTTTACTTTCAAAGCAAGTTTTGTTTCAAAAACAGTCTTTTCATCATTTTGACGAATGTCATTTATTATCACTCCCCCTTGTGCAATCAACCTGCGAATCTCGCTATTTGATTGTGAATGAAGTCCTAATTTTAAGATATCAAACACAGACAAAGTTTCTTGGTCTGTAATAATTTCTTGGGCATTTTCTGGGAATACTTTATTAGAAAAAGTATCTTGAAAATGTTGCAATGCCTGTTCTGCTTGCTGTTGTCCGTGCAAAATACCAACGATGGTTTTCGCCGTAAATAATTTTGCGTTCATTGGCTTGTGTTCTATATCCAATGCTTCTATTTCTTCCAAAGGCACACGAGTATTATTTATCAGCAAAATACGTATCATTTCGTCCGGCAATGACATAATCTGCCCGAACATAGTATTTGCATCTGTATTCAAGAAAACCCCAGTTCCACGAGATTTAGACATTAATTCGCCCGTTATGGGATTTTCCATTAAATTATTGCAGACAATGAACTTATCTTTGTTCTTTAATTTCTTTAACAAAGTACGTCCCATTAGTGCATTAAATGTCTGGTCTATACCACACATTTCAACATCCGCATCTAAAGCCACAGAATCAAAGCCTTGAAACAACGGGTACAGGAATTCATGTAAATGAATTGGCCTATTCTCGCTGATTCTTTTTTGAAACATATCGCGTTCTAGTAAATGCTGTACTGTTGTATTAGATGCAAGTTCTATCAAATCACGCATAGATAATTTATTTAACCACTGCCCATTAAATACAACCTTGGCTGGATTTACTTTATCATTAAAGTCTATGAGTGGTGAAATTTGTCTTACCCAGTCAGCTGAAAATTCCCTAACTTGTTCTGGCGTCAATCTAGCACGTGCAGAATTACGGTCTGATGGGTCACCAATACATGCCGTAAAGTCACCAAACAAAACTATTACTTCATGCCCAAGTTTACGAAATTCTTCCAATAACATAAAGTTCTTTGCGTGAGACAAGTGTAGTGATGTATTAGTTGGATCTGCCCCTATAAAAAATCTTAATTTTTCATTTAATAAACGCTGTTTAAATTCTGCTTTTGAAGGGATTATCTCAACAATAATTCCTCTGTCTAAAATTTCATCTATTATCTGTTCTTTGGTTTTCATAATATGCCTTTTTGTGTTTATGGTAAATAAAAACCGGCTTTGGCAGAAATAACCCTTAAGGTGCCAAAGCCGATTAAACCCATAACACCTTAAGGGGTTAATAGGCGTAATAAAAACCACGAACACAAAAACGTGCTTTATTCAAATCACAGAAAAAATTTGTCTTTAATAAACTCATTTCCTTTTCATTTTTACAGACACAAATATTTTTGTCAAGACAACCACACTAACAAATCTATTTAACTTGACTTTCGGCGCTTTCCAAGCAGTAATTGGACGAACTTAAAAATACAGTAAAAACAAAGGGGTCCAATATGCCTAAATATCCTGATATAAAGGTTTATTTAACCAATCGTGACGGTAATGCTTTCGCCATTCTTGCACGGTGTAAAAACGCTCTGGTCTTGGCTGGTTTAGAAGATAAATGGTCCGAATTCTTGACCGAAGCCACCAGTGCCGATTATCCGCACTTGCTTGTCACTGTTATGAAATGGTTTGAGGTTGAATAATGCCCTACAAAAATCCACCTAAATCAACCAGATTTCATATCGGTACATCCGGCAATCCGTTCGGGCGTATGCCCGTAATTACCAACAAAGACCTATATCACAACCTGCGTATTCTACGGGCATTGATTGATATTGCTATGCAGCATCTGCGACAAAAAGGGAACACTAATGCAACGGAAAGTTAAAGAGATTTTGCCAAAGACATTCGAAGAGTTAAAAGCGTTATCACAAGATGAGCGTGCGCGTTTATGGGCACGGTATTCACCCCACCCTTTTAAGCGACAAATGCGTCCACTGTGGTACTATATTCAATGCGAACGACTAAACCTGCGTATTGAGCCAAAGTTCATCAAGAAAATAAAAAAGTATAAAGACAACCCCGCCGAATGCGTAAACCGTGTATTGAAGCACAGATATAATATTACACCCGGTACAACTATCATTAGGCACTTTCGGAATATAGAACACAAGGTCTTGGTCAATTATGACAATACGTTTTTGTATAACGGAAAACAGTATCGCTCTTTATCCGCAATTGCGTCTGATATTTGTGGTGCGAAGACATCAGGACCACACTTTTTTGAATTGGATAAAAGGAAACTAAATGTTGGTGATTAAATGCGCTGTCTACTCACTGTTGCTGTTTTTTCTTACGTAGCATCAGTTCTGGTTTACCTGCATTCAATTCTGGCGATACTGACAAGCCCAAATTATCAATAAAGGATTGAATCTGTGCTTTTATCTGCACCGTATCTACGTCATCTGCGGTGCAATATTCCACCTCTAAAAACATTCCCAAGTCCGCCACAGTTTCAAATTCAATTGTATAATCGCCAGAACGATATGTACGCTTTAGATTATCTATTTTAATCAATTCACGCAGCCCCAACGCATGCATAACTTCACATAGGGTAGACATATCCGCAACCGTTGTTTCTGCTTCATCCGAATATAACCATGTATCGCCATCAAAATGGTCTTTTTTATAGGTGATATAATTTACATTGTCCTTTTGTCGTGTGCGACAACAAGCGTACAGACGACCATTTGCGTCAGGTTGTAAATCTGGGCGTAATGGGTCATAATAGTATGTATCAACTGTTCGTTTATCACCCAAGAATTCAAATTCGGATAATTTATGCAAAACATCTTCTTCGTCTGCAAAAACCTGAACCAAGATCTCAATTTCTTTCATTTATAACTCTCTATTTTTCTATCACAGTGATTATATACAAGCAATATATAGAAATCAATATAAGACCATATATCAACTTGACTTTCTGCGCTTTGTAAGCAGTAATTGCTACAACAAAAAGGTGTAAAAATGTCGGTGATTAAATGTGCAGTGTATGTCCGGAAATCCACTGAACACGGCTTAGAACAGGCTTTTAACTCTTTGGATAATCAAGAGCAATCTTGCAAAGCATATATTTCATCGCAAGCCTTTAATAATTTGGAATATACAAAAACTTACAGCGACGGTGGCATATCTGGCGGCACAATGGAACGCCACGGGCTGCAAGAAATGCTGTCCGACATAGCCAAAGGGTTGATAAACACCGTTGTTGTGTATAAGGTTGACCGATTGTCCCGCTCTATCTTGGACTTTCACAATATGATGAAGTACTTTGATAAGTATAACTGCAACTTTGTGTCCATTACCCAGGCATTTGATACCAGTACTTCTATGGGCAAACTGACATTGAATATGCTATTATCATTTGCACAGTTTGAGCGGGAAGTTGCCAGTGAACGTGTGCGTGATAAAATACGTGCTAGTAAAGCCAAAGGTTTATGGATGGGTGGCAATCCACCATTAGGATACGATATAAAAGACAAAAAGTTGGTTGTAAACGAGGCAGAAGCCCAGCAAGTAAAACAACTGT
>CALXXV010000002.1 GCA_944392775.1 uncultured Alphaproteobacteria bacterium
ATGGTCCAACCATGAACGATATACCACAGACTGTCTTCTCGAACTTTTGAAGCCTCGCCCGGCTTAAAGTTAAAATCCCCTTTGCCTTTAACCCTTGGAGAATATTCAATGTTATAACGTAAAAATTCATTACGAAAATACACTATTGCAAGATCATCGTATGTTGACCAAATACCTTGTTTTGGAACCATATAAATATAACGAACATCAGGTCTTTTCAAAGAATCTCTGACAATGTGGCTAACCCCATAACTAAAGTCTGGGTTTAGCCCAAAATGAAGCTGATAAGAAGTTGGGGTAAATTCAAAGTAAATATCGTGTTTCTTTATTGGTTTTTCTGCTGTATCTTTTGGGGTTTCTTTTTTTGGCGGATCGATTATCAAATCTGGTTCATCTTCTTTTGTACATGCCCCAAATAAACTGGCCCCTGCGATAGTTAATACAGGAAGAATACGTTTTAAATTATAAGATAAAGCTTTTTTTAAATACATTTTTTATCCTTTTTAAAGATTTTTTTCCTAAAAAAGCGCAAAAGTCCGGAAAATTTCCGGACTTTTTTCGCTATATATTGTATCACAATCTTGTGTGGCAATGGTTTTTGGTGCAATTTTTATGCCCCCCCCATGTACGGCCGTTATCCAACCGCCGTAACTTTTACCTGGTGAACCAGGTAATTTTTCACTATAAAGATTTTTTATATGATACATAATTTTTTCTTCTTGACAAAAGATAGCATGTTTATCTTGTTTTGTCAATGTTTTTTTGTTCTAATATTTTATAATCCATCTAGTTGGGTCTTGGATATCACATTTAGTGGTTATCCCATTTTCTATTTTTGCCCATTCCCATCCTGTATTCGCAGAGCACTGTATGCCAGTATCTTCTTCGGAATAAAAGTTTGTAGGGTAAGTTGTTCCAATTTGAACGCCATTATAGTCGGGGGTGATATATAAGCCCGTTGTCTTGTTTACAATTATGTAATTGCCCAAACATGTTAATTCTTGCCCGTTTGGAAACGTTGTTGTGGGTGTAGACGTAGCATTATCATCAATTGTACCTTGGCAGAATATGTATATGAAACAACCTGTGGCTTCAGAGCAATAATAATCGTCTTTATTAATTTTGGTGGCGGCAACAAATACTGTCCCTTCTGGAAGGCATAAACCTTGGGCATCATCCTGTTGGGTGTTTGGATTGGTTATCTCTGTTGGATTTTTTGCACCATAATACGGATCTGTTGCTTCCCAATCTACATTATCAATGGTTGCCGACAATTTGCTGGATAATAAGCAACAGTTTTCAAAAACATCTTTTGCACCTTTTGTATTGTTTTCTGTTTTGCAACAGTTAGTAAAATCGGTGTAAACGTTTAAATGCCAATATTTGTCTACTGGACATATTTGACCATCGTCTGTCTTGGAACCTGCCGCAACGCAAATAGTTGTTCCTTTTTCGGCGTCCCATGCCACATCAAAACCTGGACCACATGATGTATCACGACAATTATCTTTATTCGTCAAAGTATTTGTGTTTTGGGCAAACCATGACAGTAATGTGGATTCCCCATTTGTTGGAATCTTTATTTTATTATGAGAAGCGCTTTCGCTTAATTCTGTTCCCGGATGTGCTTCGCAGTTACCCCATACCTTTTCTGCAAGTCTGCATACCATACATTTCTCAGAAGTTAAGTTTTCATATATATTTTCTTCATTTAGACCACATTCTTTTTCACAAATATCATATATGCAATTACCGTCTTGGGTCATTATGCAAGAATCTTTAAGTTTTTTGTCGTTATTTGTTAACGTTATGTTTTCTCCATATAATTCGTTATAGAAAGATAAACTGTCTTTATCTAATATTGAAGCTTCTAATTCTGTTTTTATGTTGTTGATTGATTCTGATCCTGCACTTGCAACGCATTCTACGACTTCGTCCCAACAAGATGTACGATTTATTATAGACTTTCTGTTGACGGATGTTTCTATGTTTTCACATAGACCGAAATTGCCAGAAATGGACTTGCACGCTTGTATAATGCAAAAACGCCCGACTTCACGACATGTTTCCATTATTGTTTCATATGTTTTGTTTGTTGCTATGCCTATCATACCTTGATTCCAGATGTCGCCACTGTCTGTCGTTTCAAGCAGTGCGGTACACGCGTTTTGTATTTCAGAACACATTTCATTTACGGTTTTGTCGGCCATTACCCCAAATATAGAAAGTGCACGTGAATCAAAGTCTTCTATAGATTCTGTTGCATCAGATAAACATTGCGTTGTTAGTTTGGTACAGCTTTGACGAACTTCTTCAAGTTTGCTTTCTTGGGCAAGTTTTATCTGAGCCAAAGCATCTTCTATAAATGTGTCCCATACATAATCTGAAATGTCTTGACAATTTTCTGTTGCAGATTCTAAGAATATTTTTTTTGATTCTAGGTACGAAACAAATTTTTCATTACCTGGCATTGTGATCCAACTTTGCTCGCCGCTGGGGCGTGTAATAAGATTTCCAAGATTTGATAAATCAGACGTTAAAATTGCGTCGCCTGTTGAAGGGTCTATGTATTTGCCACTTATGTCTAAGCACTTTTCAAGGTTTTTTCCACAAACAGATGTGTCTGTTAACATGTCTAGCATCTTTTTCTTACATGTTAGTATGTCATCAGAATTTCTTTTCTGATATATGTCCAATCGTGACATGTCTAATAATGCACTGCCTTCTCTTATTTGCTCAAGTGCTTTTTCTTGTTGGGTTTCATATGTTTTTGCGACAGTATTGCAGTCTTGTTCTATCATCATTTGATAACCGCTTTCTGCAATATCTAATTCTTCTTGATCGCATACTTCTAGAGCCATTTCTCTACACACAGGTAATGCAGCACTGTACAATTCTGTGCCAGATTTCGCAGTAGTTGATGCGCCTAACATAGAATCAACACTGTCAAAAGCAGAATCAACATTTAATGACAATGATATCGGTGATAAATTTTGATTAAAAGTGCTGTCATCAAATGTTGTATTTAACTTTTTTGCTATTTCATCTAATAATTTTTTTGATTCAGATGTGTCTTCTTGTTGAAAAGCTAGCTCTCCTTCCGTTGCTTCAAATAAAGCTTCTGCGTCTTCTTTGTCCATGTTTACAGTCAAAAGTCTTTGATTAAAGTCTAATAACTTTTCTTCAACATTACTAAGTTGTTTCTTTATGTTATCGAATTCGTTAATCCTAGAAGAGCAGGCACAGCGTTTTAACTGACTATCTTTATTAGCACAAAATTCGTCCATACAACTGTAATATACTTCACGACATGTTGTGTAATCCCGATTCATTATCTCTTCAGCTGTTAATGCACTTCTAGAAATTCTATTATTGCTATCAATAGTTTTTCTTGCGGTTGCTTTTGTCGTTTGTGTCGAAGTTCCTGTACGAGAAATGTTTGTACCACTGCGAGATATCGTTGCAGCACTACGCGCGCTATTAGAAGCAGTCGTTTGATTCGTCGGCATTTGTACTGCCGATCTAGAAATTGTATTATTATTACGTGTTGTTGATGTTCGTGCCGCGCTTGTTATATCATTTGCTGCCGTTGTTGTACGCGTTTGAACAGGTAATGTCGATCGGGCAGATACGTTTTGTGTATCCGATTCGGTGTTTGTCCTAGAATTGCCGTCTTTTACAATAGTTGATGAACGGGTGCTTACAGAACGATTTTGTGAAGAAGAATTTATTGGCGTATTTGTGGATCTTGAAATACCAGAATTTATGTTTGTTGATGTTTGTTGTGAAGTTTGGTTTAATTGCCGATTTGTAACGACATTTGTGGCACTGCTGCGCCGCGTAGCCGAACGTGCAGCGTCGGTATCTTCTGCCATTGCGTTATGAAAACCAAGTAAAGCAAGGGCTATACAGAAAAATAAATTTATTCCTTTCATCCTATGATTTTAATGTTAGCAAATTTTTAAAAAGGCGGGCAAGTAGAAAAAGATTTTTATAATGTGCTTTTTTGGTGCGGATAGGGGGACTTGAACCCCCAAGGATTTCTCCACAGCATCCTTAGTGCTGCGCGTTTACCATTTCGCCATATCCGCAACGGAGATAAATCTTACAAAGAAGCATTTTTATTTTCAACATTTTTATGATAAAATATTTTTGATATTAATAAGAGGAAAAAGGATAATGAGAAAGTTGAATGTAAAAAGTTCATTAATTGCTTTGTTTGTTCCCTTTGCCGCACAAGCAGCTGGAACTTATTATACAGGATATACAAATTATTATCAGCCCTCGCAACAAGGATATTCTTCACAAACTTATGCTCAACGGCAAAATTCTGGGCAATATACAACTCCATCTTATTCAACTGCGCGTTATACCACTGCTTCTGGGGCGACTTCGTCTCAATTAAATCAGGTTAAGACGGTTTCAAATGCAAATAGTGTGGACGTAAGCGCAAAAAAAGGCTTCTGGTTAAATGCCGGGCTGTCAAGAGAAACTGCAATGTGGCAGTTTGATATGAAAGAATCTGGCAGTATTTTGCATTATGATAATGTGTCTTGGAACGTTTTGGATGTTACTGGTGGGTATACTTTTGATATGGGAAATACTAAAGTCGCTGTTGATGCCGGAATTAAGTACGGTATGCAGGCTGGGGAAACAACTATGGTAGATGATGACGTTACTAATGGTGGTTTCTTTATTTCTCAATGGATAAATGGGGACGATAATACTGTGTATGGCAATGAAATGGGACGGGCCTTGTCTATCGGAACCAGTGAAGGCGGTAATATGCTGGGATTTAATGTTGGTGTTGGTATAGAGGACTTTTTTAAAGTAGGTAATGTTAAAATAACACCTTCTGTTGGTTTTAGATATTTTAAATATAAATTAGAAACAAAGAAAAATTATGGCTTGAATATAGATACTACTCAATGTATAGATGTCGGGAACGGTGAAACTCAGTGTCTTCCTATTATAACATTGCATTATTCTGGAGAAACAAACCCTGTAATTTTATGGTATCCAACCGATGATAACAAAGATGGTTTTTGGGATATTTTAGATTCGGCTGGATTGGATGGTATAAGTCCAGGAGATACTTTTTATTATGAGTTATCTGGTATAAGTCATTCTTATGATGTTACATGGATGGGACCTTATATTGCATTGGATTTAGATTATTTAATAAATCAAAATAATGCAGTGAATGCTAGAATGGAACTTGGGTTGCCAGGTTATAATGCCACAGGAGATCAACCATATCGTATAGATTGGCAACACCCAAAGAGTGTAGAGGATGAAGCAGGAATAGGGGGCGCTTTACATTTCGGACTTGGGGCGAATTGGACGACAGCGATAACTAATTCTGTGGCTTTATCCATAGGCTTAACTTATGATTATTATTCTGTTAGTGATGCAGATGCAAAAACTTATTTGAATCAAGCATATTATACGGATAGATGGAATGAAATATTGGCTGATTATTCTAATAACGAAACTGCAATGTTGGATCCAGATACAGGTAGTCAGGAAGCGATCAGCATTAAAAACTTGGAAGAACAATGTCCTGGTTGGGTTTGTTCTGCTAGCGGAGAGATAGAATCTTTTTATAAATCTATGGGTATACGTGTCGGGGTAAATGCAATATTTTAATAAAGTTTAGAAAATTATGTTTATGCAGAAATCTTTTTTAATGGGTGTTTTTTGTCTTTTTTTGACGTCGGTTTGCTGGGCTGGTACGTTGTCTGGTACCGTTTCTGTAAATATTACAAGTGATACAGCAGCTACTGCTAAAAATATGGCTTTTGATGAAGCAAGACGACAAATAATATCTGATATTTTATCTCAATATTCAAATGCAGATCAGTTAAATGAAGTTTTAAAAAATTCATCAAGTACTGATTTGACGAATTTGGTTGCTTCATCTAGCATTGATGGCGAGAAGCAGTCTGATACAACATATTCTGCAAATATTACAATGGATATTGATAGGGCTGTGGCAAAACAGTGGTTAACTAATAACAATGTCCAAAATTGGCTGCCAGATGATGTTTCTGGGGATGTTTTTGTCGTTCAGGTGGTTATGTCAGACAAGGTTGCTAATTGGATGGAGCTAAAACAAATTGCAAGATCAGAGGGAATTGATTTAGCAACGAAATATATAAATGGAAATCAAGTAACAGTAGAAGTCCCCGTATCAAATAGAAGCAATTTTACAATTGCAATAGGCGAGAATGGGTGGCGTTATTACGATCAAGATGGTGTGTTACGGATATGGAAATAATGCTTTTCTATTATTATTGCTTGACTTATAAATGTTTTAATATATAAGTTTTTTGTCGTTTTGAAGAGTATCATTGTGAAATTTTTATTAGTATTTTTTTTATGTGTATTATCTTTTTCGCAGGTGGCTTTTGCCGAGACAGATGAAATTGCAAAAAAGAATGAAACAAAACTGGTGTTGTCTATACGGCGTATAGGACTTGATATGTCAAAAACTCAGGTAAGTAATGCCGCAGAATATGCCGATTCTCCAATTTCTGCTTTGAATGCAACAAGTCAAGATTATATAAAAGGCGTTTTTGATACGATACTAGAGTATACGAAAAATAAATTTAAATGGGATAATAGCTTGTTTATGGAATACGGTAAAACAACATTAAAACCTTATAACGCCCCAGAAACAACCGATGAAAACGCTGATAAGATTTTATTTTCTAGTGATGTTTCTTATGCTTGCTGGGAATTTCAAAAATTAAAATTTGGTCCGACAGTTCGTGGCGCTTATGAAACACAATTTGCAGATAGTACAGAATCACCAAGACAAAATATTCTTCGATCAAGCGCAGGTATATCTTTATTTGATCATAAAATAATAAAAAGCTTATATTTAACGGGTATACATGAATATGATTTTACATATGCGCATGAGCAAAGCAGTAAATTGGGGGCGGAATTAGGATGGAGATTAGAATATCTTGTTCGTAAAGGTGTAAAATTTTCTTTAGATGGTTATTATCGTGAATATTTTGATTATTCAAGATATATTTCTACTGATTTGGAACGTGATTTTAGTGCGGTTATAAGATTAGATACAAACCTGTGGGGTAAATTTACAATGGGACCGTATGTTCAATATAGATTGGCAAAAGCAAGAGGGACCGATTTATATGGAAGTAATTTGATATTAGGCATATCTTTTAATTATATAACAAAGTTTAAATTAAACTAAGTGTTTGGCAATATGTTCCTGTTTTTTTAAATATACTGTTCTTTTAGAATTTTATATTTCCTTTTGCCATTATAAAAAATTCGTCTTTGCCATATGGGTTGTCTATAAAACTAGCCGTTAAATTTTTATATGAAATAGAATATTCTATAGAAGGTATGCTGCACAAGTTTATTAAATAATTTTTATATATGATATCTCTGTTTGTGGCGCGACCAACCGGTAGTCTTAGTTCCATATTGCCGGATATAATTGTATCTGGAATTGCAAATGAAAATTCCCAATCATTGATTTTTGCACCTAGGTTAAATGATGCAGTATATATGTTTGAAAATTTCGTTATCATAGAATCTATGGCTGTTTTAGGTGCCGTAATTCCTAAGCGGCTTCTTTGGAATAGTTTTATGTTGCCTATATATATTTCATTATAAGTACCAATAAAACTTAAAATATTATTTTCTTCGGTTTGAAGAAAACTGTTGCCCAAAATGATATCTTCATTTTTAAAACCAAATTCTAGATTATTTAAAGAAAAAGTTGCAAGTTCGTTTTTTTCGCGAAGTTTTTGGATCCCCCTACCTGGATTGATTATAGAAATGTTGTCGGATAAATTAGCACTAAAAGCCCGGCCGAAACTGTCAAAGTATGCGAATTTTAAATTTGCGTCTTTAATTTTATGGGCAATGGTTCCAGAAACTCTTGCTGTTTGTAATGGTTGCATTGTGTTTCCGTTTTCTAAAGGAACTAGGGGGGCGCCTACGGGCCTTGTGGCGCGTTCTAAGTCAAGCATTCCGTGCCCATAGATCTCATCGACACCAGGAAGGCCGATGTCTCTGGCAGTGGTTAAAAGAAGTTCTGTTACTTCGTTGGCTGACATATATGGAAATGCTTCTTTTATTACGGCTATTGCAGATGAAACTATTGGTGCTGCAAAGCTTGTTCCACTAGCTGTTGTTTTTCCTGTGTTTATGTCTGTCCCAGGTGCTGTTATACAATAATCTTTTGTTATTCCGCATGCGTTGCTATAATCTGCAAGCTTGCCAGTAGAACTATCCCACGCAACAACATTTATAAAATGCCCTTTTAATTCTGGTATCACAATGGGCATCGCGGAAAGAGCACTGCTTTGAAGACGAGAATCGTTCCCTGCTGCCCAAACAAAAATTGAATCGTTTTTTGCGGCGTTTGATATGCTGTCTACAAAATTTTTGTCTGTTAGCTGAATTAGTTGATTTTTTGATTTAAGTGCTGTTGCACTTAATGTTACAGACCAACTAGCATTAAATATTTCTGCTGTGTTTGCGGATTTTATTACGTTACCTATCTCTTCGTAGGATAGAAAATCTAAATCTTTTGCTATTTTATATGATGTTATTTTTGCGTCCGGTGATATTGGGCCAGATGCTATTTCGGCAACGGTTCTGCCATGCCAAGAATCTAAACCTGCATCCAAAATTGCAATTTCTACATTTTTACCTGTAAAACCTCTGGCTATAGAATATGCTAAACGTATATCATTATATTGATTAAAATTTATCATATAATTGTTATTGTTTATTGTATTTGCTAAGTGTGCTTGGCTTATATCACCGCCAACCATATCATAAGAAGGTAAGGTTGGTTGAATATAATGAGAATTAGAATTTGATTCGGAACTTGTATTTGCCAAACTAAGTAAAGCGATTGCACCGCTTATTACAGTTCCCGTGCTTAAAATTGGGGTTATGGCAAAATTAAATTTTGCGACGTCACATTTTTCAGGGTTTGTTATACGATAAAGATCGTTTTTGCACCTTTCGTCAATTTCGGCAAAAGAAGGCCGAATAAAAATTAGACCTAAGAATAAAAAAGAAAAAGTTTTTCTTAAAAAATACATTCTAAAAATAATTTTATATACACAAAAACATTTTGTCAATTTTTATTTGTGTTCATTCTTATTTGTTAAGTATTAATTTTTGCTTGATTTTTCGTTGCTTGTGGTTTATTATCAGGGCACGTTCTTTTAAGAACGAATAACACAGCCGTCTAGTTCAGATTTCTGTCCGGTTTATATGTCCGGCTTTTTGCTGACGGTGAGGAAAACAACGGAAAAAAGGATTTAATTATGGCATTGCCTACATTTACTATGAAACAGCTTATGGAAGCTGGTGTACATTTCGGTCATCATACACGTCGTTGGAACCCTTTGATGACACCGTATGTTTATGGTGTAAAAGACAAAATTCATATTATTAATTTGAATAAAACTGCACCGTTATTGCACCGTGCATTGGTTGCTTTAGAAGCAATTGCTGCAGCTGGTGGTAAGGTGTTATTTGTTGCAACAAAACATCAGGCAAAAGATATTGTAAAAGATGCTGCTGAACGTTGTGGTCAGTTTTATGTAAATAATCGTTGGTTGGGCGGTATGTTGACAAACTGGACTACTGTTTCTCAATCAATTCGTCGTTTAAAAAAGTTAGAATCTGATATTGAAAATGCCGATAAATTGGGTTTGACTAAAAAAGAAGTCGGCGTTATGACGAAGGAAGTTGAAAAACTACGCGATATTTTTGGTGGTATTTTGGAAATGCATGGTACGCCACAAGCGATGATAATAATTGATGTACCTCGCGAAATGAATGCTGTTCGTGAAGCAAAAAATTTGGATATTCCTACAATAGCTATTTGTGATACTAATGCAAATCCAGAAATGGTTGATTATCCTGTGCCTGGTAATGACGATGCTGCGCGTGCAACACAATTATATTGTGATTTATTCGTAGATGCAATTTTGTCTGGTATTGAAAAGCGTTTGGGTGGTGCTGCAGGTAAAAAAGTAGAATCTGATATGGCGGCTGAGGCTGCAGATGATTTCGAAGCTGATATAAAAGATAAAGAAGCACGCCAAAAGTCAAAAACGTCGGAAGCTCGTGCAGAACGTCGCGGTAAATTGGTAGAAAAAGCCGAAAAATCTGATAAATAAAGTACTTTTTGTACTTTATTTATCTCTTTAAATTAGAATATCGTTTGTACATTTTATGAATTATAAAAGATGTTGTAAAGTGTATGAATGTGGTGCAGTAGTTATATAATTTATGGGAGAAAAACAATGGCAGAAATAACAGCAAAATTGATTCAAGAATTACGTGAAAAAACTTCGGCAGGTATGATGGATTGTAAGAAAGCTTTGATTGAAAATGATGGAAATATTGAAGCTGCTGCTGATTGGTTACGCCAGAAGGGAATTGTAAAGGCTGCTTCAAAAGCTGGACGTGTCGCTGCTTCTGGTTTGGTTACTGTTGTTAAATGTGATAATTTGGGATGTGTTGTTGAATTGAATGCAGAAACAGATTTTGTTGCAAAGAATGACAAATTCCAAAAACTCGTAGCGGATGTTGCAAATAGGGCTTTGGAATTTAACGGTGATTTTGATGCAACGTTGGAAGCTGTTAAAGATGATATTGCCGCAACCATTTCGACGATTGGTGAAAATATGAACCTTCGTCGTATTGCTAAAGTAAACGGTGATCATATATATACATACATTCATAATGCCTTGGTCCCAGGAATGGGGCAAATTGGTGTTGCTGTTGCTATAAATGGCGATTCAGAAAAAATAGATGAAATAGGTAATAAAATTGCTATGCATATAGCGGCAAACAAACCAGAATATATGACAATTGCAGATGTTGATCCTGCTGCTGTAGAACGTGAAAAGAAGGTTTTTATTGAATCAGGTGCAACAGATGGAAAACCAGAACAAGTGATTGAAAAAATGGTGAATGGTCGTATCCAGAAATATTATGCAGAATGTGTTTTGGAAGAACAACCTTTTGTTATGGATCCTTCAAAAACAGTAAAACAGGTTGTTGAAGAAGCTGGTGGTAAATTAGCTGGTTTCGCTTATTATGTTTTAGGTGAAGGAATTCAGAAACGTGAAGATAATTTAGCAGATGAAGTTGCAAAAATGTTGGGTTAATTTGTTAAATGATAAAGTCTTTAAATAAAAATCCGACATTGGTTGTCGGATTTTTATTTGTGTGTAAAAGTTGCAAGCTAATTTAAACTTTGATATCATTTATACAAAAGGATTTTTTATGAAAAACGAACTTTTACAAGAATTGGAAGCACGTGGTTTTATAAATCAAGCATCTAATATGGAAGGTATAAATGAAGCCTTGAATTCTGGGCATATTGTTGGTTATTGGGGAACTGATCCTACG
The DNA here is from genome assembly GCA_944392775.1 of uncultured Alphaproteobacteria bacterium. Lineage (GTDB taxonomy): Bacteria > Pseudomonadota > Alphaproteobacteria > Rs-D84 > Rs-D84 > Enterousia. The sequence goes on from CALXXV010000002.1 coordinate 11,431, forward strand.
GGAGATTCTTTACATGTTGGACATTTGGCTTCACTTATGTTAATGCGCTGGTTCCAGAAGTATGGCCATAAACCAATTTTGTTGGTTGGAGGGGCAACAGGGCGTATCGGTGATCCGTCAGGTCGTGATAAAGGAAGACCTATGTTGACAGATGAACAAATTGAGAAAAATTGTGTCGGATTACGTAAATCTATATCTAAGTTTATTCATTTCGGTAATGGTGAAAGTGATGCGATTATGGTTGATAACTATGATTGGATGAAAGATTATGGACATTTAGAGTTTTTAACAGATTTTGGTACTGATTTTACAGTGCCAAGAATGTTGTCTATGGAAAGCGTGAAGCGACGTTTGGAAAACGGTATGACTTTTTTGGAGTTTAATTATATGACTTTCCAAGCTGTTGATTTTTTAACTTTATATAAAAAATATGGTTGCATTTTACAATTTTGTGGGGCTGATCAATGGGGAAATTGTATAATGGGCGTTGAATTGGTCCGAAAAAAACTTGGTAAAGAGGCTTTTGTTCTTTCTACTTCGTTGATTACGGATTCAAATGGTAATAAGATAGGTAAATCTGCGGGAAATGCTGTGTGGGTAAATGAAGAAAAGACTTCCCCGTATGATTATTATCAGTATTTCCGCAATACTCCAGATGATTTGGTTGAAAAATTTTTAAAAGTATTTACTGAAATACCATTAAGTGAAATTGATAAATTAACAAAATTGAAAGATGCAGAATTGAATGAAGCCAAAAAGATATTGGCGTTTGCCGCAACGGAAATTGCGCATGGACGTGAGGCTGCATTGGCTGCGCAAGATTCTGCGGCGGCTTTATTTGAAGGTGGTGGAAATTTAAAAAATATACCGACTGTTGAAATAAATATTGGCGAAACTATAAGTGTTTTGGAATTATTAGTTGCGTCTGGATTGTTCCAATCTAAGTCAGAGGCTAGACGAATGGTGGAGCAGGGCGGAATACAAATTGACGGTAAAAAAATAACTGATTGGAAAACAGAGTTTATATCGTCAGATGAATTTATTGTTCAAAAAGGGAAAAAGACGTTCTTACGTGTTATGAAAAAGAACTAATGAAAAAACTATTTTTTGTTTTTATTTGTTTTTCTTTTTTTGTGGTTCAACCGGTGGGGGCCACAACTGAATTATCTGAAATTCGTGCGCAGATAAAGCAAGCAGAACAACAAAACAAAAAAATAGAACAACAAGTTAAATCTTCTGATAAGGATGTTGCGGAAACGAAAAAAAAATTGGTAAAAGCTGCCGATCAAGTAAGTACCTTGGAAGAACAACGTGGCGTAGTCGAGAAAAAAATAAAAGAACTAGATTCTCGTAAGGCGGAATTGGAAAGAGAATTGCTTAAAAACCAAGAACGTATTGCCGATTCTGCTGCAAGTATTTTATTCGTTGCTTCACATCCTAATTTTGATTCTGAAACTATGCGAGAGTATATTTTAACATCTGCTATATTATCTGGGGTGGCAGAAAGTTTTGATGAAGATATAAGGATCGCAACAGAGAAAATAAAAGAGTTAGAAAAAATAAAAGGGCAGCGTGCGATAGAAAAAGAAAAATTAGATAGAAGCGCAAAAAAATACGCTTCAGAAAAAGAAGAGCTAGATAAACTTTTGCGAGAACGGTCTGTGCAAAACCAAAAATTGCGGACTCAACAAAACGAATTACAAAAAAAATTACGGGATTTATCTGCTAGGGCAAAAACTATTTCTGAGTTGGCTGCAGGTGTAGGGAGTTCAGAGATGTCGGGAGATTCACGTTTTTCTTTTAGAAAATTAAATCAACCTGTGCGCGGAAGGGTCATCGTGCATTTCGGTGAAAAAACGGCTTTGGGATTAAAATCTGATGGTTGGCGAATAAAAGTTAGAGATGGGGCGTTAGTTATGGCTCCTGCAGATGGAGAGGTAAAGTTTGCAGATAGTTTTAAAGGGTTTGGCAAGGTGGTTATAATGTCTCATAAAAACGGCTATAATACGGTTATGACTAATTTGGGGGTAGTAAACGTAATGTTGGGACAAGAAGTTCTTGCAGGTGAACCTATTGGAAGAATGGATCCAGATAAGCCAGAGATGTATTTAGAAGTTAGGCGTGGAAACAAGGCGGTTGATCCGGCTCGTTTGTTTAAAGAGGACTAAAGTACTTGACAAAATACAAAAGTGTATTATATATGTCAATATGATAGGTCCTAATAAATATAATCATGGTCGTGAAACGTATGCTGTTTATTATGGCGATGGCTTTGTTTTAAAAAGGCCTTTGCCTGGTTTTGGTGACGATAAAAAACGTGCATGGTTGGAAAAACAGCACAAAACAAAAGATGTGATCGATAGTATACGAAAAGTCGGAAATCCTACTTATAATGTACCAGCTATGATTTTTATAAATGATGATGAATATCAGGTCTTGGAAGAAAGGGCTTTGGGGGCGCCTTTGACAAAAGAATTGTATGGCAGTTTGTCACGTCGGCAAAAGTTTGAAATTATAAATAGTATAGGAAGTTTCTTGGTTGATATGAACGAATCTAGACCTGTTAAAGATATTGAAAAATATAAAATTTTTAACGAAATAAAATTTGGTAAATTAGATAATTTTATTGAGAATAAGATGTCGAATTGGTTTACCAAAAATGAAGTTTTGCAAATGTCTAGAATAAGAGATGAAGTGGGCGTTTTTGAATATGATACACGTCAGGCATGGTCTCATGGTGATTTAAATCCCGGTAACGTTTTGTATGATAAGGAAAGAAATAAGATATATTTTATCGATTTCGCAGAAGCGAACTATAAGTTTATTTATCGTGATATTTTTGCGCCGTTGCAAATAGAACTGGGAATTTATAAGCAGGTTTATAGTATATATTCAAAGCTGCATAATAAAGACTTATATACTATACTTAGTTTAAAAAACGATACACTAAAGAATATTATGAAATATCGTATAATGGTCGTTTTTTTAAGGCGTTTCATAAAAGCTGCGGATGATTTGCGTATAAATCCTGTTAATAAAAACAATAATTTAGAAAAAATAGATTTTATGCGAAAACAGATTCAAAATATTTTGGATTTAGAAAGCCAAGTTGCAAAATAATTTTCGTTTTTTATAAAATTTTAGATTTTTTTAATAGTTTTATTATTTCGTTTTGAGTTCTTTTTAAACAAGAATACATATATTCGTTATATGTTTTTATGTTGCCGTTTAATCTTTCTGTTAATGCATTAATGTATTTTTGTTTGTCTGGCGTTTTATTAAAAACAATTGGTCTGTAACCTGATTGAATTAAAAACCAGTTCATTATTAGACGGGCTGTTCGTTTGTTAAAGTCATCAAATGGTTGTAAAGCGATTAAATCATAATGAAGTTCAAAAGCTTTATTTAATGAAGGAATTTTAGGGTCATATAATTTGAATACAATATCATTTAGTGAAGGTATTATATAAACAGCTTCTGGAGCCTTATAACGCTGATTATTTATTTTTATTTCTATGATTTTATTTGATGTTCTAAGCATGCCCCCATAAATATGTGTGTTTGTACATAGTATACTGTGTATTTTACAAATTTCTGTACTGTCTATTTGTTTGTTATAGTTCTCTATAATGTAATCGTATGCTTCGCCTATGTTTTTCATACAATTATAATCAAGGTATGGCAACTGGTCTTTGTTGGGAATATAAAAAAGTGTCTTGGGTTCTGTGTAGGCCAATTCATGACGTAACCAATTTACGTTATTTAGTCTTTTATGTGTATCAGAACCAGATAACAATTCTGTTATTGTTTTTCTGTTTTCTTCAATTATAGGTTTTATGTCAGGACTTTTTACCATTTTTATAATCTTTTAATAATTTATATTGTAATACTTAAAATAAGTTTGTCAATATTTTGTTTTTTGTTAAATTTATGTAAAATCGTATTGCTATAATTAGTGTTTTGTTATATTCTAGTTCTTGTTATGTGGTTATTTGGGGATAAAAGGAAATATTATGTTTAAAAAGTTTCTTTTGTTGTTTGTTTTATGTTTCCCTTTGGTCGCTTTTGGGGCCGATAAATCTAAGAAAGAAGAACCCATTGAACATTTAACGGATGAACAAATTTATGAGCAACTAAAAAAGTTGGCCTTGGTTTTTGAGGTTGCCAGGGATAATTTCGTAGAAGAAGTTGATGAAAAGAAAATGTTAGAAGCTGCTATGAATGGTATGTTAGGTGCTTTAGATCCGCATTCTTCATATCTTTCAGAAGACGATTTTAAAGAATTTAATGATAAGTCTCATGGGGAATTTGGGGGATTAGGAATACAAATAACCAGTGATCGGGGGGCAGTGCGTGTAATATCACCGATTGATGATACTCCTGCTGATAAAGCGGGAATAAAGGCCGGAGACTATATAACGCATATTGATGGCGAACAAGTTTTTGATATGACGTTGAATCAAGCCGTAAAAAAAATGAAAGGACGGCCGGGAACAAAAGTTAAACTGACGGTTGTTTCTGAAGGAAAAGAACCCAAAACTTTGACTTTGAAAAGGGCCGTAATAAAAGTTGATTCGGTAAAGTTTGAAGAGAAGTCTTTGGCGGATGCAGATGAAGATGCAGAAAAAATTGGTTACGTCAGAATTTCTGATTTTGGTGCAACTACATCTAAGGAATTAAATGACGCTTTGAAAAAATTAGAAAAAAAAGGCGTTATAGGGTATGTTTTGGATGTTAGAAATAATCCGGGTGGATATTTAACTGCTGCGATAGATGTTTCAGATGCTTTTTTAGACGGTGGTGAAATTGTATCAACGCGTGGTAAAGCAAAAAATGATGTTGAACGTGTTTACGCAAAAGAGGGGGATTTAGCAAATGGTAAACCCGTTGTTGTTTTGATTAATCATGGCTCTGCATCGGCTTCGGAAATTGTGGCTGGTGCTCTTCAAGATAATGGAAGGGCTTTGGTTATGGGAAGTCAGAGTTTCGGGAAAGGTAGTGTACAGCAGCAAAAACCTCTTGGGGATGGAACTGCAATACATATAACTATTGCTCGTTATTATACTCCTAGTGGTCGGTCCATACAAAATGAAGGAATTACGCCAGATGTAGAGGTGCTACAAAGTAAAGTTGAAGTTTTAGAGAAAAAAGAAAGTGTATATTCAGAGGCGTCTTTTAAGAATTCATTGAAAAATGAAAATGCAAAAGATAAAGAGGATAAAAAATCTGATGATGAAAAAGAAGAATTAACTGATGAAGAAAAAGATGCTTTGGACTATCAGTTGCAAAGAGCAATGGATATGGTTATAGCTATGTCTAAGTTAGAAAATAGAGTAAAAAAAATTATAGAAGATGAAAAAAATGATACGGTTGAAAATCAAAAAATAAAAGAAGTGTCCGCCACAGATAAAAAAACTGATAAAAAGTAATAGGGGTTTTGCCCCTATTTATTTTTTTGAATTTAAATAAATAAAAGATGAGGGATGAAATGATCGAAACACAAAAACAATTCTTTTATCAGGATGGAAAGAAGTATGATATATTTGATTTGCCGAAATATTTTATTGTTCAAGGTGATTTAGATATTTCTGGAATGGGCTTGTTGAATTTACCAGATCTTTCAACCATCATCGTAAACGGAAAGTTTAACTGTTCTAATAATGGATTAAAATCTTTATACGGATCCCCAAGAAAAGTATCAAAAATTGTCTGCAGTTTTAATGAGTTAGAAAATCTTGACGGCGGTCCCGTAAAAGCAGACTATTATGATTGTTCTTGGAATAATTTAAAAACTTTACATGGGGCACCGATGATAGTAAAAACTTTTAAATGCTTTTCGAACAAGTTGAAAACTTTGGATTATGGACCAAGTCATGCAAATATTTATGATTGTTCTTGGAATTTATTGGATAGTTTAAGGGGGGCACCAGATGATTTGGAAGTTTTTGATTGTAGTAATAATTCTCTTTTAAGTCTTGATGGTGGACCAAATAAGGTTTCTAAGAGGTATGATTGCTCTAATAATCGTTTGATGACGACTTTAGGGGTTCCCAACAAGATTAAAGAATTTACAAATTATGGTAACCCTATTTATATGAAAATATTTACTATTTATAGAAAGATTCTTGAAACACGTAATAGTTTGATAAAGTCAAAACAATATGCGTAATTTATATTTTGTCTTTTTGACTTTTTAAATTCGTTTTGATATAAAACACCTTTAAAAGGTGTTTTATATGAATGATAAAAGTGTGCATAAATTTTTTATGCAAGAAGGTGTTTTATATGATGTTTTTGATTTGCCCAATTATTTTACGGTAAAAGGAGATATAGATATTTCTAATATGAAGCTTGAAGAGTTACCGGATTTGTCTACGGTTACTGTTTTGGGTTTTTTTGATTGTTCTAAAAATAATTTAAAATCTTTAAAAGGATGCCCTAGACGTGTAAAAGATTTCTTTTGCGGTTTTAATGATTTAACTTCATTGGAATATGGACCAGTTTCTGCAAGAGTTTATAGTTGTTTTTGCAATAATTTAGAAACTTTAAAAGGTGCGCCAGAAAAGGTTGAAAAATTTGTTTGTTCTTTTAATGATTTGGAAACGTTAAAATATGGTCCGAAGGAAGCTGTAATTTATGATTGTAGTAATAACAAGTTGATAAATCTTTCGGGTAAACCAAAATATTCAGGGACAGAGTTTTTTTGTAAAGGAAATAATTTCTTTGCAAACAATATAAAATATAAAATAAGAAAACTTAGGGAATTTTTAGGGCTGGGGCTTAATTATCAAAGATAATATGTTGATTTTTTTTGGTGTTTTTGACAAAAAACTTTTTTGTTGACTATTTTTGTGGGTTTGTTATAAATAATCGATTAAAAAAGGATTTTGTATGAAAAATGAGCAAAAAAGATATTTTTTTCAAGACGGAAAAAAATACGATTTATTTAATTTGCCTAAGGGATTTATCATAAATGGTAATATTGATTTGTCTCATATGGATTTAACGGAGTTGCCGGACTTATCAACAGTGATTGTTCGTGGAGCTTTCGATTGTTCTAGAAATATGTTAAAAAGTTTAAATGGTGCCCCAAAAAAGGTAGAACGTTTTGATTGTAGTTTCAATGTGTTACAATCTTTGGAATTCGGACCTAAGAAAGCAAGGTTTTACAACTGTTCATGGAATAGATTGAAAGATCTGGTCGGGGCGCCGGAAGAAGTCGAAGAGTTTATTTGTAGCTATAATGATTTAGAGTCTTTAAATGGCGGAATGAAAAAGGCTTTGGTTTATGATTGTTCCATGAATAAATTAAAATCTTTAACGGGTGCACCCCATGAAGTTGCGGACTTTAAATGTAGTTTTAATGAATTAAAATCATTGGCAAATGGTCCTAAAAAAGTAAATAATTATAAATGTTCTAATAATGACCGTTTAATATCTGTGGAAAACAGTATTGAACATTGTCAAAATCTTATTTGTGATAATACGCCTGTGTATAGAGAATTAGTAGCTTTGTACGGTAAAGAATTACAAATAATAAACGGTAAAATGGTAAAACAAAAAACTTTATAAAAATAGAGGCAATGCCTCTATTTTTATATCTACATAAAAGTTCGTTTGTCAATTTTTAATAAAACTTGCCTTATTTCATAAATGGGGGTATTATTTAGCCCGTACGAATTTTAAGGAAGAAAAAATGGCAAATTTAATTGTTGATGGTAATTGGGCTGCGGCAGACGTAGCATATAGATGTGTAGATTTTGCAGCAATTTATCCTATAACACCAAGTAGTACTATGGGTGAATTGGCTGATGAATGGTCCTTCCAACATAAGAAAAATATTTGGGGAGGTAATCCTGAAATTATAGAAATGCAATCTGAAGGTGGTGCGGCCGGTGCTATGCACGGCGCTTTGCAAATGGGCTCTTTGGCGACAACGTTTACTGCTTCGCAGGGGTTGCTATTGATGATTCCAAATATGTATAAGATTGCGGGTGAACAGACTCCTTTTGTAATGCATGTTGCCGCGCGCGCTTTGGCAACGCATGCATTGTCTATTTTCGGTGACCATAGTGATGTTATGTCTGTGCGTTCAACTGGTTTTGCGCTGTTGTCTAGTCATAATGTTCAACAAGCGCACGATTTAGCTGCAGTTGCCCATGCTGCAACGTTACGCGCACGTGTTCCTTTCTTGCATTTCTTTGATGGTTTCCGTACAAGTCATGAAGAGTCTAGACTGGATAGAATAAGTGATGATGTTTTGCGCGAAATGATACCAGAAGATTTGGTGTTGAAAAATCGTGAAAGAGGTATGAGCCCAGATAAACCAACTATTCGTGGTACTGCACAGAATCCTGATGTTTATTTCCAGGGACGTGAAGCGTCAAACCCGTTGTATATGAAAACGCCAGAAATAGTTCAGGAATGTATGGATAAATTTGCTAAATTAACAGGTAGACAATATCATTTGGTTGATTATGTGGGTGACCCAAATGCAGAAAGTGTAGTTGTCGCCATGGGAAGTGCTTGCGAGACAATAGAAGAAACTTTGCCTTATTTGCCAAAAGGCTTGGGTTTGGTAAAAATACATTTATTCCGCCCTTTCCCACGTGAAGCATTTTTAGTGGCTTTACCAAAAACAGTAAAAAGGATTGCGGTATTAGATAGAACAAAAGAACCTGGTGCAATTGGTGAACCTTTATATCAAGATGTAAAAACTGTTGTTGGCGATTCTGCAGAAGTATTTGGTGGACGATATGGATTGGGTAGTAAAGAATTTAAACCACGTGATGTAAAGGCAGTGTATGAAAATTTAATGTTGGGTAAACTTCATCATGATTTTACTGTTGGTATTGATGATGATTTGACGGGACTATCTTTAAAAACAGATCCTGCATTCGCAGTCCAAGCGCCTAATTTTAAAACGGCTATTTTATACGGTATTGGTTCAGATGGTACGGTTGGGGCGGTAAAAAATATTGTTAAGATTGTCGGGGAAAATTCTGATTTGTATCCTCAGTCTTATGCTGTGTATGACTCTAAGAAGTCAGGTGGACTGACTGCTTCCCATGTGCGTTTTTCAGATGAACCGATAAAAAGCCAATATTTAATAGAAGTTGCTGATTTTATAAGTGTTTCTAATTTTATGATTGCGCAACGTTTTGATATCTTTAAGGGATTGCGTGCGGGTGGCACTGTTATGATTAATACTTCTATGACTCCAGAAGTTGCATTTGCAAATTTGCCACGTGAAAGTCAAGAACATTTAATCAGAATGCGTGCACGTGTTTTCTTCTTGGATGCGAACCGGGCAGCAGCAGAATTAGGATTGGGTAACAGAATAAATACTTTTATTATGTTGAATTTCTTTAATTTAACAAAAGTAATTGATCCGACAGTTGCTGCAAAAAGTGCAAAAGTTGCTATTGAAAAAACTTATAAGAAAAAGGGTATGGATGTTGTAGAGGCAAACTGGGCGGCTGTGGATAAGGCAGGGGAATTCTTGCAAGAATATCAGTTGCCGTCATCCGTATCTAATTTTGCGCCAGATTTTGTACCAGCGATGACGCTGGATACACCGGCAGAAATTGCAGGTACTTTGGGTGAAATGGCTGCACAACGTGGAGATGCTTTGCCTGTGTCGCGCTTTAAAGTTGACGGTGAATTTGGAGCGGGGCAATACCCTGTCGGTACTGCTAAATATGAAAAACGGGCAATATCAGATAAGGTTGCTACGTGTGATTTATCGAAATGTATTCAATGTGGGAAATGTTCTATGTTGTGTCCACATGCGGCAATTCGTATCAAGGTTATGACGGAACAGCAGGCACAAGAGGCACGTGATTCTGGTATCATAGTTGTTCCAATGAAGACACCTGAACTTGGGCAAAATATGTATTTTACATTGAACATATCTCCGGCAGATTGTACGGGGTGTAATGTTTGTGTGAAAAATTGCCCTGTAAAGGCATTGTCTATGATGCCTATGAAAGATGCGGTGGAAAATCAGAAGGCTTTTGATGCGACAGTAAAATTACCAGATTTCCCAAAAGATAAATTAAATCTGAATATTCCAAAGCATGTAGAGCTGTTGCCTCATTATTTCGAATTTCCAGGTGCGTGCGCTGGGTGCGGCGAAACACCATATATAAAGATGTTGGCGCATTTATTCGGTGATAGAATGGTTGTTGCTAATGCTACTGGATGTTCTTCTATTTATGGGGCGAATTTACCTACAACGCCATGGACTTGTGATTCAAACGGTCGCGGTCCCGCGTGGTCTAATTCATTGTTCGAAGACAATGCAGAATATGGTTTGGGTATGCGTTTGGCATTGAATCAAAAACGTAATAGTTTAAAAAGTTTGTTGTTCGAATTAAATATTCCTGATGTAGAAGATTTATTTGCTGAAACAAACCCAGAAAAACAACGCGAAATAGAAAATGATTTGCGTAATAAATTGGAAAAAATCGAATCGCCAAAGGCTGCATTTGCACGTAGTTTAATCGGGGAAATTGTTGATAAATCTGTATGGATTATCGGTGGTGACGGTTGGGCGTACGATATCGGTTATGGTGGGGTAGATCATATTTTACATAGCGGTCAGAATGTAAATATATTGGTCTTGGATACAGAAGGTTATTCTAATACAGGTGGTCAGCAGTCTAAATCGACTCCGTTCGGTGCAAGTATGAAATTCGCAATCGGTGGAAAGGAACATGCGAAAAAAGACTTGGGTATGATTGCCATGATGTCTGGTGCTTATGTCGCGCAAATTGCATTGGGGGCCAATCAAGCACAAGCGATTCGTGCTTTCCGTGAAGCAGAAGCCTTTAACGGACCGGCCATAATATTGGCTTATGCACCATGTATTGCACATGGATTTGCTTTGCAGAATGGGTCGGATCATCAACTGCAGATGGTAAATACGGGTGCTTGGCCACTTTATAGATTTGATCCGCGTTTGATAGAAGAGGGTAAAAATCCGTTGATGCTGGATTCAAATGTTGATAATCCAACACCATTAGAAGATTTCTTGAAAACAGAAAGTCGTTTTGGAGCAGCACGTGCGGCTAATCCTAACTTTGACCATTTGGTAGAAGAAGCAAAAGAAAATAATAAATATAAAAGCCAATTAAAGAAATATATTGCTCATTTTGCTATGATGAATGCACCAGAGGTTAAAGAAAACGGTGAAGGGTAAAAAATAAAATCTGGGGAAACCCAGATTTTATTTTTGTTGCATTATATGTAATGTTTGTTGTAAGTTTTGTGTATGAAAAAATTTTTTCTGCTTTTTTGCCTTATCGTTATATCAGGGTGTACTTTTCAAACTAAACACCGAGGATATGTATTCCCACAAGATTTGGAAACGCAAGTTGAATCAATAAAAACTGTAGCGCAATTAGAAGAAAATATTGGGGCCCCGCAGGTAAAAACAATATATGGCGATGAAGTTTGGATTTATTATGGGGCTGATGAAAATTATCGTGGTCCGTTACCTTTGAAATATGATAATAAAACGGTTTTATTGGTTTGGGTTAATGGTAATAAAATTAAAAATATAAAAGTATTGCACGATGAAGACCTGCCAAATGTTATTATCGCAGAAGAAGAAACAAAAATACCTGCAGCAATAGAATTGAACGCTTTGCAAGAATTATTTAATAATATAGGACGTTTTTCACCTGCTGGTCTTGGCCAATAAAATATAAAATAAAAACGAAAATTTTTATTATTTTGTGATTTTAAAAGGTGTTTGCAAAAAAGTTGTAAACATTATAAAATAAATACAAAGTTAAAAAGAGATGGTTTATGAAAAAAATATTGCTTTCTTGTTTTTTTTGTGTTGGAATCTTTGGATTAAATGATGCCGTTGCAGCAGATAAACTGACTTCTTGTGGTCCGGGGTTTATACTAGTTTCTCATAGTGATATTGATGGTATCGAAGCTGCAGAATGTCAAAAATTGTGGTGTCGTGATTTGGAGACTGGAAAATCTATGGGAAACGGTAAAAAAGCAGCTAGTGGCTATAAAGAAACTTCTGAACCTGTTGAATTATGTGATGCTAATAATAATTGTATAGAGTGTTTCGGTGAAAGAAAGTGGTGTAGCGGTGATGTTGTCGGTATATGGAATCCTGAATATGGGGCTTATACGCGTGGTGGGGCTGATAGTGCTACCTATGTTTCTTATCAAAAAAGTAGTTGTTTTAGTTGGAAAATAGAAAAACCTAATTGTCCAGAAGGACAAACGGCGGTTTTGGAAAATGATGAATGGATATGTTTGATTTCAAGTGGTACAACTACTTCTAGTAGAGAGTCTGCTGTTCGTAGAACGGGGACTTTACGTAGACCGATACGATAGTTTTTGTGTTGCATGTATCTATTTATATTTTTTAGCCAATTATTTGTTTTTTTACTTTTTTATGATATAATGTTTCAAAATAGAGAGAATGGCAACTTTAAAAGGGTAGCCGATTATGCCAAGTAAAAAATTAGATTTTAAGACAGGTCAATATGTGGTTTATCCAACCCAAGGGGTAGGAAAGCTAGTTAAGGTTGAAGAACAAACTGTCGCGGGTCAGAAAGTAAAGATGCTTGTTATAGAATTTGAACGTAATCATATGACGTTACGTGTACCAATTGAACGGGCTGAAATTTCTGGCCTAAGACCTTTGACATCTATAAAAAAAATGAATGAAGCAATAGCGTCTGCAAAAGGTAAGGCAGGTGCAAAACGTATGATATGGGCACGCCGTGCGGCACAGTATGAAGAAAATATAAATTCTGGCGACCCTATGAAATTAGCTGAAGTGGTTAGAGATCTGCAACGTAGAACTGCTGCAGATACAATGACTTTTTCTGCTCGTCAGTTATATTTGCGTGCATTAGAAAGAATGGCACAGGAGTTTGCAGTACTACATAAAATAGATTTAGATGAAGCATCGGATAAGATAGAAGATATTTTAGGGATTCCTAAAGAAATAGATTTAAATGCTGCAGAAATTGAAGATGATGAAGACGAAGATGTAGATGATGAAGAATCTTAAAAAACGCCTATTTTTAATAGGCGTTTTTTACATAACAAAATCTTCCCCAAGATATACTTTTTTTACCATCTCGTCTTTTACTATCTCTTTTGTCGTTCCGTGTTTTAGAATTTTACCGTCATGCAAAACGTAACTTCTGTCTGTGATACCGAGCGTTTCGCGAACGTTGTGGTCTGTTATTATAACGCCAAGACCGCGATTTTTTAATTGTGATACAAGACTGCGTATTTCGTTTACAGCAATAGGGTCAATACCTGCAAAGGGTTCGTCTAATAAAATAAATTTTGGATCATTTGCTAAGGCACGAGCAATTTCAACACGTCTACGTTCACCGCCAGAAAGTGCTGTTGCGGGGCTTCTTCTTAGATTGGATATAGAAAATTCTTCTAAAAGTGCATCCAATTTTTGGCGACGTTTTTTTCTGCTTGGTTCAACAACTTCTAATATTGCCATAATATTTTGCTCTACCGTTAAACCACGAAATACGCTGTTTTCTTGTGGAAGATAACCAATGTGTAATCTTGCCCTTTGATAAAACGGCAGATGTGTTATGTCTTGGGAATTTAAAAATATTTGACCGCCAGTTGCACTTAGTTGTCCCGTTATACAATAAAAAGCAGTGGTTTTTCCTGCACCGTTTGGTCCTAATAAGCCAACCGATTCGCCTTGACGTGCTTCTAATGATATGTCTTTTATTACCATACGTTTCCCGTATGATTTTGATAGGTGTTGAATGCTTAATACAGATTGTTTCATAATTTTATCACCAATTCATTTGTTCTTACTTTGTCACCGTTACTTGAATCTATTTTTACATTTCCAAGTAATGTTATAGTTTTCTTTTTCCTATTATATTGACCGCTTGACGCTGAAATGTTATCCGTTATTTTTTCACCGTTTGATAACCGATTTACCATACCAGAAACGCTTTCTAAAAAGATTATATTTGGGGTATCGTATTCTTGTCGTGCGCTTGCCGCTTTTATTTTAAAGGGCTCGCCGTTTGTGTCGGTTCCGGCAAATGCAGCCCCAGACATTTTGAACTGATTACTTACTATGTCTGTCATGTTTATTGCAGATATAGGAGTCCATAGTAGTTGTTTCGTAAATAAAGATCCTGCTATTAGTGCTGCAACCATGACGAGTCCCCAACCCGTAAAGAAAAACTGCCATAAACGTTTCCATCTGCGGTGTTTCATAAATATTATAAAATTACGATTATTTCGTTGCATGACTTTAGTTTAGCGCGCGTTAAAGAAAAATGCAATTTTTATATTTATTCGTATTTTTTTTTATGCTATAATGTTTGGCAAGAGAGATGAAAAAAATATTACCAATTTTTATAGTTTCTATTGCTTTTATAGGCCAAAGTTTATCTTCGGCTTTTGCTATTACAATAAAAAAAGCGGCGCCGGTTGCTACGCAAGAATCGTCTGCTACGTTGTCTACATCTAGTTTAGTGCCAACTGTGCTAGGTTTAATCGGTGGTATTCAAGAATTGAACGCTAAGCAAAAAGAATTAACAAGTGAATGTATACCAACAAATCAGGAAATTAATTTCGTAAATGAGCTTGTTAAAGAGTGGGCTAAAACCGGGTCTATGAGCGCGGAAGAGGTAAAAACAAGACTGCGGCGTGAGCCTTGTCCTGTCGCTGATCGTGGTTATGAAAATTCTGTTGTCGTGGTTGAGGCTACGGGAACAGGAACGGTGTGTTACGATTTCTTTTCTGGTAGTGGAAACACAGGTATGGTATGGGAAAACTACCCAAAAGTAGGTATTGCTACATTTTGTCCAGATGGAACATCTAATTGCTCGACAAGCGAAAAAAAGACAGTGTCGGATATATATGATATTTTCAATTTGATCGATTTTAGTGAAGCAGATTATACTTCTGCATCAGAAGTTACTATGGCGGGAAAACTTATGGCAAAAGTTGAAAGTTGTTCCAATGCAAAATTAAGTGCGAAAAAGCGTGCTATGTGGAGTGAGTTTTTAATAGGAACTATCGGTAATATGGGGCAGTCTACAAATACAGGAACAATAATGGAACAAGTTGGTAGTGTTGCAGGTAGTGGTGGCGTTGGGGCTCTGTCTTCTTCATTGGGGGCAATTGCTACGAAGTTTATAGGAAATTAATGTTTTTTTAGTTATTTATATTTTTAGTTTTGTAAAATTGTCTTTACTCATATTGTCAAATTTTATATAATAATAAGGACTATAAAAAGGGATTCTTTATGAAAAATAATTCTTTGATCTCATTTCCTATGATTATGAGTGTTTTGACTTCTGTTGTGATTCTGTGCGGATGCGCAGGAACAGATTCAAAAACGGAATATGTTCCCATTGCAACGCCTACTGTTGATTATGTTGAAAGTCTGGATGTTTATTCTGCTCCACATAAAGATTCTTTTTTAAATCAATTGGCAATGAATTATCGTTCTTATGCCATTTATAATGCTCGTACTAGTGGATATTCGGAAATGGGCGAGCTTTTCGCACAAAAAGCGGTTGCCGCGTTTTCTGGGGAATTACCTTTCCCAGAAAGCCTTGATAATTGGCCTGTAGAAACAGAAGAAGAGGCTTTTGAATTATATACGGCATATAATGAATTGTTGGATCAATTAAAAAATGATGCAAGTGTTACAAATCCTGAATTAGCAGCAGAGGCTCAAGCAAAGTTTGATTGTTGGTTGTCTGCTTCTGCTAGCGGACAAACGGCAACTGCAAAAGAATGTAAAAGTAGATTTCAAAAAACTATGACGGCATTAAAAGATTGTAATAATGGAAAGATTGTAAAAACAAATGTTTCTAAAGCCACAATTGAAAGCGAAAGCGTTTCTGAAGATGTGCAGGTCTTTGTAGAACAAAATGCTGCTAGCGGTGTTGAAACGCAAACTTATTATCCTGATACACGCAACTTGGCACAAATGCGCTCTGCAAGCAAGGCAAGAGAGGGGGTTATCATTGTAAATAATGTAAATGTACCAGAACATTTAATAAATCCTGTACCGGTTCAGCCATTGGTGTTTAATCAAAATATTTATGGTGGGGATAAAACGGTAACAGATAGTAATAATGATAACAGTGTTAGAGAGTGTGTAAAAGAAGGTGATGTAAATTGTTCGGAAATAATAGAATCGTCCGGCGATAATGCTGGAACTAGTTATGCGCAAGATCAAATCCCTATGGTAAGTGAGGAGTTGGTTACTAGGGAAGAATTTATAAATATGATGATGGCTATGCGTGCAGAACTTGCTGCAATAAACGCAAGACTAGATCAAATACAAGCAAATGCGGATGCCGATAAGACGATTATAAAAGTTCAACAAATTCCTTTGGAGCCAAAACAGCATGTAATGGAAGAGGTTTTTGAAATCAGATTTGATTTTGATAAAGCTACTATTAAACCAGAATATGAAGATTTGATAAAGCAGCTTGCTATGGCTACACAAAATAACAAAAATATAAAAGTTTCTGTTGTCGGTCATACAGATACTATGGGATCTTCAGATTATAATTATGCTTTAGGTGGACGTAGGGCAGACGCTGTTCAGAAAATGTTAATAAAATATGGAATTCCTGCAAGTCAGATCGTTGCTGTATCTGCAGGGGAAGAGGGATTAGCTGTTCAGACGCCTGATGGCGTTGCTAATGCGGCTAACCGTCGCGTACGAGTTGTGAAAGAGGTACATTATAAAGAACCTGCAAAACCATCTCCTATTGTTGTGGAAGAATATTCTGTAGAAGAAGAAAGCGGGGTTTGTGGTATGTACGGTTGTGAATTATAATAGTTTTGATTTATATAATGCTTGACAAAAAACATTTATTAGTATATGTTTGTGTTGTCAGAGAGGTGTTTTTAAAAGGGGTATAGAATATGGTTGATAATGTTAAAAAAACACGCGCTGAAAGGTATGGTAAGGGTATAGAAAATGTTGTAAACGTTGTTTCTGAGCTTAGTAAGCGTGGGGTCGTTATGCAAAATCCTCTTTCTAATCTTTCTAAAGATATACAAAAATAATGGTAAAATTTATTTTTATATTTATAAAACAGGGGATTTTTTCCCTGTTTTTTTTATTTCTTTGTACCCCAGAATAGTGCCCATAACCATCCAATACCGGTCCAACCTAGTATCCAGCTGGCAATTCGTACCAGTATCATATCCTGTTTGTTTTTTGATGTTTGGCGTGCGATCCATGCCGGAGCTAAAATAACAAAAATAAGTATCGCTGTGGCAATTAGATATTTTATTAATAATAAAAAATTTATATTTGTATTCATTTTTATCTTGGGTGAGATTGTTTTTTATATCCCACCCATTTTTTTTATATACCATATTTTGCTGAACTGCCAAGTTCTTCTTCTATACGTAGTAGTTGGTTATATTTTGCCATTCTATCGGTACGAGACATTGAACCTGTTTTTATTTGTCCAGCATTTGTTGCAACTGCTAAATCTGCAATGGTTGTATCTTCGGTTTCGCCACTGCGATGTGAAATTATTACACCATATTTAGCAGCTTGGGCCATCTTTATGGCTTGCAACGTTTCTGTTAAACTACCTATTTGATTTACTTTTATCAATATAGCGTTTGCTATGCCAGTGTCAATTCCTTTTTTTAAACGTTCGGGGTTTGTGACGAATAGGTCGTCTCCAACAAGTTGGCATTTATTACCAATTTTTTCTGTCAGTTTTTTCCAACCGTCCCAATCTTCTTCTGCTAAAGGGTCTTCAATTGATATGATTGGGTATTCTGAAATTAATTTTTCATAAAAGCTTATCATTTCATCAGAAGTTAAAGATTGACCTTCAAATAAATATTTGCCTTCTTTGAAAAATTCGGAAGATGCTACATCTAATCCAATTGATATTTCAGATCCTGGGGTATATCCAGAAGATTTTATGGCTGCTATAATTGTATCTAATGCTTCTGAGCAAGAATGAAAATTAGGGGCAAAACCACCTTCATCGCCAACATTTGTCGAATTACCAGAATTTTTTAATATCTTTTTTAGGCTGTGAAATACCTCTGACCCCATTTTTATAGCGCTTTCTTCACTTTTTGCGCCATTAGGGATTATCATGAATTCTTGGGCGTCTAAACCGTTGTCCGCATGGGCACCGCCATTTATGATATTCATCATAGGACGCGGTAAAACAACAGGATTGTCATTCCCGTATATTGAGGCAATATATTTATATAAGGGGATGTTTTTTTGATTTGCAACGGCATGTGCTGCAGCAAGAGAAACTGCTAATATAGCATTTGCACCAAGTTTTTCTTTGTTTGGTGTCCCGTCTAGTTTTAGCATTTTTTCATCTAGTTCTGTTTGTTGTGATGCATCAGTATCAATTATTTCTGGGGCGATAATTTCGTTTACATTTTTTACTGCTTTTTGTACCCCTTTACCCATATAATCGGCGCCACCATCTCTTAGTTCTAGTGCTTCGAAAGATCCTGTTGACGCACCTGATGGAACTGCTGCGCGTCCTAATGCGCCACCAGATAATATAATGTCGCATTCTATTGTTGGGTTCCCACGACTGTCCATTATTTGGCGTGCGTGAACTTTTTTTATTGTGTACATTTTTTTCTCCTTATTCCTAAAAATGTTTTTATTTAATATAGTTCTGTCTTGTCTTATTTGACGAATTGTGTCATAATATATAATAAAAAAGATTAGAAGAAAATAAAATTATGAAGGAAAGTTTATTTTTTTGTGCTTTATCCGTTTTTCCTATTGCAGCTAATGCAGCGACTGCGATAATTCCTTCGAATAACTTCGGCTACGATGCGGGTAGTACAGGGTTAAATGTAAACGAAATGTATATAGGGTATCCTATACCGTCGCCAACCGTGGACGATAATTTTTATGCCGGTCCAACAATTGATGCTGAAAATTTTACTATATATTCAGAAGCGCCTGTAATTGTACAAGATTTATTATCAATAGCTTCGAATTATTCTTTAACCATAACTGTTGATCAGCAATCAGGAACTTCGTCCCCTATAGATATGACATTTAATTATATAGAGGCTTTGGGGGCTTTGACTCTTTCTAATGCGGCAAGTATAAATATAAATGGTTCTGTTGATGTTGCAGATGATTTAACTATAAATGCCGAGAATATGACTTCGGGTACGATAAATTCCACAGGTGGAAATACAAATATTTCTATATCAGGTGCTTTAGATTTAAATCAATTTACGAATAAAAGTGACGGTAGTGTAAGTATTAAAGCCGGCAGTTTTTCTTCTGCTGATGGAATTCAGAATATGACTGGTGGTGGGAACGTTTCTATTTTACTTGGGGGAAACCTTTCTTCTTCTGGAAATATAGAAAATTCCGGAAGTTCGATGGAAATAGGTAGGCTGGCGCAAGGTGATGTAGTGAATATTAGCTTAACTAATGGCGCTACAATGAAAAACGATTCGAATTCCGGGACAATTACTATAAATGCAGATAGTTTGAATATAAGTGGTGGTGCTTCAAATGCCGCGTCTTTTATAAATAGTGGTAATCTATATGTTACGATATCTGGTGAAACAAATTTAGCTTATGGTTTTGATCTTAGTAATATGCAAAATGAAAATGTTTTTCATTTAGATACGGGAACTTTGGTTTTAGGGGGGGCAAATGACGATGTTTGGACGCAAATTTCAGCGAATAATTTAAATGATTTCTTTCTTGCGGTACGTCAAGGAGAACTTAATTTAAACAATGTTATAAATGGTGAAAATAATTCAAATGCAAATATGAATATTATTGCAGAAACAATTGCTGCAAGTTCTGTAACCAATAATGGAGATTCTTTGACTTTAAATGCTACTACTGATACAGAAGGTGAAGGAATAAATATTAGTTCGGTTGTTAGTAATACAAACGGATTAATGGACATTATATCTAATTCAGATTTAACAATTGGTAGTGTTGGTAATGTGGGTGGGGTATCTAATAGTGGTACTATGAATTTGCAGGCGGATACTATAAATATAACTAGTATTTCAAATAATAATGGTACATTGAATGTTTTGGCGCCTACTAGTGCAGATGGTATAATAACTGTAAATGGAAATGTTACTAATTTTGGTGGTACCTTATCAATAGAGGCAAAAGATATTTCGATACTTGGGGTTATGACAAATGCGTCGGGTACAACAAATATTACAGGATCTGATACTGCTGGTAGTGATTTGGTTATAAATGCTATATCTGTAAGTGGGGGGACTTTAAATTTAAATTCTTTGATCGGTGGTATAACCGTAAATAATAGTTTAAGCGTTTCTGGTGGAAGTTTAAATGTTGGAGAATCAATAACTTCATTAACGGTTGTTAACAATTCAATTTCAATAGATGGAAACGTAACTTTTAGTAATGATGCGGCAATAGGTGACGGTAATGTAAATGTTTTTGCCGATAATACACAAGGTTTTACAATGACGGCAGAAAACGGTGCTATAACAATTGGCGGTAGTATCTCTGTTTCTGATATATCTGTTGCGCGTAATGGAACTTTTGTTGCGGATACAATATTGGTTTCTCAGGACGTTTCTTCTTCTGGAATGGGAAAGCTTACTTTTGGTAATGATGCTTCGCAACAAATAACTGTTTCTGGTAATGTTAGTGCAAATAATGGCGGAACAATAGAATTTTTTACAGATGATATAAATGTAGGTGCTTTGACAGGAAATGGAAATTTCATTGTTCATGGCAGTCAAATAACTGCTGACAATGGCGGAATAGATATTGATAATGGAATATGGTTTGATGGTACTTCTCCGAAAATAGGAATGGTTGTAAATGGAACCGATGAATTAACTTTAAAAACAGATAATAATGCGATTGAAATTGCTGGGGGCATTTCAATATCAAATGGGAATACTTTGAACTTAGATTCTGCTACAAGTACACTTGTTTCCGGAATTGTAAATAATTTTGGTGTGTTGAATGTCGATTCGGATACAGGTGTTACTGTTTATAATAGTTTGACTAATAATGGAACGCTTGTTATCAATGGGCAGAGTATAACGTTAGCAGATGTTACTAATAAGGCTTCTGCTAGTTTTGCTTCTTCTGGAAATATTGTTTTAGAAGATGTTTCTAATAGTAGTGATCTAGATATTTCTGGGGCCGAAATTTCTGCTGGGGTATTTTCTACTTTAAGAGGAACAACTGACATTAATGCATCTACTTCTTTTTCTGCTGATTTTCTAAACGTAAATGATGGCGGAATTATAAATATAAATACAGAAGATATTGTTATATCTAACTCGGTTCATTTGGTTGGCAGTATGGTTCAGGGGGGGGGCACTGGTGCATTAAACTTAATAGGAAATAATTTCACTCTTTCTGCCGAAAGTTTATCTGTTATTGGTGATGTTTCTTTACTTGGCGGAACTGCTGATTATGTTATAAACAATCAAATAAATATTACTGGTGATGTAGATGTTGTTGCTGGGGCTGTGGCTAATATAAATGCTAATAACTTTGTTGCCCAGAATTTTAATAATGCAGGGAACGTGGTTTTGAATTCAATGAATGGTATTTCGCTAGGAACTGTTTCTAATAACGGTAGTTTGGTTTTTAATTCTGGCATGGATGCAATAACTGTTGATTCTTTTGTTTCACAAGCTGGAGGAACAACTGTTTTTGAAGGGCAGAATCTTATTGCAAATGGAGATTTTTCTATAGCAAATACTTTATATCAAAATTATTCTGGTACTTTGAATTCTGGTGAGGCAAATATAAATTCAGAAAAATATATTATAACAGCCTCTAATTTTTCTGTTGCAGGGATAAACCAAGAAACCGGGAATTTGATTATAAATTCTAGTGATGTGACAATTGATGGAAATATAAATGCCGATAATATAGAATTCTTTGCAAATCCGAAAGAAAATTGGATGAATGTAAAGGTTGCAGGTAGTATTTCTGGTGGTGCAAATTTTATCGGTCTTGAACAAATGGTTGTTGGTGGAAATTATGTGTTTGATAACAATAGTTTGTTAAATGTGGCTATTTTGCCGACATCTTCGATATCTAGTGATTATTGGGCTTCTGTAAGTTTAAACGAAGATAATTCTTTTGGGGCAATAACAAATGCAGAAGGTGGAAATGCTTTGATTTCTGTTGGTGGGAATTTTATTTCTGATGTTACAGGTTTTGGTAATCCTTCTGATAATTCCAAATTGCAAGAAGGGCAAATAGGAATAAGTTTGTTTGATATTGTTGACCAAGGTACAGCAATATGGTTAGTGCATTCTGATAAAGGAATTGTAGAATTAAATGATAAAATACGTAATTTAAATGTGAATTTCTGTAATGCAGATGGAACCATATGTTTTGATTATCTTAGTGCGTTAGATGCATATAATGGTTCTAATGGTGAAAATTTGCCAGCATATTTGTCTTTACGAGATACAGATAACGATGGAGTCGCAGATAGTATTTATGTCGTTTTTGATCCTCAATTTGGGGGACCTGTTGAAATATTTAAATTGCAACCGGTCGTTAATAGAGTTGCCTCACATACAAACGGAGAATTTGTTTCTGCAGGAGCTATTGATAATTTAATATCATCACAATTGGCAAATACAGGGTTCTTTAATAAAAACCCAATAGAAGCTATTCCTGTCATATTCAATGGAACAAACTTAGAAATTATGGCCCAAGAATTATACGATAGAATGGAGTATTATAATTTAAACCGTGACGGAAGTACTTTGGCTCGTTTTAGTAGATTGTTTCAACCACGTGAACTGGAACAAATTGCCGGCGCAATATCTTTAAATGAGCATACGAATTTCCGTTCTTTTGAAGATCGTATGTTCGATGAGTTTATTTGGAATCGTAATCGTAGTTTGAAAAAAGCATGGTTAGATTTTGATATAGGTTTATTTAGTCAGAATGCATCTGATGATAAAAGAATAAACGGTAATCGTTTTAATCTTTCTGGTGGTTTTGATTGGCAACATTCAGAAACTATGATTTTGGGGTTGACTGGAAGAATTTCTAATACTTATGGTAATAATTCTGATTTTGTGGATTTAAGTTATGCGGGGAATACTGTTTCTGGATTTGTTGATTTAAGTGTATCTGATGTAAATTTTGGTGTTGGAGGATATTTAATAAAAATACTTGGTGAAAAAACTAGACTTTATGGAAATGCTTTCATAGATTTACATCTTTTTGACGTTACCCGTGATCAAACTTTTGTTGCACCAATTGAAGGAAATGGAACAGCCTTTAGTTTGATAAGTGAGTGGGGGCTATTACATGATTGGTTAAACCAATATATTGTCGGTAATATGTATGCTCGTGTCGGATATAATTTTGGTTTGTCTGCAAATGAAACGGCAGGAGGACAAGATTATATGGATTTCGAATCTGATGGGTATTTAATATTTACACCGGGATATTCTTTGATTGCACAGAAAAGAATTTATCCATCTGTATGGTTCCAAATTAGACCTTATGCATCGATTGGTATGGAATATGATGTGTTAGGGGCACCAGATTTTATAAAATATAAATTTGCTTTATCAAATTCTTATACTAAGTACGATATAAATATAGATCCGTTGTGGGCTAATATAGGTGCAGGGATAGAGTTTTTGTCAGCAACAGGAATACAGGTTGGTTTAGATTACCGTTATCAGTACAACCAAGATATTCAGTTACATAATATAAAAATTTCTGGTTCGTATAGATTTTAATATAGGACATAAATAACTTATTGGCTTTTACTTTATATATAATTTGATAATTTGGAATACGAAATTTCTTTTGAAAAAAAATATATGGAATAAATAGTATTTTAATAGCTACAAATTCCGTCTTCAATTTTAAATTCCCCGGATTCATCACTTCCAATAGCGCCTTCTTTGAAATAGCAATTTTCTTTTGCCGTATTGTTACCAATATCAGAAGTCAAACTATTAACACTTAATTCAGAAGAATATGGACAAGGATAGCATTCACAATCAATGTTGTTTTCTATATCAGAATTCGGGCAAATGGGGAATCCTTTATCATAATATATGCCTTTAGGTGTTCCATAATATCCGCTGTTACAACTGAATTGTCTGGTGCCGAAAGAGTAATATTTATTATTCGTTTTATCTTTATATTCTGCTGTATACCGATATACAACTCCCGTATAAATGTTGTTCCAACTTGTTGCAGATACGCATGATGTTTGATTTATTAGACATTCTGGGATTTTTTCATAAGTATTTTCGCAATGTGTTATGGTTGCTTTTTGACATATTGCTTCTGGGGATGGGTATGTTAAATTATTATCCCAGTTTTTAGAGTAGGAGTCTTTTATACCCCAAGAAATCAATGACCATTTAGCTATAGATTTAAGTTTGTTTATATCAAAATCTTGTGGATATTCACCATTTTTTGCAATTCCTGCTTCTATTGCTTTATTCTTTAACTCTTCTACAAGCGAGTTTATATAACGATCAATAATAGCACAAACTTCTTCATTTAATTCGTCGTTTGGATCTGTATATAAGCCAGTTGAACAAACTTCGTCATATCTTAATGCGTATGCTGGTGTAATTTGTACCCCTTCGTATGTCGGGCTTGTTGGTATAATTTGCATCATTTCGTTTGCTATTATGACGCAGCAAGGACAATTGGATTTAGGATCTGAATCTGGCGTGTCCCCATCGTATGTACAACCATTACTATTCCAATCAGCAAAGCTGAGAGATGTGTCTGCGTATAATGTCCCATTAAAACATAGAATATTTATAAAAGTAAAAATAATAAAAGGTAATACTTTCATATATGTCTCGTGAATTTATTAAAAGGCTTTTATTGTTATTATAAATTAAATTTTAATATATTTCACAACCTAAGACAACAATTAAAAGTTTTTATATAAAAAAACCTCTTAAAAGAGGTTTTTGTTTTTAAAATGGGATATCATCACCTATATCAGATACAGATATTTCTTCGTGTTGTTGAGGTGACGTGTTCAAATCGCCAGACATTGAAGAGTTATCTAAATTTTTTGCCCCGCTTAGAATTATCATTTGACCCGCAAAAGGGTTCAATATAACTTCTGTTGTGTAAACGTCCACCCCCTGCTGATTTTGCCATTTACGTGTGCGTAGAGAACCTTCTAAGTAAAGTTTTGTTCCTTTTTGTAGCATTCTCTCTGCAACTTCCACTAGATTAGGGTTAAATATAACTACACGATGCCATTCGGTTTGTTCTTTTTGTTCGCCAGATTGACGATCACGCCATCTATCTGATGTTGCCAAAGAAAAACTGACGACTTTTTGCCCGCTTTGCATTGTGCGAACCTGTGGTTCTTGACCTACGTTACCGACTAGTATGACTTTATTTATGCTGCCTGCCATTATCGCTTCCTTTGTTGTTTATTGTAATAATAATTTGAGCAGTAAAATTTTTAAAAAGCAAGTAAAAACATATTTTTTCTTTTTTTATCATGTAATATAGTATATAATAAAAGAAATTATTTTAAGGTTGATTTATGCGATTGTTTAATCGTTTTGTTGCATTTGTTGCGATATTTGGATGTGTTTATAATTTAAACACAATGGTGTACGCGTATAGTTTTGATGATTGGGAAAATTACGGATGTAATGTAAATACAGAATTTGATGATACATGTGTTTGTTGCAGCATTGTTGTAGATGAGTTATTAAGAATAATAGAAGATGAGATGTATAGCGGTTATCCTAATATGTATGCCGCAAAAAGTCCTGATTTTTGGGAATCTGAAGAAGGCATTGATTTGATTGATACTTTTTGGAACGAATTATTTGCGCTTGCCGGAACAAATAGTAATGTAAATGCTACTAAATTGAGTCAATTATTTCGTGATGATAGAGCGGCTTTGATAAAATATGCCGGTATTGTTATGGGACTTAAATATGAATCTGGTGGTAGTTTATCAAATGGTATACAGATCGCGCCAGCAGATGCAATTTGTCAGGTGGCGGGAAATAATTCTTGGTGTGCGTATGCTTATAACGATGTTTCTGCTTGTGCTATAAATGATAAAGATTGTGTTTCTGCGACTATATGGGAAGATTGGGATGGAAACTATGTGTATCGGTATATTGCAGAATATAAAAAGGGTAATACATATTATTCATTCGGAACAACTCAATATGGTTGTACATCTGGTTTTTACGGTCAGCCAACCGTAAGTTATTTAGAGGGTGATTATTATCCGATTGTTTCTGGTAGAAAGGTGTGTCCAGTAAAGGAAAGTCCTTCAACAGGAAAAAGTGTTGCTTTTTCTGAAGAAGGTAGTTTATATATAACAGAGTGTTATTTAACGCCTTTGCCTGGGGAGGGGCTTTATCATGATACTGCAGGGGATTTTAAAATCGTTGGTGGAAATTGCTTTTATACAGAATAAGCTTATAATATATTAATATAGCCGTTTGAAAAAATCTATTTGTTGACTTTTTGACAAAAAAAGTGTAAAATAATTTTATACTTATCAAATATAATAAGGTTCGAAGTCTCGTAACCAATTTCCAGAAAAGGATTTTTTATGCATATAAATGAGTTAAAGGCAAAATCGCCACAACAACTGTTAAAAATGGCGGAAGACATGGGAATTGAAAATCCTGCACAATTAAATGTTCAACAGTTACGTTTTGCAGTAATGCGTGTTTTTGCGGCCGATAAAAAAATAACATTAATAGGAGACGGGGTTCTTGAAAGAATGCAGGATGGTTTCGGTTTTTTGCGTGCCCCAGAAAGTAACTATTTGGCAGGTCCGGATGATTTGTATGTGTCGCCGACATTGATAAAAAAATACGGCTTGAAAACAGGTGACTATGTTGAAGGACAGATTCAGGCACCACAAAATGAATCAGAACGTTATTTTGCTTTGGAAACGATAGAACGTGTGAATGGTGGAGATCCAGAAAAACTGCGACATCGTGTTTCTTTTGACGATATGACGCCTTTGTATCCAGATGAAATGTTAAAAATGGAAGTTGAAAATGATAAGGATAAGGGGCGTAGCTTATCTGCAAGGGTAATAGATTTGATTTCTCCAACTGGGAAAGGGCAGCGTAGTCTTATTGTCGCGCCACCTCGTACTGGAAAAACAGTTATGTTACAAAATATTGCTCATTCAATTGCGACGAATTATCCGGATGTTAAATTGATAGTTCTTCTTATTGATGAGCGCCCAGAAGAAGTTACTGATATGCAACGCAGTGTAAAGGGAGAAGTTATATCTTCTACGTTTGATGAACCAGCTGCAAGGCATATACAAGTAGCAGAAATGGTTATTGAAAAAGCAAAACGTTTAGTCGAAGCAGGGCAAGATGTTGTGATATTGTTAGACTCTATTACGCGTCTTGGGCGTGCCTATAATACTGTTGTCCCAAGTAGCGGTAAAGTTTTAACAGGTGGTGTCGATGCGTATGCATTACAAAGACCGAAACGTTTCTTTGGTGCGGCTCGTAATATAGAAGGTGGCGGTTCGCTGACTATTATAGCGACGGCGTTAGTTGATACGGGTTCTAAAATGGACGAAGTTATTTTTGAAGAGTTTAAGGGTACCGGCAACAGTGAAATTATTTTAGATAGAAAATTATCTGATAAACGTGTATATCCGGCTATTGATATAACGAAATCTGGTACGCGTAAAGAAGACTTGTTGGTTGGCAAAGATACTTTATCAAAAATGTATGTTTTACGTAGAATAATAAATCCTATGGGAACGTTGGAGGCGATGGAGTTTTTGTTGGATAAGTTGCGTTTAACCAAAACTAATGAAGATTTCTTTAATTCTATGAATCAGTAATTGTTTTTTGGTATAGAGCCTCGCTAGGAGGCTCTTTTTTTATAAATAGGAGAAATAAATGTATAAATTATATTTATGCATTTTTTTATTTACGATATTTTTAAGTGCTTATTTTATCGGTATTAGGCAAGGGAAATCGCAATGTAAAGAAGATTTCGCAATGACGTTTAGTCAGAAAATTCTACAAAAACAAGCTGAAAAAGTAGAAAAAATAGGGGAAATAAATGCAAAGGTTTTTCATACTGGCGTTAACGATATTCGTGACATCTTGCGCCAGAAATACACAATTGCTGAATGATAATAATCAGTTAAAAATAGAGTGCGTGCCAATATATGGTCATGAAAATGATTGGAAAGTAATCAGCGATGATTTGGCACGAAATATTTATCGGCATAATTTATATTGTGAAAATATTTGACAAAAATATTTTTGTCGTATAAGTTTATATGTCGATATGAAAAAAAATAAAAATCAAGATATTTTTTCCCCAGAAAATATTAAATGTAAGCATGTTTCGCTTACTCATTGGTTGCGTCGTGAATTTGTTCCTAGACCGGCAATGATAAAAAATACCATAAAAAAATGTGTTGTTGCAGAATATATTGGTTCGTTACCAAAAGAATTGCGTGATAGAAAAAGAAAAGAACAATTATCTGATTATACAAGATTTTTTGTAAAAATCATAAATCGTTTTTTGAAAGAAAATTTTTATGATTTATTATATTCAAAAGAAGATATTTATTATAATTTTAAAGAAATGGGCAGACTTTTTTATACAGATTGTTTTTTAGAAATAAAAGGAAGTCGTTCTAAAAATTCTAGACGTGGTGGCTTTGGGTTCGTTGGAAAATTATCTTTTCCTGAATTGAAAACGGCATATGCCCTTAAAATATTTTATGAGGATATGGAAGTAGCACGACATGGGGCTTTTTATGAGGTTGCAACAGCATTTAATGCTGGTAAAGCAGAACCCAAGAGTAATAATAAAGTACATTTGGCATCTTTTTCAAAATTTCCTTATATGTTGTCAGATTGGGCAGGAGAAGAAACACCAATATATTTAAATGAAAATAAATATAAAATTTTTGATATGAAGCCTATAGAAATAGTTGCTAGAAATTTTCGTTGCGGTAAAAGAATAGATTTTGGTGATACTTATAGAACGGCTTATGGGGCTGCGTCTTATAGGGTAAGAAAAATGTTTAGAAAAATAGTTTTTGCATCGGAAAATGAATATACAGATGAATTAAATAAAATATTTTATAGTAATTATAATTATTTAGATAAAAAAGTCTTAAAAGAAGCGGCTTGGTTAGCTTTTTTGTATTGTTCATATAACTCTTCGTTATCAAATGTAGAAAAGTTTTTTCAAAATATAAATAACGAAAGATAATTTTTTTTATTTTATAGAGTAATTTCTATTAACTGTTTTGCTATGTTTTCACCGCTTTTTTTGCCTTTTGGTGAATATTCTACAAATTCAAAACTTATAGCATCATCGAATTCTTTTAACAAATATTTGGCGGTATTTAAAGATATACCATTGGGTTCCGGAACAAGAACCTCATCAAATATGTCGGGATCTAATGCATCAAAATCAAAAGATATAACAAAAGGTTTTGCGCCTATTTTCGTGCGTATTTCTTTAATGGTTTCATCTAATTGTTGTTGTGTAGATATCTCAGATGGGGTGCGCATAAATATATTATTTGTTTTTATGAAATGTATTTCTGCATTTTCATAAGATCTGGTTCCTAAATAAAATATATTTTCTGGTTTAAGTGCAGGGCTTTTTTTCTGTAATGATAGCCAACGTGAATCTCCTTCACCTAAAAGTGCGCGGACATTCGTACCATGTGGGGCGCCTGAAGCCTCAGATTTAGAACTTTGTGGTGTATGAATGTCTAAATGAGCATCTATGTATATCAAACATAAATCTTCTTTTGTGTATTGGTCTGCAAGGGCCGCAAAGTGTCCAAAATTTACAGAATGATCACCGCCAATTAAAATATGTGATTCTTTAGGAGTGTTTGCGTATATTTTTTTCTGAATTTTATAATTTTCTCCAAATCTATCTTTTGCACATTCTTCAGCGTTAAAAGGATCTGCTGAAACAATTGACCAGTTTCTTTCTGGAAACAGTTTTTTTATAACAGACGGTGCTAATGCAGGTCCTTTGTCGACAATAACAGCGGTCGCACCGCGACCGTATTCTATGCCAATCATAGATTTCATTTGTAAGACTCCACTATGCTTTCAGCAGCATTTTTTATGCGCAGTAGGGAAGATTCATACGTAGCGCAATCACGTGATATTTCAGACCGATATGCGTCACGCATGTTGTTGGCCATGTAAGCACATCCTTTTAGGTGTTGAACGCAATATTCATGACCTATTGTAAATGCTTGTTGCCCACGAACGCGACTTTCTGTACTGGCCCAATCTATATCTAAAGCGTTTTCAAGATTAACCCAAGAATTATCTCCCGTATGTGTACCTATAATTTCCATCCAATATTCATTCATTTCATCTTCGGACCAATTATTTGTTCCCTGAAGTTTAATGATCTCTTTTATAAGATTGTCTATTTCTGTTTGGTATTGCGAATCAATTTGTGCCAGTTTAGAACTACAATAACAACGGTTGTATGCAGAATTTTCTCGTTCACAATATCCGTTCATACATTCAATATAATCTGCCATGCAACGAGAAGAAGGTATAGATTGTGTTGTCGAATTATATGTAACGGAACCAGTAGAAGTTAGATTTGATGATGTTGAGGCATCGCCTCTACTACTTCTTGTTGTGGTTGCCGCCTTCATTTTTATTGTAGATGTTCCGGATCGGGCAACAACGTTTCTTTGTGGGGTAGTTGTTTGAGAAGAGTTATTCCTTGTCGATGTGTTTGCGCGTGTACTAGTAGTTGAAGTATTGGTTGATGAAGAGACGTTACGTGTCGGCACGTTTGCAGAAGATAAAGTTGTCGTCGCAATGCGTGCATTCGTTCGTGGAACGACATTTCTTGTATTAGAATTATTTGTCTTAGTCCTTGTTAGTACATTTATTTGTGCGTTAGATTGTGTCGGATTAGTTCCTGGGTTTAAATTTGTTTTCATCGTATTGTTCATATAAGGATATAAGTTATTATAAGTATTTGCGCTTATATAATTTGATGGGCTTGTCGTAGCCAGAGTACTTGATAAATACATCAGGCCTATAAAAAACGCTAAAAATTTAATATTCCTAACCATCGGTATTATTGTAAAAAGTTTAAAGGAGTTAGACAAGTATAAAATTAATATAAAAATTTGCATTTTAAAAAAAGCTTGTTATAATAGAGTTCGTTTCGGGGTGTAGCTCAGTCTGGTAGAGTACTTGGTTTGGGACCAAGGTGTCGAAGGTTCGAATCCTTTCGCCCCGACCAATATAAAAAAATAAAAACGGATACCTTTTAGGATCCGCTTTTTTTATACCTGCTTAAAGCCCTGTTTCAGCCACTATTCCCTCTTTCAAAATTTTATAAATAGTGTTTGTCGTTTTGATTGTAACACCTTTTAAAGTATACACCTGCCGCAAAAAGTATACACCGAGCACTTGGGCAATTTAATTTGTCCTCTTGCTATAGAAATCATTAAATTTACTCACTTTCTATAATTTATTATGCTGTTTGCGTTTCAAATCCAATGAGGTGACCCTCAGTGAGGATACTCGCCAAATGTTTTTTATTGTTCTAAATCAATGGCATATACTGTCAACGTGTTTTTTTTGAAAATTTTTTTATTTTTTTGAGGGGATTTTTTAGTCTCCGGGATTTTTACCTTTCGAAAGGAGGTCAAAATGACCCAAGTAGAAAAGTTAATTAAAATTATAATGCCAGACTTACTTAAGTATTTAAAAATTAAAGAAAGTGGTGAATTAGCGCAGAAAAGACTGGATAATCTTTCATTTCCAAGCATGTATCGTGTTGATAACGAAGAACGTCTTAATAATGGAGGTCAAGAATGCAAGTAGCAATGCAAGTAGCACTTTTAGAAAGGCAGTCGCTTACCCAGTTGCAAGAAATGTGGCAAAAGTATTTTGATACGCCGCCTATATCCAAAAATAAAGAATTCTATATTTCGAGGCTGGCCTACCGGATACAGGAACTTGCCTATGGAGGACTTTCAAGTCATCAGCAACAGGTCATAGCTAATAT
>CALXXV010000003.1 GCA_944392775.1 uncultured Alphaproteobacteria bacterium
CCAAAGGTTTATGGATGGGTGGTAATCCGCCATTAGGATACGATATAAAAGACAAAAAGTTGGTTATAAACGAAGCAGAAGCCCAGCAAGTAAAACAACTGTTTGAAAAGTATTTGGAGTTGCAGTCATTTGTTGATACGGCGACTTATGCCAGACGAATTGGCATAACAACAAAACACTGGTATACAATAAAAAATAAACCTATGGGCGGGCGACCGTTAAAACCGTATAATTTGCACTTAATTCTAACCAACAAAATCTATATCGGACTAATTACGCATAAGAAACTGGGTACCGCTGTTCGTGGCGAACATAGTCCGATTATATCAGAAGAGTTGTTTAACCAAGTCCAAGAAATCATAAAATCCAGAAAAAACACCCGCGAAAAGACAACCCCGTCACCAAACATATTTTCAAGCAAGGTGTTTTCGGCATCTGGCGAAAGATTTTACAACCAAAGAAGCAATCAAAACCTGTTCTATTACGCAATTAAGGGCTTCTATTTACCGGCAGTAAAACTGGACAAGATTGGCATTGATACTATATGCAACTTTTTGAACAGCGATATGAAAAATCTGCCAACACAAAATGCCAATGCTTTGAAATCCATAAACTTCTGTGATATGGACTACACGCACAAAAAAGAATTTATCGGCGCATTTGTAACCAGAATCATTTACACTAAAAATCAACTTACGTTTTATTTGAATACTAATCCCGATGACTTGGCGGGTTTTATGTCTGCCGAATATATAAATCAAAACACGACGAATACTGTTGATTACATAGTTTCCGGAAATCAGGTAATTATTACAGTTCCGGTTATATTGCGCCCATTTGCAAACACCAGATTTAACAAAGGCAATGATACGATTTTAACTGTATCAGAAAACAACAACCTTATTGTCAAGGCGTTTGCAACTGCGTGGCGATATCGTGAAATGTATGAAAAATGTGGCGATGTGGATACAGTTGCAAGAAACGAACACGTAGCCCTACGCTATGTCTATAAGCATTTATCACTTGCATACATAAACCCAACAATCGCCAACAACCTTATAAGCGGTAAAATCAACCTGCCCGTCCGCGATATCCTGGACAAAATATCACAAACTTATGATTTTAAAGGGCAAGAGGCATTGTTTCATCAATAATATGAGCGTCTTGGCTTTATTTCTACTTCCATTAATTTTGGATCAAGTCTCAATGGTTTTTGTTCCTGCGTTTTAACCTTATGCTCAGTTTTTACAGGTTTATAAGTATCATTTGAATTTGTGTGGGTATTATCTTTTATATAAGCTATACCAATAACAATAAAATATATGAAAAATAAGATAAGTATCCACAGACCAAATGTCTTAAATTCACTTTCTACGTTTTCTTTATCTAAAACAACTTTATTTTCCGATTTTACTTGTTTTATTTTTTTTGCCTTTTTTCTTTCCGTATATTGCTTCTTTATGAATCTTATAAATTTCAAAAAATACTTTTTTATTTCTTTTCTCCATAAAAACAATACTAATGGAATCGCCACACACACAACTAGCCACACAAACGGACTGACTTCATCAAAGCTAAAATTTCCGCCTTTATCATACCCGAGAAAAAAAATAGCTATCATTTCGTATATTGTAAGGCATGTTATATTTATTTTATTATTGTCCATATATTTCTCCAAAATTTACATTGTCTTAATTCTATGAGACATTGCATTTATTTGCAACAGATAAAATTGCCTCGGGAAGAATGGGCGAAGTATGTCATAGTGGGTAAAATGGTGGATTTTGGAAAAGTAAAGGCATACCAGAGCAACAATGCACTAAAAAAGTCCCAGAAACCGACTGGTTTGTGGGACTTCATATAAACTTTTGGAATTTTTTGTATTCCTGGCGGAGACGAAGGGATTCGAACCCTTGATACCCTTGCGAGTATACCACATTTCCAATGTGGCGCACTAGACCAACTATGCGACGTCTCCAAATACTTCTTTAACTTATTCTTCTTCACCAGAATCTGGCGTATCATCTTCACCTTCTTCCGCTACAATAGGCGCATCTTCTAATAATGTTTCTTCCAATTCTGCATCTATTTCACGCAATTTCGGATCTTCTGTCGCAGCAATTTCTAAAGAGTCTTCACCATCTGGTAATGCGGGTGTTTCTTTATAAGATTGGATAAATTCATGACGAACTTCATTCATATCTAATTTACCCGTCGCAATTTCACGCAACGCAACAACCGTTAACTTATCATCGTTTTTATCCACAACCGGCTGTGCACCACCATTTAAATCCCTAACACGCTGAGATGCCAACATTCCTAATTCATAGCGACTTTCTACAAATGGTAATGTATCTGAATTTGTTGTACGGGCCATAATAAATTCCTTTGTTGAAAACGTTTTTAACCTCGCTATAATGCCTCATGGATGGTAAAAATGCAAGAAGAAAATATTAAAAACAATATAAAAACTCTTTCTTTCGGATGCAGGCTTAATGCTATGGAAGCAGAAAAAATACAAAAAATGCTTTCTACTGCAATAAATGCGGCAATTTTAGTAAATACTTGCGCTGTCACCGCAGAAGCAGAACGACAATCCGGGCAAGCTGTTAGAAAACTGGCTCGCGAAAATCCAGACGCACCTATTTTCGTCACAGGTTGTGCAGCAACCAGAAACCCAGCACTATTCTTGCAAATACCAAACGCATTAGTTATAAAAAATCAAGATAAAATGCGTCTTAACGCATATTTAGACGCATTGAACAATGCGCCATGCCATTTTAGAAACCCAAAAATTGTTAGATTTTCTCATTCTGCGCCACAATTATCCAAGCAATTTGTACAAATTCAAAATGGATGCAATCACAAATGTGCTTATTGCGTCACCCGCTTATTACGCGGTCCTGCCGTATCTTTTGAATACGAAGATATATTAAAAGACGTAAAAAGCGCAATCAAGAATGGCTTCGAAGAAATCGTTTTAACAGGCGTAGATATCGCTAGCTATGCAAAAAACGGCATTTTAATTTCCGATTTATGCAAAAAACTTCTACAAGATGTCCCAGAAATAAAACGATTAAGACTTTCTTCTATGGATCCTGCTTCTCCAGAAATATTTAAAATCATTGATTTAATTTACTCAGACCATCGAATGATGCCACACATGCATTTATCTATGCAATCTGGTTCAGATACTATACTTAACGCTATGCATCGCAGACATAATTCCGAAACGGTACGCAGAATAGTTAAAGCAGCAAATAATAACATTACTTTTAGTTGGGATATAATTTGTGGTTTCCCAGGTGAAACAGAAGAATTATTTAATGAAACGCTTAAACTTGCACGAGAAACCAAACCTATAAAAATACATGCTTTCCCTTTTTCTCCGCGACCGGGAACCGAAGCAGCAGAACTACCTAATCAAATCAACCGAGAAACATCAAAAAAACGAGTAAAAATCATATCTGACCTTGCCGACAACTTCAGGAAAGAATTTATGAAGCAACAACTTTCAACAGAAGTTCAAGTATTAGTTGAAGAAAATAACATCGCTAGAACTCCTAATGATATAGATGTAAAAATCATCGGGAATTTAATACCCACAAAAACGGTATGCCGTGTAAAATTAACCGAAATTAAAGAAAATGCTTTTATCGGAATTTTAATATAAAAAATAAGTTGGCAAGCTCGTTTATACCTGCTAATATCCACTTACCATGAAGAAAAAATTATTTATCCTGTTATTATCTTTGATAACATCTGCTGCACATGCTGAGTTTTCAACACGTGCAAAATCTGCTTTTTTAATTGACTATGAATCTGGTGCAGAAATCGTTACCAAGAATGCAGACACGTTAATGCCCCCTTCATCAATGATAAAATTAATGACACTGACCGTTCTTTTTGATGAAATAAAAGCCGGAAATATAAAAATGGACGACCGGTTGTACGTAAGTGAAAACGCAGATTACAACAATCCATTGTGGTACCCAGCTAGTAAAATATGTTTAGTCCAAGGTCAAACAATTAGTGTAAAAGATGCTATATTAGGTTTAATTGTGTTGTCAGGTGGCGATGCAAGTGTTGTTGTTGCAGAAAAACTAGCCGGTTCAGAAACAGCATTTACCGATTTGATGCAAAAAAAGGCTAAAGACTTAGGTATGAATCAATCAACTTTTGGTAATGCAAGTGGTTTACCTAATCCAAATAATTTGATGACCAGTCGCGAATTGGCAATACTTGCTAAATACATAATAACTGAACATCCAGATATATACCCATTGTTTTCTACGAAACGTTTTGAATTTGATGAATATCAAACAGATTGGTGTAAAGAATGGGGAAGAACTCATACTATGAATTACAATAAGCTATTATTTAACATGCCGGGTGCAGATGGTTTAAAAACAGGACATACCGAAGACGGTGGTTATGGAATGGTAGCAAGCGCAAAAATAGGTGGCAGACGCTTAATTGGTGTAATAAACGGTTTCCGCGGAAATAGTCATGATGCACTTGCGGAAGAAATGAAAAAATTATTAAACTACGGTTATGCAAATACTACTAATAAAAACTTCTATCGTCCTGGTGATGACATCACCCAAGTTCCAGTATGGTACGGCAAAGAAAGCAGCGTTATTGCAACAGTAGAATATCCTTTTACTATAACATTACCTAAATCAGACGGGCTTAACGGTGTGCGCGTATTGGCAAGATATAATGATCCTGTTCCTGCCCCAATAAAACAAGGTGATAAAATCGGTGAAATTATAGCAGAAAAAAATGGTGAAATAATTGCTCGTGCACCATTAATTGCTAAAAACAATGTTCGAAAAACCCAGTTCTTAGGAAGAATAATTAAAAACATAAGTGTTATGTTAGGATTTTAATAATTTATATCATGGCAACAAAAAAAAATAATTCTTATAATTTTCCGCATCCAATGGATAATGATTATCTTGTTGGTCATGCGGACGTTATGAAAGATTTTCTGTCTGCATGGGAAGTGCGTGACAAACACCCGCTTCATCCTGTTTGGATGTTAACTGGTCCTAGGGGAATCGGGAAAGCGACATTAGCCTATAAAATCGCAAGAATGGTATACGGTAATCTGGGAGATTTTTTTATAATAGATATAGACAGAAATATAGATAAAGATGGTAAACAAAAAAATGATGGAAAAGTAATTTCTGTATACACTATCCGCGCCATGATTGAAAAAATGCAGATGTCTTCAATGTCAGGCGATTGGAGAGTTGTATTAATAGACTCTGTTGATGAATTAAATACTTCCGCATCAAACGCTTTATTAAAATTGCTAGAAGAGCCACCCGCAAAAACTTTATTTTTACTTATTGTCCATCAATTATCTAATGTTTTGCCGACGGTACGATCGCGATCTCGTGTTGAAAAGATGCGTCCACTTAACATATCTCAACTTCGTGAATTATGCGCAAAATTTATGCCGGAAGAAAACATTAGTACCGAAACTTTGAAGCTTGCAAACGGCAGCTTTGGAAATATAGCGAATCTAAAAAAATCGGGGGGCGATGAGGTATACGAAGAACTTATCGAGCTGCTAAAAAGAACGAAAACAAATAGTTCTGATATTATGACGATATCCAAAAAAATCGCTGCGCAACAAGAATTGCATAGCATACTGTTAAACGCAATTGCTTATTTTAAATTAGCAGATCTTTATCCCATGGCTACGCATGCAATAGCAGATATTAATAAAATTTATTTAGAACCAGAAATCGCAATATTTAAAATAATTACAGAAATAAAAAAATGCTTATAGATACTCATTGCCATTTAACGGAAAACTATGTATCGGGTAATTTAAGTGATATTATTACGCGTGCAAAAAATATAGGTGTTGATGTTTTAGTTTGCCCCACTGCTGATCCAAAAGACATAAAAAATGCAATCGAAATATCCGAAAAATATACCAATATTTTTGCCACTATAGGAATACACCCCGAATATGCCGGAATAGATGCATCAAAATTTTTAACAAAAGAAGTACTTTCTCATCCGCGTGTTATAGGAATTGGTGAAATCGGGTTGGATTATCATGAAAACGCGCAAAACCGTAATGCTCAAATAAAACTATTCGAACAACAATTATATTTAGCGAAACAATATGATCTACCTGTTGCAATACATACTCGTGATGCAGAAGAAGATACAAAAGCGATTTTAACTGACGATTTTCACGGTGTAATGCACTGCTTTACAAGCTCTTGGAATTTAGCAAAAGTTATGTTAGACCGTGGGTTCTTTTTCTCTGCCAGTGGAATTTTAACATTCAAAAATGCAGAGGAAATACGTGAAACTTTCAAGAAAATCCCTTTAGACAAACTTGTAGTTGAAACCGATGCCCCTTTCTGTGCACCTGTTCCATACCGCGGGAAAACTTGTGAACCTGCGATGGTTGTAGAAACAGC
Organism: uncultured Alphaproteobacteria bacterium; assembly: GCA_944392775.1. GTDB lineage: Bacteria > Pseudomonadota > Alphaproteobacteria > Rs-D84 > Rs-D84 > Enterousia. Next base: position 6,453 of record CALXXV010000003.1, read on the forward strand.
AAAAGTACTGGCTCAAATCAAAAATTTGCAATTAGATGAATTGGCGATTATACTTGCAGAAAATACAAAAAAACTATATCCAAAATGTCACGTCAAATAATAAAATTTGGTCAGGTTTCTGAAAACCGCAAAGCGCGGTACAATTATTCTATTGAAGATACAATAGAGGCAGGTATTTCTTTAACCGGTGCAGAAATTAAATCTGTGCGGTACGGGCTTGTTACAATTGTTGATGGTTTTGTACAAAGACGCGGTACAGATTTATACTTAGCAGGGATCGAAATTCAAAAGTTACCTACGGCTGCACGCATTGTGAACTTTGATGAACGCAGACCACGTCAATTATTGTTGCATCGTTCACAAATAAATCGTTTGATCGGAAAATTACAAGAAAAAGGCGCAACAATAGTTCCTTTAAAATTATATTTTAATAATCGCGGCAAATTAAAAGTTTTACTAGGTGTAGGATACGGTAAAAATAAAGTCGACAAAAGAGAAACTATAAAACAACGTGAGTGGATTAAAAATAAATCTCGAATTTTAAAAGGTTAAAAAAACGTGCATATTGCACGTTTTTTATATTATAAGATTTTTAATTATTCATACCTGACACAGCACGAACTTGCGAACGAAATTCATTCCTTACAGCTCTATATTCTGCCTTAGTTATACAACCATCTTGATCCATATCCATCACGGGCAACAACGCTTGCATCTGTGGACATTTTACAGAAGATGGAACTAAACACCCATTATTAAAATCTACACGCATTCCACGAAAATAACGACCGTTATCACACAATTTTCCCGCGGCAAAACCTAACGCAAAAATAATTAATATGAAAATTAATTTCTTTAAGAAACGACCAAATTTAGTTCCCCCATGACAACCACATTTGCATTCGTGACCGCAAGCACATTCGTGATTTTCTTGAATAACTTCTTTTACATCTTCGACGACAACCTTTTTAGTTGCAGGTTTCTTTACTGTCGCCTTTTTTATTGTTGATTTTTTTGACGCTGGTTTTACAGGTGCTTTTTTAACTGTTTTTGTTGGCATATCCCTTCCTTTTTGTTTTACGAATGTAATTGTATTCAATATTAAAATTTATGTAAAGAGATTTTTTATATAAAATAAAAGCCGCTTATAGCGACTTTTATTCAAATCGAAATCAAACGATTTAGTTCAAAGCATCTTTCAAAGCTTTACCTGGTTTGAATTTCGGCTGAGTGGAAGCCGGAATTTTAATAGCAGCACCTGTCTGAGGATTGCGACCTGTTGTCGCTTTACGCTTTGCTGTTGTAAATGTACCGAAACCAACCAAACGTACTTCACCTTTCTTTTTCAAAACTTTTGTTACTGTGTTGATGAATGCATCCAAGCAAGAGGCTGCTGTTGCTTTTGTTACTTCAACTTCGTTTGCGATTGCTTCAATCAATTGCTGTTTGTTCATTTCATTTCTCCTTTCATAAATTTATATAAGGTGTCCGGCAGTTCCAAGGCAATGTCTTTGAAATATAGTACAGATATTAAACATTTTATTAATACTATAAACTGTAATGTCTTGTATTTCAAGGACATTGCCTGTCCTGCTTATACGAATCGTAGAGAAATCGCGCCTTTAAGTCAAGTCTATATTTACATTTTTAGATATTTTTCATAAAATTGACAAAAACTATTTATGAACAGCCTCTGCCTTTACCGCCTTGGCACCAGGGGTATTATTTTCACATAAAACCCATTCCCCTGACACACCATCTATTTTTACAGTTCTGAAATAATTTGGCGTAAAGGTCAACAATAATACTACAACACCCATCCAAAACGTAAATTTCGTAAATTGCCACGGTTTCGAGAAACTTTCGCGTTTAAAGCTGTCACTTAATAAATTTTGATATAATGCCCAACCCCAGTTAAACATCAATAACATAATCACAAAAAAGAATGCAATCGTTATATATTTTATAGCAGGATGTAACATCTGTGCAATTCCAGTCCACAAAGAATTATCTGCAGGACAAACATACAATTCCTGCCCTATCATATTTGCTGGTATTTTTATAGCTTCGGTAGAATCTAGTTGTAATCCAAATGACGAAGCTAATACGATCGCCGTTAATGCAATCAATGCAAATAACATGATAGGTTTCATTTGTCGTCTCCCAAAATTCTATTTAACATTATAACATAAACAACTAAGCAATTGCAATTTGATAAACTTTAAAGTAATATCTTGCTTATGTTATTTAGTAAACCTAATTTAGTTATCGGAATAACAACATTCAATAATGAAATGTTAAGTCTTTCCATTCCTACATTACTAAAGCTAAACAAAAAATTTTTATTGATAATACATAACGACAATCCCATGACAACTTTATCTAAAAAACAAATACGACAAATTGGATATCATGGGCAATTGCACATAATAAACAGCACAGAAACTGTAGGCCTTTTTAAATCAAGAATGGCCATAATAAAACACGTAAAAACGCTAACAACTATTCCTGAATGGATAATTTTTTCAGATGATGACGATATAATAACAGATGTTTCCATTCCAAATGTATCTTCGGAAATATTCGCAATCATACAAAACTCTGCTATAATACGCCATAGACTTCTTGATTTGTTAAAAATAATAAAGTCACCAAAAGACGTTGATATTGATGCTGAAAATGTTGTTGTTTCAAAACCTAATATGGGGTTTGCAGGAACTCTAATAAGAACTAATACAGTTATCAGATTTTATGATTTTTTACTTCCTATTACAGATTCCATAAAACAAATTAGCGATGCATTGGATTATAGGGCTCCTGAAGATATAATGATGTGGCATCTATTAAACATGTACACAAAAAGTTTCCATCCGAATATTACACCAATTTATATGGATAAATTAAATTATATAAAGATTGCCCTTGATACATCTAATGTAAAATACAATAAATTAAATAAACCAGTAAGGAATGTACAAGAACACTATAAAAAAGCTCTTTTAAAATATGAAAACTTAATGCAAACAACTATTGACGCATTTGCCCTTAGGGGCTAGCCACCTTTTTCTGTTTTTTATAAAATACAAATATTTATGATTGAAACTTCTGCGCATTATTTATAAAATTGCACCAATAAAAAAGGAATTATTTAAAATGAAATATAACGACATTCGCACAACATTCTTAAACTTCTTTGAAAAAAGAGGACATAAAATTGTTCCTTCTGCTTCACTGATCCCAAATGACCCAACCTTATTATTTACGGTTGCCGGAATGGTTCCATGGAAAGGAATTCTACAAGGTACAGAACAAGCTTTTGCCCCACGCGTTGCAGACGTTCAAAAATGTATTCGCGCAGGCGGTAAGCACAATGACTTGGACGAAGTCGGTTTTGACGGCCGACACCACACATTCTTTGAAATGGTTGGAAACTGGTCTTTTGGGGATTACTTCAAGGAAGGCGCAATCGAGTACTCTTGGGAATTATTAACAAAAGTTTTAGGGCTAGATCCAAATAGACTTCGTGTAACAACACATGAAACGGATGAAGAATCCACAGAAATTTGGCGCAAAGTTGCCGGTAAAGAAGCAATTAGACTTGGCGATAAAGATAACTGGTGGTCTGCGGGTGACACCGGGCCATGTGGTCCATGTACAGAAATATTCTATGATTTCGGTGCAGACATAGAAAACGAAGACGATAGATGGGTTGAAATCTGGAACGATGTGTTCATGCAATATGACCGCGATGCAAACGGCAACTTGTCACCGTTACCAAAGAAAAATGTCGATACTGGTGGTGGATTAGAACGCTGGGCAGCAGTTATGCAAGGAAAAACAGATAATTATGATACAGATTTATTTGTTAATCTAATGAAGGCAATTGAAAACGTAGTTGGGGTACAGAAAACATCAGAAAACACACCTTCATTCAAAGTAATTGCGGATCACTTGCGCGCTGTAGGCTTTGCTATTGCAGACGGTGTTATTCCAAGTAACACAGATCGCGGCTATGTAATTCGTCGTATATTACGTCGTGCCATGCGTCATGGGCAAATTTTAGGTCATAAAGGTGCATTATTATCAAAGTTATACCCTGCCCTTATTACAGAAATGGGGGCAGCATATCCAGAACTGGCACGTGAAGAAAAGCATGTTGTTGAAATCATACAAAACGAAGAAAATGCATTTGCAGATATGTTGCAAAACGGTATGAAGTTATTAGAAAACGAAATACCAAAAGTAAACAACAATGTATTGCCAGGCGATATCGCATTTAAACTTTTTGATACTTATGGATTTCCATTAGATTTAACACAAATGATTTTGCGCGATAAAAATATTGATGTGGATGTCGCAGGCTTTGAAAAATCAATGGAAGAACAGAAAGAGCGCAGTCGTGCCAACACAAAAGGCACACGTACCTTATGGGAATCACAGACCCAATTAATCGACACAGACGATAGTACAAAATATTCTCCTGATGCAAATATGCAATCAAAAGTATTATCTATCTTGCACAATGGCGAGTTTGTTAAAAATGCTAATGCAGGAGATGAAGTAGAAGTTGCTTTGGATAAAACAAACTTCTATGGCACACAAGGCGGTCAAGTCGGTGATAGCGGTGAAATGCAGAAGGATGGAAAAACGGTTATGACTGTATCCGAAGCCGCACGTGTTGACAATGTTGTCATTCACAAAGGAACTTTAACTGGCACATTAAATGTTGGTGATACTGTATCTACAATTATCAATGCGCCTTCTCGTCAACAAACTGCACGTGCACATACTGCAACGCACTTACTTCAAGCGGCCTTGCGTCATGTATTAAACGAAGATGTTGAACAGCGCGGTTCCAAGGTATCGCCTGACTCCGTTCGTTTTGACTTCTCGTTCGGACGCGCAATGACCGCAGAAGAAAAGCAAGCAACAGAAGACCTTATTAATAAATGGATTTCCGAAGACCTGCCCGTTTCCCACGAAGAAATGTCTTTGGACGAAGCCAAAGAAAAAGGTGCAATGGCTCTGTTCGGTGAAAAATACGGAAATACAGTAAAGGTTATTACTGCTGGTAATGTATCTTGTGAATTATGCGGTGGAACACATATTTATCACACAGGCGAAATTATCCGCGCAAAGATTAACAAAGAAAAATCTATCAGCAGCGGTATTCGCAGAATAACTATGTCTGTAGGAACTTTGGCAGAATAATAAGAAAACCCGCCTTTCATGGCGGGTAATTAAATTCTTGCATTCACGACATTTAATAGTATCATTATTGGGGTGAGAGATAAAAAGGAACTAAAAATTAAAGTTCCATCAAAGTACCCCTAAGTATATTGATTTTATTAACCAATTGCCAAACAGGGGCAAAAAAGTAGCGTTGTCACAGATTCACTACAAATAAAATTTTTCTTTATTAGCAATGGATTTCGTGACAACGCATAAGTTAAACGATAAAAAAGGAATATTTATGGTAAAAGTCAGAGAAAAAAAGACGATACAAACCGAAGAAAAAACAGATACATCTAAAAAGCCAAACAAAATAATAGGTATGAATAAACACGAAAACGATAAAAATGATGAAAATCTATATTTTATGGCGTTAGGGGGGCTGGAACACGTCGGTCAAAACATGTATGTATATAAATACAAAGGTAAATATTTAGTTGTTGACTGCGGTATGGGATTCTTGGAAGAAGAAATCGGTGCTGGCGATGTTCAATACTGCGATACAACTTGGCTTGAAAAGCGCAAAAAAGATGTTGTAGGCTTCGTAATAACACATGGTCATGAAGATCATATAGGTGCATTAAAATATGTTTGGCCGAAGTTTAGAAAACCTATTTATTGCACCCGTTTTCCAGGCGAAATTTTAATTCAAACCTTTAAAGGTATAGAATTAGATTTTAATCCAGAAAAGGATATCATTATATTTGATCATCATGGTGCTACATTAAACCTTGACCCGTTTGAGATTGAAACATTCCATGTATCACACTCTGTACCAGAAGCACAGATGCTGATTATCAAAACACCTGCAGGGAAAGTTTTACATACGGGTGACTGGACGTTCAATGACGATAACCCAATAGAAGAACCAACAGACTTTGCGCGATTACGCGAAATTGGTTCTGATCCTAAATTATTGGCATGCGTGTCAGATTCAACTTCGGCTTCACGCCAAGTATCACAAACAACAGAAGTTCAGGTTCGTGAAACTTTAACAGAAATTATGAAGAAAGCACCCGGTAGAGTATTGGTTACCGGATACTCTCGTAGTATTGCACGTATGAAAATGTTCGCAGAAGCAGCTCGTGCTGCAGGACGTGTTGCAGCAATAAAAGAACGCAGTAACCCTAACCCTGTACCATACGTAGGATTGCCCGAATTCCGCGAAATGGGAATAGAGTTCGGCTATTTGAACAAGGATGATGTTTATCTGCATAGCGAGATAAAAGACTTACCTGCAGAAAAACAGGCCATATTCTTAACTGGTTCACAGGGTGAACAATATGCTATGTTAACCCGTCTTTGTCGTGGTCATGTAAAAGAAATGAAACTACAACCAACAGATACAGTACTGTTTAGCGCAATCGTTATCCCGGGGCGCGAACAAGATGTTTCTTACCTGTATAACAAACTAGCGCGTATGGGTATAAAAACACATACTATATTTGATACCGACCATCTGCACGCCAGCGGTCACGCAGGGCGTCCAGAATTTGAGCGCTTTTACGATATAGTACATCCACAAGTTTCTATTCCAATGCACGGTGATTACATAAATGAAATGTTAAACGGTAAAATGGCGATGGAACGTGGCGGTGCGAAATATATGATGGTCGTTCACAACGGTGAAATGATCGCATTAAAAGATGGCGATGCCCCGTACATTTCCGAAACAATTGAAACAGGTTTTGTTGTTATGGAAGGTGAAACTGAACGCAGCGCAGATGATAAAGTTTATAAAAATCGTAAAAAAATAGCTATGAACGGCGCAGTATTCGTAACCCTACCTGTTGACAAGCGTGGTTTCTTAAAGGGCGTTCCAGAAGTATCTAGTGCAGGTATATTCGAAACAGATACAACAGGTTTCATGAAGCGTCAAATTCAAATAGAAATCACAAAAGCAATTGACGATTTAACAAAAGCAGAACGCAAAGACCGCGATAACTTAGTTCACGCAGTTCAAATTGCATCGAACAAAGTAATACGTGCATCATTGGGGGCAGACAAAAAACCTCAATATAGCGTTCATTTCGTACAGAAATAAAAAATCCCCAAAATGGGGATTTTTTAATCTTCTTCATTATGTGCGCGTGGATGAGCATGCTCGTAAGCACTCATTATCTCTGCCATATTTACTTTTGTATAAAGTTGTGTGGTAGATAACGATGAATGACCCAACAACTCTTGCAAACTCCTTAAATCTGCACCACCTGCAAGTAATGCAGTTGCAAACGTATGCCTTAATGCGTGCGGGGTAACATAATCTGGTAATTGCAAATAATGTCTTAACCTCTCTACCACTTTCTCTGCCATACGTGCAGACATCGGTAGGCCACGAACACTTCTAAACAATTCGTCTTCTGCACTATTACCAAAAGGTCGTAATTTTAAATATTTATCTATTGCATCTAATACCACGGGTAAAACAGGTACTATTCTTTCCTTATTACCCTTCCCCATTATACGCAAAGAATCTGGTCTATTTATAATATCTATATTCTTTAAAGCCAATGCTTCTGATATACGCAGACCGCAACCAAATATTAATAAAATCAATGCCCAATCACGCGCTGCAATCCATGGATCTGTTGCGTCTAATTCTTTTATCGCATCGTGCATATGCTCAACATCACTAACCTCTATTGCCTTTGATAATTTTCGCGGCACTTTCGGTGAAGAAATTAAAGAAATTGCATCATTTTTTATTTCATGGTATTTAGCTAAGTATTTATAAAAACCTCGCACAGAAGATAAAGCACGTGCAGTAGATTTAGCAGATAAATTACGACGCTGTCGATCTGCTAACCATGCACGAAAGGATGTCGTATCTATTTTCCCCATATCTTTTATAAAAACATCCGCCCCAGTAAAGTTTTCATAAAACTTTACAAAGTCACGGATATCGTTTTCATATGCAGACGCTGTATGCACAGAATAATTCTTCGTCTGTGTTAAATAATTTATGAACTCTTGTATCGTTTCATTCATTATTTTATATCAAATGTTGCAGATACACTTACTGACACTTCTGTATCTTTTGAAACTATACTGCCAGACATCGCCATAGCATCTTCTGCAACCACCATTTTCGCACCGGTTGCCAAAAAATTTGAGGCACGCGGTTGAACAGAAGATGAGGTATTGGCATTATATGAAACACTTACCAATTTCCCCGCTTCACGTCCATCACCTGCAGCCAAAGCATTTGCCCGTTCACGTGCATTTTCAACTGCTTTACCTAAACAATCTTCCAATACTGGTTTCATCGCCTCGGCACTGGTATACATACGTAAATTCTCGGAATAAATATTTTCCTGCCCCGCAAATTTAGACAAAATTTTTTCTATTGTTTCAATATTATCTGCAGAAACTTCTACCGCGATTGTTGTTTCTATGCCAAGAACAACAGACTTTTCTAATTCGCGATTCCATTCGGATTTTTCATACGAATTAAATTCTGTCGTCTGCATCTTTACATCTTGGGTTTTAAGATAATTTGTTATTTCAGCTATCTTTGATGTTGCCATCTTCATTGATATTGCGGCATTCTTATCAAGCGTAGTCACACGCAAGGTTATCGCAGTCCTATCCTTTGGCACAGTAGTCAAACATTCACCAGAAACAGATATTAAACGCATTTCACGTGGCTGTGTAAACATACCGAACACTAATGCCATAACCGCACCGGCACCAATTACACTACCTGCCCATATAAAATACTTTTTCATTTTCTCTCCTTTCCTTTTTTCTTAGTCAAAATAATTTAATTTCATCGCACGCTTTACACGCATAACTGTTTCTGCTGCTGCAGCGCGTGCCACTTTTGTGCCTTCACATAATATATCCATTACTTTATCTGGATTACGAGCAAATTCTTCGCGTCTTTCACGTATAGGACGCAAAGTTTCTTGCAATACAGAATTTAAAAACTTCTTTACCTTTACATCACCCAAACCACCACGTTCATAATGTGCAGCAAGTTCTTTATAATCAGAATATTCTGGTAAAAACGCTACAAAATGTTCTGGTTTTGCAAAGACAGAAAGATATATAAAGACAGGATTTTCTGTAGTATTTCCTGGGTCTTCAACGCGCAAATGATTTGGATCAGTAAACATAGTTTTTACCTTTGCTGCAACATCATCTGCAGAATCTTTTAGATAAATACAATTATTCAAAGATTTACTCATTTTAGCATTGCCGTCAGTTCCGGGTAACCTTGCCGCTGCCTGCAGTTGCGGCACAACCGCATGAGGCATAACCAAGGTTTCACCATAAATGCTGTTAAATTTATGAACAATCTCGCTTGTCTGTTCCAACATCGGCAACTGATCTTCCCCGACTGGCACAATATTCGCGTCAAAAGCTGTTATATCTGCAGCCTGTGATATAGGATAAGTAAAAAAACCAACCGGCACACCACCGTTAAACTTTTCTTTCTGTGAAATTTCAGTTTTTACAGTAGGATTTCTTTGCAAACGTGCAACCGTTACCAAATTCATATAATAAAATGTCAATTCAGTTAATTCAGAAACTTCTGATTGAATAAACATAATTGTTTTTTTCGGGTCATAGCCAACCGCCAACATATCCAAGGCAACTTCCATAACATTTTGACGAACTTTTTCGGGGTTATCAAAATTATCTGTTAATCCCTGAGCATCAGCTATCATACCATACATCCGCTCATAATCACCTTTATTCTGAATTTCCACATTAGATGACAATGCACCAACAAGATGACCAATATGTAAGGCCCCAGTAGGTCTTATACCGGTTAATATTATATTTTTTTCGTTTTTCATAGTTAAAATCCTTATTTTTATGTTAATTTGTTTATCTATAAAAATGAAGCATAAAAATGCTAAACGTATGATAAATTAGGCCCCTTAGTGGCGCCACCAAACAAAAAAATAAAAACAAGAATCTTTTTTCATCATAATGATCCTTATTTTATAAGTTATCCTCATTAAAGTCAAGACTGACACAATATAAATAAAAATATACACATTTAAAAAAATATAGTATAATATAATTAATGTTGGTGAGTTACCACATGGGAATTCTAAGCCCTAACTTGCGTCAGAGATGACGAAAAATATCCCCAACCTTGTTTTTGGTTGGAGTGTGTGAATATAATGAATAAGCACGCAATTCAAGTTATTGTTTAGAAACTCCAACCACCTTATAATTATTCGTAGGTGGTTATTTTTATGGGGATTCGCCTTTATGCACTTCCTATATCGTGCAAAATATCTCCACACACAAAGCGGATCCCAACCAATTAAAAAAACCGCCGAAACGGCGGTATTTTTCTATTAACGAGAATAGAATTCAACAACCAATTCTGGAAACATCTGAACCGGATATGGTACGTCTGCAAACATAGGTACGCGTGTAAAAGTTGCGGTAAAGTTTGCGCTATCTACGTTAATATAATCCGGGAACGTGCGTTCCGCAGATTCCAAAGCCAATACAACTAATGGCATCTGTTTTGCTTTTTCGCTGACAGTGATGACATCTCCAGGTTTTACCTGATAAGAAGCAATTTTTACGCGCTTGCCATTAACATAAATATGACCATGGCTTACCAACTGACGAGAAGAAAATACTGTCGGTGCTAATTTAGAACGATATACAACTGCATCCAAACGACGTTCCAACAACCCAATCAAGTTATCTGGTGTATCACCTTTCATATTGGCAGCTTCCAAATAATATGCACGGAATTTCTTTTCACCGATATTACCATAATAACCTTTCAAAGTCTGCTTTGCACGCATCTGTTTTGCGTAATCAGAAGAATTACCACCACGAGATGTTGGACCATGCTGACCAGGTTTGTATTTACGTTTATTAAATGGAGATTTTGCCTGACCCCACAAATTTACACCCAAGCTACGTCCGATTTTCAATTTTCTTGTGCTACGTTTTGCACCTGCTCTTGCCATAATTTTTATCCTTTTGGTTTTTGTTTGTGCCAGACATTTCACAGATTCCTTATCGTTTATATGACCAAAAGACATATAACTTATTCAGTTCTGGTTATCCAGCGTGGCTTAGTTTATACTTATTTCTTAGAAAAATCAAGTAAAAATCCAGTATTAATAGCCCCTTTTAAAACTTTACTTTCGGGGTCACCTTTTCTGCTTCGTCCATTTCAAACATTTTTTCTTCTGTTATATGAAACATATTCGCAACTATATTACTTGGGAACTGTTGAATCTGCGTATTTAACCCCATCACAACAGTATTATAAAACTGACGTGCAGCTTGAATTTTCGTTTCAGTATCCGTCAATTCACGTTGTAATTCTAAGAAATTTTCATTCGCACGCAAAGTCGGATAATTTTCAGACAATGCAAAAATACTTTTTAAGGTTTCTGTTAAATGGTTTTCCGCATCAGCCTTTGACGGACCGTTTGCAGCCATTGCGGCATCTCGTGCAGCAACTACGGCTTGTAAAGTATCTTTTTCATGCTTTGCAGCCCCTTTTACCGTTTCAATTAAATTCGGAATCAAATCATACCTACGCTTTAATTGAGAATCAATGGTTGCCCATGCCTCTTTAACCTGGTTTTTACGTGCAATCAACCCATTATATACAGCAATAAAATATAACAAGAATATTACAATTACGGCTATCGTCGTCCACATAATAAAACTCCTTTAAAATATCCTGATCTTAAAGTATTATATATTATACAATTTAAAGAAAGCAAGTATTGTAATAAAAAACGCCCCTAACGGGGCGTAAAATAAATTTATTTTTTCCAAAAAGCAAAACCTGATTTACGTTCAGATCTTTCTTCACGTTGTTTTCTATCTTCTATTGCTCTGCGACGTTCTGCGCGACGTTCTTGAAATCTTCTTGCAGATTCTTCGTCACGTTGAATCAATTTTAAAGTTGTTACAGACAGTTTATCGTTTCGGACTTCCTCTTCAAATTCGACAATATCATTTTCGTTCAAGAATCTGATGCCCGCCGCTTTCAAAGAACTAGAGTGAACAAATACATCATCTGTATTGCCGTTTTCGTTTGGTGCATCCGGCGTAATAAACCCGAAGCACTTCTTGCCATTGTACCATTTTACTTTACCTTGACGCATAATTACTTTCCTTTCTTATGCTTGTTATGGATTCCACAAACCATAGAATCCTAAGGCAATTGTTAACCATACAAAAAACTAAAGCAAGAAAAAACGATATCTTGATAATAGTTTCATTTCCTAGATATAAACTACTCGCTGTCCGACTTTTTATAATAACGTTGAACCTCGTTCATAACAAAATTAAATAACTTACCAGCCATTGTTTCTGATGGAACAACCCAATCTTTTTGAACGTAAGGCATTGCAGCAATCAATATAAACCTTGCCATAAACCTAAATATTTCGCTTTCCTGCACCTGCGTCAACTTTACAGGAGCGTTTGTTATATGAAAGACCTCGTTCTCAATTGCATTATCCAGTTTATCAATTATTACTTCTAACATTTTTGACGGATAATATAACTTACAAAGTTTTGGGAACCCCTCAAACATAAAACCACTATCCCCTTGACTATAAAGAATATTCCATCCTACACGTTCAAATAAATCTTCTAAACAATTGCATATCATAAGATTATATTCTCTAACCCCTAACTCCATATAATTAGCTAGTTTTTGTTCTATTTTATCATTTTTCTTGTTCTTACTTTTTCTAGTTATTTCATAGTGTTCGTGTGTTTTGCGTTCAAATTCAAAGAATGTACGAACCTGGCAAATAATTTCTAATGGTACAACTCTGCCATTTTTACCGATATCAATTATCAATTTTGCATCACGATAATTACGTGGGTTTTCCATATCATAAAATTTATCTTTTATTGATAAAATTCTATCTGGCATCATCGCTTGGACACGTTCTATAAAAGTTCTTGCTTGCGGGATTAAATCGAACAAGCATTTTACACGCCACACATCTTGCAATCTCATACGTGGACGCGCAATTTTATCTAATTCACGAACTAATTCTACAGCTATTTTTTCATGTCCAGAACCAATTATAGATAATACGGTTTCTGAAGGAGTAGAAATATACTTTTCATTTAATTTAATTCGAACTTTATCAGCTACAGCGTTTGCGGACGCCTCACGCTCATGAGCAGCGATTACACGATGAACAGTATTTACGACCTCTTCAATATATGCAGAATAATACTTCCCTGTAATTTTATCTAATGCACGATCTATACTTTTTTGTGCACCAACAATGACGGTCACAATGGAAGATACAGCTAAGTCTATCTTATGCCCTGCACCACTAGTAAAAAACTGGTTTCGCATAGGGTCTGCATCTAAACGATGATGAACAATATAGGGATAAATAGGATTTATGTCTGAAATTTTTATAGGCTCTTCAATTGCACTATCTGTTTCATAGTCATATCTCATAACCGGTGCTTTTGGGGCCCCAAAACATTTTCCTAAGAAATAAAAAACCTCACGAAACCAAGTAAAACCGTCAGAATATAATTCTGATAAATACTCTGCGGCTTCATCATTTATGCGACCAGAAACTCTAGCCGCCTCAATTGCGGCTAAATTTTTCCTATCATGATCGGCCGTTAAATCTGCTGCATAATTCTCTGAATACTGGGCAGACATCTTTTCCTCTCCCTTATTTTCTTCCTTTCTATTTCATTATCGGAAACAATATGACGTCACGTAAAGTCGGCTGGTTTGCGATTATTGAAAAGAATCTATCAATTCCTAACCCCAGTCCAGAAATAGGTGGCATACCATGTTCCATTGCGCGCAAGAAATCCTCATCTAAATCGAAAGCCTCTTCATCACCTGCTGCCTTATTCTTTGCCTGTTCTTCAAATGCAGCACGTTGCACTATTGGATCAACCAGTTCGGAATAAGCCTTTATCAATTCTGCGCCACATACAATTAACTGAAATATGTCTATTCTTCTGTTGTCTTTATCATTTCTACGCGCCAAAGGTATCAAATATGCAGGATAATTATAAACTATTGCAGGTTGCACAATTTGATCGCGAATCTTGCGCTTAAATACATAATCCACAATAGAAGGTACAGATTTCAGAACTTCTAATTCTTCTGCAGGGAACATACCCTTTTCTATTAATTGTTTCTTCAATGCATTTGTATCTTTAAATTCTAAGATATCAACCCCAAGTAAGTCATTCATACGTGCAGTATAGTCTATTTCTTCATATTTACTGAAATCAAGTTCCGTTCCTTGATATTCAATTTGCAAACTGCCGCGCAATTCCATAAGAATCTTCTGAACCATTGCCCAAGAAAATTCTATATTATCCTTGTAATTCCAATAAGCAGCATACCATTCCAGCATAGTAAATTCTTGCAAATGCATTGCGTCCATACCTTCATTACGGAAATTTTTACCAAGTTCGTAAACTCTATCAAACCCAGCCGCAATGGTCTGCTTTAAAAATAATTCCGGAGCAATACGCAAATAGAAATCCGCATCTAACGCGTTATGATGCGTAATAAATGGTCTTGCCGCGGCACCACTTGCCACAACCTGCATAATAGGCGTTTCAACTTCTACAAAACCATTAGAATTCAAATATTCACGAATAAGACGCAACATCTTAAACCGCATTTTCATCGTATTACGTGTATCTTCATTAGAAATAATGTCCAAATAACGCTGACGATACCTTGTCTCCATATCTGTAAGCCCATGGAACTTTTCCGGCAAAGGACGTAAAGCTTTGGATAAAATATCATACTTTGATACGCGAACGGTCAATTCACCAGCAGTCGTATGATACAGTTCACCGGTAATTCCTATAAAATCCCCTAGATCTACATTTGCTTTCATAAACTTATACTGTTCTTCACCTAATTCTTCACGTGACATAGAAAACTGAATTTCACCATCTATATCATAAATACGGCCAAACATAAGTTTACCTAACCAACGCAAAGCAGTAATACGACCCGCCAACTTTACTTGTATGCCATCCGTTAAATTACGCGCATCGGCAATAGTATGCGTACGGTCAAATTTATCTTTCCAAACAACACCATCACGTACACGAATATTTTCTGCTTTTTGTAGTCTTGCCTCTAATTCATTTGTTGATATCTTTGCTGTGTTGTTTGTATTTTCTGACATTTTATTTTCCTTTGAACTTTAAATATTAAAAAACGGACGCCTAAAAGTGCGTCCGTCATTTAAATAGATGGTCGCACTTTTCAATTCAAAAATTTTTTAGAATTAAAATTCATTGTGCAAAGACCTTTTATTTTAAGAAACTCTGGTGCGAGCAAAGGGGCTCGAACCCTCGACCTCAACCTTGGCAAGGTTGCGCTCTAGCCAACTGAGCTACGCTCGCACTGCGTGAGATATTCTTACATATCTTATTTTTAATTGCAAGCTTTTTTTATACCAAAATAAAAACCCGCATTCATACGGGTTTTTAAGTGTTTTTACAACCATTTCCAAGGCTGTAAAACTTTCAACAGACTGTACGCAGTACGTTTATCCGTAAATGTATGACCACATCTTGGGCATACAATAAATGGAGATATCATCGCTTTTGTCTTCTTAAACATAGAAATCCATATCAATAATCCCAAAGCCCATATAGCTATAACTAATCCCCATGCAACGTAACTAAAATACTTGTTAACTGTATCTGTTATTATCGTTATTGTACTTAAACTTGATTTCTCTAAATCATTATATATCTTCGTAGCAACAGGCCATGAAGATGGGCGCCACGGATATACATGTTCTATGCCATAGTTTGTTAACAATGTTGTTCCCAATCCACCACTATTCTTATCAAGCTGAGTTTTTATTGCGTCGTCAATCATATCATCAATTTGGACCTGCAGAACGCTTGTTAAATCTGTTTCTATTTCATCCAGTTTCTTATTTACCAGCGCAGCTGTATCATCAACTTTTTGAATAGTTTCGTTCGCTTTATCTATACCAGATTTTGCCGCATCTACACCCTTGTTTACTTCATTAAGTGCCTTATCAACCCCACCCGTGTTTATACCGAACTTACTTGCCAAGCCACTTAATTTTTGTACTTTATCAGTTGTTTCTTGAACTTTACCGGTTGTTTCTTCTGCCTTGGCTGTTGCATCTTTTGCCTTAGCCGTTGTATCTGTAACCTTATCAACCGCATCTTCTGCCATACGTACTTTATCTATTGCAAAAGCAACTGGTTTTTCCAAATTTATAGAATCTTTTATCCCATCCAACAGTTTTTCATACTGTTCAACAACATTACGTTGTAAATCAAAGAACATCGATACAACAATAGATTTTTTTATAGGATCAGAATATGTGTTTTTTACCCATAACGGCGTCCAGATTACAAGAGCAATCCAAATTATTGAAATTATCGCAAAAATACGTTTTGTCCACGAAACAAAAGAAGCCTTTTTCTTTACGCTTTTTGCACCACCTTGATCAATTACTTCTATCTCTTTCTTTTTTCTTGGCATTTTTTCCCCTTTCTTGATATAGTCAGTATAGTAAAACAAACTTATTTTTTTCAATAACTTTTATCGGGTATTTTCTTTAAATTTTTCAATCTCGTTTTTGTATACATCCACCATTATCTGTACACCCAGATTTTTATGTTGAAGTTTCATAATTTCATTTAAAGTTTTATAATATACTTCCGCGTCACTTTTTTTCTTAAAAGTTGTTACAGATATTGTTGCATCTAAATTCCATCGATTATGAGCTGCTTTTATATTAGCCAATGTATATATATAAGTTAAATTACCGATACTTTTCTTTGATATTGCTAAATATAACTTATCCATAGAATTTAACGACAATTTAGGTGCACCTTCATTTTTCTTTAACCATTTAATTGCTAGATTTGTTTTTAATTTTTCAAACATATTATTCTTCACCTGTATATTTTGCTATAAATTCTTTCTTAAACTCTGCAAACCTACCTTCTTCTATAGATTTACGAATATCACGCATTAAATCTTGATAGAACCATAAGTTATGTTGTGTCAGTAAAGTTGCCCCAAGTATTTCATTACATTTTACTAAATGATGAATATATGCACGCGACAACTTACATGCAGGACATTTACACTTATCATCTAATGGCGATGGATCATCACGAAACCTCGCATTTTTCATATTCATCGTGCCATGACGTGTAAAGGCTTGCGCTGTTCTACCTGCACGCGTTGGCATAACACAATCAAACATATCTATGCCCCGCTCTACCGCACCAAGTATATCAAGCGGTGTACCTACCCCCATTAAATATCTTGGTTTATCTTCTGGCAACAAGGGTGTAGTTGTCGCAATCATATCAAACATAACTTCTTGTGGTTCACCAACAGCCAAACCACCAACCGCATAACCGTCAAACCCGATTTCTGTCAATGCTTTTGCAGATTTAATACGTAAATCCTTAAAGTCTGCCCCCTGTACAATACCGAATATCCCGTACCCCGGGCGGTCAACAAACGCGTCTTTACTACGACGCGCCCAACGCGTTACCATATCTACGTTCTTTTCTACACGTTCGCGCGGTGCTGGTAAATGCAGACATTCGTCCAATGCCATAGTTATATTAGAATCTAACTGATGCTGAATATGCACAGAATCTTCTGGCCTTAAAAAGTGCTTTATTCCACCGTCTATATGTGATGTAAACTCTACCCCTTCTTCTTTCATCTTTACCAGATTAGACAATGACATTACTTGAAAACCACCGCTATCCGTTAATATAGGGCCTGTCCAACCACCGAACTTATGAAGTCCACCCATTTTTTCAACTAGATCACCACCTGGGCGCATCATCAGATGATAAGTATTCCCCAATATAACTTCTGTACCTGTTGCACGAACTTGATCCATAGTCAATGCTTTTACAGTAGCTGCAGTACCCACCGCCATAAATGCAGGCGTTTGAAAAGCACCATGCGCGGTTTCTACTTCCCCACGACGTGCCATACCATCCTTTGCAATTAAATTAAATTTTAACGACATTTTCTAATTATCCTTCTTAAACAACAAGCAACAATCCCCGTAAGAAAAAAATCTATATTTTTCTTCGATTGCATGAGCGTATGCGGATTTCATTTCATCAAGCCCCGCAAATGCAGATACTAACATAAACAACGTAGATTTTGGTAAATGAAAGTTAGTTAACAACACATCAACTGCACCAAACTTATAACCCGGTGTAATAAATATATCCGTACTACGACAAACTGGAACAACCCTTGCATTTCTTTCGTTTTCTGGCAATTTACAGTTGTCCATTGCCGAACTTTCAAGCGTCCTCATCGATGTAGTTCCAACCGCAATTACGCGTTTTGCGTTGTTTATTATATCTGCTTGCTGTGGCGTTATGCAGCACCATTCGCTATGCATTTTATGCTGTGATAAATCTTCTGTCTTAACAGGCATCCAAGTACCTGCACCAACATGTAAAGTTATCTTTACTATCTTTGCGCCACGCGTTTCTATCTCTTGCATTAATTCTGGTGTAAAGTGCAGCCCTGCGGTCGGTGCAGCCATTGAACCAATGGGATCTGCATAGACAGTTTGATAACGCTCACGATCTTCGATTTCTGCTTCGCGTTTCATATATGGTGGCAACGGCATCTTGCCAACTTTGTCTAAAACAGCAAAAACATTGTCACACAAGAACTCTAATTTCAACCCACTTTCATCATCTTTATCCAAAACTTTAACTTGTGTGCCGTCATCCAAAGTCAAAATTTCATCAACGTTTATTTTATTAAACTTTTTGCACAAACCCCACCAAACTTTATCGCTTACTGCAGTATGTAAAGTTATCTCGTGACCAGATGCATCAAAGCGCGCAGGTATAACCTTAGAATTATTAAACACAACCACATCACCGGGCTGCAAATAATCCAAAAAATCGCGGATATGTTTATCCGCTATATCTTTACATTTTACAACAAGCATCCTAGATGCATCGCGTTGATGAAGCGGATGTGACGCGATTAGTTCTGGTGGCAGGTCAAAATCAAAATCTGATGTGTGCAACATATTTAAATCTATCTTTTTATTTAAACTCTAAACCTTGTTCTTCATAATTTTCTGCTTTATTCTCCCAATCCGGTTCTACACGCACAAATAAATGCAGGCGTGCGTTTACCCCCCATTGATCTTGTATATCATGTCTAGCAGCAGTACCTATCTGCTTTAACTGCGCCCCACCGCGCCCTATTACTATTTTCTTATGTGCATCGTTCTGAACAGATATTTTCTGATATATATCCAATACACCTTCATCATCAACTTCTACCTTTTCTGTCAAAACGTTTATGTGATAAGGCAATTCTTGATGAATATATTTATATATCTTTTCACGCGTTAATTCCGATAAATACAAAGCATCTGGCACATCTGATGCGTCTTTTGTATCAAACAAATATGGAGATTCTGGCATAACCGATGCCAAAGAATCTAGCATCTGTTTTACACCATCATTTTTTAATGCGGAAATCATGAAGATTTCCTCAAATTCTGCCATTTGTGAAAGTTCCGCGGCAATTGGTAATAAGTCTTGTTTCCTTATTGCGTCCGCCTTATTAAGCGCAACAAATAAATTCTTGTGCTCTTTGATTTTTGCAACTAAATTTCTAACAGTATCTGTAATACCCTTTTGCGCATCTATTACCAACAAAATAGCATCTGCGTCTGATACCGCATCCATTGCCGCATCAACCATAGCCCTGTCTAAGCGTCTTGCAGGCTTAAACACGCCGGGCGTATCCACAAATATTAACTGTCGATCGCCTACCATCTTTATCGCACGCAATCGAGTACGCGTGGTCTGCACTTTATGTGAAACAATAGATACTTTGCGCCCCATAATCTGGTTCATCAAAGTACTTTTACCTGCGTTGGTTGGCCCAACTATTGCAATAAATCCTGAATATGTCTTTTTTGTCATATCAAATACATTAGCACACTAAAACCAAAAGTGAATAAAAAACTTGCATTTAAGCCCATCTGGAGTATTCTTCCACACAAGAAATATATTAAAAAGGTTATAAAATGCAATTAACAGGACCAGAAATTTTACGCAGAATGACAGAAACTAAGCCCCAAGGGAAACAACCTGATATCATAATAAAACCTTTTGATGAAAAATGCCTTGGTAGTAATAGTTACGACTTGCACCTGGCAGATACATTAAAAATATATAAAAACACCTTACCAAAAGGTATGAAACCAGCTATTGAATATAAAGGCGACATATCTTTGCACGATATGAGCGACTGGTTCGAAAATAAATCTTTTTATAAAGACTTTATTAAAAATTCATATAAATACGATATTCGTAATCCTAAATATACAATAGACCCATGCTCTGAAGACGCTCATGAAACAATAGAAATCAAAATACCAGAAACCGGTTTAATACTATCCCCACAAATAGGTTATCTTGGGTCTACCGTTGAATATACAGAAACACGAAATTTATTTCCATACATTGACGGGAAGTCATCTGTTGGACGTAACTTCATATTAAATCATCATACTGCTGGTCGCGGTGATGACGGATTCTGTGGCACTTGGACACTAGAAATAAGAACTTTATATCCAACTGTCGTTTATCCTTATATGCGCATAGGTCAAATTTATTATGAAACGTTTATCGGTGACCGTAAACCATACGATTTAAACAAAACAAGTCATTATAACGGACAAATTGGTCCAACGGCAGCTGCTAAAATTCAAATTGAAAAAGTGCGTTAAAAAAATCTGGTAATAAACCAGATTTTTTATTTTTCTACGACTGTTTCAAATTCTTCGGGTTTCTTTTCCATTTTCTTGGTCCATTCGTTATCTGGAAAATTAAGTTTTAACATATCTGCATAACCTTGCGCTTGTTCCGGCAAGCCAATAGCAGTATAACATTCTTTTAATCTAAACAGTGCCTCTGGAGTCATTACGGTTTCTTGGGCTTCTGTCACAATTGATTGTAACCGAGATATTGCACTTGGCCAATTTTCTTTCTGCATATCAGAACGCGCAGAATACATTATCTTACCAGCAATATAATTTTTCAAAATAATAATCTTATTTTCTGCATTTTTTGCATATTCTGACTTTGGGAAACGATCTACAAGCTGTTGAAATTGTTGTAATGCATATGCAGACATTCCTGGTTCACGCCTAACATCACTTACCTGTCGGTAATAGCACATTCCCCTTAAATATAAAACATAAGGAACATCTTTATGACCGGGATGGAAACGCATAAATCGATCTGTTGTTAACAACGCACCTGCAAAATCCTTATCCATATATTGAGAATATGCCGCCATAACCAACGCATCTGGTGCCCATGAACTAGATGGATATTGACTTTCTGCTTTTAAAAATTCATTTGCTGCAAGCTCATAGTCTTCATCATTAAATTCTGCATAAGCAGTTTCATATATTTCTTTTAGCGGTTTATCTGCTTCTATTTCTTTATCCGTACCAGCGCAACCAGATAAAACCGCTACCAATCCGAACAACGTAAATAATTTTTTCATCGTTTTTATTCCTGTCTTGATTTTATATCTTAAAGGTGAGTATAATCGAAACTATGAAACTAGGCAAACATATTTTCGGCGTAGGTGCAATGACTGGCATAAGTCGCATATTTGGTTTTATACGCGACATGCTAATAGCAAGAGTTTTAGGGGCAGGAAGGTTATCAGATATCTTTTTTGCTGCTTTTAAATTGCCTAATCTATTCAGAGATTTGCTTGGAGAAGGCGCTCTTTCTGCCATATTTATTCCTATGTACACAGATTTAAAGAAAGAAGATCGCTTTGCTAAAAACGTTTTTTCTTGGTTAATGGTTATTTTGCTTGGGATAACAATAATATTTGAAATTTTAATGCCTTTAGTTGTATGGATTCTGGCACCAGGTTTTGCAGAAGACCCAGGTAAAATGGAACTAACCGTTCTTATTTCTAGAATTATGTTCTTTTATGTAATATTTGTATGTGGGGCCGCTTTTCTTTCTGCAATATTAAATGCTTTTTCAAAATTTTTATTAGCTGCATTTATGCCTGTTTTATTAAATATAATGCTTATAGTTGCTTTATTGTTATCAGCATTTTTTGCATCAGAAACTATATTATATATAATGTCGGGTACTGTTGTTCTGTCTGGTATAATACAATTTTGTATACTGCTTTCTAGAATCAGACACAGGCATTTTGGATTACACATTATTAAACCTAAATGGACGCCCGGAATAAAAAGTTTATTTAAACGATTGGGAATAAGTATAATAGGTAACGGCTTTTACCAAATAACTATCATTATTGGTACACTGGTCGCCAGTTTCCAAAATGGAGCTGTATCTTGGTTATACTATTCGGATCGTATAATACAACTACCGTTCGCAATGATTGGTTTAGCAGTAGGTACCGTATTAATGTCTTCTATATCTAATGCACTAGCCGAAAAAAACATGCGCAGCGTATATATTCAACAGAATTCCTCTATGCGTCGTTCAATGATGCTTATTATGCCATGTATGGTTGGTTTATTTGTTCTTGCGGAACCGATTATAAAATATTTATTTGAATATGGCGCATGGACAGCTCATTCTACACATGCAGTTGCTGTTGCAATAATGATTCAGGTATTCGTACTGCCGGCAATGATGATTAGTCAAATTTATAGTAAGACTTTATACGCCAGTCAAGACGTACGAACACCTGTAAAAACAAGTATGATATCTTTAGGCGTTGCCTCAATATTATACCTTGTTGCTTTTCCTGTAATAGGATATCTTGCTATTCCTGTAGGCGTTGTTATAAGCGGATATTTAAAAAACTACTTATTAGGTCATGCATGCAAAAAGCGCGGGCTTATACATACAGAGCCAAGAACCATACGTGCAATATTTTTATATTCTGCTTTATCTATAATTATGGGTATAATTTTATGGCAAATACCAATCACAAATATATGGGTTTTATTTATAGCAATTGCTTTATTTGCAATATTATATTTACCGACGGCATATTTAATCGACAAAAAAATATAGCCAAAATAAAGTTGAAAACTGACTAAATATATGCTAAAATTTTATATAAGAATGTAAGGAGTCCCAAATGAAAAAAATGGTTTCTTTTGCTGTTTTAGCCGCTATTATGGCGGGCTGTACAGATTTAAGCACAACAGATACTAGTAACATGAACGGTTATGGTGTTGACGGATTTGGTGAAGAAGCACTTGTTACGACGGAAACCCCGTCTTTAAACAACACATATTTATTAGCACCTGCACCAAAATACTATGTAGGTAATGCTTATAAAGTTGAAGAAGTGCAATATATACCAGTTGAAGATTTGAATTATAACCAGACCGGTATAGCGGGCATTATTCCAGCAGAATTAAACGGCACAAAAACAAGTAACGGAGAAATATTTGATATCAACCAAATGGTTGCAACCAGCAAAACTTTACCATTGCCTACAATTGCACGTGTTACAAACTTAGACAACGGTCAATCAGTTGTTGTTCGTGTAAATAATCGTGGTCCGTTTGTAAATACTCGCATTATGGATCTATCTCCTGCAGCGGCGCAAAAAATTGGTATGAACGGTCAATCCAAAGTACAAATACAAGTAATGGCGGAAGAATCTACAATCGTAAAAAACGCAACGTTGGGAACGAATGCTCAACCTCAAACACAAATGACGGAAGTTACAGAAACAACAACCGTTGCTGTTGAGCCACAGCAGCAAACAACTACGTCTCCTGCTACAGGTGAATATAGCGTTCAAATAGCTGCGTTTTATGCACAAGACAGTGCAGATACATTAGCTGCAAGAATGCGCACTTATGGTGATGCAGTCGTTGTACAAGAAGGGGATATGTATAAAGTTCGTATTATAGGTCTAGATGCTGCCCAAGCACGCAATATAATAGACACATTAAGATCGAATGAAGGTATGGCACCAGGTCTATTAAAGAATGGACGTTGGATAAATGCAGATAGTATTTAAAGAAACGCCCTAAACGGGCGTTTTTATATTGCCAATTTATTTTTTTTTAATATAATTTTTCCGATGAAAAATTTGTCAGACGCAGATATTAATGAAATGATAAATCATGAATTTATTCCTGATAAGAACGTACAAAAAGAAGTACGTTCTGAATTGCATTTATCAAACATGAAAGAAAAATTAATGAAAGTTCATACCCCGGAACACATTATATTAGATCTGCACCAATATACAGAAGAACAAGCATGGATCGCCATAAAAAGCATTATATCTATGGAAGCCCGATCGGCTTTGATAATAACAGGTGCCAGCGGAATATTAAAAATTAAATTCCAACAATGGGCAAAGGACAGTATAATTTCTGATAAAATAGAATCTTTTAAGCCCATGAATAATGGAAGTTTTTTAGTAAAATTTAAAAGGGTTAAAACGTTACCTTTAAGTTAAGTGCTATTGTATTAGCAATATAATTGGACCGAATATCCAAATCATAATTTATACCGGCAGAAAAAGAATTCCCATAAAAACTCAATCCTAATCCGCTTTTAAAAGCGACCCTGCTAGGAAATTCTATTGGTATATTATAAAATTGATTATCTATAAGTTGAACATGTAAGCTTTCTGTTCCGTTACTTATCACGTCATAAGTTCCGACAATATATAAATCCGGCTTTATCATAAAATCACTGCCAACAAAATCGAAACTAATATTTATACCTAATATACCAGTCAAAGAATTATACCACCATTTTTCAAAAGCCTGTGCTGCCGCATCTATATATTTATCTGCAATTACCCTAGAATATCTAACCCCGGCATTTGGAGTAATACTTATTTTGCCCCTATTCATATGAATTCCAGTTACCATTTGTCCAGAAAAAAAGTCTGTATCATATGCACTATCATCTTCTATTCCGGCAAAAGTCTTATCATTGGTCCAACTAGTATGTCCTCCGTTTATCCCCATATTAATAAAGAATCCATTAGCAGATAAATATTCGGAAAACAAAGTTATACTGTTACTAACAGCATCCGCATAAATACTTGTGTCATGAGTATCTGTCATACTTCTTGTATAAGCCGCGCCCAATTGCCATGCGTTTCCTATAAAACTTTTTGCATTTATAGAAAAGCCTGTGTTTTTAGTTTTAAACGTACCATTATATTTTGAATCATAATCAGAAAAAGCCCCGAATATTTGTCCATCTATAACAAGTCTTGGATTGTAATTTACACATTTTGGCATATTATGCATACATTTATCACGTCTTGTTAAAGCAGGTTTGTCTATAACCGAAAAAGCTCTATCTATATGTTGATTTATTTCAAATAAACTTATCGCCGTTGTATTAAAAGCCAAAACAGAAACAGCATTCATAAACGCAGAAACATCGGTATTTTGGACATCTTGAATATAAGTAGCAACTTCACCACTTGTTCCAAATTTATAAAAAATCGTCCCCCAAGCTTTCGCAGCGTCCGCCAAATACCCAGAAGAGAAATTATACGAAGCTTGTGCAGAACAAACGTGTACCCCCAAAAGCAACATGACAAAACGTAAAATATTTTTCATGACTAGCCTTATTTTTTGTTTATAATACGGTTAAGAAACAAAAATTTTAACAGGAACCATTTACTATGAAGCAAATCCAAACAGTATACGACCATATTCACAGGAACAATCTGAAAACCATCGTATTAGTAGCATTATTTCCTATTCTTTTTATTTCATTGATATTTCTATTTACGTGGATCGTCGTCCCAATAGACCAAGCACTTCAAACAACAGCACAAGTTGCAATACCGACAATAATTGCATGTATGGCATGGATGCTGATATCGTGGGCATTCGGGGATACGATGATGTTAAATTCCGCCAAAGCGCACGAAATAAATGCTGACAACCCAGAAAACAAAGAAATATTCAGAGCAGTAGAAAACGTAGCAATTGCCGCAGGATTACCCTGCCCTAAGGTTTATATAATAGATGACGATTCTATGAATGCTTTTGCAACCGGCAGAAGCCCCAAAGACGCATCTGTGGCATTGACCAAAGGGATAATAAAAAAACTAGATCGGTTGGAACTGGAAGGTGTAATTGCTCATGAAATGGCGCATATCGGGAACCGAGATATAAGACTAGACATGCTATTAATAACGGGGGTTGGTGTAACAGTTTTTGCTGCTGATATGATCCTTCGCACTGCCGTTTATGGCGGAAGCTTTACCAACAACGAAGACAATAAAAATAACAGTGGGGTCATTTTACTTATGGTATGGCTTGCCTTTATGGTATTTAATATACTAATAACACCTTTATTACGTATGGCAATTTCTAGAAATAGAGAGTACGCAGCAGACGCAACAGGTGCAAAAATAACACGAAATCCTAAAGCACTGGCGTCCGCACTAAGAAAGATTACAACTGATTCTAGGGTAGAATGTTTGGACAAAGTAAAATCTATGGCAGCAGTATGCATCGCATACCCAGGCGGTCCAAGAGAGTTTATCAGTTCTTTAATGGCAACACATCCACCAGTTGAAGAACGCATTAAAAGACTTGAATCTATGGCTTAAAAAGGAAAAATTATGGCTAATTTACATTTTCATTACGGAACAATGAGTGCGTCAAAATCTGCTGCACTAATAATAAACGCATATAATTTTAAAAAGAATGGGGTATGCACAGAAATTATAAAACCTAAAATTGACACTAGATCTGAGCCCGGGAAAATAACGTCTCGGATAGGGTTACAGATGCCGGCACTTGAACTATATGACATTGAGAAATACGAACCAATGGATCGGACAAAAGTATTATTGGTAGATGAAATACAATTCTTTAAGGCTTCCGACATTGATAAGCTTGTAAGAATTGCCGACGATAAGAATGTAATCGTTATGTGTTATGGCTTGATGGTTGATAGTAACGAGAAAATATTTCCTGCATCTTGTCGATTGATAGAAGTTGGTGCAAAGCTGCATCGTTTAGAATCAAACTGCCAAATTTCCGGATGTACCCGCTTAGCGACACATCATTTGCGCTTTGACGGACAAGGAAACATAATTAAAAATGGCGATCAAATTTCTGTTGGAGACACAAACTTCAAATCAGTATGCCGTCAACATTATAACCAATTATATCACGGACTTTGTAAAGATAAAGAAACAGGCAGATAATACAAAAATAATATTTTTCTTGCAATCCGTATAAAAACTTATAGAATATAAGACTGTTGCGCCCATGGCTCAATTGGATAGAGCATCTGACTACGGATCAGAAGGTTGAGGGTTCGAATCCTTCTGGGCGCGCCAGTTTTAAGACGTCCGCACATTTGTCGGACGTTTTTTATTTTTTTTATGTTTCTATATATGTTACAGCCTTTCCTCTTGCAAATAAATTATGGTTATAATATAATTTCTATATAAATTCGTTCACAATTCGCACATATATTAAAAGAGAGAATGAATGAAAAAAATATTTTTGCCATTATTACTTATTTCTATGACTTCTGTTGCACATGCGGACTTTAAATTTAATTCCGTTTTTTCTTGTGCAGTTGAAACAAAAGGAAAGAACACCTTTTGGTTTTGTGGTGGCAATCAAGAACAAAAATGTATAGGGAAAACGGCTTCAGGTAAGCGTACACGTACATGGAATAAACATGGTGACCACTTTGAAAAAGACGATCGAACCTTTTGGTGTTGCGATACAGATGGTGATGGCGTAGGAAATTATGTAGAAGGCCCTGAATATGACAAGACAGAAACCGTTACTGTTCAGCTAGAAAATGGTACATGTAATTATATCATTAAAAAAACCATATGTGGTGAAGAAAGTGGTACACCATGTACAAAACCAGATAATTGCTCGGCAGGATATGTTCTTAGAAATGATCTTTGTGTTGAACCATGTAAAAGCACATATGCATTTGAAAGTGCATCATCAAATAATTGCATAGAATGTCTTACAACAGAATATCAAGGAATAAGTAAAGAAAATATATGTATAAAATGCGATCCTGAAATTGCATTTTTCGATAAGCTCAAGCAAACATGTGTAAATAAAAGGGATATGAAACAAGTATCTAAAAATGCTATGAAAAACTGTTTCAGATGTCCAGATAATATAACATTCAAAGATTGTGTAACAGTATTATCGGCAACAACAGCACAAAATGTGGCAAATTTTAATCAATTAGAAATATTAGCAAAAACTTCTGAGCAAATGAAAACTTATCTTGATAGGATGAATTCTTCTTTGAAATCTTGTCATATAAGTAAAACCGCGGTATTAAACGGTGAAGAAGATATTTATGAAGAATAGAAATAACAATATAGACATAGATTCTCTTCCTGGAACAAATTTTCAACATGATGTATGGCGTGCTTTGTTAAATATCCCATATGGAGAAACAAGGACTTATGCCCAAGTAGCTAAAATGTCTGGTCATCCGAATGCAATACGCGCTGTTGCAAGTGCGATAGGAAAAAATCCTTTACCACAAACAATCCCATGTCATAGGGTTATACGTAGCGACGGTTCAATCGGAGGATACTCTCCCCAAGGGGGCATTAGAAAAAAACAAGCCTTGTTACAACAAGAATTAAAAAAATAAAAAGCGGGAAAGTTATACCGCTTTTTATATAGCCTATTTTTTACAACTGAATAAACCAATCAGGATTTTTTTCTAACTGCTCTATTCCTTCATCTATGGCTTTTCTATAATCTAAGAAACGTTCTTTATCCGCCTTTCCTAAGTTACTTATCGCCGGTAATTTTACCGTCAATGGATTTACATGCTTGCCATCTTTTATTATTTCGTAATGCAAGTGCGGTCCAGTTGACAAACCTGTTGAACCAACATATCCGATTGTTTGTCCTTGCTTTACGTTTGTTCCGACAACAACCCCTTTTGCAAATCGCGACATATGCGCATATAATGTTTCATATGACGCGTTATGTCTGATTTTTACATAATTACCATGACCATTGTTATAACCACGCGCAACAACACGCCCTGCCCCCGCTGCAGGAATAGGCGTACCAGTAGACGCTCTAAAATCCACCCCTTTATGCGCACGTGTATAACCTAAAACAGGATGCTTTCTGCTGTTTGAAAAACTACTTGTAACTTTTGCATTATTTATTGGTGTACGTTTTAAAGACTTTATTGCACCATTTCCATTTTCATCATAATATCCTGTTTTACCGTCTGTTGTCTTAAAACGATACATTTTTACTTTACCACGCAATGCTTCAAATTCTATTGCTAAAACACGACCATTATCTATTTTTTTCCCGTCAGAAAAATTTTCTTCATATAATACAGAGAACTTCTGTCCCGCCCTAACATCTCGTTCAAAGTCCATCTCAAACGCTAATAAATCATAAACTTCGGCCAAAATACCTGCAGGGATTCCTGCACGCATACCAGCCAAATAAAAACTGTCTCCGTCTAATATTTCTCCCGTTTTATGAACGACCCTTGTATCCCGCTCTATATCAACTGTTTTACACTGCCATTCACCACTGTCGTTGCACGTCACTTCAATCTGACGCCACGGGGACGGAATAATTACTATTTTAGACACCGGTTCAGTTTCATCAGGACGTACGAACTCTATCTTATCTTTATCTGCCCGCAAACCACTTATGTCCGCATCTGACTTCAATACTTTCGCAATTTGCAAAACATCATTATTGGTTAAACCTTGATCTATCAATAACTTAGATAATGTATCCCCAGATTCAACGACAACCAATGATTTATGCTCTGCATCACTATTATTTTCAATCTTCGCATGACGAGAAACAACCAGCGTAACAGCAATCAAAGTAAGCAAAACGGCCACTACTAAAACTGCACGCACCACATTATTTGATATTAGAATATCTTTTGCTTTTTTCATAAGTGCGATTATAATGGCTTCATGGAAATAAATCAAGCATTTGAAACTATAAAAAAAGTTGGCGGATTGCGCGCTGCTAGAATAATCACTGAAAATACAAAAAATTTTTCTAAAATAAAATTGTGGCGTATATGTCGTCAACTTCATCACGATGTACCTGTCGCCAAAATAATCCATCAAAAATGGTTCTATGGACTAAAATTTTACACAAATAAATATACTCTGGATCCACGCCCAGATACAGAAACCCTTGTCGCGGCAGTAATTTCTGACTGCCCAGAAAATAAAAATTATAGAATTTTAGACCTTGGTACTGGTACTGGTTGTATACTTGCCGCATTAGTAAAAAATATTCATAACGCATCTGGAATTGGCATAGAGAAATCTTGGCGTGCGGTTCTGGTTGCACGGAAAAACATGCATAATTTAAATCTGACGCAAAAAACTAAAATCATCAAAGACGATTTTAATTCTGGGAAAAAACTAAAAGAACAATTCGATATAATAGTCTCAAATCCACCTTATATAGCAATGGGCGACACGCGCGTAAATAATGCCGCAATGCATGATCCTGAAATGGCTTTGTTTGCAAAAAACAATGGACTGGCCGCCTACCAATCAATCGCCAAAAACGCAAAAAAATGGATAAAAAGTGGTGGTAAAATATATCTGGAAATCGGTATAGGGCAAGAATCAGACGTTCGCAAGATTTTTGAAAATGAAACATGGAATTTTATCCGCAGTGAAAAAGATTTAGCAGAAATAAATAGAGTCCTTGTTTTTCAAAAATAAAAACCGCCTTTTAGCGGTTCTTTTATCCACAATCGCACTTTTCATGACAATGACAACAATGATGCCCTTCTTCATCATCACAATTACAATCATCTTCACCACAGCAACACTTGTGCTCTTTAAAATAGGGGTTCTGTTGTTTTAATAACTCTATTGTTGAATCCACACCATGACCATGCACTACATAAGTTTCATCAGGCAAATTCATTTCATATAGTTTTGATATGGATTTACTTAAAGCCTTGGCATCCCCACCCGGCAAATCATACCGCCCAAAACTATCACGAAATAATGTATCGCCTGTTAATAAAACACCGAAGTCTGGAAAATAAAAAGATACACCACCTGCAGAATGACCTGGTGTTTCTATAACCTGCATCTGAATATTCGGCAATACGTTCTGGGTACTTGTTGTCAAATCCTCTGGTTTCTTATAATCTGGGTCTATATGAGGCATTTCAAAGAAATCCAACAATGCATTACCCCACATAATCAAATCTTCATCCCCCGAATTCAGATACCAAGGCACATTATATTTTGCAGCCAAATCTGGTGCAGCAGAAATGTGATCACTATGACCATGTGTTGAATAAATAGCGCGCAGAGTTAAGTGACGATCAGACAATAACTTTTCCCAATCTTCTGAACGTCCCCACGCGTCAAATATTACTGCATCTTCACCTTGACTTACCAACACAGAATTTGTATTTTCTGGTGGCATGTGCAAAACCTCAAATTTAGTATCGTTATTTTTCATTTTTAATCGATTTTGTTTTGTCTGCAGGCGTTTTTTTGGCTTTCTTTTCTTGTTTTTTCCCTAAAACAATTTCTTTTATTTCATCACCTGTTAAAGTTTCCTTGGCTAATAATTCTTCTGCCAATTTTTTAACCTTTTCTTTATTATTAATCAAAAGTTTCGTTGCGTTTTTATGAGCTTCATCCAACCAAGCACGGACTTCATTATCTACCATTTCCGCAGTTTTTTCAGATGCATTTTCTAATGCAGTTCTATTACCAAAACTGTTAACTTGATTTATGGCAGCCAAGCCTATCTTAGACGACAAACCTGCCGTAGTTATAGAATAACGAGCCAACCTAGTTGCCATCGCAATATCACTTTCTGCCCCAGTTGTTATTTTATTTGCGCCAAAGAACGTTTCTTCCGAAGCACGTCCTGCTAAATATATAGCTAAATTAGCTTTAACTTCTTCTATTGTCATAGAAACTTTGTCATCTATAGGCAAATGCTGAACCATACCAAGAGCCCTTCCACGCGGTATTATGGTTGCCTTATGAATGGGGTCTGTAATATCTGCATACATTATACTTACAAACGCATGACCTGCTTCATGATATGCGGTTAATTTTATATCTTCTGGGCGCATTTTCCTTACTTTACGTGGCCCCATAATTATTTTATCACGCGCTTCTTCTACGTCTATTTGCGCAATTTCTTTACGACCACCACGAACAGCGTGTAATGCAGCCTCATTTAACAAGTTCTCTAAATCTGCACCAGAAAAACCGGTTGTTCCACGTGCCAAATCTTGCAAATTTACATCCGAAGATATTTTTACTTTTTTTGAATATAAATCCAAAATTTCTTTACGACCAGATAAATCTGGCAATTCTATATAAACCTGACGATCAAAGCGACCCGGTCTTAAAAGCGCAGGATCCAACATATCAGGTCTGTTTGTTGCGCCAATTACTATTATACCGGTATCATTTGAAAAACCGTCCATCTCTATTAACAACTGATTTAATGTTTGTTCGCGGTCCTGATCATTATAAGAATGTGTACTACGACGCTGCCCTATTGCATCTATTTCATCTATAAACAAAATACAAGGGGCATTACGCTTCGCCATTTCAAAGATTTCTTTTATCTTTGCAACGCCTAAACCAACGATAATTCCTGAAAAGTCACTGCCTGATGCAGCAAAGAAAGGAACATTCGCTTCGCCTGCAATCGCACGCGCTAATAAAGTTTTTCCCGTTCCCGGCTCACCAGACAATAATATACCACGTGGTACACGGGCCCCAACATCCTGAAACTTTTCTTTGTTTTTTAAAAAGTCTACGATTTCCATCAATTCCTGTTTTTCAGAATCAATTCCTGCAACATCTTTGAAAGAAGTTTTCGTTTTACCCGTAGTTATCTTCGTCGGATTCTGTTGTGCAAGACTGCGACTAAGACCGCCCGCACCTGCTTTAAACCCGCGGAATATCCACCATATAAAAAACAATCCCATAAGAATTGGAACCCATGTTCCCAGATAATCAACCCACGTTTTTGACGTATCTATCGTTATATATGCGCCATTTTCAGAAATTTTTGACAATAAATTCGGATCATATGTTATTGTCGCAGAATATTCTGTACCGTCACGCAAAACCCCCTTGGCTTCATTACCACGAATTTCCATTGTTTGAATATCTGATGCTTTATTTAAAACATCAGAAAAAGATAATTCTATCGGTTGAGCCTGTGTTACCAACTGACCGTTTGGCAGAAGTTTATTGGTTCCAACCCCACCCGTAAAAGCCCTTATAATCATAGCAACAAATATTGCGGCAAATACGAATAAGAATATAGACGATCCGTCCCACTTATTATTTTTTATTTTATTTTTTACACTCATCTTTTTGCTTCTGTCTTCCATGTCTTTTCCTAAAAGTTGTTTTTGCACCTTCCGGCACAATTAAAATTCGCTGACCTAACCGACGAATTGTACAATGCCCCAATGTAAATTTACAATCAGCATGTAATTTATCTAGTGCATTTGAAAGAGAATTCAAGCGTGGTTGATATTCATCCCCTCCAATTCTTTGAATCAACGTTCCAAGAAACTTTAATCTAACATCGGGGGCTTGGTCAAATAGAAAAGAATCAGAAAAAACAGCTCTACGATCTTCAAGAACTTGTGAAACATTTTTTTCTGTTTCTTCGTCTAATGTATCCCTTATACGCCCAAGATTTTCTATGGCAAGCAAAATTCTATCATCAGAAATACCAAGTGCATCATTTAACAAGTGCCGATTTTGACGAATTTTTACGCGCGTATAATGTGGATCTTCATTCATCTCGTCCATAAAATATTTTATTTTATTTTCATCACAATATTTTTTAATTTCCTTACGATAAACTTTTAACAATGGTCTTATAATTTTTATACCGTTACGCCAAGAAACAGCACGCATAGCAGAAAGTCCATATAATCCACTTCCCCGCCCCAAATTCATTAAAAATGTTTCTATCTGATCATCAGCATGATGCGCAACCAATAATGTCGTAATACCATTATCTTTACAGAAATCCGTCATCATTTTATATCTAGCTTCTCTGGCGGCCGCCTCTAAACCAGAAACAGGTTTTTCTCCTAGCCAATAAAAAGTTTGACACCTAACCCCAAGTTCCTTGCATAAATCTTTTACATATTGGGTTTCAACTTCGGCATTTTTTCGTAAACCGTGGTTAACATGCAAACAAATAAAATCTTTTCGTAACTGAGATAACCAGTGTAAAAGACAAACAGAATCTACCCCGCCACTAACGGCAACCGCTAATTTTTCATCGGAATACTTTGACATAAAATCTTTAAACTTTTGATTCATAACTTGAATATTTTATGCTATAATTCGCAAAAATAAAGGAAAAAGATATGACACAGGATTTAAAAACCATCGCAGTATATTGTGGACATCAATATGGAACAAACCCAGAATTTATGCGTGACGCAAAAAAAATGGGCGAGCTACTTGGTAAAAATAAGTTCAATGTCGTATTCGGTGGCGGTAATGTGGGTCTAATGGGAACAGTCGCAACTGCAGCCTTGGGAAATGGCGCACACGTTGTTGGCGTTTCTACCCATAACGTTATTGAAAAACAAGAACCTGTTCATGAAGAAATAGATGTAGAAATAGTTACAGGCGTAAATGAACGTAAACAAAAAATGTACGATTTATCTGACGGATTTATAATATTACCTGGTGGCATAGGAACATTAAACGAACTTACGGATATTATGACTATGCAACAAATAGGAGAATCTAGGAAGCCTCTTTTCTTTTTAAATACCGCGAAATTTTGGGGCCCATTTGGTCGTTTATTTGTTCATATGCAACAATGCGGATTCATAGAAAATATGCATGATTACAATATTCATGTCGGTAACACGCCGGAAGATTTAATAAAAATCATCTTAGATTATTAAAATTCTATAACTTTATCGCGGGATGTTTGCCCGCGAATTATTTTAATTCTGGTCTTTGGCACATCATAATACTTAGCCAACATTCTTATTATTGCTTCATTCGCCTGTCCATCCGCGGGCACCGCAACTGTATGTACGCGAACAGTCCCGTCTTCATTAACAGTCACTTTATCCTGACGTGCACGCGGAATAACACGAACTTTGATTATCATATTTCAGCCAATATCTTTTTTAATTCTTCTTTCTTAGGACCGCAAACTAGATGCAAATGAAAATGAAAAACAGACTGTTTTACAAAAGGAGCATTTGCACCGGCATTTGCTAGTATATTAAAATTTTCACAAATTCCTATTTTTTCTGCTGTTTCTTTGAAACAGTCCCAGAAACCTGCCTGTTCTTCGGCGGAAGCATTAGATACAAAATCAAGGATATTTTCATATTCACCCTTTGGTATTACCAAAACATGTTTTTCAAAAAGTGGGTTTATATCATTAAAACTTAGCGCGTATTCATTTTCTACAATTGCTTCACGTGGTATCTCATTTCTTGCTATTTTTGCAAACACATTATTTTTATCGTACATAATTCCCCCTTTTTACGATTTTCAGAATATTACACAGATTCCACAAAATCAAGCCTTGAAAACGAATTTTATTGCACTATATCTATCCCCAGAAGCAATAAGGAGAACAAAACATGCTAAAACCTTTACATAATTATGTTCTATTGGAACGCATAGAAGAAGAAAATAAAACTGCAGGCGGTATAATCATTCCTGATAATGCAAAAGAAAAACCATCTCGTGGACGCGTAATCGCAGTAGGCGAAGGTGCTTTTGACGGTGACGATCGTATTCCTATGACAGTAAAAGCCAATGATGTTGTACTATTTGCCAAGTGGGCATCTAGTGTAAATGAAGTTAAAATAAATGGTAAAGATTATATACTTATCAAAGAAACAGATATTTTAGGAATTTTAGAATAAATAAAAGGTGAAAAAGATGGCAAAAGAAATAGTTTTTGACACAGATAAAATGGCTGCAGGTGTAGATAAGCTAGCAAATGCAGTAAAAATTACTATGGGTCCAAAAGGTCGCACAGTTGTTATTGAAAAATCTTATGGTGCACCTGTTGCGACAAAAGATGGGGTAACAGTTGCTAAAGCGGTTTCATTAAAAGATCCTCAAGAAAATATCGGGGCTAAAATGATCCAAGAAGTCGCAAAGAAAGCTGGTGACGATGCTGGTGACGGGACAACTACTGCAACAGTACTTGCCCAAAAACTTATACGTGAAGGTCGTAAAGTAATTGCAGCTGGTATGAATCCTATGGATATTAAACGCGGTATTGATTTAGCAACAGCCACAGTTGTAGCGGATATTGAAAAACATGCGCGCCCTGTAAAAGACAGCGCGGAAATTGCACAAGTAGCAACAATTTCTGCAAATAGTGACCGAGATATAGGCGAAAAAATTGCTGGCGCCATGGAAAAAGTCGGCAAAGAAGGTGTTATTACAGTTGAAGAGGCAAAAGGCTTAGAAACAGAAATTGATGTTGTAGAAGGCATGCAATTCGATCAAGGCTTTATGTCACCGTACTTCGTCACAAACAGCGAAAAAATGTTAGCAGAACTTGACGGTGCACAAATATTAGTTTCAGAAAAGAAAATTACAGGTCTACAAGCCTTATTGCCTATTTTGGAACCTATCGCACAATCTGGTCGCCCACTATTGATTATTGCAGAAGATGTTGAATCAGAAGCATTGGCAACTTTGGTATTAAATAAACTACGTGGCGGTTTAAAAGTTTGTGCTGTAAAAGCACCAGGATTTGGCGACAGACGTAAAGAAATGCTGAAAGATATTGCCGCAGTCACAGGCGCAACTGTTATATCTGATGATATGGGCATGACATTTGAAAACATAACCGCAGATGTTTTAGGCAACGCAAAGAAAGTTGTTGTAAGCAAAGATTCTACTCTGCTGGCACAAGGTGGCGGTGATAAAAAAGCAATTGAAGCACGCGCAGATGAAATCCGCAAGCTGCTATCAACTAGCACAAGTGACTATGATAAAGAAAAACTTTCTGAACGCTTGGCTAAATTAGTCGGTGGTGTCGCTGTTATCAAAGTCGGTGGTATGACAGAAGTAGAAGTAAAAGAAAAGAAAGACCGCGTTGATGACGCATTGGCTGCTACACGCGCCGCAGTTGAAGAAGGTATCGTCGCAGGTGGGGGTATAGCACTTGTTCGCGCAGTAAACGCATTAGACAAACTATCTGGCGAAAACCAAGACCAAAATGTTGGTATCGATATAGTTCGCCGTACATTAGTTGCACCATGTGCACAAATTGCAGAAAATGCAGGCGTATCCGGTGAAATAGTTGTCGGCAAAGTTATGGAATCAAAAGATTATAACTTTGGATACAACGCACAAACTGGTGAATATGTTGATATGATGAAAGCCGGTATTATTGATCCTGCAAAAGTTGTAAAAACCGCAATTCAAGCGGCCGCAAGTACCGCTGGTATATTGCTAACAACAGGTGCAGTTATGTCTGAAATTCCAGAAGAAAAACCTGCCACCCCAATGCCGGGCGGAATGCCAGGAATGATGTAAAAAAATACCCCCGTATTTTACGGGGGTATTTTTAATAAACCATTGAATTAAATTCTTTTATCAATCTTTGTTTGGTAAAATAAGATTTATTTTTATCCATACATATCTGCGATATCTTGCAAATTTTCTTTTTAGTATCCAATTCACCTGTAATAAATCCGGAAATATCAGAATTTTCATCCAAATAAACAAACATAGGAATATGTAAAGATTCTACATTTTCTTTATTAAATGTTTCCCCATATGATTTTGCTAACTTGTTACAAGCACTTTCTATTTTTTCTGAAATATAAAAAACCGGTAAAATTACACAACTAGGACGCCATTGTATCGCTTTTGCATAATAATTTTGTCCTGCCAACAAAGGTCTGAACCCATATTTTTCATAAAACGGTTGTGCCCTAACCAAAGAAATTAATTCCATATCAGATGCAAACAATGCACAAGCCTGCTCTGATCGTTGCAAAAGTTTATATCCTATTCTTTTTAAAGTATATTCTGGTCTTACATACAAGTTACGTATATAAGCCGTATTCATAGAACTATCACCCTGAATAAAGCCGACCATTCTATTATGTATATATGCAGCAAAAGCAAAATTAAAATTTTTCTT
The DNA here is from genome assembly GCA_944392775.1 of uncultured Alphaproteobacteria bacterium. Lineage (GTDB taxonomy): Bacteria > Pseudomonadota > Alphaproteobacteria > Rs-D84 > Rs-D84 > Enterousia. The sequence continues at coordinate 44,879 of CALXXV010000003.1, forward strand.
TTCCCAATTGTATTTATATTCTTTTATCTCATTTTCACAATCAGATTTTTGCAAATTATAATTATATATCGCACTCATACAAGCTTTGCGAATATTAAAAAAATCACGCCATACATTCGTAGCCGCTTGATTAAATACGGGTAAAATAGAAACTTCTTGTGCCATACAAACATTTATAACACTTTCTTTTTATTTGTCAAACAATTTGATAAAAACTTAATAAGAAAAATCCAACTTTAACGTACCGAAATCATCGTGGGTTGCGTTTTGAATAATTTTTAAATCATTAATATCTACCCATTTTTTCGTAAGCTCTATGGGAACAGTTTTATCTTTTTCTGCAGCATAATGTACCTGAGGACTCTTTGGCAAAACCTTCATATTTATAGATTCTGTTAAATTACTGTCACCAAAATAATCTGTCCAATCAGAATGGTTTAAGACCCCTGCAATTGTTATCCACTTTTTTATATTTATTTCCGGATTTTTCTCTATTATCAAACCAGAAACCAAACCACCACCAGAATAACCAATGAGAATAATATTTCGTTTTTTCGCAATTTTTTTAACTGCATCTGACATTGCTTCTATCACTTCAAAACTAAAACGCCCCGTAGTCCAATATTTTTGATTGCAAGAATAAGAACCTATAAATTGACATGGTCTGGCCATATAAACTACATTTGGCGAAGAATCTAGAAAAGCAATGTTTCTAAGCGTTTTTCCACGTGGTGTCGGATCATGTGTAGGTCTTCCCGCAGAATCAAACGCCCTGCCGTCTCCTTCTATATATATATGAATATCTGACGAATTATCTGTAATTTTTTGCCATGTTGCTATATTAAAATAGCTTGTTTCAATAGGTACATACATAAATTCTTCCGGTGCCCGCCAAGAATAAGTGACACATCCAAATAATAATAAAATATATAAAACAAAAAAATATCTCATATCAAAATAAATGATATAAAAAACACAAATATCAGTCAAATTATAAAAATTGACAAAACTACTTGACAAAACTACTTGACAAATATTATTTTTAGATCATAATTGATATGATAAATAAAAGGTGAATAAATGTTCAAAAAATTAAAAATGCGCTTAGCAGCACGTAAAATGGAAAACAAAAAACACCGTACAGATAAGGACAAAAAAACACGTGCCACCAAAAATAAAAATGCCAAAACAAATGTTATATTATCGAAATATTTATATACCCCTTTTCGTAATATAGGTAATTGGTTTAAAAAAATTTGGTTATGGATTCGTAGTCTTGATTTAATCGGTCTGATAAACCTTACTTTATTATCAGCTATAATAGTATTATTTTCTATGCTGATCATAGATATAACTAGACAGAACGAAAAACCAATAGTTATAATCGCACGAAATGATATAACCAATATAACAACAGAACATTCGCAAACAATAAATTCACCAAAACCAGTCCAAAAACAAGCCAAACCGGTTTTACCATTAAAAAGAGATATTGAAACGCGTAAATTTATCGACACCCCAATAAACGTTGTCCAAACAGAAAAATGCACAGTTACAGAACATCAAACAGCTAAAATAAATAAGACTATATATGGAGATGTAATTATTGACAGTCGCGGTGCAGCTACGATATTAAAGGCAGGCGATACAATAAAAGGCAATCTATACCTACAAAACATGCAAAAATACACATTACCGTGTAACATCAACATTGAAGGTAATTTGTTCTTACGTGATATGGGTATGTTACAATTTTGCGGTGACTTTACCGTAAAAGGTAACATTTACGTAAGCCCACGCTCTTCTTTTGGTCCGCTACCCAAAACAGCGCGTTTAGGGGGACAAGTTATATTATAATACATAAAAGACCGCAACAGCGGTCTTTTTTTATGGATTTTTTCCCTTAAATATGATATAATAACATACATCCAAACGAAGGAAGGAAAAAATGAATTCTTTTGAAAAAACATTAAACATACTCGGTAAAAACTTAGGATATACAATAGTTTTAATTGCTGCGATTATATTTTTCGCATATTTTTCTGACGGTTTAATTCCGGGAATAATGACGGCACTTAGCGCAATGGTTGGGTATACCTGTGCTACAATGCTTTACAAAGAATTTAAAAGTGAGTTTTCAAAGAAAAAAAATGTTGTAAAGGATGCAACAAAACCATCTTTAAAAAAGAAACCGTCTACTAAAAAAAATTCTAAATAAAAAACCGCCAAAATGGCGGTTTTTTATTATTTGGTTTCTGTACTTTCATTTTGAACCGGTATTTCAGATACAACATTTGCATCAGCCCGTTCTTGTTGTATCAACTCTTGACGCAAATCACTTTGATGATTTGATATATCTGACTTAGATACAACCAAAGCTAATGCAGCACATAACAAAAAGAATATGGTTGCAAGCCATGCAGTTGCACGCGTTAAAAAATTCCCCGCAGCAGCCCCTGTTAATGCACCACCGAACATAGAAGCGGCAGAAGAACCAGACATCCCACTACCCTCTGATTTTTGTAACAAAATTAATCCGATCATAAATACAGCGACTATTATCAATAATGTCAATAAAATAGAAAACATCTTTTATCCTTTGATTATATGCGGATTTTATCCGCGAATAGTTTAAATTGCAAGAATTTTCAATAACTCTTCTGCTGCTGCAAGACTGGCCATTTTTTTGGACGTCCCTTGTCCTATAGCATGACGCCCCATAGCATTAACACGAACTTTAAATATAGGATTATGGGCAGCCCCCTTTTCTTCTATAATTTCGTATACAGGTAATTCACCTTTTGTATTTTTTTGCACAAATTCTTGTAATGCTGTTTTAGAATCTTTTGGTGCAACAACCTCTGCTTTTGCCAAATCAGTCCAGATATCAACAATTACTTTACGCGCAGATTCAAACCCACCATCTAAAAATATAGCGCCTAAAATTGCCTCCATTGCATCAGCTAAAACATGCTTTATTCTGCCTGCTGTCATATGACCATGTCGAACCTTACCGGCTAAATCTAATCTATTAGCAACCTCCGCCAATGTCTCTGTAGATACCAAAGTCGCATGCCTACGCGCTAATTCCCCCTCTGGCTCAGACGGGAACATCTCATACAACAAAGCAGCAACGCTAAGCCCCAACACCCTGTCCCCAATAAATTCTAGGCGCTCATTATTATGTTCTGAATCAACCCCGCTTTGTGTTAAAGCTAACTCAAGCAATTGTTGATCTTTAAATTCGTAATTCAATTTCGTCAATTTATTCAATCCCCATTCCGAATCTGCCCCAGCGCATTTTATTACCCCAATTCCAAACAGCCAACATTGGCGCATAATAATTATGAGAATACCATATAAACCATACTTTACCTAATACATTATCTCTTGGGACAAAACCTATATCAGCACGACTATCGCCACTATTGTCTCGGTTATCTCCCATGAAAAAATAATGTTTTTCTGGCACGGTAAAAGCGGGCGTATTATCAAATCTTGCATTATCCGACATCTCTATTATGCTATGTTTCACACCATTAGGTAAGGTTTCAGTATATTCCGTCGCTTTAAATACACCACAAGCCCAATCATATGTTTTACAAAACTTATCATCTTTATATTCTATTGTGTACCCAAATGTGGCCGGTTCATTATTTATAAAAACTTTATTTCCTTTTATCGCCATATTCTCAAAAAAATATCCGATACTACGCTGAGACTTAGGTAAAGTAGCAACGATATACGGTCGCGGATTTTCGCGTGGAACTTGCACACCATTTATATGCAAACGTCCGTTTATCATCTGTATTGTATCACCTGGTTTACCAATTAAACGTTTTACATAATCCTGTGACTCATTTATAGGATTTCTAAACACAATGACATCACCAACCTCAGGCTCTGTTGCCCAAAAACGACCATTCCACAGTTTCCAAGACCCAAAAGGGAAAGAGTATCTCGAATAGCCATAAGACCACTTTTCTACGAAAATATGATCTCCAACCTCTAGCGTTGGTATCATAGACCCAGAAGGAATATTAAAAGGCTCTAGCAAAAAACTTCTAAACGCTATTGCTATTAACGCCCCATAAAATATTGTATTAAACCAATCTTTTGCAACGTTTCTTTTCTTTACGGGCATATTTTATATCCTTTTTACCTGCGTTATTTTATAACTTGAATTGATGCAGCGCAAGTTTTAATATGCAATTATGATTTCTTTGAATTCTATAATGTTTAATGGAATGGATGCTACACAGATAGATGTGCAGGTTCAATTATCCGCAGGTCTTGCGAAGCCAGAATTTAATATAATTGGCTTAGCAGATAGGGCTGTTAAAGAATCTGCCGAAAGAATTCGAAATGTTCTTTCTGCGTTAAATCTTTCTTTGCCGCCAAAACGTTTAACTGTAAATCTTTCACCTGCCGACGTTGAAAAAAGTGGTTCACATTTTGATCTGCCTATATTATGCGGAATTCTTTGTGCAATTGGGATATTACCAGAGGAACAACTATCAAGATACATAATTATAGGCGAAGTCGGTTTAAACGGGGCAATATTAAAAACAGACAGCGTTTTACCAACAAGCGTTTGGGCAAATAATAATAATCTAGGTATAATCTGTCCGGGTGAACAAGGGGGCGAAGCGCGTTGGGCGGGACACACAAATATTCTTGCACCTTTTCATGTATTAGAACTTATAAATCATTTTAAAGGAACACAAATATTACCAACCCCCTGCGAGGTTTCTGCCAATAATCAAATAAACTCTAAAATAGATATGGCAGATGTACACGGTCAAAAATCTGCAAAAAGAGCTCTAGAAATCGCTGCTGCAGGTGGGCACGCAATGTTGATGATAGGTCCCCCGGGATCTGGGAAAACGATGTTAGCATCTCGCTTAGCAACTATTCTTCCTGAAATGACACCCGAAGAAATATTAGAAACGTCAATAATCTACTCTATTTCTGGTCAATTAGATGGGAAAAACTTAATAACTACTAGACCATTTCGTAGTGTACACCATACGTCAAGTGCAGTTTCTTTGGCTGGTGGTGGAACAGAAGCCAAACCAGGTGAAATATCTTTAGCACACAATGGTGTTTTGTTTCTGGACGAATTACCCGAATTCAACCGCACAACATTAGAAATCTTACGACAACCGATGGAATCTGGTAAAATCATGATTTCTAGGGCAAAAAGAACCGCAACATATCCTGCAAGATTTCAATTAATCGCCGCAATGAACCCCTGTCCATGTGGTCATCTTGGCAATGCGGCGCTTTCTTGTTCCAAGGCACCGAGGTGCGCAGAAGCATATCAAAATAAAATATCCGGACCATTACTTGATAGAATTGATCTACACGTTGACGTAGACCCAGTAAATCCATGGGATATGAAGAATAATATAAATGACATACCGGAAACCAGCCAACAAATCCGCAACAGAGTTGTCGCAGCACATGAAAGGCAGATAACAAGACAAGGGAAACCAAATTCACAATTAGATGGACCAGAATTAGAAAACTTCGCAAGCCTATCAGATGAACTTACAGATTTTTTAAACACCGCAGCACAAAAAATGGGTATGTCTGCACGTGGTTATAACAGAATAAAGAGAATTGCTAGAACAATCGCTGATCTACGAGGTGCTGAAAATATAGAACTATCTGATTTAACAGAAGCACTTTCTTATAGACCTATCAACAGGGGAAAATACGGGGTAAAAATTTAAAAAGCGATCTTTTACGATTACTTTTTAAAATTCAAACCTTAACCCAAGCATAAAATTAGCATATATAACATTATTTGCACTAAACCAATCACGCTGTCTGGTATTATCCTTGTTTGTAAGCGCCCACTTTATTTTAGATATATAGGCCAATCTTGCCCCCAAATCTAAAAATACACCTTCAGACAAGCCATAAGAGAATCCTGCAGATACTAAGGCAGCAATATTCGAAGAACTTGTCTCGGACCTATAAAACTGTAAAATACCGTATTCATCTAACTCGCCAAAATTTTGCAAATCTACGGAAGAAGATAAATCTCCATACAAATCAGATAAATTAAAAATCGTTTTTGAATCTGCATACCCAAGTCCAAACCCGACATATGGTATTATTTCACGCAAAGGTTTATATAAACCGTCAAAAAAATCATAAAAGAACATTGCACTTATGATATCTGTAGAAACAGTCGATTGCACACTGCCACTTTGTACATAAATAGCAACGTCAGAAACATCACCACCAACTAAATTCATTTCACCCTCATATAAAGGGGAAGAATTATATTCATTTTCCGTTATATGATCCCAACCCAACTCCATACGCCACTGTGGTGCGTTCGGTATTGTTAAACCGATACTGGCCCCCGCTGCAAATGAAAAAGAAGAGAAATCTTTGCTAGCAGGTAATTCAGCCAATTCCCCAACGCCTGCATAAACATAATTTTCACAACCACCACCGTCTGTACATGCGGCCCAGTATTCTGCTGACACAACAACACCCGTAGTTGGATCTATGTAATACTCACTGGTAAGGGAACCCATATTATTTTTTATAGTTGCATTAGCTACTGATGCGCCACCACGAAAAGACAAAACAAATCTGGCACCGTCATCCTGCCACCATCCGTCACCGACATAAGTGCCCGGATACTGCCAATTAGCCATTGCGCCGTTAAAAAATATGCACGCTAATAAAGGTATAAATATAAAATTTTTATATTTCATGTCTTTTATTATATCATAAAAAAACAAACTATAAAAACAGATTTTATTAGATTTTTTTCAAAATCTCATCTCATAACATCGTGAAAAATTTCAGCAGGTATCGTTCCCCCGGTAATTTTTGATGACATTGGCGCAAAGTCATCATTTCCCATCCAAACGCCTACTATCATGTCCTTTACGGCTCCGACGAACCAAGCATCTCTATTATCATTACTAGTTCCTGTTTTTCCCCCAAGAATACCCGTTACTGAAGCTCTATGTCCGGTTCCCCCCAACATTACAACATCTTTTAGTAATTGCGTCATGTATTCAACCGTTTGCGGCAATAAAATTTGTATAGGATCCGAAGGATTCCTTTCATACAAAACATTTCCATAAGGATCTGTTATTTTTGTAATGGAATACGGACGAACAGACATACCATCATTCCATATAACCGCATAAATAGTAGTCAAGTCCAACAAAGACATTTCAGACGCCCCTAAAACAGTAGAATATTCACGTCTAAGTTTATTCCCAACCCCTAACCTACCAGCCATATTCAAAACAGAATCTATACCATAAGTTTCTGTTAACTTTAACGGAACCGAATTTACACTTTTTGCGAAAGCAGTTGCTAATGTAATATCTCCATAATAACGACTATTATAATTTTTTGGATTGTAATCGCCTATTGCAAAGGGAGAATCATTTACATAAGAGTCTGGCGTCATACCATTTTCTAATGCGACCAGATAAACCACAGGTTTAAAAGAACTTCCGGGTTGACGCATTGCCAATACCCTATTAAATTGACTCTCTTGATAATTCGTTCCACCTACCATTGCCCTGACAGCACCATCATTGTTCATCGCAACAACCGCACCTTGATAAGGACTTACTTTTTGAGGCAAAATATCGGCAATACGTTCTTGTAATCCCATATCTAACGTAGTATAAACGTACATATCTGAATCAAAAGCCCCTATCCTAGACCTGACTTCGTCCAATACAAAATCTGTCCAATAACGATAAATATTTGTATTTTGCATTGGCTTTGCAGGTCCAAGCTGTTTGGCAGCTATACGCGCCTGATTTAAAGATATATATCCCTGTCTAACCATTTCCTGTAATACCACCCGTGCCCTAGACACATTTTTTTCTGGATTTTTTAAAGGGCTATACGTAGTAGGAGCTTTTAACATAGCCGCAATTTGTGCAGCTTGTGCAATAGTCATATTATTAGCGGAAGTTTGAAACATCATACGTGCTGCCGCATCTATCCCACGCATTCCCCCGACAAGAGACACCCTATTCATATACAAATCCAAAATTTGATTTTTATTAAATCTATTCTCTAACCAATAGGACAATATTAGCTCTTGTACTTTACGAGAAATCTTTTTTTCTCGTGATAAAAAAATATTCTTTGCCGTTTGTTGTGTAATAGAAGATCCACCAGCAGCAAAACGCCCATGAATTAAATTAGAAAACATTGCACGCATTATCCCACGAACATCTATTGGACCATGTTCAAAAAATCTTTTATCTTCTATTGCAACGATCGCCTGCCAAACATACGGCGGTAAAGTTTCAACAGAAACAGGCGTCCCCATAATACGATTAGAAGCCCGCAATTCATTTCCATTCTTATCTAAAAAAACAATCGTCGCTGGACGCGTTTCGTGTAATATTGCATCCAATGACGGCATCTGTAAAAAAATTACGACAATGTATACAGAAATTCCGACTAAAATTAACATAAAAATATTTATAAACCATGCAAAGAAACTTAAACGTTTAGTTTTAACAGTCTTTTTAACTTTAGAAACGGGCTTTAAAGATTCTACACGCCTCAATTTTTTCCCCTTAAAATCTTTTATGGAATTATATCATAAACGGCTTGCCTTTTTCCATACTTTATCAGTATAATCTTCTTTATGATGAAAAGGAAGAGAATATGAAAAAACTAACAGCAATACTTTTATGTTTAATTTCAATTCCTGCGTTTGCTGATGATTGGTATAACGAAGAAAACTATAGTTATAACACAACAAGCATCAAACGCGACACTTACGCAGGGATAAGGCTTCATCTAAACAAACACATCGCATTTGGTTATGAAGAATTTGACGGTTGGAACACAACCTTAAAAGATGATGACATCGGCATCGGTATAAATATAGGGAATAGACTTACCAATCATGTAAAAATTGAATTTGAAACATCTTATACCGGTGGTAAAGAAAGAAAATACAATACAGATTTTAATTTTAATATATGGTCAAATATGTTGAACATGTATTTATATCAACAATTTGACGGTGCAGTTGAACCTTATGTTGGCATAGGACTTGGAATTGCGGGGATATGGGGTGACGTTGAAAAAACATCTTTCTCGTCTTCTGATTCAACAGCAGATTTATCGTGGGCATTTATGATAGGAATAAACTTTGCTTTAAACGATCGCATAGATTTAAACCTTGGGGCAAAATATCAAAATTATGGTGATTTAGAGCATAAAAACAATACTGGGGCTTATGCAACAACCGAAGTTGATGCAACAGAAATTTATATCGGTGCCACATATAAATTCAGTATAAAATAAAACCGCCAATATGGCGGTTTTATTTTATTCATAATAGCATTTATTAATAGTAGTATATGTACCATAACTATCCGTAACAGATGTCCCTATTGGCAAATAACATTTTGTCTGCACCTTATTATTTCCAAGATCAGACGTACCATAAATTCCACCAGAAGAAGGACATCTAGAACAACCAGATGTTCCGTTTGAACTACTTCCATAATATCCTGTAGCACACCTATATTGCGTTGTTTCTACACATATACCACAAGCGCAGCTTCTTGATATTCTACTTTGATAGCCAGTTCTTAAAGCAGACCAATTTGTCGAATCACAATCTGTACAAGATCCGCAGGCCGCACCATCTCCAACATTAATGGGAGAGCACCCAATAAGTTGATAACAAATATTTCCTGCCGCATCAAGATCATCCGGATCAAACACACTTATCATTGTCTCATCGTACGCCTCCATAAAAGCAATATAACTTGATTTTACCGATGTTGGTAAAGCACCAGCAATATTATTAAATGCTCGAACAATATCTTCCTCATAACAACTAGCCGCCCCACCATTACAAGCCCCCACCATAACCATAAGCATCATATTACAAAATTGGCAATTCATCGACTCTGAAGCAAGAGCCTTATTTTCTCCTAGAAATAAAAACGCGGTAAAAACTGTAAGTAAAAATTTTTTCATTCAAACCTCCTTTTTATTCTGAATGAAAAACCGCCAAAATCTTGGGCGGTTGGAGGTTGATGACTATAAATATAGAAATAGTGCCGCTTATTCAATATATTCGCAAGCCCTCCAACCCATTAAGGTTGGAGAATTTAACGTCATCCCTGACGCTATATTTCTAAGGTCATCACACCTCAATATCAGAACACCTGATATTGAATAAGATGATAATCTTTATAAAAATAAAAAGCAAGAAATAGAAATAAGAAACGATATTTTTATTATTTTTTTAAAATATTTTCTAAATTTTGCTCGGACCAAATTGTAATTCCAAGTTCATTTGCTTTAGTTAATTTAGAACCAGCATCTGCCCCAGCTAAAACAATATCTGTTTTTGCAGATACACTGCCTTGAACTTTTGCGCCCATGCGTTCTAAAATTTCTTTTGCCTCTTCACGCGTATAATTAGCCAGCGTCCCAGTTAAAACAATCTTCTTGCCTGCAACAGGACTATCTGTAATCTCTGTCACAGGAGCTGCAGACTTTACCCTGACCTGCGCAAGCAATGCATCTAAAACATTATTATTATGCTCGTCCGCAAAGAAGGATACTATCTCATCCGCCATTACTTCACCGATACCATCAATCTGTTTTAATTTCCAAGATGGCGCACTGCGTACGGAATCTAAACTCCCAAACGCACGCGCCAAAATCTTGGCAGTCACTTCACCGACTTCTGGTATACCAATTGCAAATAAAAATCTGTGTAATTCTATATCCCGTGCCTTCTCTATCGACGCATTTAAATTGGATACTGATTTATCACCAAACCCTTCTAATCTTTTTATTTCATCGCCATGTAAAGATATTAAAGTAAAAATATCCGCTGCATTCGTTATCCAACCTTTAGAAATAAATAACTCTAATTGTTTAGTTCCAAGCCCGTCTATATCAAACCCTTTGCGCGAAACAAAATGTTCTAACTCGCCAATTCTTTGTGCTGGGCACCCCAAAGTATTTATACAACGACGCGCAACCTGCCCCGATTCTTGAACAACTGCACCACCACAAACTGGACATTTGTCAGGGAAAACAAAAGGTTCTGCGTCTGGCGCGCTTTCAGCAACACCGACAATCTGCGGTATTACATCACCCGCACGTTGAACGGTCACTTTATCACCAACATGAATATTCAATCTTTTAATTTCATCTGCATTATGCAAAGTCGCACGAGATACCAAAACCCCACCTATATTTATAGGCTCTAACTCCGCGACAGGCGTTAAAACGCCTGTGCGCCCAACTTGCACTGTTATATCACGCAAAGTGGTTATCGCACGCGCTGCTGGGAATTTATATGCAACCTCCCACCGTGGACTATTGGCACGACTCCCCATTTTTTCTTGCAAATCTACATTGTTTACTTTTATAACCAAGCCGTCTATATCAAATGGAATGTCTGCACGTTGCAACATTATATCATTATACACCGCTTGAATATCTGGCATATTATTCGCAAGATGCGCCCATTTCCGAGTGGTCTTAAACCCCCAAGATTCTAATTTATTAAAATATTCTGACTGCGTTTTCCATGTACGCCTTGATAACTCCCCATAAGTGTAACCAAATGCAGACAATCTTCTGGATGCAGTTATTTTCGGATTTAATTGACGCAAAGAGCCTGCTGCTGCGTTTCTAGGGTTAGCAAAAATTTTATCGCCCTTTTCTGCTGCAATCTCATTTAATTTTAAAAAATCATCGCGCAGCATATATACTTCGCCACGCACCTCTATAACTTCAGGAAAATCGCCAGACAATTGTTTTGGTATATCAGGAATTGTTTTTAGGTTTTCTGTTATATCTTCACCTGTAACCCCACTGCCACGAGTCAACCCACGAACTAAAATCCCGTTCTCATATCGCGCAGAATATGAAACACCGTCTACTTTTAATTCTATAAAAACCTCTTTGTCTGCAAGTTTATAAAACCAGTCGGCAACCTCTGCTTCATCAAAAACATCTGATATAGAAAGCATCGGTACACTATGTTGAAAAGATTTAAACTTATCAGAAACTGCCGCACCAACATGCATAGAAGCACCATTTTTAGCCAAAACCGGATACATTGCCTCAATTTCTAAAGCACGCTTTTTTACAGCATCATAAGTTGCATCATCAACAACAGGGGCATCATTTTGATGATACGCAATATCCCATTCTGACAACTTCTTTAATAAGTCTGCATGTTCTGCTAATATAAATAAATCTGGTGTATTACTCATACTCCAGATTATAGAAAATCTTTATTTTTAATACAATGGAAATATAAATTTATTTATTTCTGATATTCGCGCGGGAAATAATTTGCAAAATCTACCCAACTGGTATTAGTTGCATTCATAATCTTAACTAAACTACCTACCGACATCCAATGCGCTTTACCGTCCGGCCCACAACGCTTACTTTTATTCAAAGCCGTTATGTCCATACCACTAATTTGCGCCATGCGCGAACAAGAAATCCTGTTTGCCGCAGCCAAGTTATCTATTGCATCCCAGAACATTTTATTAGTTAACATCTCAACTCCCTTTGTAATCCCTAAACAATTAAGATTATATTCTAATTATGATTGAATTCTTATATAAAATCAATTCTTTTTTCTAAGAAAATAATCATATAAAAAAGCCCCGCTTAATGCGAGGCCTTTAAATACCATTCTGGATTTATTGTTCATCTAAGCCTTTTAACAAAATGTCTTTCATTTCGTTTGGCATCATACCAGTTGTAGAATATCCGCAATCAACATGATGAACCTCACCCGTTACCGCACTGGACAAGTCGCTGAACAAATACAATGCCGCACCAGAAACGTCTTCTAAAGTCATATTACGGCGCAAGGGCGTTGTTTCCGCATTCAAACGCAACATCGCTTTAAATCCGCCTACACCAGAAGAAGCCAATGTCATAATAGGACCCGCACTAATCGCATTAACGCGGATTTTATCTTTACCAAGGTCAGAAGCCAGATAACGAACACTGCTGTCCAAAGCAGACTTTGCAACACCCATGACGTTATAGTTAGGAACAGACTTTTCACCACCATAGTAAGTCAATGCAATAATACTACCACCGTCTGTCATTAATTTAGATGCACGGCGAGTTAAATCGACCAAAGAATATACAGATATATCCATAGTATTTTTAAAATTAGCACGTGTTGTATCTGCATATCTGCCAGTCAATTCGTTCTTATCAGAGAAAGCGATAGCATGCAACATGCCGTCTAAATGTCCCCATTCTTTTTCAATTGCACCGAACAAAGCATCCATCTGTTCATCATTTTGAACATTGCATTCTTGAACGAATTTAGCATCGATAGATTCTGCCAATGGGCGAACACGCTTTTCAAGATTAGGCATAGCATACGGCATGGCAATTTCTGCGCCTTCTTCGTGAGCACGTTTAGCGATGGCCCAGGCCATAGACCAGTCGTTAGCAACACCAGTAATAAGAATCTTTTTTCCTTTTAATAACATGATTACTTCCTTATTTGTATATTTATTGGACGAGAAGAATATAGCACTAAAAAAGGAAAGTATCAATAATTAAAAAAAAAGACTTGAAAAGGTATAAAAAGTAGTATAACATAGGGCACGTTATTCGGGCATAGTTCAGTCGGTAGAACAACGGACTGTTAATCCGTATGTCACTGGTTCGAGTCCAGTTGCCCGAGCCAAGATCTAGTGCCACAAACCCGCGTGTTTGTGGCGTTTTTTATCCCAAAAACCACTTTACATTTTCAGAAAAAATACGACCTAAAAATACCAGAATACAGCCAAATATAATCAAAAAATTATACATTTGTTATACGGGATTTTTTTCAATTACTGGCAAACCCGCTATACCAAGATTTACAAGGCTTTCATAACTTCCAAAAATGGGTGACATACGGAACGTCCGGAAGTCTGTCACCGTTATACATTTGTTATATCAGCGCAAAAAATATTTATTTGCGAGAGAACGAACAAATGACTGGACAATCTTTGAAAGATATTGATGAATGCGACAACCTTAAAAGGATTGTCTATGAAGTACAAACATTTTCGGGAAATTGAGCCCAGTAATAAAACCGATTTTATCATGCTTTACTTTGCGGCATGTCGATCATTGCACGAGTTAGAGAACGCTATACGCAGAACTAACAACGGCAACCTAACCTGCCGACAGACATGGTTGCTCCGCCGTATCCAGCGCAAATTATCCCAAATGGCTGCATCGTGGAAAAAGACTGTTTTAGCACCGTGAAAATTTTTATAAAAAAGTTCTTGACTTATTGTATCCATTTGGATACAATAACAACGAACAAAAACAACAAGGGAGAGTATATGAAGGACGTAGGGACTGGACGAAATCAGTTATGGAGCTTTGAAAATGGTAATAGTAGAAACAAACGAGTATTTAAGGTGGTACAACAAATTAAAAGATAGTAAAGCGAAGGCAAGGATAGACGTCCGGCTCAGACGAATTGCTACCCAGGAACATTTTGGCGATTGCAAATCTGTCGGGGATAGCATTTTCGAGTTGCGCGTAGATTATGGTCCAGGCTATAGGGTTTATTATACCCAACGTGGCGAGGAAATAATCTTGTTACTGATTGGTGGTGATAAATCAACCCAACAATCAGATATAGAAAAAGCCAAGAAAATTTTGGCAAATCAGTAGTGAAAAGCTACTTTACTCAAAGGAGTAAAAAATGAAAAAGGAGCGTAACAAGGTGACAGAATGGAACATTCTTGATCATCTTAAAACCGAAGAAGATATCGCTAACTATCTTGAAGCTGCGTGGGAAGAAAATAATATTGAATTTTTCTTAATAGCTCTTGGTGATGTTGCCAAAGCACGTAGTATAAATAAGATATCAAAAGAGATAGGTGTAGGTCGCGAATCTTTGTATAAAAGTTTCTCTGGGGCACGTCGTCCTAATGTAGAAACTGTATTTAAAACAATAGATGCGTTGGGTTTAAAAGTAAGTTTTACCCCAAAAGCATCTAACGACAATAAAAAAGCTAACATAGCAACAGCTATGTAAGCTATCTGGTTAAAAAACGCCACCAAATCGGTGGCGTTTTTTTTTACGATCTATTCGTACACATCACATTATCTTAATAATTGTTTAAACAAGTCTTCAACAATATTGTCAGAACCCGTATATTGAAAATCTGGTCCACAAGGAAAAACACCACGATAATTCTTTAGTAGATTATTCTTGTTATCTCTATTCACAACAAATACCTTAGCATCGCAATTCTCAAAAACCGATTGAAATAAAAATCTTACTGACAAATCTGACTGTGGCATAGAAAAGCCTATGATATAAACTTCATTTGCCTCTCTTAATAATTTTTTTGCAGTCTTCCATAATTGTTTTATCATTATATGATTATAAAAAGCGTTTTTATCCATAATAGGAGGAATAATATACGGATTTAAACCAGACTTAAATAGTTGGTTATCGCTCTCTTCTCTTTTATGTACATCATACAGAGATTGATAATATATCATTTCTGATGGTGAGGCGCCACCCCAATACCAATTTATAGAACCATGTAATTTTATTACGTTAGGCACACACTTCTCCAAATCGGTCCCAAACATTGCGACCCCATCAAACTTTCTCATACCAATCCACGTCATAGGATAATTATATAAATCAGAAATATTTATTTCTTTGCCTGCTTTTTTATATGCTGAATTTATCAATTCTTCTAATAGCAGATCATAATTAAGTGTTATAAAAGAGGTGTCCTGCGGTTTCTTTATTACACTATCAAAGAACGCCGAAACATTTTCCTCGACCATAAGCTGTTTTTTCCCTATCTCTTGCAATCTGCTTTGTATTTGTTTTGTTATTTCATGGTATAACGCTCTATCTGTTCCAAGCTGCGCATCGGTTTTCCATGGTAAATCTGTAGATAAAAACGTTAATAAATGTTCCACATTTGTTTTCAACGCGGGTGTAACTTCCATCTGATAATGTTTCGACAAAGACCCTTTCTCAAAATAATTGTCTATATCTTGAGTTAATTCATTTAAAAGTGGATACTGTGCATCTAATGCTTTAGAAAAACCTGCGCCCAAGAAAAAAACTCTTCTGGTCATCTATCATACCCTATTTTTAGTTCTTACCATAGTCTATCTTCATAATTGAAAAGGGCTAAATAAGCTATGAATGCCAAACCTTTGTTTGTAATTGTATATTCCCCATCTTTGTATTCCATCAACCCCTGAGATTGCACAAATTTGGTCCAAGGTTCTAATTCAATATTGCTATCCGGCATTTTCCGTTTTTCTTGTTTGAAAAACTTAGCTACTTCATTTTTTGTTAATGTTTTTGCCGCTTCCAAATGACGTAACAATCGTATTTGACTTCCAAAGATAATTCTATATATGCGTTCAAACTCTGTTGCTATCCTATAATTTGTCGAATCCCTAACCATTATATCTATTTTTTTATACGGCGATTCCGCTAAGTCTTTCTTTAACTTATTTTCTATTTCTAATGTATAAGCCTTCAACCCCGTATCAGGCAATTCTGGAAGATCATATTCTGTCTTACGCTTTTTTAACTTCTTATCAGAAGTAGTTGCAGGAATATCAAATAATTTGTCTTGTGTGCTATTTTGAATATCTGGCTGATTTGAGTCACCAAGTGAAAATTTATTGTCTTTTACTCGTAAATCTTCTCTGATCTTCTTTAACATACCAACTATATGCTTTTTCAGAGCAAAAAAGATTAGAAATACAATAAAAGGCCAGCTAGTTAGCAACCCCACTATCGTTTTCACAATATAATCACCACCAATTCCTAAATATTCCAAGATGCTACATGTATTCATTTAAACTTCCTATATTTATACTTAAAATTAGTCTACCACCCCATAGATTTTTTTGATTTCTTCCAATGGTATATTTAACCCTATTGCTCTATATTTATGAGAAATAGCATTAAACAATGTTTCTATCATGCGGGCCTTTACTTCCTTCGTACCATAATGGAAAGCCTTGTGACAGTTTGGACACAAAGAGACCAAATTTTCAACACAATCTATGTTTTTATGATACTTGTTCCATACAGCCTCCTGATTTGCTACCGGAATCAAGTGATGGGCCTCCATATATTGCTTATGAGTTCTGTTCGACATAAAGGTTTCATGATCATGGTTAAATTCGCAACAATAATATGCCCTTTTGATCGCTATTTTACCCAAAATAGGATTCGTCTTCGGTCTTCTACCGTGTCCTTTTTTTCCTTCTACAGCTATTGGTTGTACATCGTAAGCCTTTAATGCGATATCTTCATTGACATTATCTTCTTTAATCGCATCAACCTTTTCTAAGTACTCTCTTTCATCTGTTTCTTCATCATACACAGGCTGAACGACCTTTTCTTCCACGTCGTCTGCTGCCTCTACTACTGGTACATCAACCAAATCTATATTAAAATGTTGATTATTATACAGCATATATGAATAATCGATATCTCGTAAAAGTTGATTATGCAACTCATCCATTTCATGTTGTTTTATAAATTTTTTGAAAAAATAATTATCAAAGTCTGGATTTATAGAGATAGCACTCGCAGTAACTGTAAAAAGAGAGATATTATTTCGTATAATGGTCAAAATACGACTGTTTCCTTCATATGCATCCACATATTGTGAGACAGGCCCATTATTAGCTATAAATTCCGCAGCCTTATCTACATCAGAATATGAGTTACATGTAGCAATATAGGTCCAGAAATGACCTTTTGATACTTCATTTATTTTGTATTTAGTCTGCAGCTTTTTTAATACCAAATAAATAAAAACAACGGGGAGTACACTATAGTCCTCATTGTTGTGTGCCGTATCAATGATGGAATGTATTTTTAATTTTAAAATTTGTTCTGTTTTTATTTTATTATACAGTTCAGAACCAACTTGTTCGTCTTTTATCAAATCAAAGATTTCTGTTGGACGCTCTTTATTATAATGGTTGCCTCTGGTGTAGAAAGGTGTTTTTGTAATCAACCCATAAAGCTGTGCTATTAC
Organism: uncultured Alphaproteobacteria bacterium; assembly: GCA_944392775.1. Taxonomy (GTDB): domain Bacteria; phylum Pseudomonadota; class Alphaproteobacteria; order Rs-D84; family Rs-D84; genus Enterousia. The sequence goes on from CALXXV010000003.1 coordinate 62,965, forward strand.
TAAAACACGATGCCTATCTGTTCTTATGCCATATTCTTGATGATGATTTGCAAAATACTGTTCAACATTTATATTCGGATCATAACAAATGTCCGCAAAAAGTTTAGCGGCCTTTACGGCCTCTTCAAAACTTGCATCTTGTTTAGTAAACACCCATGCTGATTTATTTGTTAGCGTCTTCAGATATTCTTGTGCTGTCATCTTTTAATATCCTTTTAATCATTGTAGCAAAAAAGTAAGCAAGTTTTGGGGGAACCGCATTACCAATCTGTTTACATATGCTGGTTTTTGAACCTATAAATTGAAAACCATCTGGGAAACTTTGAATACGTGCTGCTTCTCTAGGAGTTAAAGTACGATCATAAAATGGATGCGTAAAACATCCGCCAGAAGGCGTATCGAAACGGGTCGTTATTGTTGGTGCTACTCCATCAGGTATTAAGCGCCCATAAGAACCACTATGTACAGATTTTACAGGTTCTTTAAGTACCTTAAAATTTTTACCCTGTTGAACTTCCTTCATGCGCCGCATTGCTATTTTATTATGTTTGGTTGCAATGTGGTTATATAAATTTGGGGATTGAGAATGTAATGAAGTTGTATATTCATTATTTGGTGTAACATTCGAAATTATCCCAGTATCACTCGGGCTTGGTAAATTGGAAATCGCATCCCATACGGATACCGCATTAAAGAAACCAGGCGTTTTTTTAGCTAAATATTTTTTAGTTTGTTCTATTTCAGTCTGAAGATCAAAATCAACCAAACTACCAATAAGTATTGTTCTCTCCCTAGCTTGTGGTATTCCAAAATCTTTTGCTTTAGCAATTGTGTACTGAAGTTTATACCCCAAACTTTCAAAAGCCTTTCTTATTTCTGCAAACACGCGCCCTTTATCATAACTGATAATGCCTTTGACGTTTTCAAAGATAAATATCTTAGGTTTAACAAGTTTCACTATGTTAAAATAATGTTTAAACAAATAGTTACGCGGATCGTCTATAAACCCATGACGAATTCTTGCCCCTGCTGTAGAAAACCCCTGACATGGAGGACCACCAACTATTATATCTGCCATATGTTTAGAAAAATTCTTTCTATTATCCACATTCTTTATATCATCTACAATCATCTTGGTTTTTGGATGATTGTGAACATAAGATGCCGCAATGTCTTTATCATACTCAACAGCCACTATTACAGGTATACCTGCTTGTGAAAAACCGCACGAAAAACCACCACACCCCGCAAACAAATCTATAGCTTTAATCATCCGCTCCTCCACTTATACGATATTTCAGAGCAAAATTCTTTACATAATCTAACTCTTCCGGAGACAATTGATAAATTGTCGCTAAACAATCATCAATTTCATCAATCTCTGCCTTGCACAATTTGTGCTTATACTCATATGTAGTCTGTTTTGTACCTATATATTTCTTTGTTTTTTCTAACTTGTTCTCAAGTAATTTGGCTAATTTTTTAACTGTTTTATCATGTGGAATTTTATCCGGGACAGAAAACCCTTCCAGATCCTTGTTCGTAATATGCCAACAATCCGATATAATGGTCCAATAGAGCCAGAACAAACTAGAATTAAGAACGCATAACATAAAAGGCAGGTATTCTTCTTTGTATTTAAATTGTTTATACTCGTTAGACCCAGGATCAAAGGAGAAGGCTTTTATCCAAAAACATGCTCTCATATTCAAGAAAATATCCTTGCCCGCATTGGCTTGTGTGCTCAATATGTTGCCATTGAACAAAGAGGAAATTTTTTTATATATGCTATACTCAAGCTTATTACCAATTTTCGGTATATATAATTTATCATTTCCTTTTACATCAAAGATTTCTCTTCCATTCAATAATTCTTGTCTTTCATTTTTATACCAATGCTTATACGTGGAAGAAAAGGTTTTACATACATCATTCCCCTGTTTAGCAATAAGGATTGATATCTTTTGATGTGCACCAACGAACAAACAATCTGGCCGATCCGCAAAATTCAATACTATTTGTTTTTCGCATTTGTTGGTTACAAATTCACGAAGTTTTCCCATACGACTAGTGGACACATATGATAAAGGTAATATAAGTCCCAACGAACCATCTTTATGCAACAGATTCAAACTATTGACTAAAGTATCTGCATACAAATTTCCATAGTTAGTATGCAATTCTTTGTGTCTAGGATATTTTCCATATTCTACGTACGGGGGATTACCTACTATATAATCAAACTTATTGTGTATTTTTTTATAATCCAGAATAAAATCATAGTGGTAAAAAGTAGAATTTATCATTTCTGCTAATTTCATGTAAGATTCAGCATTTTTCATGCATGGAATAATTGCAAAGAATATTCTCATTTTTGCAATATCAATTGATTCTGTTTCTATATCATTCCCAAATACAGTGCCACATATTTTGATAACATCATCGTCAGATAGAGGTATCTTGGCAACATTACACAATTCTAATTTCCACTCTATTACGCTGATCAAAAACTCTCCTGATCCACAGGTAGGATCCATAAATGTACGACTAAAAACAAGATCTTGTATCTGCCCCTTATTCAAGGTGGCAATCTTTTTTATTGCATCTTTCGTTTTTAATAATTTTCCAACAGATAATAAACTGGATGCTATTGTGTTGGAAACGACATAATCAGCAACGTCTCGCTGAGTATAATAAATACCTTTCTGCTTACGATGTGTTTTAGAAAAAATATCTTGAAATGTCCTTATGGATATGTCTATATCGGATTTCTTGCTTAAAATATTATCTAAATTATATTTTATATAATTGCCATTCAATAATATATGTAAAGCCTTCGTTGCCATGCCGACATCGATACTACCACAATTACGACTATTGCACCAACCAGCACATATAATATCTTCTATATTTTGCACAAACATTCCTTCTTTTCGCAACAAGATTAGCACTTATATTTGTTTTTATCAAGCTCCAAAAACGCAACATATTTTGTGAAACTCTTGCATGTTAATATACAACTTGAAGAGTTGTGTAGCCAGACGAGTGTTTATATATCAAAATTATACATTCGTTATATTTGTAATTTTGCATGAATTTATACATGGCATATATATTTTGGGATTATACAGTTGCTATACGCGATGTTATACGGATTTGGCGAATTTTTATATGACCATGAAATTTTTATGTTGTTATACAAGTGTATAAAAATGTATCGCACAGCATCCCAATTTTTCGGGTTTTATCCAAAATTCATACAAGGCAAAAAATCGCATAAAAATCAAACGGAAAAATTTAAAACAAAATTACGGAAAATTCGCCAAAACCCACGGAAAACATTGGATATATTTGCATTATGTTCCAACAAAATACAATCGCAAAATTATACATTTGTTATACCGCTATTTTTACTTATACAAAAATTATACGAAAAATCGGCTGTAAGCCACGCTCACCGCGGACTTAAAAAATACACTACATTCAATTGCTTATCTCTGTTAATCCGTATGTCACTGGTTCGAGTCCAGTTGCCCGAGCCACGAATTTCCGCAGATTTCTGCGGATTTTTTATTGTCTGTCGGTCGCCCCATTTTTATGCAAAATTGGACAAGACTTGCCCTAATGATATTTTATAAAAAATATGTCCTGAAGTCACTTACGACTTCAGGACCCAAAACAAATCAATCTTATTATTTCAACTTATTGTATTCTTCATCAGAAACCGGCTCTAGCCATTCATTAGAAGTGTCTTCTCCTTCTAACTCAAACGCCAAATGTGAGAACCAAGAATCTGGTGCCGCGCCATGCCAATGCTTTACACCAGCCGGAATATGAATAACCGTACCCTCTTTTATCTCTACCGGCTTCTTACCCCATTCTTGATAGTAGCCATGTCCGCCAACACCAATCAACATCTGACCACCACCAGTTGTAGCATGGTGTATATGCCAATTATTTCTGCACCCTGGTTCAAAAGTAACATTAGAAAACTTTACTTGTTCCGTTGAAACTGGTGCCAGATAACTTTGTCCAACAAAGTATTGTGCATATGCATCATTCGGCTCTCCAATAGGAAACATTATTGTTTTTGCATATTCTTCTTTGCCCATTTGTTGAGCCGTATCTGCATCTGTCCAAACATTTTTAGCAAGATTAAATACTGCCCACGCCTTTGGCCAACCAGCATAAAATGCATTATGCGTAATAATACCTGCAATTTCAGATTTTGTTACACCATTATTTTTTGCGGTTTGTAAATGATATGTCAGGGAAGAATCTGTTATACCTTGGCTCATCAAAGATACAACTGTCACTATGCTTTTGGTTTTTAAATCTATCTTGCCGTTGTTCCAATTTTCACCGAACAAAATATCATCGTTATAGTGCGCAAATTCTGGTGCGAAATCCCCCAGTTGATTACGACCTGCGGTTTGAACTATTTTTTCACCCATATTATCTTCCTTTGGTTGAGCTGTAGAATTATCTGGTGCAGAATCACATGCACCTAATGTTGTAATCAACGCCAATGCTGTTAACGTTTTTCTCATATTTTCTCCTTATTATTTCACTGAAAATGTAACCTCTACATCGCCATAACCGCCAAAGAAATCAAGCATCTGCTGTCTTGTCATATTTGGTATTCTGCCAATTCGTGTGAAGTTCCAACTGTTGGTGTCATAATATATAGCAATCGTATTACCTAGATATAAAATCACATCACCTGCAGAGGTGGTTATATTCTCGTCTGCCTTTGGTAAATCAAATCCTAGCGATCCCGTTTTTTCAAAATTCCCATAATCAGACATTTTAACTGTTATATCCCCAGAAGACACTTTTTCGGCAAAAGCCTTGGCAGATGAATTGTCTGCCAGTTCTATATTTAACGATTTGTTTCCACAATATATTTTCATTGTATCTTCCTGTGCGATTGCTGGCGCACTTTGTAGTGCAACAAACAATCCAATTAGTCCAAAAAAGTTCCACATTTTGAAACACACATTTATTTCAGATTTGTCTTAAAGAAGGCTTCTATTTTATCAAACGGAATCTTGTCATGATTCTTGCCCCCGTCATACAAATCAACATGAACAGCATCAGGAATAATCATCAGTTCCTTGTTATCACCCGTCAATTTCTTAAACGCGTCTTCGCTAAAATACCGACTGTGTGCATTTTCACCATGAATCATCAACACAGGCGTACGAATTTCATTTATGTATGACAATATTGGCAAGTTCATAAATGGCAACGATGTCGTTAGTGTCCAATCTGTGTTAGAATTCTTGGAACGACCATGATATCCACGTGGCGTTTTGTAATAATCATAGTAATCTTGAACATATTGCGGTTCGGTACCTGTTATTTTTTTTGGCAGCCCATCGCCAACAGCATAAGTCCCAGATGCAAAATCTGCTGTGCGCTGTGCATTCAATTTTTCTTTTAAAGCATGTCTATCTTCTGCACTCATTGAATCAAAATAACCGTATGCATTTACACGGCTCATATCATACATAGTTGATGTAACAGTTGCCTTAATACGTGTATCTATTGCCGCAGCACTTAACGCAAATCCACCAAAACCGCAAATACCAAGTACACCAATTTTATCTGCGTCTACATCTTTGTTGTTTGATAAGAAATCTACTGCAGCAGACATATCTTCGACACTGATTTCAGGTGATGCAATATTACGTATGTCACCGCCGCTTTCACCAGTAAAAGACGGATCAAAAGCCAATGTTATAAAACCACGGCTGGCTAACTCCTGCGCATAAAGGCCTGATGCCTGCTCTTTATCAGCACCAAATGGCCCAGATATAGCAATTGCAGCAGATTTATCAGCCAATTTATCCTTTGGCATATATAAATCGCCAACCAGTTCTATACCAAAACGGTTTTTGAATTTTACTTTTTCAACTGTAACATTATCGTTTTTTGGGAACGTTTTATCCCAAGGTTGTTTTGTCATACTTCTTACTCCTATTGCTATTGCGGTGATTCCGATTAAAGTTAAAGCGATTGTTATTACTGTTTTCATTTTGCTTCCTTTGTTATTTTATACTTTCTGCCCATGTCTTGAGTTCATTTTCGCTGACACTTGCCGAAAAGCGTCTGCCATTTATTATTTCTGGGTTGCCTGTTGCGTCTTTCTGTAAATCTGACGCAGTATCTCCAAGACCGCTACTGCCAGATGTTGCGAACAATATTACTTTCTTCCCCGACAGGTCATAACTCTTTACAAACTGATTTACTATTTTAGGAGACGTTCCCCACCATATCGGGAAACCCAAAAATATTGTATCATAGTTTTTAACAGGTGCCTTCAAATCCGCTAATTCGGGGTACGGCAACATATTAGCCATTTCCAAAGAAGAACGACTGTTTTCATCATTCCAATTCAAATCTGCATCAGTATAAGGTTGCGCCGGTTGTATCTCATAAATAGGTGCATTCAATGCTGACGCCAATTTTTGTGCAACATTTGCCGTCGTTCCTGTCGCAGAAAAATATGCAATAAGAACAGAAGATAAAATGCTATTCATTTACCCCCCCTTGGTTACTTAATAGTGAAAATATTGTTTGATACGCAAAGTCATAAACTCTTTTGGTTGGAAATTTTATACCAGCAGAAGTCATCGCATCTTTTTGTTTTTGCGTAACATTTGCATAAGGATAAAGCCCAAACATAAATGGAAAGAATATATATATGAACTTATTTATATCTGTCCTGCCCTTTTGCGGGAAGTATACCACCAATAAATGTTCTACGGTGTCCAAAGCACGCTTGTATTCTTGCTTAAACACTGTCAGTTCATCTAAAGAACAACTTTCTTCTAAATCGTATAAATTCATAGAAAGCAATTTTAATAGTACAGGACGATTTTCCAAGGTCTGAGCCAATTTACTTGAAAAATCTTTGACGCTTAGTTTTTTATATTTTTTTACAATGCGATCCATATCATCGCACCAAAAGGCATATTCTTCACGAAAGATTTCCAGAAAAATACTTTCTTTTGTCGTAAAATAATTATAAATAGAAGGTCTAGAAAAACTTGTATATTCACTGATTTCTTTAATTGTAATTTCTTTAAAAGACATAGTCTGATATAACTCACGACAGGCATGTACTATTTCAGACTTTCTTTTATCGGTATGCGATAAAGATTCCATAAAGTCCCCTTTCCTTTCTGACACAATGTCAGAATATCACAAAAACTGACACAGTGTCAATTTGTATTTTTACACATTGAAAATTATTTATTTCTTCAAAGGGGACAAAAAATTATCATAATCTTAATTTATAAGTCATAAAAATATGCTTTTACGGATTTTTATTATATTTCCATTAAAATAAAAAAGAGCTAGAAGTTTTATTTACTTCTTTCAAAAACGTGTATTCGTATTAATTTTTCATAAATATCATAATCTTGGCAAAACACATCATCAACTATTAAGTTCGCCAAACCAGGTAAATCAGATGTAGACACCTGTCCAGGAAGTATACAATGACGCGTCGATGTATAAAGCCATTTCTTTGGTACTGGTAATATTTTTCCAGTCTTTTTATCGCGACAAACTATGGTCCCAGCAAACCCGGTTTCACCCAAGAATTTTGCATTCGGCTTAACATATCTTGGACGTCTTATAACCTGTCCAACAAAAGGGCTGTTAGAATACGGATATGGACATATACTTAATGAAACCACCGCTACTAAATCGTAGTAAGTATTAAAACGGGCATCCTTTTGCAAAATGTTTCTAAAACTTTTATAAATTCTATCATCAGATTTTGAAATGATCCCCCCATCATTACGACGCCAAATATCATAATCAAACCATTCTATAAACTTATAATTTTCACCGAATAAATCTTGTTCTTTATTCAATGTTAATAAAGTTTCTTTGAAATTCTCTTTCTTGATCATATTTTTTATAATTAACATAATATTTATTTTATGCAATAATTTTATAATTCTACAATTATAAAACCATGAAATCATTTATAAATACTTTTATAAAAACAAATATGCTATAATTATTTCCAAAGGAAGCCATTATGAAGGAAAAGACCAAACTTTTTCAAAGCTCTGCTGAAAAATTAAAGCAAAATTTAGAAATAACTAATGCCAAAGAACAAGTTCAATTATTAAAAAAATATAAACTAGAAAAAAACAAAGAAATTAAAGAAAAAATATATAACGAACTTTCTTTTGAAGTAAAACTATTATTAAAAAATTTTAAACCAGAATATATAATAAAAAAATTGGAAAAAGCTATTCAATTAGATGATTTTCGCCCTAGGAATTTATCAATTTACACTTTTGCGATGGATCCCGATTTAAATTATGTAAATGGAGAATTTTCTACTTTTGATGAATTTTTATCTGCCATGATAAGAAACAATGAAAACCCAAATAAAGTTAGAAAATATGCCGCAAAAGAAATTTATAATAGAATAAACGTTGCTAAACAATACGCAAATGACATAAATAAAATCTTGGACGAATATCCAGCACAAAAAAAACAAGCCTTAAATTCTTACATAATCGAAAACACAAATGCATATACAAATTTATTACAAACGATATCTGATAAACTATGTGAAGATTTAAAAATTGTAGATAGACCAATAATAAAAGTTATAGATTTTTGGGACGAGCTGCCCAAATATTTCCCAAAATTAAACAATACAGAAACATTATATGGAATACATTTTTCTTATAAAATCCCAGGCGAAACTAAATATCACACAGAAATATATATAGCAAGACAAATGCTATATAACTATATAGACAAAAAAACGAAAAAAGAATTATTTAAAGAAATAATTTCAACTTTTGCCCATGAGTTCGGTCATGCAGTTGATAATTTACAGGCCAACAAAGGTGCATTAGGTAACCAAAAAGCTAACATTGGGAAAAAAATTTATGTTCAAGCAAGTGCAGATAAAGAGAAACAATATCATACGAATCCTACTGAAGTTAGTTCAGAAACTATATATAATGAAGTTTTGAAATCTTTAGATCGAATATAACCAATATATCACATTTGAAAAGAACTTATGCAACATAAACAAATAGCACAAGATTAAATATTTTTTGCTACTTTACTCCAAAAGCTATATCCATTTTTATATTAGATAAATCTTCTTTAAATCTTACCGAACCAACAGCTTCAGTTGGAATACTTTTTTCTGGATCCTGACCATAATATTTTATAACCATATTCGCACCATGATTTACAATTTTTTCAAGACTGTTATCTTCTTTAAATTTTACTATATTATCTTTATTTTTATAATTACTAAATTCTATTGTACCAGCTGCATCATCTTTTACAAAAATATCATACCAATTTTCGAATGTTGCGTCCAACGTGCTAACACCCGTTACATTATCAAAATTTAACCTTACATTACCATCCAATTTTACAAATTCAGAACCTTTGCTGGCATTACCTATTGCACGACCAGAAAAAACAACGTCCTTTTCAATGTTAATAGCATCTATTCTTTTCGTATCGTCACCATTAATAAAAACATCGTTTTCTATACCAGCAAAATTTACAAAAGCATCATTTTCTATTTTGTAAGACCCAAAATCAGAGTAAGAAAGTCCTAAATCTTTTCCTATAGATACATAATCGATCTTTTTACCTAGTTTTTTCGTTTGCAAAACGGCCTGTCTATTTTCACGCGAAGGACGACTACCCCGTTCAGAATTCACGATGTTTTCTGCATCATTTCCTCGATTACTACTGGGGGTATAATTTACATTATCCCCGCGTTCTTCTTCTGTCGGTTCAAGGTTAGAATTATTTCCCCTATCATCACTTGGTTCTGGCGTTGTTTCGCCACGATCAGTACTTGGTATATAATTAGAGCTATTTCCACGTCCAGACGTTGGAACATGCTTAGTACACCCTTCTTCAGAATTAACACATGATGGAGTATATCCACCACCACCACCACCACAAGCAGTTAAAAAAACAAATAACATAAAATAAAGTACTTTTTTCATTATTTTGTTATCTATATATTTACATTTGTAATTATAACATATAACGTTATTATAAACAATAGTCTTATTCTTTACAATTACTTAAAAATACTGGCACGAACATATTTACTTGAAAAATTTTTTATAACTTTTATCTTTCTTATATGACCAAATATGTAGATTGCCATTGCCATTTAATAAAATCGATAAATCACTGCGCTGATAATATAAGTAAAGCACGTAGTATGGGTATCGACACCTGCTTGTGTAATGCAACAAATGAAAATGATTGGGATGCTTTATTAGCCTTATCAAAAAAAATCCCGGAAATTCGTGTGGCGTTTGGAATACATCCTTGGTTCATATCAAATATAAAAAGCAATTGGAATAAAAGGTTAACTAAAATTCTTCTTAGTAATTCTAATTTTATGGTTGGGGAAATCGGTCTAGACAAAAACAAAGCTTTATTTGACTTACAAGAAAATATTTTTAATATCCAAATGGAAATCGCAGCAAGATTAAACAGGTGCGTAACCATTCATTGCTTAGGCGCATGGGATAAAATATTACAATATCTGAAAAGAAACGAAAAAGAACTGCCTCCTTGTATCATATTTCATTCTTATAACGGGAATGAAAAATTAACAACCGATTTATTAAATAAATGTAATGCTTATTTTTCGTATTCATTATTAAATTTAAATAATATAACCAACAAAACAAAAATATTAGTAAAAAGTACTCCTATTGATAAAATTTTGATTGAAAGTGACAGCGACAATATAAAAAATACAATACTAGCGTTTGATAAAATTGCATCTATTCTTGATATAGATAAAGAAAATTTATCAAAACAAATATATGCAAACAGCCAAAAAGTTTTAAACCATGGACAAACTAAATAGAATTCGTTTATTGCTTGGGGATGAAGCCATAGAAAAGCTAAAAAAATCAACCGTTATGATTGTCGGTTGCGGTGCAGTTGGTTCTTTCGCAATAGAAGCCCTTGCAAGAAGTGGTATAGGTAATTTACTTTTAATAGATTTTGATAATATAGAAGAAACAAATATAAACCGACAACTATTTGCACTAGAATCTACAATAGGACAACCTAAAGTAAACGTTGCGAAACAAAGAATTCAAGACATATCAAAAGACATAAAAGTCGACATAAAAAACATTTTTTTTGATGAAAATACAAATTTAAATATCAAACCAGACTTTGTAATAGACGCTATAGATACCGTAAAATCGAAGATAGCCATTTACAAATGGTGTCAAAAAAATAACATTCCTTTTATTTCTAGTATGGGTGCAGCAAGGAAAAAAGATATCTCTCAGATAAAAATTTCTAAAATTTTAAAAACCAAAGTTTGCCCTCTTGCCGCTAAAATAAGAAAAATCGTAAAATTGGAAAATTTGAATAATTTTGACGTGGTTTATTCTACAGAAACTGCAGATGATAATGTTCACGGGAAAAATTTTGGTTCAATAATAACCGTTACCGGAACTTTCGGATTATACCTAGCAGAATTCGCAATCAATCATATTATACAGAAACAAAGTTGCGGCAATGCAATCTTGTAAAACAAGACAAAAACCAACATTTCCTAAGACAAGAACCTTTTCCTAAATACAGCATTGCGATTGAAAGCTAATAAAAAACTGTATATAATTATTTTGTCTTAGGACAAAAACAAAATTTCTAAAAGGAGAAAGAGATGAGAGGATTTACAGATTACGTTCTGAAACCATTGACTTTTATAGGCGCTCTAAATTGGGGGTTAATCGGTATATTCGGTTTCGATTTAGTCGCATTTATATTCGGCCCAGGAACTCTGGCCAGCAGCATTGTATACAGTCTTGTTGGTATTGCCGCACTTATATGGTTAATATGGATGTTCATAAATAAAAGCGATAATAGTGAAAAATAATATTTAATGTTCATGTCTTCGCGCCCTTATATCAGGGCGCTTTTTATATGTAAAAACAACAACTATCTTTATGATTTTTCTAAAAAATCCTAAGATTTTTAGGAATGTATACTTCTCGAAAAACAACTCTTTTTATAGTAATACAAATTAAATGTAAATCGTTCATTTATTGGGAATGGGGGTAAATCATGAAAATTATCATTCAGGCAGGCGGTCTGGGATCCAGAATGAAAGCGTTGACACACGTAAAACCCAAAAGTCTAATTTCTGCAAAATATATGCCAATAATATTTCATCTGTTTAAGAAATATCCAAATGATGAATTCATAATAATCGGAGATTATAAATTTGACGTACTAGATAGATACTTATCTACGTTCGCCAAAAACGTAAATTATATGCTAATAAAATCAACAACAAAGGGAAATGCCGCAGGAATAAAAGAAGCGGTATCCTATATACCAGATAATGAACCGTTTATGATAATATGGTCCGACATTATATTATCAGATACCTTTTATATAAATGAAATTACCAAGGGTTGCCAAGTAGGTTTAGTAGATTTCCATTGTTCTTGGAGCTTAAAAAATGGGACTTTAATAAACGAAAGCATCCCAGGTAAAGGTGTAGCCGGATTATATATTTTTGATAATAAAAGTTGGTTTGACGACTTTCCTATAGAAGGTTCTTTTACAAATTGGCTGGCAGAAAAAAACATACCTTTAACCCCAATATCTTTAATGGGTAGCATAGATGTAGGAACTTTAGAAGCTTATAACGAAATTTCAACGACCCTAAATCGCTGTAGACCTTATAATAAAATAGAATTTATCGACGGTAAAGTCGTAAAAACAGGTCTAACCAAAGAAGCGGAAAAACTAATTGAACGAGAAATCGTGTGGTATAAAAAAATGGAAATGTGTGGTTTTGAGGCCATACCTAAAATATATAACACCAATCCACTAACTATGGAACTAATTCGTGGAAAAAATATATTCCTTACAGAAATGGATGATGCAAATAAAAAAGAAACCATTCGTAAAATGGTTCATGCTTTACAAACTATGCATGGTTACGAAAAATCGTCCGCTTCTGCATGGGATTTATATACCGAATACTTAAAAAAAACAATTCACAGACTGCAAAGCATAATTTTCGCAATTCCTTTCGGAAACGAGCAATTTATAAAAATCAACGGAAAAAAATGTAAAAACATAATGTGCAATATAGATATTTTAAGACAGGCCGTCTTAAAAAATTTAATGACAACATATTATGGTCCAATTCATGGTGATTGCCAACTTACAAACACAATGATTGATGATTGTGGAAAAATATTCTTTATTGACGCACGTGGCTATTTCGGCAAAAGCCAAGTCTTAGGAGATGTTAGATATGATTGGGCAAAAATGTATTACGCCATACACGGTAATTTTGACCAATTTAACGTAAAAAGATTTACTCTTGATATTTCAGATCAAGAAGTTTCTTTCGATATCCATAGTGGAGGCTGGGAACATCTAACTGAATATTTCTTAAACCTTATACCCAAAGAAGAAGCAAGCGTAAAAGAAATAAAACTTATACATGCAATAATATGGCTATCTTTAGCTTCGCATGCTTGGGAAGACTATGACTCTATGTGTATAGCGTTTTATAACGGAACCTTTTTATTTAACGAATGGTTATCGGAGTACGAAAATGAACAGTAAAGAAATTAGATTGTCCAAATTACAACATACTTGGATCCTAGATTTTGATGGAACTTTAGTAAAACATAACGGATATAAAGACGGCATTAATAACATAGACGAATGGTTGCCAGGCGCATTGGAATTTCTACGTAATATACCAGAGAACGATTATATTTTAATTTTAACCGCCAGAGAAGATAACACTAATGTAAGACAACGAACTATAAAATTTATCAAAGATGCAGGTATAAGATTTAATGATATTAAATTTGGTATCCCAATGGGTGAAAGGATTTTGTTTAACGACAATAAACCTAGTGGCTTATGTTGCGCCCATGTGTATACACCTGAAAGGAACCAAGGTCTAAAAAATCTTTCCGTAATATTTGATAACAATTTATAAAACAAGGATAAATCATGCAAATACTTAAACCTATCGTACACGAAACTATATGGGGGGGGAATAAACTAACGCCCTATTCCGGATCAGACTGCAAAAAAATAGGCCACTTATATTCAGCAATTGATACAGCAGATTTTAAAAATGAAATCATTTACGGTAAAGACAAAGGAAAAAATCTTCATGAATGGTTCTTGGAAAATCGTGACAAATACGGTTTAAGCAACTATCAAGAACTTCCTATATTAATGGCACTGGTAGAAGCAGATGACGATCTTTCAATACAGGTACACCCCGACGATGACAAAGCAAAAGAGCTAGAAAATAAACCATTTGGTAAAAATGAATCTTTTTATACATTACAGGCGCCTAAAAAGGGCTGGATGTATAATGGTTGCAAAGCTAAGTCTGTAGAAGAAATGCGTACCAAAATAAAAGAAGGTAAAATATCAGAAACATTGGATACAATGCCTTGTTCTGTCGGAGATTACATTTATATCGTAGGTGGAACTTTACATGCAGCCACCGCAGGTTCCATACATTTTGAAATAGAAGAAAACTGCGAAAAAACCTATAGATTTTATGACTATGACAGAGTTGATAAAAACGGGGAAAAACGTCCATTACAATTGGATAAAGCTTTAGCATGTTTAGATGTAAACAAAAAATCTTCTATTCGTCATTATAAAAAAGGTGAACCCATTGAAGAAAGAATGTATTCTACGGAATTAGTAAAAGATGTAGATGTTTTTGAAAATAACGGCAATATGTTCGCCTTTGCCGTTTTACTAAACGGAGAAAAAGAAATTGATGGAATAAAAATTTTCCCGGGTACCGCAATTCTTTTAGACCCTAAAGAAAAATTAGATGTTTCAAATTGCGAATTTATAATTGCCAAACCCAAAAGAGCATAATATGAAAGTAAAAGTATTGTGTCCTTCTATTATGTGTGCTGATTTTGGTAGCTTTCGTTCAGAAATTGCGCAAATGGACGCTGCAGGTATAGATCAATATCATATGGATATAATGGACGGAGAATTCGTACCTAACTTTGCGCTATCTTGGGCAGATTTTGCGGCAGTTAGAAAAATGACAGAAAAACCTTTAGATGCACACTTAATGGTAAAAGACCCAAGCATACACTTACCTTATGCATTTAAATATGGGGCAGATATAATATACGTACATTTTGAATCTGGAAATGCAGCTAAACATTTATACGAAATAAGAAAAAACGGTAGAAAAGTCGGTCTTGCCATAAACCCAGAAACAAGTATAGAAAAAGTACAAACTCTTTTCCCGATAATTGATTCTTTATTAGTAATGCGGGTTCATCCAGGATTTTCAGGTCAAATTGCTATACCAGAAGTTGAAGAAAAGCTAGATAAATTGGCAAAAATAAAAAATAGAAAATTTTCAATACGTTTAGATGGTTGTGTATCACCAGACGTAATTGACAAATGGGCAAAACTGGGTATAGAAGAATTCGTATGTGGAACAGCTTCTGAAATGTTCGGGGAAAAAAGAGGCAATCGTTCTTATAAAGAAATAATAGATATTTTAAGGTAATTTAATCATGAAAAAATTTTTTGTAAACGCAGTATGTTCTTTTATTCCATCTAAAACTCATAGAGATTATCTAAGACAAAAAATGATGTATAATCCAATAAATAATATACAAGAACAAATAGATAATATAAAAAAAGAGCTAAATAACGCTATAACAAAAATAGATGACGCAGCAACAAAAACAGAAGTATCAAAGATTGAAAAATCTTTATGGCAATCAATTACACCACCATTACCCCCAACGGATTATTCTTTCAATGGGCAAAACAACAAACTGCTAGTCTGGGATAAAGAAAAATCAGAATATATTGAAACAACAAAAATTATACCGGGTTTATTTTTAAACATAGAAGGTAACAATAATACAATAAAAATCAAAGCTCCAGAAATAATTGAAAGATTAGAACTAACAATGTTAGGTGATAATCATAAATTCTCTTTAGGCGATTTTACAAACAAGATATATGATAAAAAAATAACTTATCTTATTATATTTATGACTTGCGGAGATTGCGAATTAACAATTGGCGACAATCTTGTTGTCAATCCAATGGTTATAATCCACATGTGTGAACGTGGCGTAAAATGCTTTATAGGAGACAACGTGCGATTGGCCGCAGAATCAAAAATATACGTAAGTGATGCCCACCCAATAATAGATATAGAAAAAAACAAAATAATAAACTATGGCGATTGCAAAAGAGTTTTAAAAATAGGCAACAACTGTTGGATAGGAACCGGCTGTTTTATAGGCAAAAGCGCCAATCTACCGGACTATACAATCGTCGCAGCACAAAGCAATGTTGTTAAACCATTTGACGAATCTTACACAGTTATAGGTGGCAATCCTGCACACGTCTTAAAAAGAGGTGTAAAAAGAATTGATACGTGGGAAGAAGCTTTTGAAATAACTAACAGTAAAATTAAAGGGTAACACTATGAAAAAGGTAAAAATAAGATTTGTAAATGGAGATAAAATAAGACGCTTTTATGTTTTTAACAAACCCCTTTTTCAATATATGAGAAAAAACGGTAGGTTAAAAATAGAAATGTGTAAAAAAAGAAAACCTAAACCGGGTCAAAGAGTATTTTATTTAAAAGTTCATCGCGTTCATCAAACTAGTTTCGATTGCATACAACATTGGTTAGACATTATAGCGAGAATGGATGCCTTTGTTTATTTTGTTTGTGATAACAAACAAATGTGGAAAGGAATTTTTAAAAAACCATGTTTTTTTTATAACCAAGATTTTGATTTTATAAAAAGTGACAGAAAAACGTTAAAAAAAGAAATACCTTTGATTTTACATAACGTAATAAGACAAAAATTATGGCATAGAATTGCTTATTCAATGATGACGCCTTTTGTACACGCTGCTAAACATAATTATTCACGAACGTATAATATAGACGCAGACGATATAATGATTCTTACAAAACCAGAATTAATTGCGGAAGGGTTAAAAAAAGCCGAATTTTATGCCGAAGAAAATGATCTTGATTGTTTTAATTTTGATATGTTCGTTTCAAAATCTTTCGGTGTACATTGGTCTTTCGGTATAGTTTATGTACGCAAACCACAAAAATGTTTGAATATAATAAAAGAAAATATCGGATGGCGCTATAATGAATACTTAATAAAAAAATATTCTACTTATTATGTAAACGAATTTAATTTTAACGTCGATTGGCTATTTACTTTTCTAAGAGACACCCAACAATTAAACTTAAAAACGTTTTATATAGAAGGTTCTATGGTAATTCATATGCCTGATATAGCTATTTCCAGACATTGGGCTTTCGTTCTTAAATGGAAAGATGGCACCCTTTATTTACCTGTTCTGGAAAGATTATATAACGATAAAACATGGCGTAACATCCCAATATTTAAAAATTGTATAAAAATTGATATCGGTCTTACAGATGAATGCGTCTCGGATTTCTTAAATGAATTCTATATGACAGATTATGTTTTTGAAAATAGCATATTAAATATAGCAAAAGAAAGAAGACTTATTTCAAACACAATGTATCAAAAATATATAAGCTAGAAACGTTAGAGGAAAACATGTCACTTTGTCGGATGTTTTTTTATAAAAAAATATGCCGTAATAACCCTTGGGCCCAAGAAGATATTTTTTATATTTTGTTTGGCATATTTCGTTTAAAAAAAACATCCCTAGGTGGCAAAGATTTGCGCCTACTGGGAATAAGAATTTTTGTACAAAAAATACAATGCCATTATAAAATAACAAAATTTTTTGGGATCACATTTTATAGACAAAATTTACAAAAAAAACTTTTAAAAAAAATATTTAAAAAATTACCAAAACAATTTAAAGATATTTATATCATACGCCACAATATAGGAGAAAGTTATATATATCTTACCCATTTAAAAGCTTGGATTTCAGCAAACAAAAGTAAAAAACCATTACTCGTAATATGGCAAAAAAAATATAAGTCCTTTTATAAAATGTTTGCAGACAAACAAATCGCTATGAAGTACATAGATATAAAACAAAACGATATTCAATCTGCTCTGGATTCTGAAATAATACATTACAAAGGAAGAACTATATTTTGCCCTACTCCAAATATAGGGAATGCTATAAATTCATTATTTGAAAAAGATGAAAAAACAAATTTTTATTCTTACATCTGTAAAGATTTTAATCTAACTAAAAAAGCCAATATACAAAAGCCTAAAAATTCCTATAAAACCGATAGCCTAATAAATAATAAAATTAAAAAACATATAAAACTGCCATTTGTAATAATACTGCCTTTCGCAAAATCTTTATCGGAATTGTCGGAAGATTTTTGGACAAGATTAGTATCGGAATTTAAGAAAAAAGGTTACGATGTATTCATAAACGGAAATACAACGACTTTATCAGAACGACTTAAAGAAAATACCGTAAATTTTAAAACAGATCTTTCAGAAATATTTGCCTTAGCAAAAAAATCCTCTGGGATCATAGGTCTTGCTTCGGGTTTATCTGTATTTTTAACAGCAAGTAATCGCCCAATGGATTTAATATACACTCAATTTAAAGTTTTTGAACCGCAAATATCATCTGGACAAGTTATGAAATTATATTCCGTTCATCACTTACCTAATGTAAAAGGAAACGTTAGAGAGTACGACATACAAAAATATTCAGAATCACAATTAATAAACAAAATTATCAAAAACTATAAAAAACAATAAAAGTCAGGTCTTTCTATGAAAACACCTAATAAAATAAAAAATCGCATAGCAAATAATATGTTTGTAAAAAATTACAAACGTATGTGGCCGTACATAAAACCATATTGGTTTCCTGGTTTAATGTCATTAGTAATAACTATTCCTATAGGATCTTTGGATGCAGTAATTGCTTTGTCATTAAAACCTTACATGGATTTAGTTATGGTTGAAAAATCGGTACAAACTGCGTGGTATATACCACTTGCCATAATAGCTTTTACCTGTATTCAAGGCGGGTTAACTTATGCCGCAAATTATTTAAATACGTGGGTCGGTGCAAAAATAACAAACTTGTTAAAACTTGACCTTTATAAAAAAATGTTAGATTTTGAAACAAACTTCTTTAATACAAGAAATTCAGGCGACATAATATTTATGTTCAATAATAACGCAGATCTAGCCTGCGCAGGTCTGCTTACAAATCTTAAAAACTTTGTACAAAAACTATTTACAGCAATATTTCTTATCGCGGTATTGTTTTATAATTCTTGGCAACTTGCTTTTTTATGCGTTGCTATTCTAATAGGTGCGTTTTTACCAATGAGTTCTCTTAGAAAAAAAATAGACTCGGTAATGAGTCAATCTATTGCGGCAGACGCAGCATTATTAACGGCATATAACGAATCTTATTCTGGAAACAAAACTGTAATATCTTATAACCTGTCCGAACACCAAAAAGGAAAATTTAATAACGTTCTTGATGGCGTTTTTCGCCTAAAAATAAAAATGTTACAAAAAACCAGATGGCTTACCCCTGTAATGCATGTAATTCTTTCCGTTGGTATCGGTTTATCAATTTGGTTCGGGTCTTTCTTGATATTAAATGGAGAAATCTCAGCCGGTAATTTTGTATCTTTTTTAACCGCACTTGTCATGCTTTATACCCCTATGAAAAGTATAGGATCAAATTATAATTCTGTTTTAATGTCTTTTATGGCAATAGATAGGGTATTTGACATATTAAATACTACCCCTGCAATAACGGATAAACCAAACGCTAAAGAAATGCCAAAACACCATAAAACAATAGAATTTAAAAACATAGGCTTTGAATACACACATAATGTTCCCGTTCTTAAATCAATAAACCTTACGGTAAGACAGGGCGAAACTATTGCATTAGTTGGAAATTCTGGTGGCGGGAAAACAACACTTGTAAATTTATTACCACGCTTCTATGACGTTACAAATGGTCAAATTTGCATTGACGGTACAGATATAAGAGATTTTACCTTGCAATCATTACGACAAAATATAGGGGTCGTATTTCAAGACAATTTCTTATTTGCAGGAACAATCCGAGAAAACATTATGCTGGGGAACAAAAACGCAACAGAAGAAGAATTAAACAACGCAGTAAAGATGGCATATCTTGATAACTTCGTTTCTAGTTTAAAAGACGGTCTAGACACAGAAATTGGTGAACGTGGTATATTGCTATCAGGCGGCCAAAAACAAAGAGTTGCAATTGCTAGGGCTTTTTTAAAAAACGCCCCTATATTAGTATTAGATGAAGCAACATCCGCACTTGATAATCGCGCAGAGTCGGTTGTTCAAAAAGCAATAGAAAACCTGATGCACGACAAAACAGTGTTTGTAATTGCTCACAGATTATCAACGATCAGAAACGCATCAAAAATAGTTGTTATAAATAACGGAGAAATAGTAGAAACAGGAACCCATGAAGAACTTATAAACCTAAAATGTGGCGCATATAAAACTTTATACGACATGCAATTCAAAGACAATGATAGAAAATAGTATGTTTTATTTTTGATATAAATTCCACAGGTAATCAAACTGCTTGGTAAAGGCTTTATCTTCTTGCTCAAAAAACATACAATTTTCTGCGTTTGATTCCGTCGCACTTTCTGTCCAGTTATAGCTACCGCTTTCTATTCTTTTTCCGTCAAATACAGCAAACTTATTATGCATTATCTTATGACCAGTATTTGTTATAACAGGAATTCCAGCTGATTCAATTTCATCAACCAACGAATACTTGCCTTTTGATTGCAACCTATCTGTAATTACTCTTATTTTTGCGCCACGTTCTTTGGCATCTATTATCGCATCAACTATATTCTGGTTGGTGATAGAATATACTGCAATGTCTATCTTCTTTGCCTGATTGATTTCGGCAATTATATTATTTTCACATTCGGAACCTGGGGTAAAGTAAATTTCTATCCACTTTTTATCAGAAACAGCAGCGACAGGATCTTGTATATAATCGGTTTCAATCTCTTTATTATCCTTACCGAACAATTTTTTCCAGAAAGAAACTTTATCATCGTTTTTTATTTTCAACCCCAGCGTATCATATACCTGACGTTCAAAATCACTTCCTTTTTGTGCAATTAACAATAAAATTTCTTCGTCGTCCTTTCTGGCGATTACCAAAGTATCACCGGCATACGCTGCCCGCATAACATCGTTTTTACGATAGTATAATTTATACTTACGATTTCCATTTAATGATTTCGGTGTATAATAATACCAAGTTGTTTCACCCTCATGTTCAATTTCTTTATCACCTTTATACACAAACTGGGTATCATAATAAACTTTATCAGCTCCAAGTACATTTATAAGTGCTTTAGTCCCTTGAATTTCTACGCTGGTACTATTATTGCCTTTATACAAAGAATCATTCTTTGCAAGCGTTTTTACCGCAATGGTTGAATATTTCGCTAAATCTGAAACATTAAAAGCCAAAACTTGTACGGGAATTAAAAACAAAAAAATTCCCATAGACAATTTCACGAAAAATCGTCCGACTATTTTCATATACTGTATTATTTTACACAAATCACATATTTTGCAAGTGCAAAAGAACTTGTTCGGACACCAAACGGACGCAATCAGGTATTATGCCATTACCAAGTTGTTTTCTTATTCGTGACGACGATAAATCTTCGGGGAATACAAACGTATCCGGCAACCCCATTACTTTTTTCGTTTCCGATAGTGTTATTTCATGTTCAATGCCATCAACCAAATAAGACATCCAATTATAAGGTTCTTTATATCTTTTATGGTTATGCGCCGTTAATATCGTATATCCAACATCTCTATTACAAGTTTTGCAATTAAAAACATCATGCATAGTAAATTTTAATGGTACGGGGTCTGGAAACCTAAACGTACTGGTTTCCTGATTTTCACCCAGAAACCCAACCATAAAGACCCGTTGTCTTATTTGCGGTATGCCACAATCACAACCTTTGATTACTTTATAATGAAACGAATAACCGGCGTTTCTAAACAAGTCGTGAATTATGCGAAAACTTCTGCCTCCTTCTGCCGTCAGCAATCCTTTTACATTTTCTAAAATAAACGCTTTTGGCATGCATTGTTTTATTATATTCAAGACATAAAAGAACATATTACCTTTATCGTCTTTGTCGTCTTTCAGACCTTTACGAAGTCCAGCCATAGAAAACGACTGGCACGGCGGACTGCCGACCAAGATATCAAATTCGGGAATATCACTTGGATTAAGCTCACGAATATCCGTTGGATAATTATTATTTCTAACGCAAGGCAGGTCTGGAAAGTTTGCAAGAAAGGTCTGACGGGCATATTTATCAATTTCGCACGATAAAACATTTTCCATTGGCAAGTCTTGCAGTCCCAGTTCCCAGCCACCGATACCAGAAAACAAGTTTATATATTTATATTTTTGCATGAAGGCTCCTTGAGAATAAAAAAGCCCGCTATAAAACGCAGGCAAAGAAAAAACGGGCGACAATGCCGTCCGTTTTATGCAAATCAGTATATCATATTTTTTATAAAAAATCAAACAAAAAACAAAAAACCGCAGAAGTCTGCGGCTTTATTCTGGTGGGGACACAGGGACTCGAACCCTGGACCCAATGATTAAAAGTCATTTGCTCTACCAACTGAGCTATGTCCCCAAAACTGAACCGGAAACAAAATACTTTAAAAGTATCTTATTTCCGTGGTTCAGGGGCAATTTTGACACAAAAAAATATAAATTGCAAGAAAAAATAATACTTTTTTACATTTTTATTATAAATCGTCAGGACTATCTTCTGAAACATTGTTTTCAACACCAATAGGCTCAGAAGCAGTTACATCTTGCCACTCCACTATTTTAGATATTATGTTCTTGACATGTTTGGCCACAATTGTTTTATCCCTGCGAAAATTATGTTCGGTCATCAAATGCGATATTTCCCGACTTAACGAAGACAATATTTGTTCTTGTTCACCGGTTAAAACATTGCCTTTGCTTGCATGATATATTATCTCGTCTATCTCATACCGATATGCACGCAAGTTATTTATCTCGGATCTGGTTATTTTTAAACGAGACGATATCTTTTTTAAAGACCAATCTTGAAGTTTATTAAACGCTTCTAAGCGAACATTTACCTTTAAACCCAATGAGTGACGCAAGAAAAACACCATATTTAATATTACAGAATTTAATTTATCAGAAATATTACTTGCAAGGCTTCGATTTACCTGACGCGAAATTCTATAATTCGTATAATCATACAACAAGAAAACCAGCGGGATTGATAGCAAAGACGCAGCAATATTATCTATTAAACCGCTGACATTAGGATCCCTTACTTTATCCAACGATATTAAAAATAAAGTAATGCCACCTATTACAGATAATAAATATGGAATTGTTTTTAACAAAAGATTTTTCAGCATAGTATTCATGCTGATATTTTAATAAAAAACATTGCTTTTTTATATAAGAACCCTTACCTATTTTTATATCATATTATTTACTTGCGGGTCGTAAAGCTTTAAAGCTTTCATCTTCTATATCAACTTCATTTGGAATACGAGAACATTTATCTTTAACAAACATCATTGCCCATATTCCTGTTAAGAATAATAATGTCCCAGCAAAAAAGGTACCGTATGACCAACTGCCTAAAGATCCGCCTAAACCTATTAATAAACTCATAAATATATAAGTTAAATTATCGCCCATGCTATATAAAGATAATATCACAGGTCTGTATAACGTTGGTGTAAAATTTTGTAACCTTGCATATAATAATACAAATAACATATTACGCAAAACATATACAAAACCAAGGAAAAACAAAGCAGGAATAGAATAAAACAATGAAAACATTATTAAGCTAATACCTAAAACACATATGGCCGTATATAAAACCCAATCTTTAACCTTAATAAAAAGATACGCAAATTTTTGCCCCAAGAAAGAACACCCTAAACAAAAAAATACTATTCCTCCGACATACTCTACAGGTATACCAATTTCTAATCCGATAAGGCTTAAATAATCATCTAGATAAGCAAAATTTACCGTTGCCCATAATACAATAGCTAACATAAATATACATGGAGTCTTTTTGCAAACTTTATAGACCGTTTTAAAAAAAGATAAAGAATGTATTTTTTGTACATTTACTTTTCTTTTGTTATTTTTACGTTTTGTTTTAATGGCTGTTATAAATAAAGTTGATATAAATAATGCAATAACAGAAAATAATGTAACCCAGCCATAACCCAAAAACATCAGCAAAGATCCAGAAGCAGCAAAGGCAACAGCAACTGATTGTATACTATATACATTACCCAATATTTTTGCATAAATATCTTGACGTCCCCTAGCCTTCAGCTCATCATAAACCAATGTTTGAAATGACACATTATATATTGCCGTTTGAGTTCCCCACAAAAACATACCTATTGCAAAACCTATATAATTTGGGAAAAAGACCCATAAAATGAAAGCAACTGCCTTTAAAAACTGTCCAAAAATTATTGAATATTTATGACCTATTTTATTAGCTAACCACGTTACAGGTATTTGCACACCAACTATACCTATAGAAAAAATAATGAACAAAGACGAAATCTGCATATCTGTCATGCCATTATTTTGCATGAACACAGAATAAACCGGTGCCAATAATAACATTTTATTAAAAAAAGCGAAGCCATATATACAAGATAGGAAATATTTTATAGACCCTTTCACTTTTTTCATAACCCGTCCTTACACAAACAAAAATTGTTTATAGATTATAAACTAAGCATATCATTATTTGTACTAAAAATATTGAATTTTTTGTCAAAAAGTGTTATAATTATTTGGGTATAAAGCAACAGAGGTTTCTGATGGCAGATGTAAATATGAACGATTTTCTTTTGCAATATTATATGCAGTTGCATTTCAATGCAATGCCACCTGAAATCTTTGCTAAATATCAAGATTATGTAAAAGCAGATGACTTCCGTGGTAATATGAAAGACTGGAAGTCAAAATTAATGCATCAAGACAATAGTGGTAAATGGGTAAAAAATGGCCTACCTGATCCAAATGATGCAAACGGGAATTTCCATCTGACTGATGATGAATGGAAAAAATTATTTAATGCCTTCCAAGGCGCTATGCGCAGTATGTCTGCCAATACAAAAAGTTTCGCAGAAAACGCCAAGGCAAATGCTTTCCTTGAAGAATATTTTGGTGACCCTGCAACCCACCTTTTCTCGAACGGAACCGCAAATCAGACTGCAGAAGCACAAATTCAAGTCCTGAAAAATTTGCTGTCTGATAACAATTTTCGATCAACTTTAAATTTCTATATAAAAGATCTTTTAAAAGAAGCAGAAATTTCTTACTCTGATTTATTGAGTGGTATTAATTCTAAAAAATATAATACTGACCCTAAATTCCAAACAACTTTAAAACAAGTTGCAAGTTATATGAACTATTATGTTCATAACGACCAAAATTTAGCCACCTCACCTTATGGTTCACAAGATTTTTCAGCAATTGAATCTGGTTTTGACGATACAACCGTTCCACAAAACAAACTTGATTACTTTAAAAGAAATTATAAAACGCTTTTAAATACTCTGCATAACGATTCCAAAGTTTATGAAGTATTTAAAAGTTTTGACAAAGGTAAAATCTCTAAATCTTTAGATGCAGCATTAAGCAAAGTAGATTATGCAAATAAAGATAGCAAAGATTATGTCCCTCCAAAACGCAGTGACGAATTAACCCCATGGCAACACTTACAAGGTGAAATAAGCGACACCCTAGAAGATTACATGGGAAAATATATTCATCTGCGTGGTGATAGATTATATTTTTCTGATTCAGCAAAACTAATTATAAAAGCAATTGACGGAACAAAATTTAAACCAACTGACGGTATTGCCAAAGTATTAGAAAACACGGGAAAAATAAAAGAAAACTTACTTTATAAATCCCCACGTGCCACAGACCATTTTGATTGGTTTTCTAAAACGTTGGGCGAATTAAAATCCACTATGCCCAAGGCTTTTGAAGGTGCTTTAAAAAATGCACGCCAAATGAAAGCGCTGATAGAAGAAATGATTATCAAAGCAGTCCGCGAAAATAAAATAGATGAAGCAAAAACTGCTATGGAAGTTCTATCCGTAATTAAGTACGGCTATACAACCAGTAAAATTATGGACGCCTTTAGCAAAGAACAATTAACAATTTTCTCTGACGGTGGATTGTCTTGGAATAAAAATGAAGGGGTAAAATTTGTTACAACGGCTATGGACAAAAGCATAAAATCCGCATTTATGGGTGTTGGTTATGCTATTACTATGGCAGGAAATGCATACAAACTATCTGGCAGTAAATTTAACGGAAAAACAAACCGCATAAAAAGCCAAAGGGATGCATGGCTTAATGACAATGCCACAAGATTGCAAGTTGCAACACAAAAACGAGATACAGAAAATCAAATTGATATAGCAGACCGAAGCAATCAAGAAGCTATACTACAAGGTACCGGCATAACCGACCAAACAATAGCCCAAGAAAAACAAAACCTTGAAACTTTAAAACAAGATGCAGAACAAAAACACTCTGCTTTAGAAAATGCTTCGACAACTTATAATAATGCAAAAAATCTTATCGATGAAGATGCATCTTATACTGCACAAATAAATCAATTAAATGCTGATATGCAAAAAATTGCTGCAGATATAGCACAAATAGATAATGATTTACGAAATCCTAATACTTTTGCAGGAATACCGCCTGCTGTTGCAAATGCGCTTGCAAATGACCTAATAAAGCAAAAGCGCGACAAACAAAACCTTGGTCAAAAGAAATTAAAACAAGCACAAGATTTAAGAAATCAACAAATGCAAATTAATCCGCAAGCCTTAGCAAATGCACATGCTAATATCGGACAATATCAACAAAATTTTGTAAACGCAGAAAGAGATTATAATACTGTACAAGCAAGCTCAGATGATTTAAGTACAAAAATAAATGATTTTACACTTGCGTCAAGCCGTATAAAAGAACTTAACGACAGAATAAACAAAAGAAATGAAGAGGTTTCAAACTGGGATAATAACAATAAAGATAAATATAAAGAACTTATGGCATACTGGGACTTCTTAGAATCTGGTCGGGATTCTCATACAGGCAAAATGTATTCTTGGATGCTGGGCAGCGCAAAGAAAAAGCAAGCAAAATTTGACGCGAATAAAATTGCTCAACTTCAGGCGTATATGTCTAATTATAATGTTGCTTGATTTTTTGGTGCTTTTATGTTATAATCACATGCATGATTTAACCGCCATTCTGGCGGTTTTCTTTTTTCTTAAAATCAACTATCAACTAAAGGATTTTATTATGGCTCGCATTTTACAAATTCGTCGTGGCACAACTGCTCAAAACAATAATTTTACAGGGCTTTCCGGTGAAATTACCTTCGATAC
Source organism: uncultured Alphaproteobacteria bacterium (assembly GCA_944392775.1). Classification (GTDB taxonomy): domain Bacteria; phylum Pseudomonadota; class Alphaproteobacteria; order Rs-D84; family Rs-D84; genus Enterousia. The sequence continues at coordinate 90,555 of CALXXV010000003.1, forward strand.
AGATGCAAAAACAATTCGCGTTCATGACGGTCAAACACTTGGTGGGTTTCCGCTTGCCCGCGCAGACGACACATCTTCTGCCAATGATACAAACTTTGATATAAATTCTGTTCCAGATGAATTCTGGACGGAATTATTCGCCAATTTTAATCTTGTGCCATTTAACGTATTAGAAAGCAGCCTTTTACCAGTTGTAAATAGCACTTTCTTGGATTACACTTTTAACTGTGATCAAATCGCTAAAATCGTCCAGACATTTTTAGTATGTCAAACACCAGAAGCAGGTTATAGCATCAATGAAAAAGTCTCTTCCTTTGGAATAGCAGATAGGACAAACCCCATTCCAAACACATATTTAGAAGAAGATGGTTTACACGTAAGGCTACCAATAGATCAAAAATCTTTCTGGGTTAGCCACAAAGAAACAGGCGCAACAACAAATATAACTAACGATAACTGGAAAATTTTATTCAGAGTTTACTGTTGAAACATATAAATTCATCTGCTATGCTTGCCCCATAGAAAAAGAGGATAAAAATGTACATACTTGCTTTGAATTGCGGTTCTTCTTCATTAAAGTACCAAGTCTTTGACGCAGACTCTAAAAAAGTCGTTGTTGGGGGGAATGTTGAAAAAATAGGTCTGCCAGACTCTTTCATTACCCAGAAATATCCAGATGGTACAAAACAACGCAAAGAAACAGAAATGAAAAACCATAACGAAGCATTAAATGTTGTTTTGTTTATGCTACGCGAAGCTTCAATTGATATGAATGAAATAAAAGGCGTTGGTCATCGTGTTGTTATGGGTGGGGATAAATTCGCTTCTTCTGTAGAAATTAACGAAGACGTGATAAAAACCATTGAAGAGCTTTCTTCTATTGCACCGTTACATAATCCATCTGCTTTGATGGGAATTGTTACGGCAAAACAATTATTACCAAATGCAACCCAAGTTGCTGTTTTTGATACAGCATTTCACCAAACAATGCCAGACTATGCATATAGATATGCAGTTCCAAGTGCGTGGTATACAGAATTGGGGGTTCGCAGATACGGATTTCACGGCACATCACACCTTTATGTTTCTAAACGAGCTGCAAAATTATTAGGAAAACCAGCTTCTGAATGTAACTTAATCACATTACATATTGGTTCTGGGGCTTCAGCAACCGCCATAAAAAATGGTATATCTATTGATACCTCTTTAGGAATGACACCACTTCCTGGGTTAACTATGGGTACAAGACCCGGTGATTTAGATCCTGGAATCGTCTTGTATGTAATGCAACGGCTCGGTTTAACAGCAGACCAAATGCAAAAGCACTTAAACAAAGATTCTGGATTGCTTGGTTTAACAGAATGTTTTGTAGATCGTCGCGACGTTGAACAAAATAGGGAAACGAATGATAAATGCAGGCTAGCTATTGAAATGGAAGCCCATAACGTAAAAAAATATATCGGTGCTTTTATGGCAGAACTAGGTCATACAGATGCCCTAGTATTTACTGCAGGGGTCGGTGAAAATGACGATTATTTACGTGAAAAATTCTGCAGCGGTCTAGAAGAGCTGGGTATAAAATTAGATAAAGAAAAAAATTCGAATGCCTTAGCACGTAAAGGCGTAGAAGAAGCAGAAATTAGTGCACAGGATAGCAAAGTAAAAATATTTATGATCGCCACAAATGAAGAGTTGGTTATCGTAGAAGATACTTTGGCTATTATGAATGGCACATATAACCCAAGTCATCTAGAAATGGATTATTCTTTTGCAAAATAAAAACGCCCTTTTGGGCGTTTTTATTTAACTAATTCTTTCGCTTTTATATACTCTGGTGTATTTTTATCTAATTTTTTCATCGCGTTTTTTGCATATTTTATAGCTTTTTTTTCGTCTCCTAACATATGATAATATTCTGCACGCGCCCAATCAGATCTGCCATCTTCATAAGTTTTTGCCAAAACCCAATAAGTAAGTGGGGCTGGTTCTACCAATAAAGAACGTTTGCATAATTCAACAGCCCTCTCTTTATCGCCATTTTTATTTCTTTCTGTTAAAACTAATGCCAGTGCAGTTTCTATTTGTGGGGCATTGTCCTGCAAAGATAAACTTTTTTCATACGCATCTACACTATCATCATAATACCCTAATTGATAATCTATATCACCCAATAACTCGTAAAAGTATGGATTGTCTGGATTTCTTGAAATTAATGCTTGCGTTCCAACACGTGCATCTTCTAATTTTCCCGCCTGCATAAGTGCTATGGCACGCGCATATATCGCCGCATCTGATTTATCTGAATTCGGATATAATGAAGCCACCCTATCTGGACTATCAAGATAACCTATCAATTTTGCCTGTATTAATTTAAATTCTTCTTCTTGCTTTTTAGTTGGCGCATTAGATGCAACATAATCAGAATCTATGTTCTTTATCTGCGTCTTTACATTATTCAGTCGTTCGGATGTCAGCGGGTGGTTTATCCTATTTGGATTCACCTTAGATTCCAAAACAGAAGTCATTTCACCCATTTGTTCTAAAACTTGAACAAAACCATCTGGATCAAGTTTTGCTTTTACCAACAACTTTAACCCCATATCATCCGCAATTCTTTCTTCGTCACGAGTAAACGCAAGCATAGATTGTTGCGCCACCCCACTGGACCCTGCTAAGACCCCCGCACCAAGTGACGGATTTCCACCGGCAACCATTAAACCAATACCCAGCGCCTGTATCAACATGGCACGTTTTAACTCTGCTTCCATACGCGATGACATCTGTGCCATATGCCCACCAATAGTATGTCCCATTTCATGTGCTATTACTGCCTGAAGCGCAGATGGCGACTTTATCTGTGTAAGTAAGCCTGTATAAATATAGATATATTCACCACCCATTACAAACGCATTAAAATCGTCACTATTTATAATATGAACTTTCAATCTGCCGTCTGGGACATCTGCAGCACGACCAATGGGCGCCATCAATTCCATTAAAACTTTTTCTGTTTCTGTATCATTTATTAATGATGCCGCATGTGCAGAAATAGAAAATAAAACTCCTATAAAAATCGTTAGGATCTTACGCACTGATTCCCAGCCCCCTATCAAAAATATACATCAAATCCCGAGTCCATGCATCAGGAACATCTACATCCCTTGCAGCATTTGCCGCCAACTTAAACAAATCATGGTGCATTCTATAATCTACAAAGTGATAGTTTATCCAACCACTTTGACGCGTCCCAAGCAATTCACCAGTACCACGCATTATTAAATCTTGTTCTGCTATCTTAAATCCGTCTTCGGTTTCTGTTAAAACCTCTAATCTCTTTAAACCTTCTTCGCTGATATTACGACTATATACTAATATACAATAAGACTGTAAATTACCGCGCCCCACACGACCACGCAACTGATGTAATGCGGCAAGCCCGAACCTTTCAGCATTTTCTATAACTATTATAGAAGCAGACGGTACATCTATTCCAACCTCTATCACGGTTGTCGCAATCAATATACGCATATCAGACTTATTGTCTGCAAATTTAGCCATAACTGCGTCACGTTGCTTCTTGTCCATCTGCCCATGAACAAGCCCGGCATCAGGAAAATATTTCTTTAAATCATCATATCTTGATTCAACAGCAGTCATATCCGATTGCTCAGACTCTTCAACCAAAGGGCATACCCAAAATACTTTGGCACCACCGGCAATCTGCGTGCGCAGACGCGCGACAAGTTCTTCTAATCTTGCAATCGATAACTTAGCAGTTTTAATAGGTAATCTTCCAGCCGGTTTTTCATTTATAATAGATACGTCCATATCGCCATAAATTGTCATAGATAAAGTTCGCGGTATAGGGGTCGCAGATAAAGCAAGCAAATCCGGATTTTCCCCTTTTGCACGCAAAGCCTCGCGCTGAGATACTCCAAACCTATGCTGTTCGTCCACAATAACCAAGCCTAAATCTTTATATTCTACGTCTTCTGAAAAAAGTGCATGCGTACCAACAATTATCTTTGTCCTGCCCGAACGCAACGACACTAACTTTTCGCGTCTGGACACACCTTTGTCACGCCCCGTTAAAACATCGCACACTATACCAATTTTATCGCACATCGGTTTTATCTTTGCGTAATGTTGCTGTGCCAAAGTATCTGTCGGTGCAAGTAATGCTGTCTGCGCACCGCTTTCCGCCATCTTTACCGCTGCAGCAAGCGCAACTATTGTTTTACCGCTACCTACGTCCCCCTGCACTAAGCGCATCATAGGAATATCACGCGCCATATCATCAAATATTTCTTTAACTGTTCGCGACTGCGCACCAGTCATGGAAAAAGGAAGAACAGAATAAAACTTTTCTAACAAATCGTATTTCTTTGCCCTGACCTTTCGCTTGTTCCGTGCGTCTTTTCTGTTTTTGCGACTAATCACAATAGCAGATTGATGCGCCAATAGTTCCCAATACGCAAGTTTTGCCATATATACAGAATTTGGGTTTAAGTCATCCGCACTTTCCGGAAAATGTACGTGACGAAGCGCATCAAAGAACTCTATAACCTGTACGTCCGTTTCATAGGCAATTTTTTCTGGCAGAATTGCGAATATCTGGTCACGAACATTTGCGAATGTCTTTTGCGTTAAACCTTCGCCAGATGGGTATACCGCCTGAATAGATGGTATCTTTTCTGCGTTCTGCATTTCTTCTATGAAATCGGGATGATTTATAACCGCACGATTGCCTTTTTCTAGTTTTCCACTTATCATGCGCCACTGACCAATAGGAAGTTTCTTTAACCAATAATCTAAAAAGTTAACATTAAAAAACTGAATTAAAACTGTATTACCCATTTTATCCGCGCATGTAATCTGCGTAGGTGTGCGCCTGCCACGAAAAAAGCCACCCTTTTTATGCGATTTAATCAATAAAGGAACCGTCACAATGTCCCCCGCAAGTGCAGTTGAAATATCTTCGTTAATTCCACGTGCGCGAATATAAACAGGCGCATGCAACATAAAGTCAAGCACCCTGCGTCCACCAAGAACATCTTCAAAGCGCGCCGCCAAAACCGGACCGACCCCTTTTATAAATTGTAAATCTGTATTTAAAAAATCAAACAGTTCTTTTTTCATATAATATAAAATTAGCCAAAAACCTAAACTTTCGCAATAAAATAAAAAACATAAAAAGCGCCCCCAAATGGACACTTTTTATTCCTTTCACAGTAACTGTTTATCTTTGCCAATTTATGGAATCGGTTAATATATGAGCCAAAACCTTATCTATGTGCTTTTCATCAAAGTCTTTATCTTTAATGGGTTGTATACGAGAAAAATCTACTTTTGCCGGATATTTTGCAGCTCCGAACACATATTCCACATATGCACAAGAGGCAGGCAACAATTCATTATTCAGAACAATATCTAAATTAGCTTTCCGACAGTTACCCTTTTCTGCTTCTATTCTCTTTTTATAGATTTTGCATGCCTTGGTTGAACAATTTAAATGCTCGCAACAAAAATCTGTATATAAAGTAACGTTTTTAAATCCTGATGATAATTTTATCAAACAGCATAAGCCACATTTTTTACAAAGCGCATCCCATTCTTTCGGTGTCATACGACGACTCTCTTTAATTGTTCAGGGGGCAGCTTTATTGCCTTGTTATCTGATAATATATTTATTCTAAAACTTGTTTCTGTAATTCTATTAAACGTGTGCAGCCTTTTGATGCCATATCCATCAATTTTACAAGCTGTTCTTGAGTAAAAGGATGTTGTTCCCCTGTCGCCTGAACTTCTATAAACTTTCCAGACCCAGATATAACAAAGTTAGAATCTAGTTCTGCGACACAATCTTCCTCATAATCTAGATCTAAAATCAAATCTCCATTCCAAAGCCCCGCCGAAATCGCGGCAACATGTTCTTGTATTGGATTTTCACGAATGCGTCCTTTCTCCAGCAACCAGCGCACCGCCAGTGCCATAGCGACAAAACCACCCGTTATTGATGCACATCTGGTACCACCGTCTGCTTGAATAACGTCACAGTCAATTGTTATCGTATGACGTCCTAATTTTTCCATATCAACGACACTGCGCATTGCACGCCCTATCAATCTTGATATTTCCGCACTACGATGATCTTTCATTAACGTTTCACGCGTTTTCCGTGTACCAACTGCACGTGGCAACATAGAATATTCCGCTGTTACCCAACCACCTGTTTTATTCTGTAAACGCTTCCACAAAGGTTGATTTAAGTCAACAGATGCGGTACACAAAACCTGAGTGCCCCCCATTTTTATAAGGCACGAACCTTCTGCCCACTTGTTTACCCCGGTCTCCATTGATACCGGTCGAACCTGATCTGATTTTCTCAAAGATGGTCTCTGCATAAAATAACCTTTAATTTATAAAACATTTTGTTAGTATATTATAAGAATAATAAATTGCAATTTTTTTTAGGTTTGCTTTTTGTCTTATATATTGCTATCCTGCCAAGCTGAAAAGGATTTTTATGTCGGCACAGACAAAACGCCTATTTAAAAAAATTATAAGTTATTCGGGAATTTTCTTCTTTGCCCTTGCGGCTTTTATGCTGTGGTGGCAGTTGCGGGAATATAGTATATACGACATAATTCATGCAATTCTTAGTATACCAATAGTAAATTTAATTGCCGCATGTATTGCCTGTTTTGCCGGATACTTATCATTATCTTTGTACGATTTTTTAGCTCTACGATACGTTGGCGGACACGTTTCTTGGTGGAAATGGATGCTTGCAGGGATGCTTGGATTTGCGATAAGCAATAACGCAGGTCATGCCGTCGTTAGCGGTGGCGCAATTCGATACAGGCTTTATACAAGATGGCGAATAAGTGGCGGTGACATCGTAAAAATGCTTACTTTTTCTGGTTTTACATTTTTCTTGGGCTGTTCCGCAATTTTAATTATCGGTTATTTTCTTGTACCTTCTGCACTACTATCCAGATCCGTTGGGGCAAGTTTGGGCATAAACACTTTATTTATAATATGCGCATCGGCTGTAATCGTATATTTTGTAGCAACATTGTTTTTTCAGAAAAAAAGCATAAAAATAGGCAACCTAAAATTTCAAATTCCAACAACCAAGACCGCTTTTTTTCAAATGCTATTAGGTGCAACAGACAGCCTTCTTGCAGGCTTGGTTCTATATTTTTGCCTATTACCGTTTGTTCAAATTCCTTTTGGTACATATATAGGGCTTTTTGTAATAGCGCAAACGACCGGCGTTTTTAGTCAGGTTCCTGGGGGCATAGGGGTTTTTGAAACAATATTTTTGTTGGCTTTACCAGAACACGTCGATAAAGCAGATATTTTTGGGGCATTATTAGCATACAGAATAATTTACTATTTGTTGCCACTAATTGGTGCGGGCGGATTATTTTTAATATATGAAAACTGGTTACGGGCGCGCATGAAAAAGTGGCTGGCAGAGGCGAAAGAAAAAATTCCACAAATACCAGCAAAAATCAAAAGCATAAAAAATCTTAAAAATAAGAAAAAATAAATACCTTGCCATACCATATATTTGCATGGTATGCTGTAATTTATCGTATGACATGGGGTTAATATAAGTGTTTGTATTGTCACTATTTTCTTTAATCCGATCTGCGCTGTTTGTAATCATTGCGCATTCCCTTGGCATGGGCTTGGACGCCCCACGGGGACGGATTATTTCCATCGCATACGCATATAAAACAAAAGGATTATTAAATGTCAAAGAAGATTTATGTGGACGCAGTCCACCCGGAGGAAACAAGGGTAGTAGTAGTAGATACTGCTACTAATCGCGTTTCTGATTTTGACGTTGAAACAACAACAAAACCGCAGATAAAAGGGAACATTTATCTGGCAAAAGTCATCCGCGTTGAACCTTCCTTGCAGGCAGCGTTTGTTGATTATGGTTCTGGAAAAAACGGTTTTTTACCATTTTCAGAAATACATCCAGATTATTATCAAGTAACTCCTGAACAGAAAAAGAAATTATTAGAACTGGCTCATGCTAATATCGTTGACGACGATGAAGACCCAGATGATGAAAACGACGAAGTTGCAGAATATGACGATCAAAGTGCTGGTGAAGATAATAAAGAATTTACCAAACGCGCACATGAATTTAAAATTCAAGACGTTATAAAACCAAAACAAATTTTGCTGGTTCAGGGGGTAAAGGAAGAACGTGGTCAAAAAGGCGCATCAATGACAACTTATTTGTCATTAGCGGGGCGCTTTGCCGTTTTAATGCCAAATTCCAGAAAACGCAACAGTTATGGTATTTCTAAAAAGATTTCTGATAAAGCAGAACGCGCACGCTTGCGAGAAATACTACACGAACTTAAAATACCAAAAGGTATGACTGTCGTTTTGCGTACTGCTGCTTTTGAAGCAAATGCGGCAGAAATTGCAAAAGACTATGATTACTTGGTTAACTTATGGAATGAAATCCGTAAAACTACCTTGGAATCTGTTGCACCTGTTACAATTCATACAGAAGACTCTTTATTACGTCGCGTAGTTCGTGATTTTCTGTCTGACAAAGAAGACGTTTTAGTTGTTCAAGGAGAAGAAGCTTTTGATGCAGCAAAACAATATTTTCAACAGATGTATGGACGCGCACCACGCAAACAGTTGATTCAATATAAAGACGCTGCAGTTCCTTTAATGGTAAAGGCAGGTGTTGAAAAACAATTAGAAGGTTTGCATGGTCCATATGTTCAATTACCTTCTGGGGGGTCTTTAGTTATAAACCAGACAGAAGCAATGGTGACAATCGATGTAAACTCGTCCCGTGCTATCAAGGAAAAAGATATTGAACAAACTGCACTGAACACTAACTTAGAAGCAGCAGAAGAAATTGCACTGCAACTACGTCTTCGTGACTTGGCGGGTATTGTTGCTATCGACTTTATCGATATGGAAGAAGAAAAGAACAACCGCAAGTTAGAAATGAAAATGCGCGAAGTTATGAAACGTGACCGCGCACGTACACAAGTTGCAAAAATAAATAACTTTGGCGTTTTAATGCTATCACGTCAACGCTTGCGCAGTAGTTTTATGGAATCTTCATACGTTCAATGCCCACACTGCATGGGTGCAGGCGTAGTTCCAAGCATACAGACAGCGGCAATAATCTTATTCCGTCACTTGCAAGAAAAGTTACTGGCAAAAAGTGCACAAAAAATCATCATGACAGTACCAACAGACGTTGCGATTTATCTTTTAAATCATAAGCGCGCTGAATTGGCAGCAATGGAAGCCGAATTTGAAACAGAAATTGTTATAGTCGGTGATGACAGTTTGATGAATATAGACCAATATTCAATTCAACGCGTTGCACCAGAACAGAACAAGACAGAAGAATTATTGAGCGCATATGAACCATCTACAGATGTGAAAAAGAAAAATGCACAGCATGTAGAAGCAAAGAAAACGACAATGAACGCACCACGTCGTCGTCGTAAAAATAGTAACAAAAAGAAATCAAGCCTGTGGCATAAGCTGGTTGGTTAATAAAAATCCCGTAGTTGCGGGATTTTTATTATTCTGGGGCGGATGACCGGGACACCTGCGCCAGGCAATTTTATTGTCTGGCTTCGTATTGTTCGCTTATCGCACCTAATGGTGCTGCTCACCACTCGTTCTCGTTCGACTTCCCTTCGTTCGGAAAGGAGTGCAAATATCGAGAAGAAAAATTTTTATGATTTTTTTAGTTTTTTCCATTTTATTTGCTGGTCTTTATATATGGGTTCTAAATTTTGTTTTATTTCTTCTCCGATATCAAAAATCCTTTTAGATATTGGATTGTTGATATCATTTGCAAAGGCTATTGCTTCGAATTCTAGATTGTTTGGATTTTCATACAGCATTTCAGAAGCTTGCCTGATTTTGCCCAAAAATGAGTACATTTCTACAAGTAATTTGTAAATATCTTCACCAAAATATATAAGGCATTTGTTAAGTATTTCAGAGAATTTTTCTATAGTTTCAGAACTTTTGTTTAATCTGTGTATTGGAAGTAAGCACGCCAATCTATCTTCATATATAGGCCATAACATAGAATTCGGAATATTTTGTTTTCTTGTGTTAACTTCGCATAACCAATTTCTTATTTCTGATAATTCCATGGGCGAAGTTACGTGGTTTCTGGCCGATATTATAATGTCTTGAAAATCCATAACTATAATCATTATTTCCGATGCCAGCTCAATTTGCTTTTTGCCAAGATATTCTTTTCTCCACGCACGAATGGCACTTCCTGCCATAAAAGCCATTGCAAGTGTCCCAAGTGCAGTAAAAATGTCGGCAATACTACCTGTTGTCATATCTAATTCTCTTTGTTAGTCCCACCACCATGATTTAGACGGTTTGTTAACTAATTTTTTTAATCCGTCTAAGTCATTCGGAGAATCTAGTTTGTGTATCAATTTGTGACAGTTGGGACATAAAATAAGAAAATCATCGGCTTTAACTTCTCTGGTTTCACCTTCGGTTATTTCTGAATACGGGCTTTTATGGTGTGCTTCCAGTATGCTTTTCATGTGGGCTCCGTATTCTTCTGCAGGGTTTAATCCGCAAGCCATACATACATAACCAAAATGCTCTTTTATTGTCTGTATATCTTTGTTGCTAAGACGCCCTTCATATTTAGTGTGTTTGTCTATTCTTTTTTTCTTTTCTTTAAAAGTTACAATTTCATGAACAATTCCATCAAAATCGTTTTTTGAAATTTTATCATCAAATGATTTTACTTTATCTAACAGTTTTGTTTTTATTGAATCGTCTTCAAATTCACTTTCTGTGATTAGTTTATTTAAGTGCGCCTCTCTTGCAGGATAAATGTCTGTGCGATTAAATCTGTCACTTGCAAGTTTGCCTTTTTCTTCATCTCCAAAGTGTTCAATAAACAGTTTTTCTCTCTCTTCATCTGTCTTATCATTTGCCAAAACTTTCCAGCCCAATCCTTTGTCGTTTAGCGCTTTTAAGGCGTTGTCCATGTCTGCTGACGAAATATATGTGCTTGATACCGAATAGGCGCGCGAACCAGAGCCGCCGCCTCCTGAATAACTGCCAGAGTATCCGCCACCGCTGTCGCCGCTATCTCTACTACCGCCGCCAGAATGTCCACTTCCACCTGAATAACCGCCAGAACGATATCCGCTTGATGTATAACTGTTTGATGCTTTATGTGGTTTTGAACTGCTTTGTTCAATAAGTTTTTGTATTTTGGAATTAGATAAAGTTGTAAAATAGGGAGGTATATCTTTCAAAAAGTGAGTTATAAGTTTACCTGTTGCAATACATGACAAATAAAACAGCAAGTAAAATAACGCTGGGTGCAAGAAAATCATAGCTAAGCCAATCCAATCGCCTAGAAGTTGCTCGCCAAAAGCAGCAAAGATTACAATGAATATAATATAAAAAATAAATCCTGATATAACTGCGACCCAACTTACATTGTCATTCCACCATTCTAATATAGATATTTGTTTTTCTAACTGTACTAGGTTCTCCCAATCGTCGGACGATTTTTCTCTTACAAAAAAGGTACTTTTATCTTTTTTAAACAGGTCTGATTTCAGATTGTCTACAAAAAATGTTTTGGTAGCAGTAGTTATTTTATATCGTTCGTTTGACATCTGTTTGCCTTTTAACTGTTGAGATTATAGTCTTGCTTGTACGTAAAAACAACGATAAATATCATTATTTGTATTCGGTTTGAAAAAAGATAAAAAAGTCAATTTGTTCGATATCTTATAAAAATATATGGTTATAAAAATTAAGATTATTGGACTCGTATTATGCCGGGAAAAACCGCTCCATCGAAGTAGGTTGTAAATTGTGGCTCGTCTTACTGACTCGTATGCGAACCTCGGTTCGAACCCGACCCGTCCAAAGTTATAAAAAATACCGGCATAACGCCAGCATTTTTTATAACTGGGGCGGATGACCGGATTCGAACCGGCGACATTTGGTACCACAAACCAACGCTCTAACCAGCTGAGCTACATCCGCCATACTGAATTCTTAATTGGTGGAGCTGATCAGACTCGAACTGACGACCCCTTGCATGCCATGCAAGTGCTCTACCAACTGAGCTACAACCCCATGCGAAGCATTATTCTATATTTCTTCTTGCAAAAAGTCAAATCAATTTGCTAACCTTTTTACACATAAGGAGACTAAAATATGGATTATCAATCTTTGAAAGCAGAAGTAGAACAAAAAACTCTACAAACATTAGAAGTTTTAAAAAATGAATACGCTGGTTTGCGTACTGGTCGTGCTTCCATTCACCTTTTAGACGGTGTACGTGTACCTGTTTATGGATCTGATATGCCTTTAAATCAACTTGCAACAGTCGCGACACCAGATAATCAAACTTTAACCGTTACTGTATGGGATATAAACAATGCCGGGGCAGTTGAAAAAGCAATTCGTGATTCTGGGTTGGGTTTAAACCCTATGACTGCAGGTGGTGTTATTCGCTTAAACATGCCGCCTCTTACAGAAGAACGTCGTAAAGAACTGACAAAAGTTGCGGGCAAATATGCAGAAGAAGCAAAAATTTCTATGCGCAACATCCGTCAAGATGCTATGGGTAAAATTAAACGCGCAGTCACAGATAAAGAAATTTCCGAAGACGATCAACGCAAATTTGAAGATGATTTACAGAAAGTTTTTGATGCAAAAAGTGCGGATGTTGATACACTTGCAAAACAAAAAGAAGCTGACATTATGTCTGTTTAATTCAAAAACATATCGGATAAAAAATGTTAAATTTATTCAAAAAGAAAATATCATCTAAAAATACAGAACCCGCAAAATTACCGCAACACATTGCTTTTATATGCGATGGTAATCGTCGTTGGGCAGAAGCTCGTGGATTACCACCACTTATGGGACATAAAGCAGGTATTTCTAACTTTGAAAATTTGGTTGATTGGTTCATCGCTCGCGGTGTGTCAACCATTACCTTTTTTATCTTTTCAACAGAAAACTGGAATAGGTCAAAAGAAGAAATCGATTTTCTAATGGATTTATTCTATACGGAACTGAAAAAAAATATGCAACATGCAATTGAAAAAAATCTACGTTACAGAGTGATCGGTTCACGAGATAGACTTCCTAAAAAATTGGCGACTCTTTGCGACGAGCTGGAACAAAAATCTGCAGAGAACACTTCTGGTACAGTTGTTTTTGCGCTTAATTACGGCGGTCAAGATGAAATCGTCAATGCTGTAAATGACGCAATTGCTGCAGGTAAACCAGTAGATAAAGAAACGTTTGAAACATTCTTAGATACAGGCGAACTTCTACCAATTGACTTAATGGTTAGAACAAGTAATGAATATAGAATTTCTAACTTTTTATTATGGAAACTGGCATATGCCGAATTGCTGTTTTTACCGCAACATTGGCCAGATTTAGTAAAAAATGAAAAATTATGGCAATATACGTTAGATAAATTCGCAAAAAGAAACAGACGTTTCGGTGGTGGTAAGAAAGCTAACTATGCAGGGGATAAAAAATAAGGGTTATACATGTCTAATACATCACAAAGAATAATAGTAGGTATTATAATGGCAGCAATCGCGATTCTTGCGGGTGTAGCTGAGTATTTTGGTTATCCGGCAGTTAAATACCTTGGGATTTTTATAGGAATTGTGATGATTTTAGAAATGATCATCGGAATCACGCATATATCAAAAGAAAACCTTAAACAAAATTGGTTAGCTTACTTTATTTTCTTAGCTTTGTTAGTTATCTTTTTGTTCGCTGCAAATAACGTAGGTGAACATCCTTGGATTATGTTATTACTTTTGATGATTATATGTTGCGCTGATATCGGGGCATGGTTTTTCGGTAGATTGGTTGGAGGGGATAAAATGTGGGAAAGACTATCTGCCGGGAAAACTTGGTCTGGGCAAATCGCAGGAATTTTATGTGGCACACTTGCATCAATTATGTACGGTCTATTAGGAACAGATACTTTTTTACCGCAATTAATGTGGATTGGAATTAGTATTTCTCTACTTAGCCAATATGGCGATTTAACTGCTAGCTGGATAAAACGAAAAATGGGCATAAAAGATTTTAGTCGAATCTTACCAGGTCATGGTGGCATGCTAGATAGATTTGACGGTTGGATTTATGCACTACCTTTAATATGGCTTGTTATGTTATAAATCTTTTTAATAAAGGAAAGGCATTATGCAAATTATTTTAACCATAATCGCATTACTTATTGTTCTGGGTGTGGTGGTTTTCGTTCATGAATTAGGTCACTTCTTAGCAGCACGTTGGGCAGGGGTTCAAGTAAATACTTTTTCTATTGGATTTGGACCTGCGATAATAAAATGGCATGACAAAAAGGGAACCGTTTGGAAAATTGCCTGTATTCCATTAGGTGGATATGTGTCTATATATGGTCAAGAAGATATGTTTGACCGCAAAAAATATAAAAATTTACCCGATGACAAAAAAAAGGGTCATTATTTATCTGCACCTGCATGGAAACAATTTATAATTATTGCGGCCGGCGTTTTTATGAATTTTATTCTAGCGTGGGGCATTTATTCCGCAATATTTATGTTGAAACCAAAAAATGTTCAGTTGCCTGTAGTTGGGCAAGTAATACAAGAAAGCGTCGCTTTTAATGCCGGGGTTAAACCGGGTGATGTTATCGTTCAAATAGACAACGAAAAAATAACAAATTGGGGTGAACTTATAATTGCAAAAGAATTAGCCGCTAATCGTAATGCAAATGTCCTTATCATAAGGAAAGACAAACTTGTTAAAGTCCAATTATCTCCATCTGAAAAATGGGGATTAGTTGCAGACGGTAGTAAAACGGAATTGCGTAAAAAAGGTTTTTTTGGTGCCTTATATTCTGGTGCCAGGGAAACATATTATCAATCTAAGACACTGCTTGTCGTGCTAAAACAGATTATAACAGGAGAAAGGTCGTCAAAACAATTAGGCTCTTTCATAACTATTGCCGAAGTTTCAGGAAAAGCAATGGCAATGGGTTTCTTTGCCTTATTGTCAATTATTGCATTGCTGTCTGTAAATTTAGCTGTTATAAATTTATTACCCTTACCTGTTCTTGATGGTGGGTATCTTTTGATTTTGATCATAGAAGCAATTACCAGAAAAAAACTTGAAGGTAAAGGTATGGAAATAGCAATAATGATAGGCTGGTTATTAATTTTTGGTTTATTTGCGCTTACTATGTGGAATGATCTGGCTAGAGTATTTGGATTAAATTAACATGAAAAAAAATAAATATTTAATTTTTACACTTTATTATTTTGGAACCGTTGCTGTAGCGAATGCCGCAACTGTATCGAAAATTGATATAAACGGCAATCAAAGAATGGATGCGGAATCTATTAGAATTTTATCCGATGTTAAACTTGGAGAAAATGTATCAACAGAGCGTGCTAATCAAATAGCAAAAAAACTACAAGAAACTGGATATTTTTCCAAAATAAGTGTTCAAATGTCAGGTAATACTTTAAAAATTGACATTCAAGAAGCGCCTACTGTAAACATGGTAACAGTAGAAGGGAACGATGAAGTTTCCACAGAAGACCTAAAAAAAGAACTTCGTATGAAAGAACGCGCTTCTTATGATGAATCTGTAATAGGTGCAGACGTTCAAAGAATGCTTACCATATATCAAAGAAAAGGGTTTTTCGGAACTAAAATTGAACCAAAAAAAATCGAACTTGAAGACAATAGAGTGAATATCGTATACGAAATAAAGGAAGGACATCCTACTTATATTTCTGAAATAAAATTTGAAGGTAATAAAAAATTTCGGGACAGTACTCTACGCGGTGAAATTTTATCAAAAGAACATACTTGGTGGCGTTTTATGACCCAATTTGATGTTTTTGATGAAGATAGAATAAAATATGATCAACAAATGTTGCGACAATTTTATATGAGGAATGGTTATGTTGATGTGCAAATAACTGATGCAAACGGAACTTTCACACCAGATAGACAGTATTATTCTGTGATATTTACAATTGATGAAGGTGAAAAATATAAATTCGGTGATCTTAAAATAACAAACCCTTTCCCAGATGTACCAGATGAAGTTCTATATGATGCAATAGTAATGAAAAAAGGCAACGTCTATAATATAGATGAAGTTGATGAAACCATGTCAGCGCTAAGAGGTGCAGTCGCAGACTATGGTTATGCTTTCATAAACGTAGAACCAATTCCAACAAAAAATGATGAAACAAAAACTATAGATATAGAATTTAAAATACAGAAAACCAATAGAATTTACCTAAATTCTATAAATATATTAGGGAACGTTCGAACTTTTGATACAGTTATAGAACAACTAATTCCTATGCGTTCGGGAGATCCGTTCTCGTTACAAACAATTGAAGAAGGTCGTCAAAATTTAATGCGGACACGCTATTTCAAAGATGTTCAAATGGTGCCAAGCCGTATAGCAGACGCGAACATGATGAACCTTGACATAAAAGTAGAAGAACAACCAACCGGAGAATTATCTGGTGGATTTGGTTGGTCAAACATAAATGGTTTTATGGTTGACGCAGGTATAACCGAAAGTAATTTTATGGGACGAGGTCAAATAGTACAACTACGCGGATCCATTGCACAATATCAAAAACAAGCATTATTTAGTTTTACAGAACCTTATCTATTTGGGCGGCAATTATCCGGTGGCTTTGACATATCTTATACAATGTATGACTATTCATCTTTAGGTGGATTCGGATATGATAGAGATTCTTTTAACATATCCGGAAGAATGGGATGGAAGCTTACAGATCATTGGTCACAAACTGTCAGATTATCAGCCTCTTTTGACCAAAATTATGACTTACAATCTACAACTGGATGGCGTGACGCAAAATTGTATACATTGGGCACAAATTTAAGATACTATAACTTGGATACAAATTTTGAACAAAATACCCATACCGGAGTTGTCGGAAATTTAGGAGTTGCATATACCGGTTTCGGTGGGACAGAAACTTATATGCGATACAGCGGTGATATTATAGGTATGGTAAAATTCTTTGATGATAGATGGCAGTTACGTTCATCATTAGAATTCGGAATATTACAATCCATCGGTGGCGACTATATATCACGTGTGTATAGATACTTCTTAGGTGGTGAATCACTACGCGGTTTTGATATTGCAGGGGTAGGCTCTAGAAACTGGGCGTACACAACTTATTCACTTGGGGGGTTATGGAAAGTTAATGGTTCTACGCAGTTGAATTTCCCGATTTTCATACCTGATGAATATCAAATAAAAGGTTTCATTTTCGCTGACTATGGAATACTTGGCAAACCACCAAAAGAAGAATATTACTTCGCGGGCAGACCTAATTATATAGACGATAATTTAAGAACCTCTGTCGGTGTCGGTATATATTGGAATACTCCTATGGGTCCAATGAACTTCAGTTGGGGTTGGCCTTTGAAAATGGATAAATATGATGAAGAACAACGTTTCTTATTATCTTTTGAAACACAATTCTAAAAAATACGGGCATATTGCCCGTATTTTTGTCTTTTAGACTTGACCTAATAAAAGAAAATTTCTTATAATTCTACTATATAAGGGAGAA
Organism: uncultured Alphaproteobacteria bacterium; assembly: GCA_944392775.1. Taxonomy (GTDB): domain Bacteria; phylum Pseudomonadota; class Alphaproteobacteria; order Rs-D84; family Rs-D84; genus Enterousia. The sequence goes on from CALXXV010000003.1 coordinate 108,239, forward strand.
AATACATGAAGAAAGTTATTATTAGCTTTTTCGTAGCATTAGTGTTAGCTGGTTGCGGACAAATTTATGATCGTGAACCCGTAGGTGTAGGATACGACAATAATGAATTAAAACTAAGTCCCTGTGCATGCATAATGGTATATCAAGCCTAATCAAAATAAAATGCTGAGGGAGAAATATAATTGGAATATCCAGATAATTTTGAAATACCGACGTTTCCTGCAGGTAAACGTATTGCCGTTTCTCGTTTTATGGCAATAGGGGTATCTATATTATTCTTGATAACAATTTTCTTATGTTTTTTAATTTTATGGTCTTCAAAATCTCAAAGAATAGATCCTTTTCTGATATCTATTGACAATGTAACTGGGCAATGGATTGATGTAGGTCATTCACATACAAACGGTCCTATTAAATATACTGCCGCAAGATTACTTCAAGAATCTGTACTGGGGAAATTTACTGAAAAATGGTTCTTAATAACCCAAGATGAACAAGTAAATGATTCTATCTGGCAAACATGTCAAAGAGACCTTTCTTGCATAAACAATAATTCAATAGCATACGGAGAAAACGAATGTTCTCTGTTCTGTTTGTCGGGCGAAGAACTGTTTTCAAAATTCATATATGATGTTGTTCCAGATTATCAAAATAGATTTTTTATGGGCGAAGTATGGTTTATAGATAAGGCATCCATCCAAATGGAACCGGTAAGCCAAATTTCTAATATCGGTGGGACATGGCGTATATTCGCAAAAATAAAATCTAATTTAACAGAAGAAATAAATATCTTGGCCTTTGCAAAAATTGCACGAAACCAGAATAACTATCCGCAAACATTAGGATATTATGTCGCGGATTTTAATGCATATAAGATAAATTGATGAAAAAAATTATTTTATTCTTTATCGCTTTATTTTTATTAGTACTTACTTTTGGTACACTATATTTTACGGGTGCCATATACGATGCAGGTCGAAACATGGTCATACGTCCATACTTCTTTCAACCAAACTTTTTATCTGAATACAGACCGGGAACCCCAAAAACCCAAGCAGATATAGGTGATAGTAAATTTATGGATTTATTAGTAAAAAAATATATAAATGAATATTTTTATGCATCTCCTGACCCAGAAAACATAGCAAAAAGACTTCGTAACAATAGTATAATAGCTAAACTATCTTCCCAAAAAGTATTTAATGAATGGGAAAAAACAGAAGGTGAAATTATAAAAGACTTAGCAGAAAAAAAAGCCCTAAGAATCGCACGTGTTCTGGATGAAATATATAAACCATCAAACAGTGATTATTGGGTAATAAATTATGAACTAAAAACATGGACCAAACCAAATGATTTTAGTATTGTTCCAGAGACAGAACGTGGTACACTATACATGAAAATACTATACGAGCCGGGTATGCGTGATGATGTTAATTTAGAACTAATTCATGAATACCTAGAAAACGGTAATGACCCAGCTGCAGTATTTAAATTCCGAGTCATAGAATTATTAAAAGGCTGATATTAAATGAAAAAATTGGTACACAAAAACATAAATATAATTGCATTATTCTTGCTGTTACCAATACCCGTACTGGGGGCAACAGATTCTTTTGACTTTAACAATTTTATAATAACAGACAGTGCAGATGCAGATCTTACGACCAGTGCAATTACAATGAATGCAGACGCAGAACCTGTTGACGTAAGTAATTTTGATATTGCGGGAATTATTTTAGGAACACCTTTTGAAAATGTAGAAAGTTTATTTTTTAAGAACAACGGTTTATATGCCCCGCGTTCAAAAAACGCAATAATATATACAATAAATAAAGATTGGAAATATAATCTTGACTACGAATGCCGCTTACAAGGTATTGTTGCACCGGCAGAACTAGAACAATGTATAAATACCTTAGCCAAAAACAGAGGGTTATTGTATGCATCAGAAGTCCATCTGCTGCGTGAAAATACAGGCGAGACAATTACAGTATATTTTACAAGCAACGCAACAGATAACCTTGTATGGAAAATTGTATATAATAATGATGTTAACGAAATAGAAGGCGATCACGAAAAATTCGAAAATCAACGCGAGAAAAAAATTCTTGTATTTTGGCAAAACGTCTTGGATAAATATGGCGCTCCAAATTCTGGAACCGATAAATGGATAACCACGACGAATCCATATGATCCAATTATGACGGCATATTATGGGGCACTAGAATTAGTTGACTTGGGACGCTATAGTTCTGATGAAGCTAAGAATATTCAACAAGCACGAGAAAATTTTAAGGCAAAATCTTACGCTTTCTAAAGTTTTTATAAAAACCCTTTACAAATATCCATAATAAAATTACAATTAGTACGGATTTCAATAGGGATTGAAGTTCGGGACTTAGAAACTCCCATCATTTATGCCCGATGCGAAAGCATCGTTTATACAAAAGATGCATTCGCATCGTTATCCCGGCAAACTGGTCGGGAAGCCGTTGGTTATACAACAGGGCTTGCCCAAAGACCAAACGGGGTCATCTGGCACAAGTGACGTTTCTAACTTCCCGACCGCCAATTTTTATTGGTGGTTTTTCTTTACCTAGTGTTTCCGACTTTATTCCCAAACGGGTGGATGCGCATGTCATATATTGAAAGCATGCGGGATTAGAAAAAGCTTTTCTGATTGTTTGAACATCCACCCCCAAAAGTAAAAAAGGCTAGGAAAAAAATGTCAAAAAGATTGTTTATATTTGCTGCATATGATAAAGATAGTATTATAGATGAAACATTATTTTATTATTTAAAAAAACTATCTGAACTTGGCGACATTATATTTACAATGGATAATGATAATGTCAGCAAAAATGAATTAAATAAAATTGCAAAAATCCCAAACGTGTTAAGCGTAATGGCGAAAAGACATGGTGAATATGATTTTGGGTCTTATAAGCGCGGATATAGCTATGCAAAAAATCATAAAATTTTAAAGAACTATGATTTTATATATTTTGTAAATGACTCTGTATACGGTCCATTATTTGATTTAAAACCAGTGTTGGAAAAAATGGAATCTGAAAACGCGGGTAACGCATGGGGAATGATGGGGCTTCATAACACCGAAAAAGAACAATACGGTTATCCTGACCATGTACAATCTTGGTTTGTCGGAATTGCAGGAAAAATTTGCCAAGAATCTTGGTTCGATGAATTTATGAGTAATATAAAACATCAAGATTCAAAAGAACAAGTTGTTTGGAAATATGAAATAGGTTTAAGTCAATTACTAATGGAACATAACATACAAATAGGAAGACTTGAAGAAAAAATATGCGGTTTAAAAATTTATAATGGTCCTATTAAAGGTATACCCTTCTTAAAAAAATTATCAATTCACAATATTCCGAAAACAAAAAATTTATTAAAAATAATCCCACAAGATTTACAAAATGCTTTTATGGGAAGTATTACTCGATTAGAACTACATAAATCGCCCTATACGACTATTTGGAAAATAAAATTATTTAATAAGATTACAATATTAATGTTTGAATGTAAAAGAGATAAAAGCGAATATATATTATGGTTATTTAAATTGTTCCCCATAAAATATTTGTGTTACAAAAAATAATATTTACACTATTACAAACTATATATAATAAGCCGAATAAAACATGATAAAAATTATTGAAAACTTAAATTTCCTAAAAAAACTTTCTAAATGGGTTGACGATTTAAAACAAAACAAATCTTTATTTATACCTATTACAGATAAGCCCTATATATTTACGAAACATAGTCCTAAAATATTCGCATATTATTTACCTCAATTTCATAGCATAAAAGAAAACGATGAGGCTTATGGAAAAGGTTTTACAGAATGGACAAATGTAGCGAATTGTATACCCCAATTTTATGGACATTATCAACCTAAAATTCCCTATGATGTAGGTTTTTATGATTTAAGCCATGTAGACGTAATGTACAGACAAGCAGAACTAGCAAAAATGTATGGAATTTATGGTTTTTGTTTTTATTATTATTGGTTTTCCGGGAAACGTTTATTGTATAAGCCTTTAGAAAACTTTCTGAAATCTAACATTGATCTTCATTTTCATTTTTGTTGGGCAAATGAAAACTGGTCAAAATTATGGGACGGCGGAGATAAAGAAGTATTCTTAAAACAAGAAATAAAAGAAGAAGATGCCAAACATTTTTTTCAAGATATATTACCCTTTATTAAAGATAAACGTTATGAAAAAATAGATAACAAACCAATTCTTATGATATATAACCCGACCATTTTTAATAAAGATATATTAAAATCTTTTTTATCTGAATTAACATACCTATCAAAAAAAGCGGGGTTCAATGGCTTTTATTTTACCGCTAGCGATTTTAAAAAATTTAATCAACCAACCGAATGGGGATTTGATGCCATTACAGAATTTCCGCCTCATACAATATCAGAGCTACATAAAGTTCATAAAAAATTTTTATCAAAAAACGCAAATTTCAATGTTATAAACATTGATAACTATATAAAAAATAAAAAATTTTTATACTCGACGGATCATACCGTTTTTAAAGCATGTTTCCCCTCATGGGATAATACCCCAAGAAAAACCTATACACAAGGTTGGTCAATAGAATTTTCTGATATTCTATTTGAAAAATGGTTAGATGAAATAATAAAATGGACAAAAGAAAATAATGATTCTAATAAACAATATATCTATATAAATGCATGGAACGAATGGGGCGAAGGTGCCATGCTAGAACCAGATATAAGATATGGTTATAAAAATTTAAATATTGTAAAAAAATGTTTAGAAAAAACCGGGTAACCCCGGTTTTTATGCACCGAAACATTTATCTATGTACACGTTTGATACACCACTTCCTTTAATAACACTTCCCTTTTTTACCATAACATAAGTACTTTTATTTATATATGAAGAACCACTTTGTTCTGAAAAAACCAGAACATCATCAACATACAAAAAAAGATTTGAATTATTTTGTATAAATGTTGCAAAACAATAACCATTATAGGGCATTGTATAAGGCAACGTTACTTGTTTTCTGCTAGAGGTATCAGGCATCAATAATTCCATTATGCAATCTTTTTGAACAGCTGATAGATTCGATAAATCTAAAATTTCGCTTTTCTTCGCTAATACTGTTCCCCCAACCGTTTCTCCGTCATGAACACGAAGGGTTTTGTTCGTAGTATCCATAGTAACTTCACCTATAACCCCAGTAAAATTTTCGTGTTCTACAGAAGTTCCCCTACGTATTTGTATTTGTCTGGACATTTTTTCTCCTTTTTTTTAGTCCAGCTTTCTGATCGTTTGAATTCTTTCATTTCTGTGCTATGATACTGCCATGAATTCTTATAAAACTGGTTTATTTGCCGAATTCGTTACGTGCATCTATCTGCGCCTGCACGGGTTTAAAATACTAAAAAGACGATACATAACAGGAAAATTTACAGGGCGCGCAGAAATTGATATTATCGCAAAAAAAAATAACCTTATCATTTTCGTAGAAGTAAAAAAAAGACCCGATATTATTACGGGGCTTGATGCAATATCACAAAAACAAATTTATCGCTTACGAAATGCCGCCGAAACATACATAATCCAAAATAAATGGACGGGAAACGCCAGATTTGACGTAATCGTCGTTACCCCTTTTAAAATCAAGTGGTTTAAGGGGGTTATATAAACTTGAAAAAAGGCTTTAATTCCTTTATAATAAACTTACGCGTTCTATAGAAAAGGAGTAAATCATGAAAAAAGTTATGTTGGCGCTATTTGCTGTTTTAACATTGGCCGCTTGCACAGGATCTTATAAACAAGGCAACTGCGAATATGATTTCTTATTACACAAAGATATTTCTATTTCTAAACTTATAGGTAATGCAACAGGTGGTTGCTAGGTAAAAGATTTTAAATCCCGCATAAACGCGGGATTTTCTTTATTTTATAACGGCGGTTTTTATTAAAGCGACATCATCTTTTATTCCGTCTAGTTTTATTTGCAATTGTCCTATACCAGTTTCTAATATAGTTACTCGATTCTCTAATGTTGTTATTCTGTGATCTGCCCGTTCTAAATCTGCCAGTGAAGAATCTTGACGAGCAACCCAATATATCATTCCAGCAACGAAAGCTATCAAAAACCAACTATCCCTTAAAAAATCTATGATGCTCGTCGCTCCTGGTTGCATGGACATTATTTTCCACGCTCTATCAGATTTTCAATCTGATGAACTAAGGCGCGTTGCGCCTCTAGGCCACGTAATTCTGAATCACTGGCATTTGGCCCAAGAACTCTTTCTATCGTTATTTTTCGCAGATGCGCCAATACCGCCATACCGGCAGCGGTAGAAAACGCTCTGACATAATTTTGTTCTATTTCTTTCATTTTTTATTCCTTTTTATAATAATGTTTCTTCTAATGCCATTTTGGCAATCGGGGCAATATATTTTAATTCTGCATCACTATGCAAAGATATTTTATCTATCACACCTCGACGTGACAAAATTTGTAAACCGCGTTCACATAACGGTCTTATAAATTCGTGCAATAATCTACCATATGTTGCCCCAAGAATTCTCATCATATCGGCATTACGCGCCATTATTTCGGTTGCGGTCATTTCTTTTTCTGACAGTAACCCTAATCTATCTGCTAATAACGCATGTCTTATTCTTTCACGCAAATCTTTTAAAACTATCTGAGATACATCAAAATCCGCCCCAGAAGATAACGGCGTCAAACCCGAGCTTCCAACTGCTTTTGGAATTATTGCCCCCGGTGTTAAATTTATATTAGATAAATTTATAACCCCATCATCATCAGCTTGCCAAATACCAGATACCGCTATTGTTGCATTCTTTAAAACTAGTTCTACTACTTTATTCGCTGTTTTTATGTCAGGTAATGCACGCAATACGGGACCTCTTCCATAAAGTTCACCACTGGCAACAGACCAACGGAAAATTAAATACGGGTTAGTTTCGAAAGTCCCCTTGGATACAATGTTATTTTCTATTTCCCCACCAACGTCTAGCCATGCTGTAAATTCTGTACCAACTAGACTTTGAACCAATCTTAAAGGATAGTCTGGATCTTTTTTTATAACATCTCTTATATCTAATGGTGGGGTCCAAGACGGGTATTTTTCTATAACTTCTTTGGCCGGCATAGAGGTTGTATGAAATATAGCGTTGGGTAATATCGCAATATCTCTCATTGGAATCGCAGTAAATGAAAACGCAGAATCTGCACCGATTGGATTTTCAGCCATAAACAAACAGGCAGTTCCCAGAATTACTAAATCAAGATAACATTGATGTATTGTCGTATAAAAGTTAGAATCATTTAAATTGGCACGTAATGCGTTTGTTGCATTTATTGCATTTGGAGACTCTTCACTTTCTGGAATCAAAGAAATCCATAAAGATTCAGGTGGCGTCAATAAAGAATACATCGATGCAGCTAGATTATCAACCGCATCGGCGGCAGTCGCGTCAAATAACATAGCAACTTCATCGTCTGCCGTAGGCATTGTATAACGTAGCGCGCTGTCCCATCTATTTAACCATGGAGCACGTAAATCGAGTGCTCTACGATACATTTGTTGTAAATTATTTTGCATTTTTGCTCCTTTTTTTATTACAACGTAAAATCCGTATTTGCGGTAAAAGGTTTTATTATGTGTCCCTGCGGACGAACTGGCATTGGTAACGCACATATAGCACCTGCAACTGCATCTAAACCATCATCATGACCGGTATTGCCTATAGGTGACCACCCAAGCATTTCTGACAATAAAGGAGTACTTTGAACGCGTCTATGTGCATGAAGACGCCCTGTGGTCAAGACAGGTTCAATAGAATCTAAGATTCTTGTTTCCTTTTTTTCATGATTTAGTATTTTTTGAACTTGTAAGCTTATACCACGACGTTGTGTTATATTTCTCATTATTTCTGGTAATGCATTACCCATACCATTTGTTTCTATATAAATTTTATGCAATGAATATTTTGATAAGAAATCAAGAACCATTTCGCACTGACTTGCTAATGGATACATATCTTCATCTGATACCAATAAATATTTAACATCATGTATAAAAAAATGTTTATTTTTATCATCCCTGTAAATCAAAACGCATACACTACCATCTGATTTTTTTCGTCCGGACGAAGGGTCCCAGTATGCAGTTACACCAGTAATTAAAACATCACCTATCTTTGCCGTTCTGGAATCAAATTCACTTTCATATAAATGTAAAGAATCGGGATCTAATCTTGCCCTATCTGGAGCTACAAATTGTAACATCATTTGAGCAGAAAAATATCGTGCCCCGACAACATTTCGTAATTCGTCTATTTTCTGCATAGAAAATACTTCGGGCCACGCAGGGTTTCCCATTTCATCAACTATAGGTATTTTTAATTCACGATAACCACGTAAAAAAGGCGTTGAAAAAACAAAATTTTTATATACTATATCTGACATGGACTTTACTCCCAAAACTTTGCCGACAAATCTAGAGGCCGAACAAGCGGTTTTGGCTGCAGTTCTTATGAATAACCGAGCATTAGAACGTGTTTCTGAATTTCTAAGGCCCGAACACTTTTCTCATCCAGCGCACCAAGAAATTTATAAGCTTGCAGAAAGACAATTCTCTGCGGGCGTACCTTTTGATATAATCACAGCAAAAAATTATTTAGACCAACAAGGTGTTCTTGAATCTGTCGGGGGAATAGATTATCTAACCCAATTATCAAGCGCAGGTGCAACTGTTGTAAACGTTGAACAATATGGTCGAATAGTTTACGAAAACGCACTAAGACGTGATCTTATAAATCTTGGGCAATCAATTACAGATGCCGCTTTTGTCGAGGATCTTGATAATCCTGTATCTGCACAAATAGAAACTGCTGAACAAAAACTTTTTGAAATGGCGTCTGCCGGTGTTTCTGAACGTGAAGTTACTTCGATTGCAACAGCTTTGCAAGGGGCTTTACAAGAAGCAGAAATTGCATATAAAGCAGATGGCAAACTATCGGGTTTAACAACAGGGTTAACAGCTTTGGATAAATCAATAAGCGGGTTACACCATTCCGATTTAATAATCATTGCAGGACGTCCTGCAATGGGTAAAACAACATTAGCAATGAATATTGCTTTTAACGCTGCAAACGCAATTTTATATGGCAGGGCTAATGAAAAATATAAAGGTGCTGTCGCATTTTTTAGCTTAGAAATGTCTTCTTCTCAACTTGCTGCACGAGTACTATCTTCTCAATCAAAAATACCCGCATCTGCCATGCGTGAAGGAAATCTAACAGATGAAGATTTTCTTAAAATGTCACAGTATTCCGCAGCGATCGGTCGTGTACCTTTATATATAGATGATACACCGGGTATGTCCGTACCAATGATGAGAACACGCGCAAGACGTCTGGCTAGAAAATGCGGAGGAATCGCATTAATAGTAATTGACTATCTACAGCTTATGACGTCACCCGGGGGTAAACGTAGCGATAACCGTGTACAAGAAATCTCTGAAATAACACGCGGTTTAAAAATGTTAGCAAAAGAACTAGACGTTCCTGTAATTGCCCTGTCACAATTGTCGCGTAGCGTAGAATCTCGCGATGATAAAAGGCCACAATTAGCGGATCTTCGTGAATCCGGATCTATTGAACAAGATGCTGACATTGTCATGTTCGCTTACCGAGAAGAATATTATCTAGAAAACAGAGATCCTTCACAAAGAATTTCTGGTAATACAAACGATAAAATAATTGAAAGTTATCAAAAGCGTTTAGAACGTGCACGTGGCAAAGCAGATGTCATTATTGGCAAAAATCGACATGGACGTCCAGAAACAGTTCATTTAGCTTTCTTTGGTGATTATAGTTTATTTGATAATCTAGACGAAATGGCAAATCGTATGAACGAAGAATTTATAAACACAAATACATCATTACAAACAGAGCTATCAACGTCAGATAATCAGATTATTAATGCAGACGAAATTCCAGACGATATGCCACTGTAAAATAATTTTATGCTTGCCAACCATATAAAAATTGACTAATATTTTGTCAAGAATCCAAGGAGTTTTTACTATGGCGCAAGAAGAAATAATTTTCCCTAATAATATAAGAAACATCCGTCTAGCAAATGGGATGAAAATGACCGATCTGGCGCGTCAGGCAAACTTATCTTTATCAGCAGTTTCAAAAATTGAAAAGGGTGTACGCCGGTTAAATCAAAAACAGCTTTTAAACATTTGTAATATCCTTGGTTGTAAATTATCTGACATATTCATCAAAGAATCTGATGAAGTCGCAAATAAATGGCAGGAAGAAATAAAACGCCGTATGAACGACAACGAAGACAGCGGATTAAAGATATTCGGCAGTGGCCTTCGTAAAATTAGACAACAAGCCGGAAAAACAATTGCTCAGGCAGCAAAAGATGCCGGTATGACACTATCTGTTTATCATAAAATAGAAGTAGGACAACGAGAAATATATCAAAATGAAATCGAACCATTAGCAAAATCTTTTGCGCTTAGCGTTGAAACTTTATTTGATAAAATTGCCAATCTGTATAAATCTGGCGAATTAAACAAACAAATAAATAAAGTTAAAGAACGCGTAAAATCTGTGTTGATTCCAGGTAACCCTTTGTCTGGTATTGATGTACACAGTAGCTTATATGGTGCAAAATTATACGATAGTGCCAGGAAAAAATTAGTTCCTGTGTTTGGTATGCCTTCTGGTAAATCAATTTCTTTCAAAAAGTCAGACGAAACCATGATTGTAGCACCAATGCCTTTAGAAGGTAGAAAAGGCATATATGCAATTGTCCCTAATTCTAAACGTACAAATGGTTTTATTCCCGAAAAATCTTATGTTTTTGCAGATGCGGACACGCCAGCAACAGTAGGCGATTTGGCTATATCAATTGATGCAGATTTTGAGTCAATGGATGCCGGTGATACAGCAATTGCTAATATAGTTACCGTACGCCAAGATTCCAAAGGTAAAATTTACGGTCAAATATCTTCCCCAGAAGAAAAAATTATCGGCAAAACATTACATAAAGTAGTAATGATTGTAACGGAATAAACCCATTAAATCGGAGGGAAAAATGAAAACAAAAATCAATACAACAGCGCAAAAGTTATTAAACTTATACCGTCAAGAACATGTTATATTCGGCGGTTGGGCTGCTGTGAACGAAGTTTTCATAAACGAAGCCACACCAGAAGTATTAAAAGCCTTAAAAGAACTTCCCACAGGTAAAAATTTAGTTCATCACATAGAAAACCTACGTAGCGGGAAAACCCCTATGAATACCATTGAACGTGAGTTATTGCCTTATGGTGGTATGATGGCAGAAACGATCGCAACCATACCTTTAACACAATCAGAATGGGAAGAATTGCAAAATGGTATAAACAATTTCACTCCGGATGAAGACGGGTTGAACAGGTTACAACAATTATCCGTAATAAAAAAATTCGGTGACCAATGGTTAGTTGCTATACGTTCTGCAATATCAGAAAAACCAGATCTTATGGAAAAGTGGTCTATTATTACAAAAACATATCGAGCATATTATTTGTGGAAAGTTGCTAGTGATATGTTAAATCAACCGCTGTCAGAACGTGCACGTGCTCAATTACAAGCAGATATGCCAGAATATGAAACATACCTGCCCATGTTCGGGGAAGCAGGCGTTGCATTATTAGAAAAATTACGTTCTTTCATTACTACGATGAAACCCTTAGATACAGATAACGCACCAGATACTCCAACATCTATTTAATCATCTTCTTGCGTTCTATAAATTGTATCCATTGTATGTGGCGTACCAATATAGATCATGGCCCCTGAAGGAGAAAGAATAAAATCTAATTCTCTCAGTTTTTCTCGTAAACTATCTCTCTTTTGGGCTGTATTACAAGTATTCGGGACCTCTACATCATCACAAATTATTAAATCCGCCCGCATGCCTGTTATATTTCCATGAACACCTTGGCATATAACCGAAGGTTCCCTAATACCTATAGGCCGATTTACTGTAATCCTACCTTGCGCCCATTCTTTTTTTGTTTGTGGAATCAAGTTGGAACATTTCGGATGATTTTCCAACACATGTCTTATATGAGAAACCATTCTTGAAGCCAAACCACTTTCAGCAGAAAGTATCAATATTCTAGTTTCTGGTCTAAGATATAATACGCATGCAGCAAATATACCAACAACAGTTGACTTTCCAGAATGTCTGAAAGACATCAAAAGCCCACGTTTTGGTTCAGTTGTCCAAACAGATACAAGAAAATCCATTATTGTTTTATGATGCAAAGGTGTAGAAAAGCCTAATAATTCATTCCATTCATCTAAAAAATTATAAAATTCCGTAATCATCACGAGTTTCATTCGGTGCAAGCTCGGTAATACTGCCATAATCATTTATAAGCTTCGGTAATGCATTTTCTAGAACAGAGACTAGATTGTTATATAATCCTAAAACACTTCCCCCAGAAAGTTTATCTTCTATTACCTGCAAATTATACTGCAAAAAAGCCATTACATTATCATGGGTATTTTGCCATTCCGAAATATTTATATCTATTGAATGTAAATCACGAAAAGCTTCTAATAAAAAATTAAAATCAGCATTTAAACTTTCAGGATCTATCTTAGATGTTGGTTGATAATCAACAACTCTATTTAAAGAGATCTGACGAAAGATATCTATTTTTACTCCTTGACTTGGAGCCTCTATGAAAACGACATTTCCTCCATCAAAATTTTCATTTGCAACAACAGAATAGTTTGAATTTTGTAAAATTTCTTCGTCCAAAGCCACTTTAATATCTTCATCCTGAAAGAACGGAAAAGCAAATAGGAATTCAGTAGTTACACCATCTCCTATATAAGATATTTTATACATAAGTCCCCCCTATTAATTTAATCAATCAAATCTTCGAATTTGTCTAAGACAGATTGCAATAAATTTGGTTTGCTGACTTTTATTTTTTTTAATTTCTCTGAATTAACCTTACGTTTCGTTTCATATGGTTCTTCTACCTCTGATTTAAGTCTTTTTAATACAGCACCTTCTGTCATTCCGCGTCCCGACATACCTGATGCACCATATTTAGCACGTTGGGTTGCTAAAGTTTTTTTTACAAGATTAGTTTTTTCTTTTTCGTCTGCTGCCATATCTGCGATAATTTTTTGTCGCTCTGTTTCTGCTTCTTTTTTTGCATTTTTATAATTTAAAACATCTGTTACATCTGACACTAACTGTCCCATTTTTAGCTCCTTTTAGTTTATACTAAATAATAACCATACATACTTACTGATAAAACAGTAGCTGGCAATTGTTCGCTGCTTTTTATAGACCATGGCGCATCAATACAATTACGTTGGCACCCTAATAAATTCACACAAACATCACCGCTATAACCATTTGATGTTTCATCATATATATCATTTGGTAAATCTGTTCTTGCCCCATTTATAAATAAAGTTTTTGTATCCAAAACGCGTGCACATATTTTCCGCAATCTTATCTTATTAGCATTATGCCCAGATGCCCTAACAGGTAACGCAGATGCAGTAAAGGAAAAACCGTATTTACCGGCATCCTGTAAAGCGTCATTTGAAAATTTTTCAATAGAATATTCATCTTGTCTTAAAACTACTACAAACGTTTCTCCGTCTATTACTGCGACAGATATAAACTTACCCTGCGTTTTATAAGTACCCCACGCAGAAATACCCAGTGCAGAATTTTGATTTAATACGGCCATATCTCCCGATTCCATAATAACGAACAACTGTCTTGTTAAATCGTTATAGGCTAAATCAACAGGATCTTTCATAAGGTGTTTGGATAAAGCACACAAATCTGTTGCATTATAATTTTCGCCTAACTGATCTAAACTTAATTCTCGAATATCTTTTTTACTGCCGGAAATAAAAACAGTTGCCCCTTCTATTTTTTGTGGTGGCAAATAACGTCCTACTACACTTCCGACAGAAGTATGTTGTTTTATATCTACTGCTGCAGGTGTTAAAGGTTTACTAGAAATTGCCCATTCCCCAGCAGAAGTCAGGATTTGTAAATTATCACTGCTGACGACAGTACATATCTGCTGTCGTTGCTCTGAAAGTAGTGTTATAAAAATTGCTTCATCATCTAAACCTGTACCGACATCAAAATTATTATGCTTTCCTACTTTTGACATCCATACACCACTTGGCCAAGATCTAGAGCCACCAAAAACCAGTCTATCTTGATGAAACGTTATACTACACGGCCATCCGCGACGAGTACTAAAAGCTGCTTCAAACCAATCAGAAACAGGTTCATCAGGAACTGTATATGAAGAATTTACATGTGCGGTAACAGTTTTTGAATCTATATATTCAGTAATAGTCCATTGCTTATTTAATAATAAAAATCGACCATCTACATCTTCTGGAACCCAATAATTTTTATCTGTTTTAAATGTTGCAAAGTTATTTCCAGAACTATTCGTTGTTACAGTAATTTTTATACCTTCTGAGTCATCAAACCTCATGAATGGTATATTCACACTCATATCATCATCGTTTCTAGAAAAATCGAACTGAGATAGATCAAATGAATCATCAACTTTTTTTAATATATAAGGTCTATAATCAGGGTGTACAAAAATCATCGTTCCGAACCGTTGGGCATATTGTAACTTTGATAGATCACTACTTTCCCACGGAGCAATCATACTTTTTATAATTTCCCCATTAGAAAATATTGACAACTGCTCGTCAGTTAATGCGATAAGATAACTTTCATTTTCACTTACAGAAAACGATATCAATCTTGCAGAAGTATCAATATCTGCAATTTTAACCAATCCAGGTCGTCTCGATAATCCGCCACCAGCCAATACATACATATTTTCTAACTTTGAAAGACCATTTAAATTATCCCGCGCAAAAAATTCTTGTGAGACTTCCCCGTCTGCAAAAGAATTTTGCGTTTTTATAAAATCTCCCATATTTATTCTCCTGAATTAAAAACGTGCATTGATTAAAGAGAAATTTTCAATATCCTGACTTACAGAAGTCGTACTATCTATAAATTTTGCAGATTGCATTTCAGTTTCATATAAAGCCGCCAACATACGAAAAACATTCTGTTCACCGATTAAAGGTATACAAAATTCCATAGCCAATTTAGTAGCTGCTAAAGAAACAAAATAACTTGGAAATTTTTCTACAGGCACACGAACAATCGCTAATACAGACGTTGTTTCTGCAGAAGAAATAATTTTATCTCCGACGATGTTACCGTCACATTTTAAAATTCGCAAACAATCGGCAGGAATCAAGAATTCACCGTCAGCGTTTTTGGTTAAATCAAAAGACTTACAAGCAAAACGCCAAGGATGTGAAGATAGCAAAGTATCTACCACCGGATCAAATAAAGTTCTACTAAGTTGCGCGGCCGGTGTATCATCTAATAAAGACTGAATGGATTTTTCACCAAGTTTTAACAACGCCATAGAACATAAATCTATTTTTGTAAGCATATTATGTCCTTTATAATTTAAATGAAAAAATTTGAGGCGACCTTTAAAAAGTCGCCTCTTTATATATCTATTCTACTAAGCTACACTACCAATCGTCACATTTGTAGATACTGTAATTTTCTTTATCGATGTATTATCAGATGCATTGATTATGACAAGATCTCCTGTATTCATCAATGTTTTAACGCCGTCAAAATAACCTGATGCAGTTATTGTTGATAGTGTTTCATTTGCTGCATAATGCCATAATGTAAAACCGTTTGCATATGCAATTACGGATAAATTTTTATTCTGAAAAGCCATTTCTTAATTCCTTTCATTATCAAATGTTAAACAGTTTCATCACTATCAGAACACTTCAAGCGAACAATACCGTCATTATCAATAAGTACTGCACCTTGAGACATACTGTTGCTTATAAAATGCGCTGCCCTTTCACCGTGCCAAGAAATATCTGTTTTTACTTCCTGACCGCATGCATGCCCCAGACTGGTCGAGTGATATATAAAACAATCGCGTTTTTCTTCTGTAACAGGTAGGTTATTATGCAAAATCCATGTAATACCCAACCATTTTTTTGATGCGCCACCTGATACTAAAGGTAAATCGTTACCGACATAATCTGCAGATATAAATTCATCGATTGATAATAATTCATTCCATTGATGCACCCCAACAACAGCAAATCTTCGTCCATCATCTGGAACATCTTTATTATTTAGTTCTTCTACTGCAGCTAATATTAAATCTTTAGTTAATCCTGTGCTATAATCGCCAACATAATTATTAGCGCTATTCATCGCGGCAATTATTAATTCGTCCGTTTTACGACCTAATGCATATGCACCAGCAGATGCAACGACGCGACGTTCATCAACATTAGTCTTTAATTCATCCAAGGCATCAACCCAATCACCTGCATAATAATCTTGCAACAAACACTCTACAGGTTCATGATTTAAATTCATTACCGGTACAATACCATGACGAGATTTTGTACTTGCTGTACCGCGGCCTACTTTTTGAAAAGTCGTAGAAGCACCAACGACACCAGACTTACTACGAACGGTCGCCCTTAATTTTGTGCCCATTTGCTGATAAGCTAAATGAACATCTGCTTCGAATTGTTTCACGAAGACTTGATCTATGGAAACAGACATGTATTTTTCCTTTATATTATTAAATAAAAAAACGCATTAAAATGCGCCGATTTAAATTTTGTTTTATGGTTATGCAAAAAATTGCGCCGTATAACAAAACGATCAAGGTCCGACAATATTTGGATTATCTTGAAAATTCTTAGTTAGACATTTATATCTAACTAAAAATTTTATTAAAAAAACCGCATAACGCGGAAACATTATTATATTAATAAAAATCCCCGCTAAGCAGGGATTTTTATTATTTTCTTTTTGCACAAGCTTTTTTTGCCGGTGCTTTTTTTGCCGGTGCTTTTTTTGCAACTATTTTTTTTGCAACTGGTTTTTTTGCAGCTACTTTTTTTGCAACTGGTTTCTTTGCAACCGGTTTTTTTGCAACTACTTTTTTCGCAGCTGGTTTTTTAGCAGGTGCTTTTTTTGCAACTGGTTTCTTTGAAGCCGGCTTTACAGCTGGCTTTTTAGCAGCTGATTTTTTAGCAGCTGGTTTCAAGAATGAAAATGCCATTCCCCTCTCCTTTTTATTTTTTGGATAGAACAAACTTTTTTGTTCTTACTTTATATTTTATATTAAAGATAAAATTTAGTAAAGAAGAAAGTGCATTTTTTCTATGAATATAATTTTTTAAAACCATTTTCTATCTTACGAACATATTCTGGATCTTGATCACGCCAATATTTTGGATCACGCATCATCTTTCTTAATTCTGCATCAGTTAAATTTTGAGATGCGATATCTTCTGTTCGTACGCTAGGCTCCATTGATTGCATCATCTTATAAACGCTTTGGATTCCTTGGGCTGAAGAGCATAATTCATCAAATGCATCTTTAGGTAAATACTTTTCACCAAAAGTTTTTATTGCTTGTAATGCGTCTTTCATTTTTTCTTCGTTACCAAAAAAATTTTTTAATTCTGCCATCGCATTATTTTCATTTTGAATACTAAATAAATCTGATATTACAGGTGACAAATAATCTTCAGCGATCTTATAAATTTGTTCGACCTGATTTGATGTTAAACCAATTTCAAGAAAACGTTCTCGTAATTCCGAATCATCAAACAAAGAATTCATCGGATATTCATCAGCCTTTTCTGGTACACCTATTGCACGATTAAATTTATTTTTTATTGCTTCATCGGAATCATCTGACGGTAAAGTTATCATACCGCCAATTTTTTTTTCTAATTCAGAATATGATTTTAATAAAGCATCTGTATTTAATGTACCATCTTCATTTAGAAATTTTTCTGGAATTTTTTCCATTTTTGTTTCCTTTTGTTTCTGTTGATTTTCGAAGAAAATAAATTCCGCCCAACGTAAAGATTGCTTGTAACATAGTGAATATATCAGTATCACCGACAAGATACGCGCCAATTGCAGAAAGAATACCAACACCAGAAATTATGTATGTCCTATGCCCAGATAAAAAACCACCATTGATAATTTTTTTCATAATAAAAATCCTTATAAATAAAATAATAAGCCATCTATGTCTGCTATATACCCACGAGACACTGCCCAGCTTGGCATCCTATCCGCCCTGTGAAAACGTGTTGCACCACAGCAAGAATCCGGTAAAGAATTTTGCAACATTCGTGAAACGACACGTAAACACATTTGAAATTTTCTATCGTTTGCATCAATGCTTAAAAGATCATGATTTTCTGAATTTTCATTTAAGGATTCAAATATATCTTTATCAGAAACTATTTCTTTAAAATCTAAACCGGATGAAACGTGAAAATTTTTTATCATTGATGCCAGTGCTTCAACGACATGCAAAGATACAGCATGTGTTTCTGCATAAATTATTCTAGCTATTGTATAAACGATTTTTTTTGATTCGTCAGGATTCTTTATCAACGCAAGTTGCATGTGACACACCTTTTTATTAAATAAAAAAACCGCATTATATGCGGTAAAAAAAAATCCGTAACCAAAAGTTACGGAAACAATCTCTACTGTTTATGGTTTATATATTATCATAAAACGAATACAAAGTCAAGATTTTATTTTTTATCCTTGTTAAAAGATATGCTACATAATAATTTCGTCGCCATATACCAACAAATACTCTGTCCCCTTTCTTAAAACTAATGCACCATTTTCATTTATATCTACAAACTCTAGCACTTCACCACGATATTTAACATATTTATTTAACCCGATTGCAAAATCCAACCAACGTTTTCTTACATTAAAAAAATCTGCCTTACGCCATTTATCAAGATTTATCATAAGTTTTTTTAATACTTCTTCTCTTGAAACGTTAACATAATTTTCTAATTTTGTCGTATCATATTTTGATATCTTAGGACAAGATTTTATATTTATACCTATACCGATTATTACGAACTTCCCGGAGTATTCCGTCAAAGTTCCAGATACTTTTTTCCCGTCAATTAAAATATCATTAGGCCATTTAATTTGTGGTTTTACCCCAAAAGAAAACAATGTTTCTGCAATTGCAACAGCAATAACATATGCTAAAGAAACATCACGTTCTTCAATTTCATATAAAAAACTTGCATATAAATTTCCTCGTTGAGATATCCAAGGGCGTTTATATCGTCCCCTACCCGCACTTTGCATATCGGCCATTATAATCATATGATCTTGCGCTTTACCTTCTGCGACAATATCCAAAGCAATGTTCTGTGTACTACTTATTTTTCCATAAGATAGCAATTTATAATCTACCAAGAGTGTATTTCCCATTTTTATTTATGATAAAATCATGTCCATATTTTTTTCTAAGTTGATATATTGCTGTATCTATTGCATGCGTTGCCATATTAGGCAAGTATCCTAGCATATTTTTTAAATCTTTACCAGAAACCGCACCGTTTTTATATAAATTGATTACTATACGTTTTTGTAATTGTGGCATATTCACTCGTTTTCCGAAAATTTCATTTATCAAATTTGAATCATCCAAAATATCAACTATCAAAGTTTTTAAATCCAGTAAAGAAATCGGCAACTCAATATTTAAATCATCAAAATTTATATCTGCCAATTGCGGGGAATCTGTAATGCTTGCATTCAAATCACATAATATATTGCGCCAAACTATATCCGAACAATAAATACGTATACCACTTAACATACCTTTAGAATAATAAAAGTGTAAGAATTTGTCCAATAAAAAAGCCATGATAAAAATCATGGCTATAAAAAGAAAGTATCCAAAACTAACAAACTAATTATTCTCGCTCCTGATTCTGTGGATCTATAAATTTTGTAAAATCTTGTATGCTGGCACCCGTAGAAGACAATATTTTTGAAATACTGTTTGTTGACGGCCATCTTGGCTGCCCTTCTTTAGACCAACGTTTACTTTTATTAAACGTAGTGGGATCCAACCCGCTACATTTTGCCAAACCTGAACACGACATTCCGTGCTCTGTTGCAAAGCGTTCTATTGCCCGCCATACATCTTCATGGGTCATTTTTCTCTCCTCTGGTTTAAACAACATCCAGGTTCTTGGATATTCTACCTATCATTGATTTTATTTCAGGTCCCCATTCTTAGCAATAAGGACCATTTCCTAAAAAACAACAAAAACGTCTAAAAAACAGTAAAAATAATTGACATAAAAAATTTTTTGACAAAAATACTTGACAAATACGGTTTTATGTATTACATTTCGATTCGTCAAAGGGGGAAACCCTGATGACAGGTGTGAAAGCACCATGGGGTTCGGGGATTCAGACTCCCTCCTACATTCTCTCTCCTCTGGACTCTGGGCCCCAAAAATTTAGTTTAGAATGCCCAATTTCTTTTTCTCCTTTCCTTCCTTTCGGGGCATTCGGAAACACCGCCGGAAACGGCGGCGTTTTTTTATTTTATTTTAGGAAAACTGAAAACAATTCCCAATGAGAGCTGCCAACAAACTGATCTACTGGACACAATGTATTTAGATTATAACCGCCACGAATTAAAACATCTGAATCTCTTTTGAATGTTTCCGGATTGCATGAAACGTATATAATTTTATTAACTTTACTTTTTACCAACTCTTGACATTGTGCAAGCGCCCCAGAACGAGGAGGATCCATAACCACACAATTATATTTTTCTAGCATTCCTGCCGTTAAAGGCTTTTTAAATAAATCTCTTTTTACCCCATAACCAACTATATCAAAACCATCGGCTTTCAACGGTAAAGCAAAATTACCCAAACCACAAAACAAATCAACGATTTTAGTGCTACCATTTGTTGCAGCGATTACCATATCTCTTAATTTTTTTTCACCATTCTTTGTGGGCTGCAAGAAAGCACCTATAGGATATTCGACGACAATGCCGTCAAAACTAATCAATGGAATTTGTTTTTGCTTTATAACAATCCCATTCCATGCTATTCTTATTACATCCAGTTTTTCTACAGATTTCTTAAATTCGCTAGAAAAATAAGGTGTATTAGACGTAATAGAAACATCTATACCATTATCGCACAACGTTACCAAACAGGCTCCAGATCCGTTCCATGACAGACCAGCAATATTAGGCAAAATGTCATTTATTTCTTTCATCAACAATGGACAGCTTTTAACAGGAATTATATTTTTAGAACGTTTTTCATAAAAACCGAAATTGCCTTCAGCAAAGGCAAAATCCGCTCTACGTCGAGTTCCTACTTCAATCCACACAGGTTTTTCCGTAATACTCAATCCCGACAAACAAGAAAGCTTTTGTTTTTTATAATCATCACTTGCAAAATCATATTTGCAACCACCACATTTACCAAAAAGCGGACATTTTTTCATTTTTACTTAGAAATTTACCCTAACTCCTAAACGAAACTGATGACCGATCGGAGCAAAATCTTTAATCACATTAAATTTAGGAGAAAACATATATAAATATCTGTAACCTAAATCTAAAGCAAAATGACTTCCTAATTCCAAAGCAACCCCTGCTAGCGCAGAAACAACAGGACTTATTTTATCTTCTATTGTAACAGCATCTACAGAATTCCAAGATATACCAGCACCCAACCCTATATAAGGCACAAGGTATTGTTTATAAAACAGCCTATAAAGATTATCTATTCTTGCATCAAAAATGGCGTTTACCATTGCAAGATCACTATTCATTTCAAAAGCATTCCATTTAGAATTTAGTTTTGAATAATTCGCTTCCAATCTAAAAATATCATACAACCTTATACCAAGTACTCCATCAAAAGAAGATGTATTTTTACCTTTTATTTTTATTGTATCATCTGCGCCATTATTCCAAATAGTAAAAGCATATCCACCACCAATATAAAAACGTTGTTGACGTGCAAAAGCCTCGGCATCATAGCCAGAAACATCCGAAGTATTATAATCCACTTGTTCAACTCGGTAAGGTATGGCGGCATTTACCGTTAAAGGAAAAGCACACATTAAAAAAAACACTATATTATTTTTCATATTTATCCCTTACCATTTAAAAATTCACGCGAAAAGCAGCCATAATATTACTAATATTATCAACGCCCCCCGCATCAACATTCCATCCAAAACCATTACCTACCATCATCTGATATTGATACATTATATCAATACCGATCAAATCCGTAATCATTATATTAAAACCTAACGATGCACGAGGTGTCGCAAAGACGACCCCACCAGCACCGGCATTACCATCAAAACTATAATACCCTATCCCAGCCCCAATACCTATAAAAGGAACAAAAACCCTTCTATAAGTTATGTCACCTTGCATAACGTACCGACGTGCAAAATCAAAATAAAGCATTCCACCAAAAGTTTGATAATCTGCCTGCAAGCCATCTAAATCAGAAAAATTAAATGTTGATAACTGGACATCCATTTCCGTTCGAACATAAGAAGACAAATTCCAACCCAAACCAATTTGTGTCGTCCAACTACCAGAACTTTCATATTCTCGACCATTAAAAACCGCTTTATCTGTTGCGAACCCAAGGTTAAAACCACCACCAAGTCGTAAATACATACTTGCAGGAACAAACAATTGTACATTATCGTTACTTGAAATCCCTATTGACTGATAAACATCTAACCCCAATTCACCTGGAGCAGCGTCAGGATTGTCTATATTTTCACGAACACTTATTAAATCCAACCCTTCCAAAACTTCTGTCTTAAACTGCTTTTTATCATATCCAGCAAAGACAGGTGAAGACAAAAGCATAATAAAAACTGCTATAAAAGATAACTTTTTCATATTTTTATCCATCAAGTATATTCTTGTATATAAATTTTATCATAAAATGAAACTTGATTCCAGCCTGTTTTATTCGTACCATTATAAACATGAAAAAAAATAACAACAAAAAAATAGCAATAATTTCTGGCGCACTAGACCTGCCATTTTTTACGCGCGATGCCTTACGTAAAAATGGATGGGATGTATATGTCATAGGATTAAAAAATTTTTATGACAAACGCTTAAACCCAGATTTAGTTATTAGACTAGGGGGCGGTGGACGCGCCGCGCGCGAATTAAAGAAACGCGGAATCAGAAAAATAACATTCGTCGGCGCACTAGGACATCCAAATTTATCAGATATAAGGCCTGATTTATGGTCTTTATTTGCGCTATTTAGTATAATAAAAAATCAACGAGGATATGATTCTATGGCAAAAGCATTGAACAAAGCGATCGAAAAACGTGGTTTTGAAATTGTAGCAGCACAGGATGTTGCCCCAGAATTAACGTTTGAAACATCAGGCGTACAAACCAAAAACAAACCTTCTACAAGCGATAAAAAAAATATAGATAGAGCCATAGAAGTCTCTCACACAATCGGATCAGCAGACATTGGTGCATCTGTTGTCGTAGATAAACAAGTTATTGCAGTTGAAGCAGCTGAAGGCACAGCAAAAATGTTAGACCGCGTAATTGATATGCGAAAAAAACATAAAAAAGCAAGTGGCGTTTTTGCCAAAATGACGAAACCAGGGCAAGACTTAAGGATAGACATCCCTGCGATTGGTATAGACACAGTAAAAGCAGTTGCTGCGGCCAAACTACGTGGCATCATAGTAAACACAAGGACATGCTTTGTAGTAAACAAGTCAGAGGTTATAAAACAAGCCAACAAAGAAGGAATATTTATTGTTGCAATAGACGAATAAAAAAACCGGCGTATGCCGGTTTTTTATTCACTTATAATATCCTGAACGGTTACTTTAAACACAACATCTTTACCCGCTAAATCAGGATAATAATTCTGCGGAAAAGTTATATAAACATCGCGCACTTCACCTTTTTCTGCACCTATTAACTGCTCTTCAAACCCTGGAACAAATTGACCACTCCCCAGAACCAAAGGGAAAGAAGTTGCTGTTCCTCCCTCAAATTGAACACCATTTAAGTACCCTGCAAAGTCAATAACAACTGTATCTCCTTCTTGAGCACCTGCATTGCTATCACATGCAGATAAAAAACCAACCCCACAAAAAGCCAAAGCAAACATAATTTTTTTCATGCATTCCTCCTTACTAATTATTATAGACACATCTAAAACCGTATTCTCGCATAGTTACCCCCTCGGCTTCTATACGATAATCAAAATACGGCGTTGGGCGCATAACATCAAAAGAAGGGTTATCATATACAATAACTATGCTATCCGCATTCCTACCGCATATACGTTTCATCTCATAATCTGCAACTTTTGCCAATATTGTACGAGCATCACCGTCAACATCCATACCATCTGCATTCTGCATCAAACGCAAACGCATTTCTCTTAAATCTGTATTACCAAGCAATATTTGAACACGAACCATAGTTCCTTTATATTCTTGCCAACGAGTTTCCATGCGTGCAGTATTCCACCGATTATTACTTTGCTCTTTTTCCTCGGCCGTCTTAGGTTTATAAGAATCTATATTAGCGTACTGATTATCAGATTGCATGAAACCACTAGTTCGTTCGTTATACAATGGCGCATCTGCCCCACCCTGTGAAAAATCTGTCTCATTATAAGGCACATCATTATTCGTTGCGCATGCACTCAACATAAAAACAGCCCCAAAAACAAAAAGCAAAGTTTTTTTCATATCAATCTCTCTTTTTTTTAATTTTATCAAATAAACCTTTTTGATTCAAGTCAGGATTTATGATAAAATTAAATAGATGTCAAATATAGTATTAGATTCTTTATTAAAACCGCTTGAAGAATTCTACAAACCTTCTTTTGTAGAAGAAATCGCAATAAACCATGCTGGCGAAGTATGGATGCGCCTTCATGGTGCCCGCGTTCCATGGGTATCTTACAATGCGGAAAATTTAACAAAACAGTATTTAATAGATATGATTCATACTGTGGCAAATATTTATGAAAGGCCATTTGATCCGATTCATGGTATGCCTGTTGTATATGCAACATTACCCGGCAATCATCGTTTTACTGCCATTGCAGGTCCAAATGTACAATACGACGAAAACGACGTTACCGGCGGTGTCGCATTGAATATACGTGGCACTAGTGCACCCGACACAAATTTTGCAAACTATCATTTAAAACGTGGCGAAGCATTATTAAAAGTAAAACCACGTGAATCAATACGACCGGATGACCCTTATGATAGATTAATGAAAGCCATAAATGACGGCAGTCCTATATTAATAAGTGGTGCAACAGCAACAGGTAAAACAACTTTCTTAAACCATATGTTGACACTAATTGATCAAAACAGTCGTGTAATAACTGTTGAAGACGCCAGAGAAATTCGCGTTCCTCAAAAAAATCGCGTACATTTTGTTTTATCAAGAACAGAACAAACTAATGATTTTAATTACGCACGCCTTTTGGATTTAGTTGTTCGTATGACACCAGATGTAATAATAGGCGGAGAAATATCCACAGACAACGCCGCCGTATTATGGGAAATGCTAGGAACAGGACACGACCACTTTTACACAACAATTCACGCAGAAAGTGCCGAAGCTGCATATGCCGCATTTGCAGATAGAATTTTACACACCCAACCTGCATATGACAGAAGCGATTTAATTGCAGAAATGAAAAAGAAAATTCGCGTCGTTCAATTATCTCGTGACGGAAGCCTGCGTGCAGTAACCGAAGTTATATAAAATTTATATAAAGGAGAAAAAAATGGATCCAGATGAAATAAAAGTCATAGATAATAGATTTCGCATACAAAACCCATCTTTAGAAAAAGCACTAAAAGAACATTCTGAAGAAAATTTAAAAAGAGCTGAAGAAAAAGAAAAAGCTTTACTTGAAAAGAACGGTGGGCTTATAGAAAAATTTTTTAATGCGATAGACAAAATAAAAAAAACTAATTCAAAAAATAAAAAAGCTATAAAATTAAAAGCACAAAATAAGGAAAGATAAAAAGCCGGAGTCCCGGCTTTTTATCTTAATAATTTTTCTTTCATTCTTTCATATTCTTCTTTAGTAATTGCTTTTTCCTTATACAATTTTGATAATTTTTCTAGTCTATCCAGATTATCCTTACCGTCTACACAATCACCGTGCCAAACCAAAGATAAAATTAATGCGACAAACCATGTAATACCAAAGAATATCCCAAGCCACGACAAAACGATAATCGCGGTCTTTTCACTGCCACAAATACCACGTGCATTTGCAATCATAATTGGTATGCACAATATTGCTAAACATACAACTACTAAAAAAAACATTACTATAAAAGCCATGAATACGTCCCCCATTTTTTACTCCTTGTATACATATATTATAGGTACGCAGCCACTTTATTTCAATAGGAATACTACATAAAATTTTGTGGGTTTACATCTATCTTTACCCTGACATTCGCAGGAACTTTTACTTTCCCCATCCAATGCTTTACAACCGCTTGCAAATTAGAACGTACATCCCCTGTAACAAGGAAGCGCATTCTATACCAATTTCTTATCTGATAAACCTGCGCTGCAATCGGTCCCATTATCTTTACCCCATTTGCAGAAGGTGCTGCATCAGATAAAACGGAACAAAACTTTTTTAAGACACATTCTTTTTCTGCCTCTATAACTATTGCTATCAACTGACCATAAGGTGGCATTTTTGCTGTGCGTCTTGCCGCCATATCTGACGCCATAAAGGTATCTCTATCCCCTGCACATATCGCCTGCAACACCGGATGATCTGGCTGATACGTCTGCATTAAAACCCTGCCAGGAAATTCACCACGACCGGCACGTCCTGCAACCTGAAATAGTTGCTGAAACGTATGTTCCGCTGCACGGAAATCTGTACCAAACAACCCCATATCTGCATCAACTACACCTACCAAAGTCAAATTAGGAAAGTGATGACCTTTTGCTAAAATCTGCGTCCCGATAACAACATCTATTTCACCGTTTTCCATTTTTCCAACAAGTCTTTCTAAAGCTTGTCGCGACATCATTGTATCACTAGACACTAGTGCAGTTTTTGCATTTGGGAATTTTACATTTACTTCCTCTTGTATTTTTTCTAATCCTGCCCCACGCATAGAAATCATATCACCACAATTCGGACATTTTTCAGGTAAAGCAGACGTACGACCACACATATGACACAACAACTTATTTAAATGTTTATGGAATGTCATTCCTACGCTACAATCAGGGCAAGTCGCAACCCAACCACATTTCTTGCACTGAACAATAGGCGCAAAACCACGACGATTTATAAACAGCATGACCTGTTGTCCTGCATTCAATGTATCTTGCATAGCATTGCATAAATCCGGAGACAAATATCCCGTTCTGACAGGTGCATCTTTTTCTTCATCTGGCAGATTATAGCCCTCTGGTTTACTTTGTCTTATATCAATAGTTTCTATTGTTGGTAAAGTCGCCCCACCAAACCGAGAAGTTAATTTTAATTGTTTATATTTTCCAAGTGCAACATTTTCTAGCGTTTCTGTAGACGGGGTTGCGCTGGCCAGCACCACTGGGAACCCCGCAATTTTTGCGCGCAAAACCGCCATATCACGCGCATGATAATTTCCCATATCTTCTTGCTTATAAGAACCGTCATGCTCTTCATCTATTACAATTAACCCCAAATCTTGCCAAGGTAAAAACAAAGCACTGCGCGTACCGACAACCATTTTTATCTCGCCACGCGATACACCACGCCATATTTCACGCCTGCGCGCAGCAGTTAAATTACTGTGCCATACAACTGGTGGCGCACCAAACCTATGCTCATATCTAGACATAAATTGTGCAGTTAATGCAATTTCTGGCATCATTAATAAAACCGACTTACCTTTCTGATATGCCCGCCAGGCAGAATCAAAATAAACCTGCGTTTTTCCACTGCCGGTAATACCGTCTAGCAAGAATACAGAAAAACCGCTATCTTCAATTGCATTGCCTATTACATCAGCCGCTTTACTTTGTTCTTCATTTAACCGAACTGTTCCCATATCTTTGTACTGAAAAACAAACGATTTATCTTCTTTTGTCCGACTAGCACTTAAAACTAACGTGCCGTTCTTTATCATTGTACGAACAACAGATGCACTAACACGTGATATGTTTTGAATATCAGACACAGACATGGCTTCATTATCATTAGAAGCAAAAGCATCTACAACGGCTTGCCTTGCTTCTGTCATACGTATTTTGTCGTCATGTTTAAAAGTATACAATGGTTCTATACGCGGGGGTAAAAACGCATCAGGAACATTTATTATCAGTCTTAGAACCGCACCCGGTGTCATTAATGTCCATTCAGACATTTTCTGAATCCACTGTAAATCTTCTACAGACAGACCAAAATCAAAAACCTTTGAAACGCTTTTTATTTTTGATTCAGGCAAACCGCTATCACCAATACCATATACAACCCCGACATATGGTCTATTCATAACACTAACACGAACAAAGCAGCCCAATTCCGCATCGGCATTTAACCGGTAATCATAACCGGCATTTACAACATTAGGTATTAAAATTTTTACTATATCGCCCGCTTTGAACATACCCACAAAGTACTTGTTTTTTTCGTTTTTTTCAATACCATTTATAACATAATTTAAAAGGTTTATTTTATGTGGAAATTATTTTTTGAAATCTGTGATTTTCTTTGTAATTTTATCCCAAATCGTAAAAAACGAGAATATATACGAACAGAGAAACTATATGATTGGAAAAAAAAATATAAAGCTTTAAAAAAATTATATCCAGAACTTAAGTTCCGTAACACAAAAATAATAAAAGGTGGCTGGAACATCGGATTCATAGTCGACAAAAAGTATGTATTTAAAATAAAAAAAGTATTTAACACATCAACAACAATAGAAAAAATAACACGAGAAAAACGAATAACTGACGCTTTTGCGCAAGTTTCTACTGTACGCATTCCTAAAATCGAAATAGTAAAATCCGGACAATATACTTTTTTTAAATATGATTTTATTCCGGGCAAAAATTTAAATACCCTTTCTTTAAGAAATATCATGAAATATAAACACGAATTAGCTAAACAGCTTGCCGAATTTATCTATTCAATTCATAACTACATACCACAAGAAATTAACGATTTGCGAGATAATAATACTGGCGATGGATGGAATCATAATGACATATGTAATAATATCATTATAAATAAAAAAACAAAAAAAATCGTCGGCATTATTGACTGGGAATACTCAAGTTGGGATATTCTTGAAAACGAATTCAGAAATTGCGTGGCCTTTTCCAAAAAGATGCAAGAAGCAGATATTTTAAAAGAAATAAAAAAAGAATATCAAAATATTATAAACAACAAAGATGTTTGACAAACTTATATTTTGTGCTTTATAATGCTTATCATTTAATTGTTATAAGTAAAGAAGAAAGCCATGAAAAGAAAAAGAATACATCCAACCGCATCCGAAAAACTATTTAACAATTATAAACGCTATATATGTTTTGAACTAATAGAAACACCGTATACCCCTAATTATTGTACTTTTGCAAATATTGAAAATGGCTGGCAAAAAATATTACGTTACAAAAAAGAAATTGAAGATTTTTTAATTTTCAAAACGAAAATTTTCGTACGATTATTAGATCCACGTAATTCAAATTCTACAAATCCAGAGTTTTTAAAAGCTTTTATAAAACTTGTTTCAAAATATTTATCTTTATACACCCAAAAAAATCCAGATATTCCAAATATAAAAAAAGCGGAAGAATTATTAAATAGAGCTTTATATTATCAATCTGTATATATACAAAACCTTATAATTCGTCAGGAATATTCTAAAATAAATCATAAAAACAAAAGATTAAAAAGATATAAAAAAACAGTAAAACCAGATCCACAATATCAAAAACTACTGAACAGAAAAATAAAAACACAAAATTATATTATTGAAACAAAAATTACTAGAAATAAATAACCATTTAATTATGGCACACAATTTATTTCTTGATCTGCGATGAACTGCGTTCTAAACCAAGTTCTTTGCCGTTTTGCATATTGATTTGTTTTAGTAATCCAATTTTTTATACAATCTTCTTGCGTTATTTCACCACGCAAAAAAGAACATAATTGCGCGGCACCAATAGCCCGCTTTTCGTCCCACCCAGAATCTATTACCGCTTGCGCTTCTGCAATCGCCCCACCCTCTAACATTTTTGGTATGCGCATCGCGATACGTTTATGTAAAATTTCTAGCGGCGGATTTATTAATATTTTATGAGGCGTCGGTTCTATCGCCCCCCTACGCGATAAAGACTGCCAATAAGTTATATGCTTGCCCGTTTCAAAAAATACTTCCAATGCGCGCGCAACACGCTGGGAATCTGTTGCCTTAAAATCTGGCGGCAATAATTTTCTAGCAGTCTCTAAGTCTGTTGTAACTAAACCACGCGCCTTATCTCGTGCTTCTTTTGACACATCTGGCATAGGAGATATGCCGTTTATAATAGCATTTATATAATACCCAGTTCCACCAACAAATATAGGCACAAAACCTAATTTAATTGCAGAATCATATTCTGATTGCGCTAAAATTAAATAATCAGCAACACTTATCTGCTTTTCCAATGACAAAATAGAAAATAATTTATAAGGCACCCCATCTATTTCGTCCGACAACGGTATTCCTGCAAAAGGGCTGGCAGATATATTTTCTATTCCTCTATATATCTGTACACTGTCACAATTTATTATTATGCCATTTATTTTTTTTGCCAACTTATGAGCAAACTCTGATTTGCCTGATGCTGTCGGACCAGTAATGATATAAGATTTATACAATTCCATTTCTTGCAAATTATAACCACATATATAGAAAAATCAAGAAGATGTCCTTAAACAAAAAACAATTGCACTATTTCGATACAGTGCTACAATACGTTTCGTCCAATAAAAAGATAAAAAAGAAAGGAAATAATATGTCAAAAATAAGAGTCGCAATAAATGGTTTCGGCCGCATTGGTCGCTTGGTTTTACGTGCAGCCTTGGAATCAGGTCGTGATGATATAGAATTCGTAGCAGTAAATGATTTAGCTCCAGCAGAACAGAACGCATATTTATTACAATATGATTCCGTACATGGTAAATTACCTATGGAAGTAAAGCTTGATGGCGAATACATATTGGTCGGCGATCAAAAAATTAAATGTATTGCAGAAAAAGACCCGACAAAATTACCTTGGGGTGAATTAAACATAGACGTTGTTATGGAATGTACAGGTATCTTTACTGCTGCAGAAAAAGCGCGCGTCCACTTAGAATGTGGCGCAAAACGCGTATTGGTTTCTGCCCCATCTGCAGGCGCCGACAAGACGATTGTGTTTGGTGTAAACCAAGATACATTGACATCGGATGACTTGATCGTATCAAATGCGTCATGCACAACAAACTGCTTGGCACCTGTTGCAAAAGTATTAGACGATACTTTTGGTATTATTTCTGGTTGGATGACAACAGTTCACGCATACACCGGTGACCAACAATTACTAGACAAAAACCATAAAGACTTTCGTCGTGCACGTGCAGCAGGTTTATCAATGATTCCAACCAGCACAGGTGCTGCAAAAGCAATTGGTTTAGTATTACCGAAATTAGCGGGGAAATTGGACGGTATGGCAATTCGCGTACCTACACCAGATGTATCTGTTGTTGAACTGGTTGTTAACCTAGAAAAATCCGCAACTGTTGAAGCAGTAAACGAAGCAATGAAAGCTGCAGAATCAAAAACTTTTGGCTATAACGATAAAGCCTTAGTTTCTGTTGACTTTACAGGTGACGCACACAGTTCTATATTTGATGCTTCACAAACGAAAGTATTGGAAGACAAGTTGGTTCATGTGACTGCATGGTATGATAACGAATGGGGTTTCTCAAATCGTATGGGCGATACCGCTGTCGCAATGGGGAAACTTATTAAATAATTACTTTAAATCCGCCGTTTAGGCGGATTTTTTCTATTTATGAAAAAAAGTCTTGCATTTATATTAACAACAGTATATTATAAGGCTTGCTTTAAGGGGTTGTAGCTCAGCTGGTTTAGAGCGTCTGCCTGTCACGCAGAAGGTCGCGGGTTCGAGCCCCGTCAATCCCGCCAGCTATTTAACGTCACTGAAAAATCAGCGGCGTTTTTTATTTAAGAATATTTCCCAGAGAAAACTTTTATAATTATTGATATAATTTATATCACTGGTATACTTACTAGCATACTAATACAAAGGGGGAAATTATGAATCTGAAACCATATATCTTAGCGACTAGTTTATTGACACTGGTAGCATGCAGTAACAACACACCAAATCCAGAAATGTTAAAAGGTGAAAGTTTTGTATCTGCAGCAGAAGGCACAGATATTATTTTAACATTTGATGCAACAGAAATGCGCGTAAACGGTCAAGTTGTAAACTTATACAATGGAACATACGAAGCAGAAGGTGATAAAATTAAATTCGGTCCGATGGCGTCAACAATGATGATGGGACCAATGAATGCAATGCAGGCAGAACAAGACTATTTTCAATTTTTAACAACAGTCGAATCTTATAGTCTAGAAGACGGTCGCTTGACGCTGAAGAACGCAGAAGGTAAAGAAATTGTATTTCAACAGGTAGAAGAAGAGCCAACGGCTGAAGAATCAGTAACAGTAGAAGAAGTAGATATGAACGCACCTGTTGCAATAGAATAGATATTTGGTTCTAAAAAGCCTTGACAATGGGGATAAAGCCAGTTATAATTTGGCGGCGTTTTGATAAAGAAACGTGGCAGTTTTGGCCCCATCGTCTAGAGGCCTAGGACACCGCCCTTTCAAGGCGAGAACACCAGTTCGAATCTGGTTGGGGCTGCCAAAATAAATAACGACCTTCGGGTCGTTTTTTATTTTGCTGTCTGCGCCCCAGATTTGAACTGGTACAGTTCGACACGATAGTTGGTGAAAACAAGCAAAGCGAAGTTTGAACCTTACGTGTGGTGAGCCACAACGATAGTTGCGAAAAGCGAACAATCTGGTTGGGGCTGCCAAAATAAATAACGACCTTCGGGTCGTTTTTTGTTGGATTTACAAACCTTTCACCCAGTCCGAATGTATTAGAAATAAAACTAGCACGAAATCCCCAACGTTCGGACTTTTTTTAATATTTTATTGACTTTTGAATTACGGCATTATACGATTGTTCAAGTATTAAAGGAGTGTAAATATGAAATTAACAGATTCTTTAAAACAAGTAAATTCTTGGACAAATCAAAAAGTCTATGAAACACCCGTAAAAACTGTACAAACTCTGGGAAAAAAGTCTAGAAAGTGTACACCACGTGCAATGTGTTTAGGCACATCTTGCATGGACAATCAATGCGGTTGGAATTGCGGTGTTATAGAAGATCGATTTATGCGTTTTAAAAATCGAACCAATAAAATTACACCTGCTTCTTGCAAACAACGAGTTGCGTAACGTTTTTAAAGGTTTGATATATGGAACAAAAATCGGGCACCTTATCCGAGAGTGTTTGTAGTGGATATTTTTCATTACAGTGGCACATCACTAATTCTTGTGACCAACGGTGTAAGCATTGTTATATATTTAACGGTAGTGAAGAGTTTAATTTTATTGAAACACCACTAGAAACATTATTGTTAATTTTGGACGATTTTTTGGATTCTTGCAAAAAAATGAACAAACGTCCTTACTTAGCCATTACGGGAGGTGATCCGTTATTATATCCACATATTTGGGAATTTTTACAAGCTGTTGCCGAAAGAAAATGTGAGTTTTCTATGATGGGCAACCCTTTTCATGTATCACTAGATATAGCCAAAAGGTTATATGAATTAGGCCTTGATATCTATCAGATGTCAATTGATGGTTTTGAAAAAACGCATGATTATTTCCGAAAACCTGGCTCCTTTAATGCCACTATTGATGCGATAAAAGTGTTAAAGAAAGCAAAAATCCATCCCACTCTTATGATGACTGTATCAAAAAAGAACATGGGCGAAATACCTAGTTTAATAGAATGGCTTGCTGAAAATACAGCTGTTGATATGATATCTTTTGCAAGATACTGTCCAACACATAAAGACACAGACAGTATGATGAGTAGTGACGAATACAAATGTTTTTTAGAAAAGGTATGGAATGTTTACAGTAAATATAAAAATTCCAAACGTCCTGTGTTAACTTTTAAAGATCATTTATGGAAGCCTTTTTTATATGAAAAAGGGTTGTTTTCTATTGATGAAACAAATGAACTTATTATGGACGGCTGTCATTGTGGTACATCTGGATTATGCGTATTAGCAGATGGCACAGTATACGCTTGTCGCCGAATGTATAGTCCAATCGGAAAGGTACCACAACGGTCTATATACGATATATTTCTTTCTAAAGAATTAGAACATTATAGGAATTGGGGTCAAATTGAAAAATGTAAGGATTGCAAGCTGCTAAATTACTGCCGAGGCTGTCGTGCTGTTGCCTATGGCGCAACGGGTGATTTTCTTGCAACAGATCCACAATGTTGGTTTAAAAACTAAGATTATTATAAGGAACTAAGATGAATGATATTAATACGTACATAACAACGCCGATCTACTATTTAAATGGTAAGCCACATTTGGGTCATGCATATACCACCATACTGGGTGACATATTACGCAGAACGTTTGAATTACGTGGTGAAAATGTATTCTATACTACAGGAACAGATGAACATGGTCAAAAAAATTTTGATACAATACAAAAACTAAATATGACATTTGAGGATTATGTCAAAGAATACAGTCAAAATTTTAAGAATTTGTTTAAAAAGCTAGGAATAGATTACGACTTGTTTGTGCAAACATCCTGTCCCCACCATACAAAAATTGTAAAGCAGTGTTTACAAAGAGTGTATGACAATGGTCTGATAATAAAAAAGAAATACACAGGTTTATATTGCAAAGGATGTGAACAATTCAAAAAAGAATCGGATTTGGATGAAAACGGCTGTTGTCCGTATCATCAGGAACAACCCGTTGAAATATCAGAAGAGAATTATTTTCTGCCTTTGGAGCCGTATAGGGAATGGTTGAAAGAATATATTGAAAATAATCCCGACTGGATACAACCCAGTTCTTTCAGAACGGAAATTTTGAATATGTTAAAACAACCGCTTGAAGATTTATGTATATCGCGCCCTAAAAACCGTGTGCATTTAGGAGTAGAAATTCCATTTGACACGGATTATATCACGTACATATGGTTTGATGCACTTATTAACTATATATCTAGTTTAGATTGGCCAAATAACGATACTAATATGTGCAAGTTTTGGCCTAATTCTATACATATAATGGCAAAAGATATAATAAAACCACATTGTATATATTGGCCGATTATGTTAAAAGCATTAGGCTTATTGCCCCCCCATCGCATAATGATTCATGGCTTTTTAGTCGGCGAGGGCGGCGTTAAAATGTCAAAAAGTCTTGGCAATGTAATTGACCCAGAAGAAATGGTAGATAAGATAGGAGCAGATGCTTTCAGATTTGTTCTGGTAAATCTTATGAATAAGAATTCTGATACACAAGTTTCAGAAAATATAATTTTTAATGCCTACAACAGACTAGCAAATACATTTGGTAATTTATATTTCAGAACCTGTAAGTTGATTGAAAAATTTAACGAAGGTATTATCCCAGACATCGTCTTAGATAGCTCGGATATGCAATTTGTTCTATCTATGGCAGAAAAATTAAAATCTGTTTTATTAGATACGAAAAATATTTATGATATTCAGTCAAATACAGAAGTTATTTTTGATATCAGTTCCAAATTAAACTATTACATCGATCAAAAACAACCCTGGAATTTAGCAAAAGACGAAGCCAGACACGATGAATTACTGTCCACTTTGTACGTATTGTCCGAGGGTGTCAGAATGCTTGGCATTGCCATATCGCCGATTATGCCAAGTGTATCACAAAAAATATTAACATCGTTAAGTTTTGATATGCGTGAATCAAGTATAGAAAATATGTTTACTATAAATACTACTAAATTCAGAAAAATACAGGCACCAGAAATATTGTTTCCAAGGCTATGCGATAAAGATACGCAAGCAAACTAAAAACAACTTGAACTACTATTGTCATAATATTTTTGCAAAATGACCTTAATCTCTGCACCAAGTGACATAAAATATTCCAAGTCATTAGTCAGAGAATTGCACAGTATGCTCTGCCAAGATAAAACCGCCCAGATGGGCGGTTTTATTTATATCAACTTTGCTTCTTTTAGCAACTCTTCTAAATATGTTCCTTTTACCTTTTTCATTCCTTGTTTTTCCAGTAATTTTAAAACCCATGGTACGTCTATTTCATGAAGTTTTTTTCTGTCGTTCAAGTAATATATACTTTGCAACAACATACGAACATCAAAGCATGAATCAAACACCTCTGGTACCCCGCGTTCTATACCCAATAAAGTATAAACCGCTTCCATCGCAGTTCTGACAGAGTATTCTGTTGTAAATACTGTGTCTCTTTCTGTTTCTGCATAATTACCTATAAACGCAAGATTTACAGAACCATTTGGCACAACGAGTGGTCTATCACCCAGCGCACGTGGCATAAAATATGTAGTTATATATGGCATGTGGCTTGGTACAGTATTTGCACTATTATGTGCTATATCTTCTATTTCTTTTTCTGGAACACCGATATGATACAACCATTCAGCGCATAATTCCGCACCCGTACAATCTGCTATCTTTTTCTTTACATAATTACCTTCGGTATCAGATAGCAAACCATACGTCCAAACTATTATTTCGTTTGGTTTCTGACTGCGGAAATGCGGCTGACGTGAAATACTAAACCCATACAACCAATTAGAATCTTTTATTGTCACAGGCCCACTGCTTACAATAGAACCACTGTGCGGATTTTTCTTACAAATTTTTTCTATATAAGGTACAACCCTGTCATCTGTAAGCGTAATGGTTGCAGACATAACCCAGTTCGCAGCAGGTATGTTTTCACAGAACTTTTCTGGGCGACCAAACTCTTTATTCTGCTTGGCGATATTCTTCCACAATTCCCAACTGCCACCTAGTTCATGATGCGTATCCGCTGGAGTATCATTATCACCGTATGTCGTACTTTCTGTAATAGAACCATTCGTGACAAAGACTAAATCATCTGGTGTGATAGACATTTCTTTTTCTTTACCAGACTTTATCATTTCTATTTTCTTTGCAACTTTTTTATTAGATTTACAATCAATAACAACATTCGTTATACGCGTGTCATAATGAAATTTTACACCATTATTTTCTAACCAACGAACAAGCGGTGTAATTAAAGATTCATATTGATTATATCTTGTAAACTTTAATGCAGACATATCGGCAAGTTTCCCGACATGATGTATAAAGCGCAATATATAACGACGCATTTCCATTGCACTGGACCATTTTTCAAATGCGAACATAGTTGCCCAATATAACCAGAAATTAGATTCAAAAAATTCTTCTGTAAAAACCTGGTCAATTTGTACATCTTGCAATTTTTCTTCTGGTGTTAACGCTAAATCTATTAATTCACGAATTGCAGTCGGTGTTAAAGTCAATTTACCGTCGTCTTTCATCCTCTTGCCTCGCTTTTCTATTGCGCGACAATGTGAAAAACTTGGGTCATCTTTATTCAACCAATAAAATTCATCCAAGACAGATATTTTTTCATCTTCTAAGGACGGAATCGACCTAAACAAGTCCCACAAAGTTTCAAAATGAGCTTCCATTTCACGACCGCCACGAATTATATAACCGCGCTGCGGATTTAAAATTCCGTCCATACTGCCACCAGCTAAAGGAAGTTCTTCAAAAATATGAATCTTGTTCCCTTTAATTTTTCCGTCACGAATTAAAAATACGGCAGCCGCAAGCCCCGCTAAGCCACCACCTATTATATAAGCAGACTTTTTATCTACACCCTCTGGTTTGCGAGGATTGGCAAAAGCCTCGTAATTTCCATTACTGTGATACATGACATCTCTCCTTTTGTTATGTACAAAAGAAGAATAGACTATAACCAAAGCATATAACACAGGATAGAAATCCGGTTTATCATCAAAAAATTGACACTTAAAAACTAATAGTTATAATTAAATACATGAAAAAATTATTTATGGGATTTTTACTAATCGCGACGCTTGTAGTTTCTGCATGTGGTGTAAAATCAGATTTATCCCAACCAGATCCGTCCTTTCCAAGAAATTACCCAGTATATTAAAAACACGAAGAAACAATGGTGCGGGTACAGAGACTCGAACTCTGATGGGTTGCCCCACTGGAACCTAAATCCAGCGCGTCTACCAATTTCGCCATACCCGCATTATGTACAAGCACGAACTTTTTAGCGCGGCGGCACTACGCTTCGCTTCGTAGTCGCCATACCCGCATTATGTACAAGCACGAACTTTTTAGCACGGCGGCACTACGTTTCGCTTCGTAGTCGCCATACCCGCATTATGTACATTAAACGCATGTGTTTTTGTATATTATTATAAAAATTACTTGATTTCCAGTAAAATTTAACCTAAAATCCCCAACAGAATAATAAAAGGTAGAAAAAATGGCATCTAAAAAAGGCAGCAAAGAAGTTGTAAAGCTAGAAAATAAAGAAACTGGCTATTTCTACACAACTACAAAAAATACAAAGTCAGAAAATACTGCTGGCAAAATGAAATTCCGCAAATATGACCCAAAATTGCGCAAACATGTAGTTATGACAGAAGCTAAAATGCCTCACTAACTTAATGACGCATTAAAAGGGAAAAAAACAGCATCTAAAGATGCTGTTTTTTCATATATGCTATAAATGATTATCATAAAAAATCATTTTCATTTAACACCGAACGTCAATCCCAAATTTATGCCACTTGGGTCAGAGAATTGGACTAATCCTGTCGCTTCTGTAGGAATACCGTCATCGGGCTTAGCCCCATAATACCCGACAGTCATATTCACAGTACCATTGGTTATATCATTTGGTAATTCAAAATCACTTGGGCCTGTATAGTTAGAAAACTCTATATCTGCTTCTGTTGCATTAATATCTTTATCAACAGATATCGTATACCAATTTACAAAATCAACAAACAAATTGGTTCTTCCTGTTGTTTTACCGAATGATAATTTTGCATTATTATCAAATATCAATAACTCATCATTTTCTGAATTTGTAACACGCCCT
Organism: uncultured Alphaproteobacteria bacterium; assembly: GCA_944392775.1. Taxonomy (GTDB): domain Bacteria; phylum Pseudomonadota; class Alphaproteobacteria; order Rs-D84; family Rs-D84; genus Enterousia. The sequence goes on from CALXXV010000003.1 coordinate 147,695, forward strand.
AAAGCCGTTCCATAAAAATCTATATCGGTGTCTATTGAATCTTGAATTTTATTTTCAGAAATTTTATAAGCGTCATAACCACCTGCAAATAAAGCTCTTTTTTCTATATTAGATCCAATAATATCTTGTGTGTATATATCATAAACATCTGTTTTTATAGAATATGATCCAAAATCAGAATACGTTAAACCTAATACTTTACCAACAGAAGAATATGTTAGAACTTTCTTATCATATGTTTCTGCATCGGGATTCATGTCATATATATATGAAAAATTATTATCTCCTTCTCTAACAGAAAAAATTTCTTCATCGTTTGATTGATTATCTATAACTGATATGCCTGTAATTAAACCATCTTTATTCAACGTAAATTTTAACTGGTCTCCGTTTAAATCTTGTAACAACGCATCATTTGCTGTAATTAAAACGGCATTTTTCTTTATCTCTTCTGAAATTTTATTAAAATTTTCTAAATAATTGTTACGCCAATTTACAAAACATTTTGCCGAAAGCACCCCATCCTTAAAGCAACGATTTAAACGGTTATCTATAACATATACTGCCATATGAAATAAATCTTCTTTATCTGCAAACTCTTCTTCTATTTCTTTTTCTGTTTTATTTACATCCGTCAACCATAATGCCGCTTTTGCTATATCAAGCTTGTTAATATCGCTTCCTACACCTTTATTAAAATCGTCCCATTCATTTAAGCGATACGTTATATATTCAGAAACTTGTTCTGCGTTTCTAGTATTTAAACTTGTTAATAAATCGTTCTGAACAACAGCTGAATTTTCAAAATCTTGTTTCGGATTAGTCGGATTAGGTACAAAATTATGACTACCCAATTTATATGATGGTGTCCCTTCATCATTCATACATCCAACCAAAAAGAAAAGGGGAATTGTTATAAAAATGATTTTTTTCATCATAACCTCCATAGATTATAAATAAATAAAACCAAAAAACATCGAAAAAAAAACGCCCAAAGAAAAAACTCATTTTTTCTTTTGGCATTTTTCCTCATAACGATTTTATAAAGTTTAATTTATTTATACAAGGATATTTTTCACAATGTACAAAAAACTATTTACCAAATTTACCACTGCGTGGGAAACCAACTGGTATTGTTCTTCCCTGCGAAGCGCGTTTGCCAACCCATGGTTGCCAATCGTCTAACTTAGTTGTTCCCCTTCCTGTCGTCCAACCGAAACCATCAGCCGCGTTAAAGAACATTACATCCAATACAAAAGTTCTTTCTGCATTATATTTCTGCAATATTACACCTTTGCCACGCGTCATTTCCGGAATTTCTGAGGTTGAGAATATTAACAACTTATCATTAGAACCAGATAATGCGATACTATCACCAGATACAGGTACGCACATTATCGCAGGATTCTTTGCATCTGTATTCATTACCTGTTTACCAGTACGAGTCTGGGCCAAACAGTTTTCACCGCTTACAATAAACCCTGTTCCATGACGACCAACTAATAAATACTTAGTGGCTGTATCTAGGACAAATGCACCTACAATATTTTCATCTGCCCCGATATCCACCATCATTCTAACAGACTCACCGAAACCACGCGCAGACGGCAAATCATTTGCAGAAACGGTAAACATCTTACCTCCACTAGCAAACAAGTTCACTTTATCAGTAGACATCGTATGGAATGCGAACTGCAATTCGTCACCTTCTTTGAACTTCAAATCCAAATTATTTAAATCAAGGTGCCCCTTGGCCGCGCGTATCCATCCCATAGTAGACAATATTACAGTTAAGGGTTCTTTTTCTATAAACTCTTCTGCATTCACAACTATCTCTTCGGTCTGAGGCACCCACTGAGTACGACGACGTCCCAATGCAGTTTTTTTATCATAACGCTTTTTAATATCTGCAAACCATGCCTTTAATTGTTCATTCTGCATTTCTGGACTAGCAAGCAAATCTTGTAATTGTTTTTGTTCCGCTAGCAAAGCGGCATCTTCACGACGAATTTCCATTTCTTCCAATTTACGCAAAGAACGCAAACGAGTATTTAAAATCGCCTCTACCTGAACTTCTGTTAAATTAAACTCTGCAATTAAAACGGCTTTTGGGTCATCCTCGTTTCGTATTATCTCTATCACTCTATCTAGGTTTAAGTAGACGATTAATAAACCACCCAGTATTTCTAATCTACGCGCAATATTACCTAAACGCCAATTTGTTCTGCGTATTAAAACGTTTTTTTGATGTGCAATAAATTCACGCAGGACGTCACCTATACCCATTACGCGTGGCGCACCGTTGGAATCAATTACATTAAAGTTCATGTTGAACTTATATTCCAAATCTGTCATCGCGAATAAATGCGCCATCATCTTATCCGCAGGCACATTACGACTTTTAGGCGTTATTACAATTCTGACATCTGTTGTTGATTCATCAGAAATATCATCAACCAATGGTAATTTCTTTGCATCAATTAAATTCGCGATTTGTTCTACTAACTTCGATTTTATAATACCGTACGGTATTTCAGTTATAACTACCTGTTCTGCACCGCGGTCTAATTTTTCAACTTCCCATTTTGCACGAATTCTGAAAGCGCCACGTCCAGTATCATAATTCTTTACAATTGTGTCAAAAGAATCTATCAGAACACCACCAGTTGGGAAATCTGGACCAACCAGCTTTTTCATAATCTGTGTAGTGGTCGCTTCTGGATTATCAACAACCAAAGACAAAGCATCACAAACTTCCGCTACGTTATGCGTCGGAATATTCGTTGCCATACCAACTGCGATTCCCATACCACCGTTTGCCAACAAATTAGGAAATGCCCCTGGCATAACAGTCGGTTCAACAGTTGTACCATCAAAATTAGGCATCATATCGACGCTGTCTTCATCAATACCTTCCATAATCAGCATCGCAGCATCTGTCATCTTAGATTCTGTATAACGATATGCCGCCTGTGGATCACCATCAATATTACCAAAATTCCCCTGCCCATCAATCAATGGATAACGTACAGAAAAATCCTGAGCAAGACGTACCATTGCATCATATACAGATGAGTCCCCATGTGGGTGATAATGCCCTAAAACGTCCCCAACAACTGTTGCACACTTACGAAAAGCGGCCGAAGGAGACAATTTCTGACGCAACATAGAATATAAAATTCTACGATGTACGGGCTTTAAACCATCCCTAACATCAGGTAAAGCACGCGACACAATTGTACTTACTGCATATGACAAATAGCGTTCAGACAATGCGTCTGATAACTGCTGAGAATCTATTTTTTCAATAATTTCTTTACTCATGACAAAAAGGAATTTAAAACATTTATAAAAAAATAACAACAGAAAAAAATACTGGTGCTAATTACCAAGAACAATAAGAATAAATTTTTATCTACGCCGTTATTTTATTTTTTATCTCTTTGATTCGTGCAAGAATTTCTTTTAAATCAGCATCAGTTACACTTGGAATCGGCTTATTATGAATCTCGTCTGCAAGAACTATGCACAATGTTGCTAAAAGTGCATTTTCCGGCAAAGGTCCTATTTTATCAAGAATTTCACGAGCCCTATTATCAACCATTTTTCCCAATTCTATCAACCGAGCTTCTTGCCCATCTTCGCAGCCCATAGGATAATTTTTATTTACAATAGGTATAGATACAACACTCATTTTAACTTCTTTAATATTGATATCGACTGATTTATCATTTCGGTTGCTTTCTCATTTTTCTCGCGCAAACCTTTAACCTGCTCTGTCAAAATTGCGACCTCTAAATCCGTTTGCTTACCAGCATTTACGGCCGTAGACCTTAGACGAACCGCCACTTCTTCTAAATTTGTTAATTCTTGAAATATTTGCTGTTTTATATCAACCATATTTTTAGTTTAAGATATTTTTTATATGCGTTCAACACAAAATGTGATATAATTATATAATCTATTGGGAGATTTATTTCTATGAAGACAAAAATCATATACATTTCTGGCAATGAAACATTTGATATGAAAGATATACAGGCCGCTTTTAATGAAGTTAGGTGCGCACTAGGACTTGATAAAGATACTGTTTTATTTGGCGTTCCTGTAGACAATGAAAACATTTTTGAACAAAACTTAATTATGAAGGGGGGGGCAGAGCCCAAAGACGAAACGAAAATACCAGAAAACAATACAGTTGAAGAAAATAAACAACCAATACTATCAAACACCAAATCTTCTGAGGACAAAAGAAGAAAAGAGACTATAAATATACAAACAGAAAAATCCGATATGGAAGTGGAACAGGAAGAAAAATTTGAGGCTTCTTCAGCAGTTGAAGAAAACCAATCAAAAAATACTGAAGAAAAAATAATACCTATTCTTTCAATTTTAGCCTCAAAAAAAGACGATGAAATAATAGATAATAAAAATTTAAACGAAGCGCCTGTTAAAAATACTAAAAACATTGATCCAACTGAAGAAAATTTAGATAAAACTGTTATGAAAGATATAGAAATAAAAAAACAAGATAACGTTTCTATTACATCGGAAAAAACAACAAACGAAGAAATTATTACAGATACACAACGAGTAACCATAGAAGATATGATATCGGATGAAGCACCAGATGCACCGATTGAAAAAACACTGGAACAACTATTAGAAAGTATGACACCTCTACGGGAAGACATAACCGAAGAACAAATAGAAACAACAGATATTGATACAGAAATAAATTACGACGAATCTGATAACGAAACTTCATATATATCTGATACAAATGATTTAAATAATAGTGAAGAAACAGACGCAACACTTGAACAATTAGCTGCTGAATTTGCAGAAACAGAAGACAAAATATCAACAAATACAAAACCAGAAAACCATAGTAAAATAGGTAAATTAAAAAATATTCTACCCTTCAAAAAAGCAAAGAAAGAAGACTCTGGAATTATGGGTGACCTATTTGGATGGGCTGGAATTGCCGCAAACGACGAAGATTTTTCTATACCTGGATTTTTTACGAATGCAGCATCTAAAAAATAGAAACGATACGGAGTCTGATGAATACAGACATAATTCTTAGACAGCTAACAAATTCAGGTTTTCGAATTTTAGGTTCGGATGATGTTTTTTTATATGTAGAAGACCCATCTTGCATTTTACGCAGTTTTGAAACATTCATTGAATATGCATGGATTATAATAACTTGCATAACAGGCATTTTATTATTTGGCTGGGCAATAGCAATGATAAGAGGAGCCAAAAACGATATATTTACAAATTTACGAAACCTTGTTTTAATTTTTGGCATATTAGCCGCATCTCGTCCGATAATAAACACTATATGGGGAGGAGATTTATTCGCCAAAGGATGTCAAACTTTAAAAATACCGTATTCTGATATAAATAAAATACTTGCGGCACAAAACCTAAAAATGGCCAAAGCAGATGAATATAATCTATATGAAGGTATTAATATCTACGATTCCGGTGCCAAAACTCAACCAAATGAACTACCATATTATGTATCCCCCATTATCGCACCAGAAATTCCGCAAGATATAAACGTCTTGACCGCTAACAACAATTCTTTTCCTAAGTTATTTATACCGCACAGCGCAAAAGAAATATCTAAAAACGTTTTATATATAAGTCCAGACGGCACCCAATACACAAAAACAGGCGGGTCTAGAGCATGGAGAAACACTAACCCAGGGAATATAAGATATTCAGAATTTTCTAGAAGAATGGGCGCAATAGGAGAAGCCGGTGGTTTCGCTATATTTCCTGATGAAGAAACAGGTATGCACGCAATTAAAGAATTGCTAAAAACATCTAACTATAACAAATTGACTGTTGCTGGTGCAATTAGCCGGTATGCCCCCCCTTCAGAAAACGATACCGCAGCATATCATAGACACATACAAAATTTAACGGGACTATCAATAAATAAAAGAATGAGCGACCTAACAGATTCAGAACTTTCAAAAATTGTAATGGCCATTAAAACAATAGAAGGTTGGACTGTTGGAAATATAATAAAGAACTAAAAAGGCGTCAAAATGTTAAACAAAAAAAACATATCAGAGAAAGGTTCTATATTACCAAGTATTCTTTTAATAATTACATTACTTATAATAATCGGCTTAGTTTACTTTTTACTCAAAGGAGAAGGACCAACGACCACAAAAACAACGGCTATAGAATCTCCTGATCAACAAACTAATAACAGATACGAATTTGAACAATATGAAGGCTTTGATGACGGGCTAAGAAATCCGTCTTATTCTGAAAAATATCAATTAGACGAATTGGGTGAAGGCGTAGCTTCGAAAGACATTTTTAATATAGATATTAATTCCGACGGTTTAAACGATCGCATAACAAAAACCAAACACGAAAACGCCACATCTCATTCTTATTATGAATATAAAATCGAATTAAATAAAAATGGTAATTTCATTGATATAACCCCAGATGGATTTAGGACAACAGAAGGCGCAGATTGCGCACTACAAAAAATACGGTTCGTATTCAAACCAAAATTTGAAATTATAAAGATATCTAGAAAATGGCAAGACTCTTGGGAAACACCAACGATGGCAACCAAAACCACATATAATATTAAAAATGACTCTATAACCCAGACAAATAAACAAAACCTTGAAAAAATTTGTGATGTTGCAGAATTATTTTAATAAAAACAAATTACGTGCCGAATAAATTATGCCCCCAGATACGACATAATGATCATACAATTCTATTCCTAGTGGTTCTAACATATTTTTTATATTTGTTGTAATTTCTATATCTTCACTAGAAAAAGACGTATTTGGTGTCGGATGATTATGTAACAAGACAACAGATTTCGCATTTAAATCTAAAGCCCTTTTTATCATCTCTCTTGGGTATACTGCCGCCCAATCTATTGTTCCGACACTGTGTAAATCATCAGACAATAACCGTCGTTCAGAATTTAAATATAAAATATGAAATTCTTCTATCGTTTTACCATTTAATAATAAACTGCAATAATTAGACAATATTTTATCATTATGAAATATCGGACTTGATGTCAAACAAGTCTTATATCCTGTTATCATTATTTGATGAATTGCTTTTATAAATATTGCAGTATTTTTACCTATACCGCTATACTCCATCAAAGAATCTATAGATGCCGTTAAAATCTGATATATACTACCAAATTTTACTAACATACCTCGTGCTAAAGGTCGAACATCTTTTCTGGGAATAACAAAACTTAGTAATAATTCCAACAATTCATAGTCAGTAAGCTTATTATCTAAAAACTTCTGACGTAGTCTTTCTCTATGTCCCAAGTGAAAATTTAAATCTTCTTCTTTCACGGCGGGTCCTTGATTTTTATTCTATATCATTTTTTTCTGTAAAAATTATTACGCCATCTTCTGTAATACCTAATGTATGTTCCCACTGAGCAGATAACCCACCATCAACAGTTCTTGCGGTCCAACCATCAGGATCTATTTTGCAATCTGGACGCCCTGTGTTTATCATCGGTTCAATAGTAAAAACTAATCCTGGAACCATTTTTATTTTATCATATGCCTTATCATAAAAATGAAGAATTTGTGGATCATCATGCATAACTTTTCCTATACCATGTCCAACAAAATCGCGTGAAATAGAAAAACCATGCGGCTTTACAACCATCTCTATAGTTTTTCCGATTTCTGATAACGGAACCCCAGGGGCACAAATAGATATTGCAGCATTCAAAGCATCTTGACATGTTTGTACTAACTCACGAGCCTTATTAGAAACATTTCCTATCATAAACATACGTGACGCATCTCCATGAAAACCTTTATATTCTGCTGTAAGGTCAACATTTATGATATCCCCATCTTTTAATATTACATCATCGCTTGGAATTCCATGGACAATAACATCATTTATAGATGTACATATGCTTTTAGGATACCCTTGATACCCCAAATCCGAAGATCTTGCCCCATTAGACTTTAAAAAATCTACGACTAACCTATCTATATCACCCGTCGAAATCCCAGCTTTTATATAAGGAGTAATATGTTCAAAACAACGTGCAACCAAATCCCCAACAACTCTAAGTCTTTTAAAATCTTTAGGTGCATAAACAGATGCTAACATGTTATTTCCTTCTTTTTAAAGCTAGTTTAGCGGCACGTACTACTAACTTTAATGAAAAATCCCGCAATAATATTTCTGCTGGCATACCAGTAGTACGTAATTGTTTTTCAAGTTCGTTCAATCTTACTAAGACGGATGTAATTTCTGATTCGGGCCATATTTTTATTGCTTGATTAAACTTTTCTGCTACTTTCCAGAACAGCCGTGGTAATTGCCCTTCAACCACTGCTGTTAATAACTTCTTAAAATGTCCGTCTAATAAACGTAACAGCATATTTGGTTCCGCATTATCATATAACAATCTATCTAAAGCCATCATTGTTTGTTGTATATGACCGGCAGTTAAAGAATATAAAAAATCATCTGTATCAGCTGCACCAGTATCCGGCAGACATTTTTCAACATCTTCTAATTCTATTATTTTTTTATCGTCTACATATAAAGCTATTTTTGTAAGGAAACCGCGTGTTATACCTCTATCTCCACCAAGATGCGATGTCATATAAGCCATGGCATCTGGAGTAATTTGCTGAATTCCTGACGCTGCAGATAACTCCTTTCGGATCAAAGCAGCCAAAGACTTTGCATCATCTGTATAACAAGGTAAAGCAGCAATTTCTTTACCGTTTTCAAAAAGACTGCGTAATCCCCCACCGGCTTTTAAATCACCTGCCGTAACAATAACAGATGCGCACAAACCATTATGTTCTACTAATTCTGCAAGGATTTTTGCATCGCTATCACCGGCATTTGATATGATTACCATTTTTTTACCGCCAAACATAGAAGGACTGCAACTTTCAGCAAATAAAGCATCCTGTTTTTCACGTAATTCATCAGAATCTAATGCAAATAAATTGTCCTTTTCTATTCCCAGTTTCTCAATTGCACGATCACAAAATTCATCAACTTGCCCAGCGTCTTGTCCATAAATCAAGACTGCACGAATATTTTCTATACCTGTATTAAAATCTGTTTCTTTCCACTTCATTATTTTTTTGCATTACCATTTTCATAGCGATAAGTTTCTGCAATCGCCCGAGTACCAATTTTATCTGCCAATACGTTCAATGTATTTTGAACAGCATTATTATATGAAGCATTTGATGCAACTAAGTATCTTACAAACGTATAAGATTCAGAAGCAGATTCTCTACCCTTAGCAATTTCTTTACCGTCCGCACTTAAAACATAATCGGCGTTTAACACTATCTCTTGCCAAGTTGCATCACCAGTTGTTTCTAAAGCTTTATATTTTGTAATAGGATTGCTTAAATTCACTTTCAAAGTATACTTTGCATTGGGATCTTTTTGCCCTCCAAACTTAGCGTTTAAATCGTTTCTAAGAACTATACCATTTATACCGCTTATCGGCTGAACATATATATCAGTATCTTGCCCAGAAAACATCGGCTTAAAACCGCACCCAGACAACAACACGAAAAAAAGATAAAAATATTTTTTCATTTAAAAACCGTTTTCCTATTGCTTTTTATCATTATATTACCTAGACTTTTAATAAATCGCAAGAGGGAATGATGAATATTTTTATCATGATTTTAGTTGCAATGCTTATGCTTGGCTTTTATGTAATAAGCAGCCCTAACCAAAGTGTTACAGAACAAGGAACAGAATATGCCGTAACACAATCTGATTTACGTTCAATCGCGGAATGTGCTGCTGCGCAACACAATGCCCAAATAAAAGGTTTTTCTTTCCAAGATATATGTATTGAACAAAATGGAATAAAAAGTGAATTCATCTGCTTAAACGAAAACCAAAAAAAGACAGATTGTGAAATAATACGCAATAAAAAACCAGCATATAGCTATATAATTACATCTACAAACCAAATTCCAGAAAAGAAATATAATAATATGATAGATATATTAGAAGAATACTTTCCAGACACTGGAACTTTTGGAATATTTTTAAATGACGCTATAATGTCTGGCGGCATAACGAATCCAAGAAGCGTTCCAAAAACAATAATAGATGAAATGGAATTAAAAAACGGACAACTTGTTTATATGACTCAATACGAGTTACCAGAAACAGAAACAGCTTTCAACTCTCAGACAGACACCGATATAATTTGTCCTGTTGGCACAATAAAAACATATAAATTCAGCCGTTGGCAGTGTATACCATATAATACAAAAACCGATTGTGGAGGAGATACGATCTGGGATTCCGATTTACTAGAATGTGTACCTGACGAAACGAAAAAGCCGCTTTGTGCGGAACAACAAACCGCTGTATTAGTTGATAGCGTTTGGGAATGTGTAAACCCTTTTCCTGAAAAAGTATGTCCCGATAACATGATAGCAAGGTTAAACTATACAACATTGGAATGGGAATGCATTACAGATCCAAACGAAATACAAAACATAAAAAAATGCGAAACTCTTAACCGAGGCGCAATATATGGCGCCTTAGGCTCAACTGTACGCATACCATCTTCTTCCTGCACAGATTGTGAAAAAATGCTTACCGATCCTGACACGTGCATTTCTGTCTGTGTACCCGATCCATCACAAATAAACAATCCAAAATGTTATCCGGGTGATGTCAAAGAATGTTCAGGAAATTCAAGAGCTTTTTATTTCGGTTTTCCAAGCTATTCTTATGCCTCGCAAGTAAATGAAGTAAAAGGCAAATCTATACCTTTAGATAAAAGCCACTCACAAAATAGAAAATTCAATTGTCTGGATTGCGGGGATAAAGGAATTGATGAATCCAAATCATTTTTACCATATATTGCAATATGTAAATAAAAACGTATCAAAAGGCATGTTTTTATTTTTCTAATGCTTTTATTTCCTTTAATATATCCATGGCATTTTTGAATAATCTATCATATTCTTCTTTAAACTTTGCAAAATCTTGCTTAGACTGTGTATAAACTTCGGCACTTCGTTCTGTTTCGTCCAAATTTATTTCACATGCAAACATACGATCTTCTAAAACCGATAATTTTGTATCAAGATCTTCATATTGTTGTTTTAAATTTTGTATTTTCAGATCGTTTGTAACTTTTTTATAAGTTTTATAAAATTTATCCGCATATAAAAGTTCTTCTTTAACTTTATCTATTCCTTTACGAAAAGATTCCAAGACCCCAATATTTCTTTCATATTCATCTATATCTTCTTGGGCTTCTTTTGCAGCTTCTCGATCATATCGATTTATCTCGATATATCTTTCTAAATCAGATATTGCATTTTGAAAACGTTTTATTTTTTTATCAGCAATTTCCGCAGTTTCTAATTTTTTATTTAATTCAGGCACTTTTTTATCAACAAGCCCCTTTAATATACCAAATACTGATTGTGTGTTTTTCATATTTATCACCCGTTACTTTTTTTATATTATATCATTTTTTTACATATTACAAAAAATAATCTGAGGTTTCCCTCAGATTATAAAAGTCACTTACTCACTTTGGCTATGCCTTACAAATTCACCGCGCTCCAACATCTCGCGCACTGCAAAATGTTTTATTTTTTTAGCAGAAGTTTGCGGCAATTCTTCTTCTGTAATTGCAAAATACTTTACCCATTTATAAGGGGCTATTTTTAAATTAGATGCTTTTAAAAGCATCGCGACTTTCGCTACACTTGTTCCTGGTTTTACTTGAAATACAGCAAACGGAACAGTTTTACCTTTTATTACATATTCAAATACTGCAGCAGATAAAATATCTTCATTTTGCAAATACAAGTCTTCTAATTCATCCGGATATACGTTTTTACCGCTATCTAAAACGATTACTTGTTTTTTACGTCCTTTTACAATCAAGCGGCCATATTTATCTAGCTTGCCCAAGTCACCTGTTTTAAACCAACCATTTTCAAATGCAGCTGAATTTGCTTCATCGTTTTCAATATATCCTGGCATTACTAAATTGCCACGAACCCATATTTCTCCGATTCCATGTTTATCAGGATTATGAATTTGAATTTCATTACCCGGTAAAGGTCCCGCATAATACATAGAGCCATCTGTTTTACGAAAAGCAAAATTAAAGTTTGCCGGCCCCGTTGTTTCAGTTAAACCATAACAATCGCCAACCGCGAAACCAAGACTTTCAAAAAACTTTCTGATAGAAGGTTTTAAAGTAGCACCCGCCGACACTAATACTTTTGTATTTCCACCAAATAATTCGTGAACAGGTTTAGTAACTTTATTTACTAACCACCCCATTCCTATTGAACGTAAAATATTTCGTAATGAGATTACACACCTCATCAACGTATAAACATGTTTTTCTTTTGCAGCCTCTACAATTTTCTTATAAAAAGCCTCCCATATACGAGGAACGGCCGGTATAACCTCTGGCTTAAACTTTTTAAAGTCGTTTAAAAATTCTCTTGGATTTAATACGGGTTGCAATAATAATTTCCCCTCAAGAACTAATGGAGCAATTATATTTATTACAACGCCATAAATATGATAAAGAGGTAAAAAACCATAAAAAGTATACCCCGGATGAATTACAGGTTTATAAAACAACGCCCCCTGCCCTAAAGACAAAATATTGTCATGCGTTAATCCAACAACTTTTGGATTCCCTGTTGAACCAGAAGTAAAGGATAGCATCGCAATATCTTCTCTTGTGACATCAGCAGCTATAAAATCCGTCTCGTCCGTGTCATCGGGTTTTTCTATATCAAACATCGTTGGTCCGCCTTCTATAAAATATTCTTTTTGTGCAAGAACCAACTTACAATCTGTTCTTTTCATCATATTTAAATGTTCTGCAGAAGAAAGCCCCGTATCCAACATTAAAACCTTTGCCCCCTGAGATGTAACCGCAAAATAAGATTTGATAAATTCAGGTGTATTGCCAGATAACACAGCAACGGTATCACCCTTTTTAATACCGAATTTTTTTGCCAATAAAACTGCGCGTTGTTTTACTTTTCTTAATAAATCTGCATATGTTTCATTCTGACGCACAAAAAAAATGCGATTCTTATTTTGAAGACAAACATCTTGCAGCATTTCATATATATTTTTCATCGTGACCTACTTACTCTTTTTGTATAAATTGTTAAATAAATCTGGATAAAATTCATCCAAACACATTAAAACTATACACTTTTTACACAAGGAAAAACAACCTATTTTCCTAAAAAAATACAAATATCAAATAATTCATTACGAATCGACAAAAACTCAACATATAGCTAACCCAAACAATATTTTTACTATATTTTGTGTTTTTTTTAAAAAAAACGAATCATTTTTTATGCAGGATGCTATATTTTTTAAATACAAAAAACTATTTTGTGTGAACTTTGTATAAATTGCATATGTTCCTATGCCTTGAAAAATAAGCATTTTAAAAAGTAAAGTAAAAAATAAAAAAAAATTCAATTTTTATATGTTGATACAAAATAGCCAATACTATATATTGTAATCAAATTGGCACAACACCTACTATATATTGTAATCATGTAGTAATATTGGAGCAACAAACATGTCTATTGAACAGAACGAAAATAAAATACAAATTATTCCGACATTTACCACCAACATAAAGGTTGTACAAAAACGCTCTGGCGAGACCGTTCTTTTTGATGCAAAAAAAATATTTGAAGCCATAAGAAAAGCAGTCGCCGTAACAAAAGAAATTTCCGATGAAAGAATTGCAGAAATAACTCAAAGCGTAATAGAAAAAATAGAAGCAGAATTTGAAGATAAAACTCCAACGGTTGAAAAAATTCAAGACAAAGTCATAGAAACATTAATGGATGCCAAAGCATACAAAACGGCAGAATCTTATATAATATATAGACAAAAAAGAACCGAAATTCGTAACTCTTACGTGGATGCCGTTGAAGTTATAGACGGTTATGTTGGTGGTTCTAATTGGCGCGTAAAAGAAAATGCTAATATTGGTTATTCTATTGGTGGGTTGATTTTGCGTACCAGTGAAAGAGTTACCGCAGAATATTGGTTAAACACTTACCCCAAAGAAATTGCCGAAGCGCATAAAAATGCTGCTATACATATTCATGATTTAGGCTGGTTAACAGGATATTGTGCGGGCTGGTCTTTGCGCGAACTATTATATGAAGGCTTTAACGGTGTTCCAGGATATTTACAATGCGAACCCGCAAAACACATGGCAACAGCTATTTCACACATGGTAAACTTCTTAGGCACACTACAAAATGAATTTGCTGGGGCACAAGCATTCTCATCTGTTGATACTTATCTTGCCCCATATATAAGGGTGGACAACCTATCTTATTCAGATGTAAAGAACTCTATGCAAACACTTATATTTAACTGTGCGGTACCATGCAGATGGGGGACACAAACTCCATTTATAAATTTTACTTTTGATTGGACATGCCCAGAAGATTTAAAAAATCAACGTCCATTCATTGGCGGTGAACAAGTTGACTTTACATATGGTGATCTGCAGAAAGAAATGGATATGATAAATAAAGCATTTCTAGAAGTAATGACCGAAGGAGATGCACATGGTCGTCCATTTACGTTCCCAATACCAACATATAATATCACAAAAGACTTTCCATGGGATCATCCAAATGTTAAACCGTTATTTGATTTAGCGGCAAAATATGGGATTCCTAATTTTCAGAATTTCTTAAATTCTGATTTGAATCCGACAGACGTTCGTTCTATGTGCTGCAGATTGCGTTTAGATGTTCGTGAACTATTAAAACGTGGTGGGGGTCTGTTCGGTTCTGCAGAAAAAACAGGTTCTATCGGTGTTGTCACAATTAACTTAGCTCGTTTGGGCTATGTACATAAAGGTGACCGAGACGGTTTATTTACAGAATTAAAACGTTTATTAGATATGGGGCGTGATTCTCTTGAAATCAAACGTCGAATAATATCTAAGAATATGGAACGTGGTTTATATCCTTTCACACGTCGTTATTTAGGTAACTGGGATCATCACTTTTCTACGATCGGTGTAAACGGTGCAAATGAAATGGTATTGAACTTTACCAACGGCAAGGAAAATATAGCGACACCTTTTGGGAAAAAATTAGTTTTGGATGTAATGGATTTTATCAGAGAAAATCTTGTAACTTTCCAAGAACAAACTGGTAATTTATATAATTTAGAAGCAACACCAGCAGAAGGATGCTCTTATCGCTTTGCAAAGACAGACGTAAAGAACTTCCCAGATATTATAACTGCTGGAACGAAAGAGGCTCCTTATTACACAAATTCTACACAATTACCTGTAAACTATACAGACGACCCATTTGTCGCATTGGAACACCAAGAAGACTTCCAGCGCAAATATACGGGCGGAACCATGTTGCACTTATATATGGGCGAACCTGTATCTTCAGGTGAAGCAGCACAAAAAATTGTTCGCACGATATTTGAAAACTACAAAATTCCTTACATGACTTTGACACCGACATTCTCGATTTGTCCAAAGCATGGATATTTACCTGGAAAACACGAATTCTGTCCAAAATGCGATGCGGAAATCGCAGCCAATCAAAATAAGGAATAAACAAAGTTTTAAAAAACAAACAAAAAAGAAAGGGAGGAAAACATTATGCAAGCAGCAGAAAACACTCAAAGAACACAATGCGAAGTCTTTTCTCGTTCAATGGGATTTATCAGACCGGTATCTAATTTTAATATTGGAAAGTATTCTGAATTCTGTGAAAGGAAAACATTTACAGAAGCAAACAGTTTAAGTGCTGGTCAAAGACACAGTGAATTAATGAAAAAAGCTGCATAATATTATGAGAGAAATTCAGATTGGTGGGTTAGTTTCATTCACAACAATAGACTATCCGGGAAAGTTGTCCGCAGTCATTTTTCTTGTAGGATGTCCGCTTCGTTGTGCATACTGTTCTAACCCCCATTTACTGAATGTTGGTGACGGGGAATACGACCCAGAAAAAGTTTTCGAGTGGTTGCGATCTCGCGTCGGGAAATTAGAGGCGATCGTCTTTTCTGGAGGCGAAGCTTTGATGCAAGGTGACGCACTTATAGAATATATGCGTCGAGTAAAAGATTTAGGTTTTTATATTGGACTTCATACAAACGGTTTTTATCCAGAAACACTAAAAAAAGCATCTGATATTGTTGATTGGATTGGGTTAGACTATAAGGCGACACGAAATAAATATCCAGAATTAGTCGGTCAAAATATTGCGCACGATCACATGATAAAAAGTTTATGTGCTTGGTTAGACACAGGTAAAGATATGGAAGTTCGCATAACCTGTGACCCAAGACATGTGACAAAACTAGATTTATTAGAAATTATACAAGATTTAAATTCACGCGGTGTAAAGAAAATCGCAATTCAAAAATATGTTCCGCATTTTGAAGATAATGAACATGGAACGACCCCAGAACAACGCAATCAATTCTTTAACGATGATAATTTGCGTAACGAGATAAATTCTAAATTTGAATCTGTTATATGGCGAGAATAAAAAAACCGCCTTTCGGCGGTTGTTTTTTTAAAAATGATTTAGAAAGAATAACGTAATCCTAACTTTACTTCGTGTGCATAAACAAATTCACCTTCTACATCAGAAGAATTAAAGCGATACGCTATATCTGCGGCCCAACTTTCTGTAAAGTTATATGCAGTACCTACTGCTACCTGCCATTCAAATTCCTTCTTTTTATCATCCGCACCAATAATGTGCTGATCTGGCATCATATCACTTGCAAAATCAATATCTACTGCTGCATATTGATTATAAGTTCCTAAACCAACACCCGCACCAACATAAGGGGTCCAATTAGAATTCTCTAAATCAAAATCATAATACAAATTAAATAAATAAGAATTATGTTTTACAGATGTTGATGTATTAATTGTCATCATAGCATTTGATAATATTTCATAATTATCTTCAGATGCACTGCGCAATGCATATTCAAATTCACCACGCAAATTACCATATTTAATACCAGCAGTAAATTCACCAGCGATAGCAGAATCAAAATCCATATCGCCCCCACCGTTTTTTACAATCTTATCTGCAGAATTTTGATCATACCCCATACGTTTCGCAGAAGTGCCGGCCTTATCAACGACAACACCCAAACCGACATATGGCGTTAAATCTGCAGCAAATGTTGCCGTTGCAAACATAGAAAACACAGTAAAAATAGGTAAAAATTTTTTCATTAGTTCTCCTTTTATATAAGAAAACTATCCTACTTTTGCATTTTTAAGTCAAGTAATACTAAAAATATTAAAAACTTTATTTTTATAATTTTATTTGTTGTTCTAAGTAATTTACTTTTTTACCTGTTTTTATTGCATATTCTATCTCTGACTTAGTAGCCTCTCCTATATACCCGCCAACATTTATTACAAATATTTCATCTGACATATCTATTTTCTTTTTATGCGTATCACCAAGCATTTTTTTAGTTTCAATTAATGCATTTTTATCCATACTTTCCAAGATATCTTCATCACCAAATTTACTAAAAAACACAGGGGAAAGAACTATATTACCAGCCAAAGATACCAGTGCATCATATTGATTTTGAGATAAGTGTACAGTTATATTGTCTTTAACTGCCTGTTCTGCCATTGATATATCTAAACGCAATATCTCAGTTGCTTGTCTTTCTGTTATACCATCTCTAAAATCTTCACCCGAATTTATCAAATGACCATAACCAATTGTTGCCCCCTTAGGTAATCCTTTATTTGAATCTACTGGTTTACCCGTTTTATCATCATAAATAACATGTTTGCCACCAATTTTAACGCTGCCTTCAAAGCGTTTTAACATATTTATACCATTATCGCTGATTTTCATATTATAGCCTTATTCATTTTTTATAAATAAAAAAATCCCGCGATTGCGGAATAAAAAATACGGCATCAGCCGTCCTATATTTCACACGTAATTATACCATAAACCGCAAAAAAATCAATATAAACTAAATAAACCCCACAAGGATTTTGTGGGGATTTATTTATTACTGGCGGTGTGGTAAGATTCTACGGCAAACGCCATACAACAAAATACAGGGATTAACAAGGATTTTTGAAATTTCGGCGCCCCGATTTTCACCCACCGCGCCCGACTTCCGGGACTTTTACAAAAATACCCACAAAAATAACAGGGAATTAAAATTCATAGAACAGGGATTTCACCCACCCATATCAGGAACCAATCCCGCCCCGCCCCCACCAAAGTATATGAGCCCATTTATCGCTAATTCCAACCCATAAATTAGCGATATTTTGTATTGTCTGGTAAAAATACTGGACAATTAGGTAATATTTAGGTAGAATCAGGTAATAAAAATAACAATTAGGTAAAATTTGGGGGCGCCTATGCCAAACATAAACAATATTCGTATCACGCCGGATATGCTGAAAAAAATCAGCGAGATAGACAGTTTCAAGGCTACTTGGAATGGTGGTTTGGTACGCCTGCGCCCCGAACAATTAAAATCGATGCGCCGTATCGCAACGATTGAATCTGTGGGGTCGTCTAATCGTATCGAAGGTAATCAGATGTCTGACGCCCAGATTGAAACGCTGTTCCGTAACATCAACAAGACGTCTTTCAAATCACGGGATGAAGAGGAAGTTGCTGGCTATGCCGATTTAATCAATACTATTTTTGATGATTACGCAACAATTCCATTAACCGAAAACTATATAAAACAACTGCACAAAATCTTGCTGTGGTATTCTGGCAAAGATGCAAGCCATCGCGGTGAATATAAAAAAGATTCCAACCGTGTGGTGGCATTTGACGCAAGCGGTAATGAAATCGGTTCTATATTTGAAACCGCAACACCTTTTGATACGCCACGACTGATGTCCGAACTGGTGGATTGGACGCGCCGCAATCTGGCGGACGGATACCTGCACCCAATGATAGTTATTGGGGTGTTTGTTGTGCATTTTCTGGCTATTCACCCCTTTACAGATGGAAACGGCCGTATGTCACGCGCATTAACCGTATTGTTAATGTTACAGCACGGGTACAGTTATATGCCGTATGCATCAATGGAATCTATTATAGAAGCTAGCAAATCATCATATTATTTGGCATTACGTGGCACACAGAAAGACATTTGGACGGATAATGTTGATTATGAGCCTTGGCTGACATTCTTTGTAAATTCATTATTCAAACAAAAACAACATTTGGAATCGAAAATTGCAACGGCAATGGAGTCAAACAATGGGAAACTGTCGGCAACTGCCACGGCAATTTTAGACCTGTTTGAAACGCAGCCCCGCTGGACGGCCGCTAATATTGCGCGGACATTGGACAAGAATCTGGAAACAGTGAAAAAATCCGTTCAATCACTGGTTAAACGCGGCATTTTGAAAAAACTGGGCAGCACCAAATCCGCATGGTA
>CALXXV010000004.1 GCA_944392775.1 uncultured Alphaproteobacteria bacterium
ACGTTATAACATTGAATATTCTCCAAGGGTTAAAGGCAAAGGGGATTTTAACTTTAAGCCGGGCGAGGCTTCAAAAGTTCGAGAAGACAGTCTGTGGTATATCGTTCATGGTTGGACCATAAATAAACGTTTACAAAAATAAAAAAGCGGTAATGATGTCATTACCGTTTTTTACCAATTGACACCAATATAATTAAAATGCAAAAATATACTTATCATCAGGAGAGTTGTTTTGAAAAAAATTATAATAATATTTTCTTCTTTATTTATATTTTTTTCTTTACCCGTTTATGCTGTAACAACATGTTCTTATGATAACGGCAAATGTTCAGCAGGATGTGAATTCGACGGAAATACAAATAAATGTAAACTATGTGAACCAGGAACATTTAACGGAACAATTGGGGGTACATGTAAAACATGTACAAAACCGGACAACGCAGAATTTTTAAACGGAATAGACGTAACAGGTATGACACAAGATACGTGCCCATGGGTAATACATTGTGCAGAAAATCAATATTATGATAATTTGACATGCAAAAATTGTGATCCACATTATCATTCTGACGCATTTGATTTATACGGAATAAATGTTAATTGTAGTGGAGACTATCAAAATACTAATAACTGTAAACATTATGACAAAAGCTATTGCGAAGCAAACATTTACACGATAACAATAGATCCAGATTTACCAGAAGGCGACCGTTGGCTTATTAACGGACAATACGGGAATGGAAATATTATTTTAGAAGAAAAGTATGGTATTGGTTTTAGATATACAACGCTTAACGAAACTGAGTTTTCACCGATACTGATACCTCTATCTCTCACACCAGAAACATATTTTTGGAGAATAGCTAATGGTGTTTATACAGAACCAGACGGCGCAGGTGAACTGGTATATAATTCTCCATTTTTTGACACAACCTATTTTAAAAGCAATGCTTCATTATATATAAACTGGGATAATAAAAATGCACTATATCATATAGATTATTATAAATCAGATACAGATACTGATGTTTATTATTCTCAAATTTGCCAAACAGAAATATCTTGCAAAGCAATTGAGTCAGAAATATATAAAGCAGGATATTATTTTTCCCATTGGCAATGCAAGGAAGGCTGTGAAGGCATAAAAAATGTAGGGGATGAAATAATCCCAATAAGTAAAGATTTTTTATATGAACAAACACAGAAGCCAATTAAATTATATGCTGTATTTGAAACATGCCCTGCTGGTTATTATTGTTCTGGGCTAGAAACCCTTTCTAAATGTCCTGCCGGTATGACAAGTACAGCTGGTGCGAAAACAGAGACAGAATGTTATTTTAAACCAAGTAATGATGGTACAAAATTTCGTGACAAAAATGGTTGTTTTTCTCTGCCCGGGGCAGAAATTATACGATATTAGAAAAACAGATTTTTGAAATAATTTCTGTTATTTCTTTTAACTCTGCTTCTGTAAACTTGCCTAAGACCCAATCAGCAGGAGAAATGTTTATATTAAAATCGCGGGGATGCCCAATACCAATTCTTATACGTCTGTAATCGGTACCGATAACCGCATCAATTGATTTTATACCGTTATGCCCTGCACTGCCACCACCAACCTTTTGACGCACAGTTCCCAACTTTAAATCCATGTCATCATGGATCACAACAATATTTTCCAAAGGTATTTTATAAAAATTTACTAATTCACCAACTGCCAATCCACTGTTATTCATAAAAGTTTGCGGTTTTACAAAAATGATTTTATGCCCATCTAAGATTTTAGAACATGTAAGGGCATGTTTTTCTTTTTTCCACCCTTCCGCTTCTCCAACAAGACTGTCTATTGCCATAAAACCGACATTATGACGTGTATGTTCATATTCTATTCCTGGATTTCCAAGGCCAACTATCAACAAAGGTTTATTTTCTTGCATATATACACCTGTTTTTTCTATTATGATATCACATAAAGGAGAAAATTATGAAATTAAAATACGCCATTATTTTAACAATTGCAACTGCGATATTTACAACCCCAAAAGCTAATGCAAATATTCTATTTGATATATACGCGGGGGCAAATATTGGTGCCGGCGGTCAAACAATATTTACAGAAGATGAAGATATTTCTAAATCTGCAGAATCTTACGGTGCAGTATTGGGTATAGATATTCCTATTTTACGCTTTGAATTAGAATACAATTATTTAGATAGTGAAAAAGCACAGTTTAATATGGGTATGTTCAATCTTTATGCGAAAATGCCAACCACCATCATACAACCATATATTGGCGTCGGAGCCGGTACTACTTTTAGTAGCAAAATATTCGAAGAAGACTTAAATGAATCTGTCGCGTATCAAGGTATGCTGGGTGTAACATTTGGTTTACCTGTTATACCTATCAAACTTGATGCAGAAGCACGCGCTTTGTATATTCCAAATGTATACGAAGCAAATGAAACAAAATCTGATTTATTAAATTATGATCTTAGATTAAAACTACGTTATATATTTTAAAAATGGTATAAAAAATGCTGACGCTAATTGATGGAAATTCTTTATTATTTCGTGCTTATTATGGGGTACACAGCCGACTTACACGTGCCGACGGTACGCCTACAGGTGCTGTATACGGGTTCTTTAATATGTTATTGCCTATATTAGCGTCAGCAAAACCAGAAGATTCTTTTGTATGTATATTTGATGCATCCAGAATCTCTTTTAGACAAGACATTTTCCCAGAATATAAAGCTAATCGTACGGAAACACCAGAAGATTTAATAACGCAATCTTACATGGTTCGTGAAGGCGTTTCAGCAATGGGAATGCCTGTTTTATGTATCCCTGGCGTTGAGGCAGACGATGTAATCGCAACATTAGCTCGCGAAAACTGCAATTCAACAGATGCGACCAGAATAATAACCAGTGATAAAGATTTGATGCAACTGGTATCTGATTGCGTGTTCTTATATGACGGTTTAAAACAACGAGAAATAAGAGAAGCCCAAGTTTTTGAAAAATTTGGGGTCGGTCCAGCCCAAGTAATAGACGTACAAAGTTTAATGGGTGATTCTTCAGATAATGTTCCAGGGGTTCCAGGAATTGGTCCTAAAAAAGCCGCAGAACTGATAAATCAATTTAACAATATTGATAACTTATATCAAAACTTAGACAAGATACCAAATGAACGTATACGTAACTTACTGAAAGACAATAAAGAAAAAGCCTATATTTCTAAACAACTTGTAACTTTAAAAACTGATGTTGATTTATCCGGACTAAAAATAGCCCCTTTTCGATTTAACACACCTGCAGCATTAGAATATGTAAAAACAAAAATAGAAAGTAATTCTCTGGCAGAAAAAATTCAAAAGCTATTCCCGATTGAAAAATTTAATCCGTCAGAAATGCCCGAACCATTCGTTTATTCGAAATCAGAATGTGACATAGACCAAAATAAACTAAAGCATCATGAAAAGAACGAATCAAAAACAACATTAAAAGAATTAACTTTTGAAACCATTTCTAAAGTAGAAGAACTTGATGCATTCATTGCGAAAATAAAACATATAGTTGCATTTGATACAGAGACAACCGGATTAAACCCTCTAACAGATAAACTTGTCGGCATTTCTATGTCAACCGAACAATCTCATGGAATATATATACCTATACGCCATAAAATATCTAATACAGACCTTTTTGAAAAAGAGTCTGTGGCCCCGAACCAGATTCCACTAGATATAGTTTATGAAAAAATCTGGGGCATACTTACAAATCCTAACATAATAAAGGTAGGCCACAATGTAAAATATGATTTGCATATTTTGGCAAATGAAGGTTGGGACGTTCAAAAAATTGCCCCATTAGACGATACGATGCTGTTATCATATGCATTACATGGAACGCTTCATGGACATGGACTTGATGAACTATCAATAAAATATCTGGGACACGAGAATATATCTTTCGCATCCTTGTTTCCACCCAAAACAAAAGATGCAGATATGCACTTTGATTTATTAAATATCGATAAAGCTACGCCATATGCCGCAGAAGACGCGACAGTCTGCCTTGCTCTTTATAAACTTATGCGACCAGAATTAGAAACTAATAAAAAATTATGTGAACTTTATGACAATTGTGATAGACCATTATTAAAGATATTATTAAAAATGGAAAGGTCTGGAGTACTTGTAAATAAAACCGGCCTACAACAACTATCTAACATATTTCATGAACAACTAACTAAACTGGGAACAGAAATATGGGCTATGGCAGGTCATGAATTTAATATTGCTAGCCCGAAACAATTAGGAACAATTTTATTTGACGAACTAAAACTGCCTGCAAATAAAAAAAGATCAACAGATGCAGAAAGTTTAAACGATATGATTGACGAACATCCGATAATAGAAAAAATATTAAATTGGCGTTCTATCGCAAAGCTGGCAGGCACTTACGCGGACGCATTGCCGCGGCAGATTGCATCTGACGGACGAATTCATACTACATATTTACAAACCAGTACAAACACAGGTCGTCTTTCAAGTCGCGACCCTAATCTGCAAAACATACCTATCAAAACTGAATTAGGCGAAGAAATAAGAAAATGTTTCATTGCCCCAGAAGAA
The DNA here is from genome assembly GCA_944392775.1 of uncultured Alphaproteobacteria bacterium. Taxonomy (GTDB): domain Bacteria; phylum Pseudomonadota; class Alphaproteobacteria; order Rs-D84; family Rs-D84; genus Enterousia. The sequence goes on from CALXXV010000004.1 coordinate 4,639, forward strand.
TCTTTATTAATCTCTGTTGATTACTCACAAATTCAATTAAGATTATTAGCAGACGTAGCAGATGTTCATACTTTTAAAGAAACTTTTAATTCAGGTAAAGATATTCACGAGCAAACTGCTAGAAAAATCTTTAATATCGCAGAAGGAAATCCTGTACCAAAAGATTTAAGACGTGCAGCAAAAACCGTAAACTTTTCCATAATATATGGTATATCTTCGTTCGGTCTATCAGGACAATTAGGAATATCACGCGCTGCGGCCCAAAACATAATAAATAACTACATGGCAAGTTTACCGGAAATAAAAGACTATATCGAGCATATCAAAGAATTTGCTTTAAAGAATGCCTGTGTTTATACGCCTTGGGGTAGAAGAATAGAAATACCAGAAGCAAAAAATCCGCGTATGCGCGGATACGCAATGCGTGCTGCAATAAACGCGCCAATTCAGGGCTTCGAAGCAGACCTGATGCGACGCGCAATGGTAAATATAGATGAAAAAATAATAAAACCTAATACAGATAAAATCCGAATGATAATGCAAGTACACGATGAAATAATATTTGAATGCAAAGAAGACATAGCCGAAGAATTTGCAAAAAAGATAGAATTAGAAATGGAAAACGTTGCTAAACTATCTATACCATTAGCTGCTGATTATGTAATTGGTAAATATTGGGGAAAATAAAAAACCGCAAATTGCGGTTTTTTATTTGTTGTACTTATGATATGAATTACCAGATATTTTTGTCGGTAATAAATATAAAATTAAAATTATTGTGTTTACAACATTACCAATAAAATCCAATTCAAAAAAATATAATGTAAAAGAACCGGCAAAAAGAATCAAAAACAACCATGCAGGTTGCCCAAAATCATGAAATCTTCTTATACCCATAGATAAAGTTGGGACAAATATCGCCACCCCATATAAAGCAACCAAGCACAAAATAATCATAAAAAATGTAAGTATACCAGGTTCTCTTAACCCAAGCACCCACAAAAGTAATATCAAAAATATAGGAAACAACATTAAAATACAATTAAACAATGTTGCCAACCAAAATTCAGACCGGGATGAAGTCCCCTTCCAATCAGTAAACCCGCGTTTCCAAAAGGCTTTATATGCCTGAAACATACTAGTATATGTCTTACTACATTTTACGGAATTCTTTGAACCTGTCTTCTTCGTAGTAACAACAGGTTTACTTTTTGATTTACTGGTTTTAACAGTAGTTTTTTTTGTCATATAGTATCCTCCTTAATACTTGGAATTATATCATAAAAAAAATCCCGCAACAGCAGGATTTATTTTTTTAGAATCCAAAAACCATTCTTTGTTTTGATTGACGTTTCTTTTCGTTACGAACGGCTTCTTCTTTCAAACGTTTGCGTTTTGTAGTTGGTTTTTCATAACGCTGACGTTCTTTCATTTCGCGGTATAATCCCTCTTTCTGAGATTTACGTTTTGCAACGCGCAATGCCTGTTCTACGTTATTATCGCGAACCAGAACTTTTACCATAGGTTATTCACCCCCTTTTAACGCATTATCTTTTGTTTTTACAAACTTTTGGTGGAGCTGATCAGACTCGAACTGACGACCCCCTGCTTGCAAAGCAGGTGCTCTACCAACTGAGCTACAACCCCAAAACTTTGCTTTTGCTTTTATATTTTATTAAAGCTCACAGATTTTATATAATATTATCATTATTGTCAATTAAAAATTAAAAAATGTATCATATAATCTTTTACTGGACAGAAAACTAAAGAAATCATATAATTTAGCCGCTATGTTTAAAAAAATTTCAAAGAAAATAAAAAAACTTATAAAAGGCGACGAAACAAACGTTCGCATTAAATGGTCTCTTTACGGGCGTGTTTGGCGCGAAATCGGTAAACCACAATGGAAATGGTTGCTTGCCGGTATTCTTGCCACTATCGGGGCGGCGGCGGCAGAAGCGTACACCATTACATTGGTACAACAAGTAGTGGACAAAGCTTTTATACAAAAAAGTATGCAATATATTTATTTTTTTGGTCTACAAATTATCGCGGCATTTGGCTTTAAGGGTATATTTAGTTATGCAAAATCTCTTATTATGGCAAAAGCCGGTTTAATAGCCAGCGCAAACTTACAAAAGCGTATTTATAACCACATGGTTAAAATGAATATATCCAAATTTTATGGCGACGGAATTGGTAAAAATTTAAATTATTTCAGCGTACAAGCTGGTGCAGTATTAAACTTAGTTACAGGGACCATAATAAGCACGATACAACAAATTGCCACTTTGGCAATGACATTAGCTTTAATGATTTATTACGCTCCACAAATGTGTGCAGTACTTTTATTTCTTGTCCCTGCTATTTTGGTACCTATGGTTCTTATTATGCGAAAGCGTCGTAAATTATCTCGCGAATCGTTTGGTATTGCCAACAACGTATCACAGCACTTAAATCAAACATTACATGGGATAAAAACGATTCAGGCTTTTGCAACAGAAGAAAAAGAGACAGAACGTTTTTCGCGCGTATTGGATTCTTCTATGGTAAATTCTTATAAAGGGACTCAGGCATTTGCCTTACAGTCACCCTTACTAGAATTAATGATTTCTATTGGTTTATGCTTGGCATTAATTATTGGAGGGCACTTTATTGTAACAGGTGCAATTACAACAGGTGACTTTACTGCATTCTTATTGGCATTAACTGCAGCGTATAAACCAGCACGTAGTATAACCAGTACTAACAATACGATACAACATGGATTATTAGCAGCAGAAGTCCTTTTTGACTTTTTGGACAGTAAACCAGACATCCAAGATTTACCAGATGCAAAAGAACTAAAATCAGACAAAATGTCTATAACTTTTAATCACGTATATTTTGAATACAATCCGGGCGAATTAGTATTAAAAGATATAAATTTAAATGTACCGTCTGGTAAAGTTTGTGCATTGGTTGGTCCGTCAGGAGGCGGAAAAACAACCATGTTCAATCTAATAGAACGTTTCTATGAACCACAAAAAGGTAAAATAGAGATAAATAAAACAGATATAAAACAATTTACTTTACGTTCATTACGTAAAAATATTGCAGAGGTTTCTCAGGATGTATTTTTATTCAACGGAACGATAGAAGAAAATATAAAATATGGGGCCCCAGATGCAACTTTTGAACAGGTAGAAGCTGCTGCACGTGCAGCAAATGCACACGATTTTATCATGAGTTTTCCTAAAAAATACAAATCAAAAGTCGGTGAAGGTGGGGCATTATTATCGGGCGGTCAGAAGCAAAGAATTGCAATTGCTCGTGCAATTTTAAAAGATGCCCCTATACTACTATTAGACGAAGCGACATCCGCACTTGATACCCAAAGTGAAAAACTAATCCAATCGGCATTAAAAGATTTAATGAAAGGTCGTACAACTTTCGTAATTGCTCACAGATTATCGACAATATTAGACGCAGATATAATATGTGTAATAAAAGATGGAAAAATAATTGAAAAAGGAACAGATGCAGAACTTATCGCTTTGGACGGCGAATATAAAAAGTTGCGCGACATTCAATTTAAAAATAAAAAGAATAAATAATTAACTAAAAAAGGAGGGACAAATCAAGAGTATAAAAATATGACAGAAAAAAATGAATAAAAAAATATATCAAAATTATTTATTGAAGAATTATTAAAAGACGCGTCTTTTAATGAAAGCATAAAAGAATTACTACAGAAGAAATAGCAAATTACATATGCGCTAATAACGAAACAAAGGCAAAACCTAAACTTATCCAACGAGGAAAGAATATAAACTGGTCAAAATCTACAGATTCAAGTCTATGTGTGGCTTATAATTATCGTAAAAACAAAAATCAAACGATAGAACCAGAACTAAACGAAGAATTAGCGAAACGCTTTCCCGGACACGAAATCTTTTTATCTACAGAAAAAGCATATGGTTATATAAAAATCTCGCAAAAAAATGCGTATGATAAAATTATAAACATTCCTACACCTGCAGAAATAATAAAAGCAGATTCTTTATCAAGTAAAACGGTATTAATTGATTGTTATGGTCGTGAAACAACATGCCCATTGATTAAAATACAAGATAAAAATAATTTAAAGAAACAAAATCATATTATAGAATCTCTTTTAAAAGTAACAGCTCCCGAAGAAAAAGTAGTAGAAGGAGAAAAAGTATCTGCCCCCACAAAAATGGTATTTTCTGATTCTATGGGACAAGACAATACAAAACAAACTTCTACAGATATAAAAAAAGAAAGTAATATAACAAACACATAAAAAAATAAAAATGCCACCGCCTTATCACACACCCAAGAGATTGTTGTTAGTGTAAAACAAATAAAAATTACTTTAGAAGGCGTATATAACAATATATTCGTTAATGGGAAAAAGTTATTATCAAATCATATAAATACCCAAATAAAGACTTTTGGTAATGGAGTAATACTAGCCATACACGGCACGGTAATAAATGATGCAAGATATCCTACAACACCGATGTGGTTAATATATGACACAAACTTACAATTATGTAATCCCAGAATATCAACAGCTTTTTCAAACCGATACATTCAAGTAAAAAGTATCACAGGTAATGAAAAAATTTACGTTTAGATTTAACAAACAAAGCTATAAGTGTCATTGATATAGAACAAAAAAACGAATTGCATAAAACAAAAGATTCGTAATTGATACAGAAAAAACAAAATAAAGGGCATTTAATTGCCCTTTATTTTACCGTAAGTTCTTTACCATGAACATCAACATATACGGTACTTCCTTCTCCGACACTGCCAGACAAAATCAAATCGGCAATTTTATCTTCAACAGCAGAAGTAATCAGACGCTTTAATGGACGCGCACCAAACACAGGATCATATCCATTATCGCCTAACCACTTTATAGCCTTGTCAGAAACTTCCAGACTGATTCTGCGTTCTTCTAAACGCTTTTCAAGGTTACGCAATTGAATCTTTACAATTCCTGCCATAACATCTTTACCTAGCGGATTAAAGAACACGATTTCATCAATACGATTTATAAATTCTGGACGGAAGTTTTTCTTTACCGCTTCCATATCAGGCAAATTGCTTGTCATGATAATTATAGTATTGGTAAAGTTAACTACATGTCCCTGTCCGTCTGTCAAACGCCCATCATCTAATATTTGCAAGAAAACATTAAACACATCAGGATTCGCCTTTTCTATTTCATCGAATAACAAAACCTGATAAGGACGACGACGAACACTTTCTGTCAAAACCCCACCTTGTTCATAGCCGACATATCCCGGAGGACTACCAATTAACCGAGATACTGAATGAGGTTCCATATACTCACTCATATCAATTCTTGTCATTGCAGTATCATCGTTAAACAGATATTCTGCCAATGCTTTTGCAACCTCTGTTTTACCAACACCTGTAGGTCCTAAGAACATAAAACTACCTGCCGGCCTATGTGGATCAGACAGCCCTGCTCTGCTGCGACGAATCGCACGCGCAATTACTGTCAAGGCATGATCTTGCCCGACAACACGTTTACGTAATTCGTCTTCTATATTCAGCAATTTAGACTGTTCTTCAACACTTAGTTTATCCGCAGGAACACCCGTCCACTTACTTACAACTGCAGCTATATGTTCTGGTAATACAGTTTTATACTCTTTAGATTCCGCATTCATTTTGCGAATATTTTCTTCCAATTCTGGTATTTTACCATATTGCAGTGCAGACGCTTTTTCATAGTCACCGTTACGCATAGCGGATGCGACCTCTGCCTTTGCAGCATCTAATGCAGCCATAGCATCCGAAAGTCCGCGCATTTTTTCTTGTTCTTTGCGCCATTCCGCAGTCAAAACTTTTGACTTTTCTTCTTCTTCTTTAATAAGATTTTCTAAGTCTTTTAGACGCTTCTTAGAATCTTCATCTTTTTCTTTTTTCAACGCCTGCTGTTCTATCTTCAGTTGCATCAAGTGCCTATCGATTTCATCTAACTTTTCTGGTTTAGACGCAATTTCAATACGAACACGTGCAGCCGCTTCATCGATTAAGTCAATTGCTTTATCAGGCAAGAATCTATCTGTAATATAACGGTTAGACAAGCGAACAGCTGCTACCAGCGCAGAATCAGAAATTCTAACCCCATGATGACCTTCGTACTTTTCTTTCAAGCCACGCAATATGGAAATAGTATCATCAACAGTTGGTTCATCAACATATACAGGTTGGAAACGACGCGCCAACGCAGGGTCTTTTTCAATATATTGACGATATTCATCCAAAGTCGTTGCACCCAGACAGTGTAATTCACCACGTGCCAACATAGGCTTTAACAAATTACCTGCATCCATTGAGCCTTCACCCTTACCGGCACCGACCAAAGTATGCAATTCATCGATGAATAAAATTATTTGTCCATCTGAATCTTTTACCGCTTTTAGTATTGCTTTAAAGCGCCCTTCAAATTGTCCACGGAACATAGCACCTGCCATCAAAGCACCCATATCCAAGGACAATAATTTTTTCTTTAGCAAATTTTCAGGTACATCACCTGAAACAATTCGTTCTGCCAAACCTTCAACAATTGCCGTTTTACCAACACCGGGGTTACCAATCAGCACAGGATTATTTTTTGTACGACGGGATAGAACTTGTATAGTACGACGAATTTCATCTTCGCGCCCTATAACAGGGTCTAATTTACCGTCTGCAGCCAATTTAGTAAAATCAGTTGTATATTTAGCAATTGCCTGTTCTGGCGTTTCTTGCATTTCATCTGGATTCATAAAAAATCCTCCTTTTTCTTATATATATAATAGCATTTTTTGACGTTTCAAGATACAGGAATCAAAACTTTAAAATAGTTGAATGAAAGTCTTTTCTATATTAAAATCAAACATAAAAAGAGTTAAAAATGACAGATTTTTCCCAAAAAGACATAAACCAAATAACAACCCACAACTTAACAGTTGAAGAAATAAATAACCAATTAAATGATTTTCGTAACGGATTTCCTTATGCAAATATAATTGCACCCGCCAGCACAACAAATGGGATATTTGTACTTGATGAAAACGATCGAAAAAAATACATTGAAAAATACGAAGAATATAGAAAAAATCATAAAATAGTAAAATTTGTACCTGCATCTGGTGCAGCAACAAGAATGTTTAAAGACTTATTTGAATTTTTATCCAGTGGGAATAAAAACTCTGTCACAGAAAAAGCATTAAACAACATAGATAAATTCGCTTTTTATGATGATTTAAAACAGTTCTTACCAAACAATCCAAAAGAAGAAGATATTGTTTCTTGTATATTAACCGATGCAGGATTGAACTATGGTAAATTACCCAAAGGTTTAATTGCTTTTCATAAGTATCCAAACTATAACAGAACCGCACTAGAAGAACACTTAGTAGAAGGCACCCAATACGCAAACTGTGCGAACAAAGTAAATATACATTTTACCGTATCACCAGAACACATACACGGTTTTAAAGCATTACTTACGCGTGTTCTGCCTGAATATGAATCTAAGTACGGTGTAAAATACGAAATCGAAATGTCACAACAAAAAAGTTCTACGGACACAATTGCTGCCACAATAGAAAATGAACCATTCCGTGATAATGAAGGTAACTTACTATTTCGTCCATCCGGTCATGGCGCATTGATAGAGAACTTAAATGAAATCGATGCGGATATAATCTTTGTAAAAAATATAGACAATGTTTGTACTGACAAATATCGCAATGATACTATTGAATACAAAAAAGCACTAGCAGGGAAATTAATAGAAATTCAAGAAAAAGTATTTAATTATATAAACAACATAGATTCTACTAACATAGAAGAAATTAAAGAATTTATTAAAAAAGAACTTTTTGTAAAAATTCCGACAGATATATCAAAGGCAGCAATCTTAGAAATATTAAATCGCCCTATAAGAGTGTGCGGTGTCGTTCGCAACACAGGTGCACCAGGGGGCGGCCCATTCTGGGTAAAAGGTAACAATGATCTAGAAACATTACAAATAATAGAATCTAGTCAGATATCACCTGACAATAGAGATATTATGAATTCTGCATCACACTTTAATCCAGTTGATTTAGTATGTGGTATAAAGAATACAAAAGGCGAAAAGTTTGACTTAACCCAGTATATAGATAAAAACACAGGATTCATATCAGAAAAATCATATAATGGTCAGGCTTTAAAAGCTATGGAGCGCCCAGGTTTATGGAACGGTGCCATGGCGAAATGGAACACAATTTTTGTTGAAGTTCCTATAACAACTTTTACGCCAGTAAAGGTTGTATCGGATTTATTAAGTACGGCACATTGTAATTAAGCAAGAAAAAGTAAAAACAATGCTTGACTTTTCTTGTTTTTTATTATAAATTATGCCCCAGTTATTAAAGGATTATTATTATGCCACGTGTATGTAAAGTTACAGGTAAAAAAACAGAAGTTGGGATGAACGTATCTCACTCTATGCGTCATACAAAACGCACATTCTTGCCAAATTTGCAAAAATTAAAGTTTCACAGCGATATTTTAAATCGTGATTTTTCATTGCGCATTTCAACAGCGGGTTTGCGTACATTAACAAAGCATGGCGGTTTGGATGCATATGTTATGTCAAAACCAATATCTCGCTTGACAGCCGAAATGGCAGCGATAAAGAAAGCGATTGAAAAGAAAAATGGTAAGGCTGAAAAACCAGCGAAAAAAACTGCACATAAGGCAACGCGCAGTGCACGCTTGGTAAAAAAAGTCGAAGCCAAGAAAGCGGCTGCAAAGTAATAAATGCATTTTGCGTTTTGGCCCCGTGGCGGAATTGGTAGACGCGCTTGACTCAAAATCAAGTTCTGCAAGGAGTGTCGGTTCGAGTCCGACCAGGGCCACCAGAAATAAAATATCCCGAAAGGGATATTTTTTTGTCCTGTCGGACGAGAACCGTCGGTTTTGAAACGATAGTTGATGAAAACAAGCTACGCACAGTTTGAACCTTATGTGTTGGCGAGCTTACAAGCAATCCGACTAGGGTCACCAGAAACAAAACGTCCCCCTTTTGTGGATGTTTTTATTTATCGGCAAACAAAAAAACTGCCCAACAGGCAGTTTTACTATTTAAGCAGCTTTTTTAGCTTCTTTTTTATTATCCTTCATTATTTCTATCGGCTGTTTTTTACCTAAAACCACATCTTTATCTATTACAATTTCTACAAGATCTTCCTTTTCTGGTGCCTCAAACATAGGTTGCAATAGCAATTTTTCTAATATACTACGCAAACCACGTGCACCAGTTTTTCTGGCCGACGCTAACTTGGCAATTTCACGCAAACCATCTTCTGTAAGCGTCAATTTCACCCCATCCATTTCCAACATCGCCGCAAATTGTTTTACAACGGCATTCTTTGGTTCTGTTAAAATCTTTACCAGCGCATCTTCATCTAAATCTTTCAAAGTCGTTATAATCGGCAGACGACCGACTAATTCTGGAATTATACCAAATTTTACTAAATCTTCTGGTTGAACATCGATCAGATTATTCTTTGCTTCACGTTCTTTTTTAGATTCGACATGCGCCCCAAAGCCAATTCCGGCACGTTCGTTCATACGAGAGCCGATTATCTTATTCAAACCATCAAACGCACCACCACAAATAAATAATATTTTACTAGTGTCTAATTGAACGGTTGCTTCACCAGGGTGCTTACGCCCTGCCCCACCAGCAGGAACATTTGCTATTGTTCCTTCAATCAGCTTTAACAATGCTTGCTGAACACCTTCACCAGAAACATCACGAGTCAATGAAGGGTTTTCAGATTTTCTAGAAATCTTATCTATTTCATCAATATATATTATACCACGACTTGCACGTTCTACATCAAAATTAGCGTTTTGCAACAAACGTGTTAAAACGCTTTCTACATCATCACCAACATATCCTGCCTCTGTCAAAGTGGTTGCATCCGCTATAGCAAAAGGAACATCTAAAATTCTTGCCAATGTTTGAGCAAATAAAGTCTTACCAGTTCCAGTTGAACCTATCAACAAGACATTCGATTTTTGAATTTCTACTTTTGAAGACAAGGCAATATTATGCCTTTTATAATGGTTGTAAACAGCAACCGAAAGTGTACGTTTTGCTTCTTCCTGTCCGATTATATATTCATTTAAAAAATCGTATATTTGACGTGGTGTAGGTAATTTAGCTGCATCTTTACCTATTTCTGTACGTTTATCATCTGCCATGATATCGTTACATAAGTTTATACATTCGTCACAAATACAAACATTTCTACCACTGACCAGCTTTTTTACTTCGTATACAGCCTTGCCACAAAAACTGCAGAACTGTGGGTTTGTACTATCTTGCTGATTTTCCGTAGTTTTCATTTTATCATCGCTCATATTCATTCCCCAAAATTATTATGATAAAATTATTTTCTTCTTAAAACACCGTCAATCAAACCAAAATCTTTGGCTTCATCAGGATCCATCCAATTATCACGTTCCATTGCGTCAAATAATTCTTTTTCTTTACGCCCAGTAAACGCCGCCATTTGTTTTATCAATGTTTTTTTATTTTTTTGATACTGATTCATACGAATTTCCATATCAGTAATCTGTCCTTCTGCACCAGCAAGAGGCTGATGAATCATTATCTGAGTATTAGGTAAAACAAAGCGTTTTCCTTTTTCTCCGGCAGCCAATAAAACCGACCCCATAGAAGCAACTAGCCCCATACCAATTGTAGAAACGGGTGATTTTATATATTGCATTGTATCCATAATGGCCCAACCCGCAGAAACATCCCCCCCAGGCGAGTTTATATAAACAGAAATTTCCGCATTTGGGTTTTCCGATTCTAAAAATAATAACTGGGCAACGACAGAATTCGCCATAGTCGGCTCAATCTGTCCGTTTATCATCACAATTCTATCTCTTAGTAAACGAGAATAAATATCAAAAGAGCGCTCTCCTCTTGGAGATTCTTCTATAACCATAGGAATTAAAGCCATTATACAATCCTTACTTTTATAAATAAAACTATATCATACAAAAACCCGATTCGCGAATTTATCATATATATAATTAAACTTTATAAAAAAACAAGCTTTCTTAAAATTGTTGACAAATAAAAAAATACACAATATTATACAAAAAAAACAAAGGACAAATAATGCAAACAACGCCAGGTTCATTTCTTATAGAGCAACAACGTATCGCAGAGCAAATGACAACAATAATGAAAGCGCACAAAACCGCCAAACAAAACATAGAAGATCTAAACAATCTTTTGTTTCATTTGAAAAAAAATGGCAATACAAATACGCAGAAATTAGAAGAAAAACTAAACTCTGAAAAAGAAAGAGCCAAGACTTTATTAAAAGATTGGATAACAATATGGTTTGAACTAAAAAACAACGCTAATCATTATGAATATGGCATAAGCCTTAAAAAAATTAACGACGCAGAAGATATCGCCTATTCATTTATGAAAGAAACTGAAGCCGAAAGCAACAAAAGTAAGATAAAAAAACTTATGGAAAAATTGTTTATAAAAATAAAACAAAAATAAGCTTTTATTAAGCAACCTTTTTCATGTCGCGTTTTATATTGCGTATATACTTTCTTAATTCATCAATAGGAACCAAAGTACCGTCTCGTTTTTCTGCGGACCAATAATCCCAACCGTTAAAACTGACAGAATGTTGTAACTTTGCAGCCATAACATGAATCGAAGCTTTGCCATGCAAAGAATGGGCCAACATACCATCACGAGTTATCATCACACGTTCACCACGAGGACTTACCAAAGTTTGACCGACATACAATAAGCCCGCTTCTATTAACTCCTTAAAAGCAACGCGTACTTCTTCACGTTTCGGGGTTGCGACTTCGATTCCAGATAAATCTATAGGTTTAATATTTTCCACACGTACACGTGCCGCTTGTACGTAACTTTCTTCTCTATCAATACCAATAAAATTACGTCCTAATTCTTTAGCCGCGGCCGCAGTCGTGCCACTTCCAACAAAAGGATCTAAAATAACATCACCAGCTTTTGTTGAAGAAAGAATAACTCTTCTTAATAAATCCATAGGCTTCTGGGTATTGTGTAAACTTTTACCATTTTCGTCTTTTACACGTTCTTCTCCCAAACAAATATTTATATCCCAATCTGAACGCATTTGCTTACCACCGTTCAGTTTTTTCATTGTTTCATAATTAAATGTGTATTTTCCTGTTTTTCTTGGAGTCGCCCAAATTAAAGTCTCATGCGCATTAGTAAATCTTGTTCCGCGAAAATTAGGCATAGGGTTGGTTTTCACCCAAACGATATCATTCAAAATCCAAAAACCTAAATCTTGTAATATAGCACCAACTTTAAAGATATTATGATAGCTGCCAATCACCCACATTGCCCCATCGGGCTTTAAAATACGCTTACATTCTGTCAACCAAGCACGGGTAAAAGCATCATATTCTTCTGGGCTTTCAAAAGCGTCCCACGCATCACGAACCGCGCGCGCAGCTGTTTGATCTTCGGGTCGATATAAAGTCTTCGCACCCAACTGCAAATTATACGGGCTATCAGCAAAGACCGCATCGATAGAAGCATCTGGGATCTTCCGCATTATTTCTACGCAATCACCTGTCAAAATCTGGTTTAAAAACTTTTCCATCTCTCTCTAATTTCAAAGTACATTTTATCATAAAAAGCCCCCATTAAAAAGTTAGCCCCATCTCGAAGACTAAAATAAAACACTTGATTTTTATAAAAACCGCATTTTTTTATAAAAAAGGCTATATGCAAATTCTACTTTACAGTTTAATAAATGCTTGCTAAATTATAGGAATATGAGATGTCCATATTGTAATTCTACAGACAGCCGGGTTACAGATTCTAGACCCGATACCGAAGACGCAATTATTCGGCGCCGTCGTGTATGCAATCAATGCGGTGCAAAATTTACTACTGTTGAGCGGGTTCAAATGCGTGATTTAGTTGTCCGAAAAAATAGTGGCAAACTAGAGGCTTTTGATCGCGAAAAATTACGTCGCAGTATAAAGTTAGCCTGCAGGAACAGAGACGTTGGGGACGAACAAATTGAAAAATTAGTAACATCCATCCATCGCCGACTAGAAACAGAAACTGCTGACGATACAGTAAGCAGTGCAATGGTCGGTCAAATGGTTTCGGATTCTCTTTTAAACTTGGATCCTATTGCATTTATAAGATTTGTATCTGTTTATCGTAAATTTTCTAAAATCTCTGACTTCAAGAAAATAATCGACCAAATACCAGAAGCAGATGACGAAACTAAGATTTGCAAACAGGCGAAAACATCTTTATTTTAAAGCTCATGAAAAAAATTTTCACATTTTTAATAGCAATCTTTTTGCCGACATCAATATGTGCGGCTGATTTACCGGATATAAACGTTTTATCACAAGAAAATGCAAGTTTATACACACAAATTTTTTTACTGCAATCAGAAGAAGAAATAAGTGCCGCAGAAAAACTAGAAGCCCAACTAACTGATAAACTTTTAATAAACGAGGTTTTATACCAACGTTACATATCAGACACTTACAGGACAAAAGGCAAAGAACTTACTGCATGGATGGAAAAATATTATGATATGCCCGGTGCAGACAGAATGGAAAAACTGGCAAAAATAAAAAAAACAACTGTTCGTAGCGCCAAAATTCCAAGAACAATTAGTGGCGGTGCATCAATTGAAACTGCACAATCAGAAACTTGGACCGCAAAAAAATATATTGGAGATACCAATACAAATATAAATAAATTTAAACGAGCAATAAGAAACGGCTCAACAAAAACAGCTCGTTTAATATTAGAAGACCCTTCTTTTAAGAAAAAGCTTACCGAATCTGATTATGGTCGTCTTGCCGGTAGATTATCTTATATATATTATACAAACGGAGAAATGGAATTAGCTAAAAAATGGGGATTTGTCGCATCTGATGCCAAATCAGAATATGGACTATGGGCTATGGGATTATTATATTTCAAAGAAGAAAAATTTAAAGAAAGTGAAAAATACTTCAGCGAAATACTAAAACTTGAACAAATAAATAACGCTAGGAAAACAGAGGCGGCTTTTTGGGCAGGACGTGCAGCCTATGAAAGTGGCAATCGCAGCGAAGCAAAAAAATATTGGAAAATTGCCGCATCACACCCTATGGCTTTTTATGGGGCGCTTGCCTCTACCATGCTAGGTGACACTCCTAAATACGAATTTTTCGAACAAGACTGTACCGATGAAGACATAGAGATATTGAAAAACACAAAATATGGCAAACACGCCTTGGCTTTGTTACAAATTGGTCAAAAAGAACGTGCTGAACTATATTTAAAATATATGCTCACTTCAAAAGTATCCGACAAAACATTGCATGCAATAAATTCTATTTCAACAGCATACGGTCTACCACGGGTATCAATTCAAGCATCAAGTATAATTCAAGATAGAGGAATTCTGGAAATTGATGACGACATAATTTATTCTGCACAATACCCACTTCCTGATTGGGAACCTATGGGGGGGTGGTCAATAGATCGTGCACTATTATTAGCTATAACAAAACAAGAAAGCGGTTTCAGGACAACAGCAAAATCAAATGCAGGTGCAAATGGTTTAATGCAGTTAATGCCAAGCACTGCGAAAAAAGTAGCACGTGAAAATAAAGTCAACTTATCAGAAATGGATATGTCAAAACCAGAACACAACATGTTTTTGGGTCAACAATACATTGTTGATCTTTTGTCTCATCCGAACATAAAAAATAATATTATAAAAATGTTGGCGGCATATAACGCCGGCATGGGAACTATGGTAAAATTTGAAAAATCTTTTGAAACATATGATCCGCTACTTTATATAGAAAGTTTCCCTGCATACGAAACACGAAGCTATATAAAAAGAGTAATGTCAAATATGTGGTTATACAGAGCACGCCTAAATCAACCATTAACATCAATGAAAGAATTAGCAAATTCAGAATGGCCATTATATAACAGCGAAGACGAATATGTGCAAAAACAAATTGCAGACAGAATGTCTATATAAAAAACGACTTTTAAAAGAAATTTTTTATAAATAAATTAATTTAATTAACATCCATAATATGATATCTTTTCAACTACTATGAAAATAGCACCAGATTTTTCATTAGAAAAAGAAAGCGGCTTCGATTTAGTTGCTGGGGTCGATGAAGCGGGTCGCGGACCATTATGTGGCCCAGTTATTGCAGCGGCAGTAATATTTCCTAGTTATGAAATAGATATTCCTGTAATAATTCGTGATTCTAAACAAATGACACATAATATGCGTGCTATTGCTTATGAATGGATTACACGAAATACAATATGGGCCTGTGCAGAATGCAGTCCGAAAGAAATAGATGAATTAAATATTTTATATGCATCAATGCTGGCCATGCAACGTGCAGTAAAAAAATTAAGTTCTACGCCCCAGTTTTGCTTAATAGACGGGAACAGATTGCCTAAAGATTTAATAGGAAAACCTATTGTAAAAGGGGATTCAAAGTCTTTATCTATTGCTGCTGCATCAATTATAGCGAAAGAAACTAGGGATAAAATTATGCGCGATCTTGCGAAACAATACCCTGAATATGGGTGGGAAAAAAATGCAGGATATCCAACCGCATCTCATTTGCAAGCAATTGATAAATATGGTATAAATCAATACTATAGAAAAAGTTTCGGACCAATAAAAGAAAGGATAAAAAATGGAACTAAGAACGATTACTAATATTGACGTTCACGGAAAATTCGTTTTACTACGCGATGATTTCAACGTTCAAATAGTTGACGGTAAAATCACTGATACATTCAGAATTCAACAAAGCATGCCCACAATAGAATATTTAAAAAAAGCGGGGGCAAAGATCGCAATTTGTGCTCATCTTGGGCGCCCTAAAGGCACAAAAAATATGGAATATAGTTTGGCTTCTGTTGCCGAATACATGAAAATTCCTTTTATTTCAGATTGCCTTGATAAAGATTTTATGAAAGATATGAAAGAAGGGGACGTAGTTTTATTAGAGAACGTGCGTTTTTATCCTGGAGAAGAAGCAAATGACCCGGCTTTTTCTGCGGAATTAGCAAAAGGGTTTGATATTTTTGTAAATGATGCATTTGCGGTATCTCATCGTGCCCATGCAAGTACGGTAGGTGTAGCAGAAATTTTACCGTCTTATGCGGGGAAATTATTGGCATCAGAAATATCTCATTTAAGTAATGTTATGGAAAATCCTAAACGCCCCCTACTCTCTATTGTTGCTGGTAGTAAAGTTTCAACAAAAATAGGTGTTTTAAAGGCATTAGCTAAGCTATCTGATACTTTAATAATTGGCGGGGCTTTAGGTACTACTTTCAATTATGCTCTTGGTGGGAAAGTTGGTAACTCTTTATATGAAGCCGACCAAAAAGATACGGCACTAGAAATTCTTGAATACGCAAAACAAAACGACTGCGAAATTTTATTGCCTCTAGATAAAGGTGTAGCAAAAGAATTTACTCGTGATGCAAAACGGACAAACAAAAACTTTAACGAAATAGAAGATGACGATGTAATAATTGATGCAGGAGAAGAAACAACAAAACGTGATATAGAGGTAATTCGTTCCGCAGCAACAGTTATTTGGAACGGTACAGTCGGTATGGCAGAATGGATGCCTACATGGTCATACGGTTCTTTCGCTTTAGCAAAAACAATTGCAGAACAAACGAAAGCGGGGAAATTAGAAAGCATTATCGGTGGAGGAGATACAGTCGCAGCACTAGAAGCCTGTGGTGTAAAAGATGACATAACATATGTATCAACTGGTGGTGGCGCATTCTTAGAATTCATAGAAGGACGTATTTTACCGGGTATTGCCATACTAGAAGATAAATAATTAAACAAAAAAACTCGCCTTTAAGGCGAGTTTTTTTACTCACGAAAGAATTAGTCATTTAAAGCATCATTTATCTGATCATAAGGTATTGCACCTGGGAATGCTTTTTCACCAATGATCAAGAATGGTGTACCGTTTATTTCGAAACGTTGTGCCAATTCACGTACATTTCTCAATTCACGAGCAACAACTTCTCCATTCATATCTTCTTTCAATTTTTCAGTATCTAGACCCGCTTCTTTAGCCATTTTCATAACATTAGCTTCAACTTTTTCAGCGATCTTTGACTGATCTTTCAAATCAGCTTGTGTATAAAATTCGCGTGTCATCAACATATTTGTCAATTCTGCAGCTTTTTCTGGACTTTGCAACTTAGCCGCAATAACAGCTTTTGCAGGAGCGTCAGATAAAGCACCATGAATAGAAAAGTTCTTTACGACTACGCGAACATCGTCACGATTAGCTAATACACGTTCTAACTCACCATGTACACGACGGCAATATGGGCAAGAAAAGTCTGTCCAAACATACACAGTTTTCTTAGCATCACGATTACCTAAAATTGGCGCATCAGCCATCATTCTTGCACCGTCAGCACGAACTGTCTTACTTATTTGCTTGTTTTTTTCAGCCTGCTGTTGTTCCTGCATACCGGTTATCATTTCTTGAACGATAATAGGATTTACCGCTGTCAAATAATAAGGTACATATAAACGGCAAATACTGCCAGAAATCAAAACGATAGCAATCAATTTGATTGATTTGTTTAAAAGTATATTTTTCGCAGAAGGTTTTTTCCCGTCACCCTTTGGCAACAACATGCCACCAAACAGGAACAGAAGAATACCTACTACAAGAACCAAGATTGTCCAAGTCATAGTCTTTCTCCTTTTCTGTTGAACGAACTAACAATAGTCAAAAAATACATAAAGTGCAAGAAATAAATCAAATTTTTTTTATTAAAAAACTTCTTAACATTGGTAACCTACCACCTTGGCTATTAAAAACCTGTTCTAAAAAACGTTCAGTCGTACTTAAAGTAAGGGGTAACTTATAAAGCCTATTAATATACGGTGCCGCACAATTGTTACAAACAGCCCTTCCTGTTTTCGGAGATAAATAATTTAAATTTTCTTTCTTACCACATCCAGAACAACAAGAAAAATCCAGCGCATAACCAAGTTCTTGCAATAAAGAAACTTCCCAATTCAAATAACAAGTTTCTAAAGAGTCTCCTTTTGCAAGTTCAACTAAAAGAATCACTGTCTTCTCATAAAGCGCATCGTATTTTTCGCGTTCAGGCAGTAGCGCATCAATCAAACAAAATGCACAATTCATATATTCTAAAGCATCGCGATTAGCCATTAACGCAGCGGCTAAATTTCTATCGGCTTCCCAATGAAACGTTCCAAGCTGAGAATCTAACCGCGCGACCCATGAAACAGTTCCAACCTGACCTATCAAAGGTTTGTTTTTTTTCGCTATTTGCGCGCCACGTAATAACCCAACAATAATACCATAATCATATGTATAAATATGCGCAACGGAATCCCGTTCGCCCAAAGGTTTCAAATATATCAAAATTCCAACAGAATCTAATTTCATATAATTCGTATTATAATATTATAAAATAGACAATAAAGATAAATAAATAACCCGCCTAAAATGGCGGGTTATTTAAATAACTACAAACTATTCTGCTTCAGCAACAGTTTCCGTTTCCTCTACTTTATTTTCGGAAACTTCAACTTTTTCTTCGTTTTTTTCCTCTTTTTCTTCATCAACCTTCTTTGTACCGAAAGTCAATATCTTACCAGCAACCAAAGCATCTATTTCATCTTGTGTTTGTGCGACATAAACTTTTACAGGCACAATTACATCTGGATGTAAAGCAATTTTTGTATCAAATGCGCCAATAGACTTTATAGGACTTCCTAATAACACCTGTGCGGATTCAACACTTACTCCTGCAACATCTTTCAGCATACGTGCGATATCACGTGTAGATACAGAACCGTATAATTGTCCTGTATCACCGGCTTGACGAATCATATGTAACTTAGCGTTTTTAACCGCATCTACATTTGCCTCTGCACTTTTCTTTGCAGCATCTTGACGAGCCTGCAATTCCGCTTTCTTCGCTTCAAACAAAGCGACATTTTCACGAGTCCAACGCATAGCTTTACCATTTGGCAACAAGTAATTACGTGCGAACCCAGTTTTTACTTCTACTGTATCACCAATATTACCTAATTTAGTAATTTTTTCTGTCAAAATAACTTTCATAATCTGTCCTTTTTCAAGTTAGAGATTTAAATCCCAAATATTAAAATTTTTAACCTAAATTGTTACGAACGAACGGTAACAACCCCAGATGACGTGCACGTTTAATAGCAGTTGCTAATTCACGTTGATCTTTCTGCGAAACGCCACTTATACGACTTGGAACGATTTTACCACGTTCTGTGATATAATGAGACAAAGTCTTTATATCTTTATAGTCAATAACCTTTCCCTTTAAAGGGTTAGATTTTTTACGATAAATTGCTGCACGAACTGCCATTATTCAACCTCTTCATTATTCTTTTTCATCATTATGGATGGTGTTGTTGCTAATTCATCAACACGAACGTTCAAAAAGCGGATAACATCCTCATCAATACGAGAACGACGTTCTAATTCTGCAACTTTATCACCCGGCAATTCGATATTTAACATAACGTAATGTGCCTTACGATTTTTACGGATAACATATGCCAAATTTTTCAATCCCCAGAATTCTGTGGATTTAACATCGCCACCCAAATCTTTAATAATTTCAGTAAATTTCGCCGCTTTTTCTTTAACCTGCGGTTCAGTCAAGTCTTGGCGAAAAACCAAGATACTTTCATAATAAGCCATTTTATTTCCTTTGGTCTTAACAGCTGACGACCCCATGTCATCAGCAGGAACGGCATAAATTATGCAAAATTTTTATAAAAAATCAAGTTTTTTATTAAAACCAAAAAAGAACGCTATTTTAGATAATCCCTATTGACTTCGCTAAATAAAATCTACTATCATTCATATGTAAAGAGAGATTCATGACAAATCAATTTCACAGAGCATTAAACAGAATGGCGTTTTTTACTGCATTACTAGCAGCAGGTTTAATACTGTTTTATGATCCATTCTTACGTGTTGCCACTGCAAATATATTTTTAAACGGGATAATTATAGGTACGACGTTATTTGGTATAGGCTTATGCTTTATTGAAATGTTTAAGTTATTGCCAGAATATAGATGGGCAAACGCTTATTTCAAAGGCAAAAAGAACGCGCTTCTGCCGCCACAATTATTACGACCAGTTGCATTAATTTTACGCTCTCGCCCTACAAGAATATCTACAATAAGTCTACAAAGTATGTTAGACATGATTTTAATGCGATTTGAAGACTCTCGTGAATCCATAAGATATATAACAAACACATTAATTTTTTTAGGTTTACTCGGAACTTTTTGGGGATTAATAATAACAGTTGGCGGTTTTGCTGATTTGATAAGCGGTTTAAATTTTGAAGACGCTGCAGTTTTATCAGCGATGCAAAAAGGTTTATCCGTTCCTTTATCTGGTATGGCTACCGCATTTACTAGTTCTTTAATGGGGTTAGCAGGTAGTTTAATTATAGGCTTTCTTGGCTTACAGGTGCAAATAGCACAAAATACAATATTTCATGAATTAGAAGATTATTTATCTGCACACACAACGCCAGTTTTGCCGGAAACAGATACAAAAATATTAGAAAAAATAGAAGATAAAGCAAAAGAATTAAATAAAACCATACAAACACTGCAACGTAGTGTTTCTGACATCGCATAAAAATGCTAAGAGAGAGGGAAACAAATGTTAAACATTCGCTTTCGAGAAAAAACAAATACGTGGCCTGCTTTTGTGGACCTGTTTTCTAATTTAGTAATTATTTTAATTTTTTTATTAATTGTGTTTGTGTTTTTATGGACTACAACCAGCGTATTTAATAAAAACACTGGGGCAAAGATGGTTTCTGATTTAAAAAAAGCAAATGAAGAACAAGCGCAAAAAATTCTTCAAATGACTGCAGATGAAGAAGAAGCGAAAAGACTACTTATATTAGCACGGGCTGAATTAGAAAATTTAGAAAATAATAATGCTAAACTATCTACAGAATTAAAAGAAGTAGATCTTAGTGTTGATGAACTTATATCAGAATATGAATTAAAAGTATCAGAACTTCAAAATCAAGGTTTAGATTTACAAAAACAAGTCGCCCAACTAACAACCCAATTAAATCAGGCTACTTTAGACAAACAAAAAACGGCAGAATTAGAACAAGAACGTCGCGAATTACAAACGCAAATGGAGGCACAAAGAGCATCATTGGCAGAACAACTAACGAAACTACAAGCAGCGCTTGACGCGGCAGAAGAAAAAGCGCATGAAAAAGATATACAATATGTAGAAATGTCTTCACGATTAAATAAAGCCCTAGCTGACAAAGTTGCAGAATTAAATAGCGTAGCACAATTTCAATCAGAATTTTATAAAGCGATAAAAAATGCTTTAGGTGACGGAACCTATATTCAACCAGAAGGAGATCGTTTTATTGTATCTAGCGACATATTATTTGGCAGCGGTTCTTATACTTTATCTCCAGAAGGGAAAAATCAATTACGATTGATTGCAAATGTTATAAAAGATCTTGAAAATAAAATACCTACTGATGTCGACTGGATAATTCGTGTTGACGGTCACACAGATAAAAAACAAGTTGTTCCTGGAACGAAAGGTTACAAAAATAATATGGAATTATCTTTTTTAAGAGCAAATGCAGTAGTGGAAGAACTTGCTCGTTCAGGCGTTTCTAAAAGAAGACTTGTTCCAAGTGGTTTTGGTGACTTACATCCAGTAGAATTAGGAACAGATCAAGCAAGTTTACAAAAAAATCGTCGTATAGAATTACAACTGACGAATCGATAAACAAAAAAAAGCACCTTTTTAGGTGCTTTTTTTATTCGTTTAAAGCAGAATTAAAGTTTTTCGACATAATCTACATCTATTTCCGTACTAAACCAACCCGCATCTACTTCACCATACAATTTTACCTGATCCGAAGGGGTAATTGTTTGCCCTCTCCAATCTTTTTTATCTATTTCTACGGTTATAGATCCTGTTGAATCTTCAAACAAATATTTTTCATCACCCATACGTTGAACAATATTACCTTTTACAATAACAGGAACATCATCACGCATTTCTTTTACTTGGCTAACGGTAACAATACTTTCTGTTCCACCAACAAAACCACCAATAGGTGATGGCTGCTGCATATTTGGTTGAAAATCGGCATTTGCAGCACTTGCACACAATAAGCCTATTACTGCCAAAGAAAATTTCTTCATATTTACCCCCTTTTTTTATAAAGTCCACTTACTTATAATATCATACTTATACAAACAAATGTCTAGGAATAATTTTTTATTTAACCATCTTTACATCCAATTGCTGGAACGGGAATTCTATCTTTTTTGACGGTAAAATTTTATAAAGCTTTTCTAAAAGCTCTGCTTTTACAGAAATAGCATCTTCATACCTAGTCCAAAATCTTATAGTTAATAAAACCGCACTATCATTTAGTGCTTTTACAAAAACGACAGCATTTGGATCATTAATAATTCTTTTATCTTTTTTTAATATATTTAATATGATCCTTCTAACTTCTTCTATAGAAGTACCATAAGAAACGCCTATATCCAAATCGTTTCGCTTCAAACCACTTCTTGATAAATTCTTTATCAAGTTATTAGATAAAGAAGCATTGGGTAAAAAAATTATTTGATTATCAAAAGTACGTAACTCTGTAGTAAAAATCATTATTTTTTTTACGGTACCAGTCTCTCCTGTTCCTATCTCTATAACATCTCCGACTTTGAAAGGCTTAAACATCAAAATAACCATTCCACCCGCAAAATTTTGTAATGTTCCCGACAAAGCCATACCAACAGCTAATGACGCCGCACCTAAAACCGCAATTATCGATGTCATATGAACACCGACGGTAGTAAGAACAATAATTACGACGAATATTTTCAGTAATATATTAAAAAATGAAAATAAAAAAGATTGCAACGACGCATCTATTTTCCGTTTTTCCATAACATTTTTTAAACCGTTAGTAAGTTTATTCGACAACCATATTCCGAAAATCAATATTATTATTGCGGCAATAATTTTTAATCCGAAACTTACAACGAACTGCCCTAATGCAGATACCACGGATTCTATACTATCCGCCTCTATATTTAATACACCAGCATTGTTCATTTTATAACACCTTTATAAAAAACACCCCCAACACTTTTAAAAACAAAAGCGACTATGAATTTTTAACAAATATTATAAAATCCGTACCTACATAGAAATATCTTCACAAACAGGACCATTTACACTTACTTCACAATCTTCGCTTTTCAACTTTCCTTTCATTATGCGATAAGACCGATCACAATTTTTTGTTGTTATGGTCGTACAAACATGACAAATTCTATTTTCTCTATCAAATGTACTTGTAACATCTTTTTGCACAGAATTATCCAAAGAGGTATTTTGTGACACCCCACCCTGTGATAAATCTTCCAATGACAATCCCAAAGCCACGTCATAACTAATTGCATAAGGTTCAGCCAAAGTGGCTTCTACTGACATAGGCGAAAGAGACGAGCTAGAATAAGACCCCGTTTCCGCCATTTTCTGACACATATATTGTGCCAAATCTACAGAAGCGTTTCTTGTCGCTTCGGCGATTTCAGAATTTAACTTTTCGTTATAATTGTCTTGCGCCTGTCTCAATGCAGCCACAGCTATTTGCATCTTTACCTGATTTAACAAATTCGGAAACCTACCAGTTGTACTTTCACCCGATTTACCGGTTATTTGAGACAAATCTCTGCCATTGACACAAAATTGAATTTCTGGATCTTGTTCAATCATTTCTATTGTTCTATTTATTGTTCCGGCAATATTATTCAATTCTTCTTCAATAGAAGATATAATACCATCTGCATTATCTACCCCTGCATTCATTTCTTTAACTTTTGCAAGGTATTCTTGAACCCCTATTTCCCCCGGTCCTAGTTTAGTTGTTCCACTTTCACCTCTATCAACAGTCGTACCAGACGCATTTCCCATTTTAATACTGCCGAAAGAAATCATACCAGTTATGCGATAAGTTGTACCGTCTTTCTGAGACCGTAATGATCCAGTCCCAATCGTATCATCCGAAGCAAAACGATTACAATCCGTCGTGCTGCCACAAATTTCTGCCATTTTTTGATCAACTAAGTTCTGGCATTGATCTATAAAAGCATTATCTATATTCAAGTATAAGCCCATCAACATAGAATCTAAATCATCCATAGAAAAATTAGGGTTATCAGCTTTACATACAACCAAAGAATCAATCGGACAAATATCATGGATATAATCGTAATCCATACCTATACAATTTTCAAAATTTGGACCACAACGCGTATCAGCCGTAAAACAATCTTTTACTTCTTGTGTACAGGCGTCTACACGCATAGCCGCTAATTTATCTTCAACATACCCCCAAATCAAAGGTTCCATTCTTTCACAAGGATCTATCTCAACCTTACAAAAGCTGCGTGCCATATCAGGACGCGACAAACAAGCGTCCATTGTTGCTATCCCCTTTCCTGCAATATCATCACGACAAGCCGTCTGAATACAATTTGAAATATTAGTTAAACAAGACTGACGAAATTTTGATTCTGCTTGTAATTCAGCCACTTTTATAGTTGGGGCCGCCTCTCTAAGAAAATATGGCCAAACCATATCTCTAACGACAACGCATTGATCTAAAACATGTTCACAAATAGTTCTTTTAGATTCTAAAATTTCCATTGTAGATGCTGTTATATCATATTTTTCAGTTGTCTGGACTTTTGTTCCTGCGGTGCTAACAGCTTCATTATTCTGCATGTTTTCTAACGCAATTGTAGAAACGCAATTTTCCCAATTATCCCCACATGCATCTTGCGTTTGCATACATTTTTTAAATTCTACTAAACATTGTCCCAAATCATATTTATTTGCTTCATCAAAACTTTCTTGTATAGCATTTCTTACAGCAGATTCAGCATTTGCCATTTCCAACTCTGCATCTGAACGTTTTTGCGTCAAAAGGTTCTTAAAGCCTAAACAATCAGAAGTAATTTGTCTTAGATACAACTGACGCAAAAACTCTATATCCCCCATACAAGAATCAGGAACTTGCGCATAACATAAATTATCAGCTGCAGAATACAAATCTGCACCGGTCAAACTGGCAATATTAGTAACAGACCCGCTATCAAAAAAATCCTCTTCGTCATCAAAAATATTTGTTTCAAATAATGCTAACAAACTGGCCTTTTCTTGCTCTTTTTTTTCTGCTTCTGAAAGTTCACCTTCTTCTAGGATATTACCATTTTCATCATACCTACGATCCCCAGTAAATACAATATCTGCATTTGCACCAGCTTTTACCCTTTCTACCTCAACAGTAGCGATTCTATTAGCTTCGTCTAAAATATCCTGTATTTCTGAGAATTCTTTTTCATATTCAATAATGTCATCACTGCAGCCACAACTACCACCATTAGAATTGTCAGTAATACAAAACTGATCCATGCAACCGAAATATGCATTATAACAATCTTGATCATATAAACCAGTTGCTTCTATTTTAGTACGAACAGTTGTACCATTTTGTATGGCAGATTGCTTATTTGTGGTTGTTCTGGTTAAAGCATACGAATCAGCTGCCCCCCAAAGCACCATAAAACAACAAAAAGAAAATATATATTTTTTTATAACCATTGTACTCTCTTTAAGATCAAATGAAGTTTTACATCTCTGCATAAAACTTACATATTTATATCCTCGCAAGATTCAATTTCTTGACAGAATTCTTCTTCACCCCCCAAACTGCGCCCTGCAAAGAAACCGCCTACAGCACCAACTACACCACCAATAGCAGTTCCCCATCCTGGTGAAACCATTGTACCGACAGACGCCCCAGCAGATAACCCACCTGCCAGCCCCTTAACACCGGAAGTATTTTTATCTTCACCGCCAACTTCACAAACCTGCTGCATACGACATACATGACAACTACGCAAATTAGGTTCAAAAGATACGCTACGGATATAACTATAATTACTGCTAGATTTATCAGGCGTTTCTACTTTATATGTATTATAACAGTTTTGTTCAGCTGCCGCTAAATCCTGTTGACGAGACAGCTCCGCAATTTTTGACTCCAATTCTCTCATTGCACGATTTTCAGCACCGATTTGTGCAATCATTTTCGCACTATTAAATACACTATCCCCTAAACTTTTTCTATCTGCAGGTTTTTGACTATCCTGACATGCTGCAACAGTCTTATCTTTTTCAAACTGAACGAAAAACTCATCTACGGCATTTTCTGCATTTGCCCTAACAGTTTCTCTCAATTCTGCAAACCCCTGTTCTGTATCTGGGATTTCAACCAAAGAAGATATTTTTGTATCTGTTGGCAAACAAGACATATCCGTACCACACACAGCCCCCAACTGTTCACTAAAGTAATTCAAACACCCTTGCAACATTTGATAATCCATTTGTAACAAAGCAGCTTGAACAATTATATCAAACTGAGTTTCGTTTTTACACGAAGGAAACATAGATTGCGGGCACAAATCAGCTATTTCATTCGCATTTTTTCCGACACATTCAGGCGCAGTGAAATTTTCACCACACATATCACGCAAACATTGATCAATATCATTCTGACAGAATTGAGTTCGCAAATATCCCAACTTATCATTTACAACAGTTTTTATACCCGGAATCATTTCCTCACACTCATCTATTACAGGGCAAACACCGGCCGCAACGTTTACATCAGTTAAACACGCAGAATTAGTACTAGTAGAGCACCCTTCTTCTAAGCAAAGTTGAATTCGCGCCAAACATGTCGCCCTTGCATTTTTATCCGCATATTTTGCTGCCTCTACCAAAATACTTTCTGCTTCAGCCTCCCAATCTTCTAGGACATAATCTTTAACCGCCATACATTGATCTAAAACATTTTCACATGCATTTGCACGCCGGTTCAACAAATCTGCATCTAAACAATTTTCAAAATTCGCCCCACATCCACCTTTATCAGCAATACACGAACGATATGCAAGCAGACACTCTCCTCTGTTGTATTTATTTGTAGTATCCAACATTTCTAAACGCGCCTGTCTAACCGCCGCCTCCGCCGTTCTTTTATTAGCCTCTGCTAAACTTTTTTGTTCTTTTAAATAAGTTTCAAAATTTTTACAATCCTGAATTATTTGCCTAGAATACAAAACTTCTTCCATTTCTGCAGCACTACCACAAGCCTCTAACTCAGCCGAACAAAAATCCGACGCCATTGCATACAAAGAATCACCTATATATTCATCAGCACTTAAACTTTCTTCTTCACTACTACTACCTATCCAATCAGCAAAACTTATTCCAGATGCCAAAGATGTTTTCTTAGCCTGCTCGCTTTCACCAAAAACTAGCTTCGCCTGAGCCCCAAGCTGTTCCCTTTCCACACCTTCGGTATAAAGCAGATCTGCTTCTTCCTGAATTTCTTGAATTTCTTGTATCAAAGACTTTGATTGATTTATATTAGAAGAGCACGCACACCTACTACCTTCTGTTTCATCTAATAAACAAAATTGATCCATACATGCACGATATACGTCCCTACAATTTGTTTTTTCTGTAGTCACCTGCACAGCGGCAGAAGAAGACGTACCATCATTTGAAACAGTAGATGACACATCATTACTTTGCGACGTTTCGTTCACAAGATTTGTAGCCGCAATATCACTAGTTGTAGTTACAACACTATTATTAGAATTTTCTTTAGAAGCAGTTGCATTTACCGCACGTGCCCCCGCCATAGAAACCCTATTTACACCGACTCTAACAGAAGAATCCGATCTATCTACCCCGAAAACAGTACATGGAAAAAGCAACAATAATGTAAAAAGAAAACATCTTTTCATAAACCCACCCCACATATAAATTATTATAATTTTATCAAATGAAGTCCCTTGGTGCAAGAAGATAAAAACAACTTGCAATTTTTTATTTGAAAAGATATTATAATTTTTAAAATTACACGAACAAATCATAGGGATAATAAATGGCAAAAGATGACGTAATAGTTTTTAGCGGTACAGTTGAGGACAAGTTGCCAAATACAATGTTTAGGGTAAAATTAGAAAACGGTCATGAAATCATAGCTACTGTATGCGGAAAAATGAGAAAAGCTCGCATTTGGGTAAACGTTGGCGAGAAAGTACGGGTCGAAATGACACCTTATGATTTAGACAAAGGAAGAATTACTTTTGTTGAACGAAGTCGCAGTACAACAGAATCACAAAACACAGATAAATAAACCCGCTTCACAGCGGTTTTTTTATAAACTTATTTAAAAAAACAGAAATAGCACTTTCATTAAAAACGAATTTTTGTTATTATATAAATAAATTGTAAGCATGAAAAAGTTTTTATTTTTTGCTATTGCATATTGCATAGGTATCGGCGTTGTCGATGCTGCTGTTCGCAATGAAAATTCAGTAAACAGAAACACTTCTAACACAACTTCTGCATCAATAATTGCACGCGCAACGACAACAACAAAAACAAACAGTCAAAATTTAACGCCAACCAATACAACAGGACGCACAACAGATAATACTATTTCTCGATCCACAGTACAGACGAATAACACAATTCAAACAAACTTATCTCGCAGTGCAACCAGTCAAAGGAAAAGCACATCCAACACGACAACTTCTCGTAATACCGCAAGAAGTTCTGTTGTTCGTGACATAGCAACCCCAAGGACATCTGTTACCTCTTCTGCGCGCTCAGCCTTATCTCCGGGACGTGCAGCAACAAATACATTTGGCAACAGCTATAACGCATGTAGGGACGCATATTTTACATGTATGGATCAATTTTGTGCTACTGCGAACGACTCTTATCGACGTTGTATTTGTTCTTCTAGACTTGCTGATATTCAAGCACGTGAAAAGGCATTATCTCAAAGTTCAGGTCAATTACAAGATTTCATAGATTTAAATATAGATGTTATACCTAAGACTTCCGAAGAAGTAAGCGCAATGCTATCAGCAACAGAAGGTGAATCTTCTATTAAAAAAGATACATCTGAATCAAGCCAGCAATTAGCAGGTATAAGCGCCGTACTTGCGAACTCGAAATCAAATTCATTATCAACCCTAGGAACATTAGACATTGCCGGTGATATAAATCAAATATGGGCAACAACCGACCTAGCATCAGGAGAAAACATAGTAAATTTAACAGGAGAATCTTTATACAATGCCGTTCATTCTCAATGTGTGAACCTAGTATCTGATAATTGCACGTCTTCTGCTACATTAAACATGGTAATTGCTGCATATGGTATGTACATAGAAAACGATTGTACAACATTATTAAATGCTTTAGATAAAAACCTAAATCAAGCCAACAGTGCTATAAGAGATACCGAACGAGAAATGAACCTTGCTAGACTAGAAAATTACAATGCGCATAATTCAAGCTCAATCAATGATTGTATAGCCATGGTCCGAAAAGACATAACGGCAGACACTGCATGCGGTGAAAATTATGTACACTGCCTTGATGTAACTGGTCAATATTTAAATCAAACAACCGGCGAGCCTATATACAGCGAAAACTTTTATCAATTAGAAGCCCAAACATCGCTATCAGGCGATATACTAACTAATTCTACAAATAGATTGTTGGTCGCAGAATTAAACCGTAAACGTAGTTTTGCGGAAAACAGTCTGGAAACATGCCGTGACATTTCTGACGAGGTATGGGATGAATTTATGCGTCAAGCAATAACAGAAATCTATCAAAAACAACAAAATAAAATCCGAGAAGTAAAAGAAGAATGCTTAGAAGTTGTAAATGCATGTTATGATGAAAAGAATCAGTCTTTAAAAGACTTCAGTAACATAAAAGAAGAATTATTACTTGGGTCTCGTTTAGAATTATCTGAAGAATTATGTAAAGAAAAACTATATACGTGTAGTAATTTATATGGAGATCCCGATAGTGACGGCCTGACTTTACTAATTTCTGCTATGCAAAACATAACAGATCAAAAGATCGCCCAAGAATGCGCCACTCTACTAAAAGATTTTGCAAAAGACACATGTTCTGTAACAAGTTCGGACAGTTTACATGCTTATCCTTATGGCTGTCGAGTATATGCACCAGGCGATCAAATATACGCGACAAGTTGGTATTGCAATCAATTTCAACAGGTAGACAACTCTTTTTCTGACGAAGATTGGGGTACACCACAATTACCAGACGTTAACTATAACTGTACATCAAATAAAACATACACAAAATGTTACAAGGGTTATTATATGGTTAGCAAAACAGATGAAAGATGGAGCTATGACCCAGAACCCAAGAAAGGGAACAGATGTGCAAAATGTCCGTATGGATCAACATGTGCCGGTGGTACCTATCCTCCAATTGGTGGTGCATTTGGTGATATTGAATGTGGATCGGATTATTCAGGAAGTTTATATCAAAAAATGGTAAAGTATGCGGTACAAGTATGTGTCCGACCATCAGAAACAGACGCAATAACATCTGGCACGAAACAAATACCAACAAACGTCTTAGAAGATATAAATGTTGTTATGGACACAATTCGTGTAGAAATGGCAACAGAACTATCAAAAGAATGTGAAAGACTTGGTGGCGTCTGGTTTGACACACAATGGTTAGATGAAGATGATAATGACAAACATGATAAAACTAACCATTCTTTATTTAAGGGATTTTATGATGAAACCGGTTCAAATACAAAATGGGGATATTGTGCAGATAAAAACAGTGTATCAACATTATCCAACTAAAAGCCATATTGAATACGATCAAAAAGTTTGATAAAATAAGCAAGTAGAAAAAGAGAAGCCCATGAAGAAATTAGTTTCGATTTCTTTTATTAGTATGTTTTCTGTAATTACGGGTGCGTCCGCCATAGATTGGTGGGAAAGGCCTACTATATGTCGACTAGATCCAACAGATTGCTATTCCAATATGGGAATAGGCTTTGACGAAGAAATGTGGGATGCAAATAGTCAATGTTGGGGTATGAAGCTAATTTGTCCCGAAGCTTTGACACATGAAGAATATCAACCAATACCTATGGGTAAGACAGAAATTGCAAAAGGAACAGAAATAAAAAAAGATTTTGATACAAACAAATTAAATGGGGATTGTTTCGGTGCTAGGAAAAGTACATCTAACGGCACAATGGTATCTGTGGATGGTGAATACGTAAAAGTTTGGTGTAATGGTGTATTAGACAACCCAGACGAATTTCTTGAAAACGGAGAAATAACATATGGTACGCAACCGACTTGTTCTGACCTGGCAGAATATGGTTATGTGGCCATTGAAAACAATGGTTGTTATGGAAAATATTATGACCAATCTGAATACTTTATAGAATGTGACGGTAATAATTTATTACCTAGTCGCATAATTTTATTAAACGGTGCTGATTATAATATGCCTTCTGGTAATTTTCCTGCAGATGAATCCGCAGCAGATAAAATATTTGATCAAATGGAAACAATATCCGAAACCCAAAGACAAAAATATTTCAAGAAAGACTAAAAAATATACAGGTAAGATTTTCTGCCCGCTTTTTAATATAAAAATCCCCCGATTGGGGGATTTTATTTTGGTAATTATTAGAAGTTATATCTGAACTTCAACATACCTGTCTGAGATGTGTAATCTTCATGCAAGTCTAAGTCATAGTTCAAAGATACTTCTACGCCCTTATAGTTTGCAGTCAAACCGATACCGAATTCACCACCCAAGCGTGACAAACGTTTACTGTCAACAATGTATGATGCGGCACCTGGCATTGTAACTGTTGCGATTGCTTCATCAGACAATACGTCATATGTAGCTGCCGCACGCAATTCTGGGCGCAAACTTAAACCTTTTTCTGTATCGATATTAAAGGCATATTTAACACCTGCAACACCTGTCAAGTAATCAGTATCCCCAACTTTGATGTCTGCCAAGCCGTTATTATAGTCGTCTTGAGAAACATGTAAGTAGCGAACACCTGCTTCTGGTGTCAAACCATTTGCAAAGTCATAACCACCCATGACCTGACCACCGAAAGATGTGACATCATATTCAGAGTTAATATCAACTCCGAATGCGTTTGTCGTTTCTGTATAGTCCGCCATTGTGTAGTTCAATGCAGCATTTACATACCACTGTGCTGGTTTATACTGACCATATACGAATATGCTGTTGCTTTCAATATCTGTATCACGAGCATTTTCTGCGTGAACATCTGTTGAGTTATAAGCATAACCGATACCGATTGTATAATCACCGTCAATCAATGCATCCGCACCGACAGCGACTCCACGAGTATAACCATCGAATTGACCGTTCAGTTTAGATTTATTGAACAGACCTTGTGCCCATACACCGTAATCTGCATCTGCTAAATCACCACCGCTGCGTCCGACATTCGCTGCACCTGACATACGACCAGAAGCCAAGGACAAGACCTGATTCTGAACGGATGTCGCAACAGAATGAGCAACAGGTTTATCATCTGCTTTCAACTTTGCAGATTCTGTTTCAACATATTCCTTATTGCCTTCTTCCAATGCTTTTTGAGCATTCAAAGATGCAATACCCATTGCATAACTGTCACTATTTGCCAAACCTGCCAAAACGCCTGCAGTATCTACGGTCAAGTCTGTTGCGGCTGCAATTTCTTCGACAGCTTTTGTTTCAACTACGATAGCACTGCCATCCATAGAGACATTATACAAAGCATCATTCGCATTGATTGTCAAATTAGCAATTTCAAGGTCTTCATCTGCAAAGATATTATAAACCCCAGTTGCACCGATTTTCAATGTAAGTTCTGCAGAATCACCAACTGTCAAGTCACCGACCAACTTACCGTAAGATTGAGAATTTACGATAGAAGCAGCAACATTACCATTGATGTTCATAGTACCCTGAGCGATTGTGTTAGCACCGATATTCAGAGTAGCCCCTTCGTTCAAATCCAAAGAACCAGTACCAGTGATACCGCCACCAATGATGGTTGTGCCATCAGCAAAAGTCAAGGAACCTAAGTTATGGATATCGTTTGCAACACCTGCAGCAGTATTACCTGCAAAAACGTTATCACCTTGGAAAGTCAGACTACCTTTTGTGTCGTTATAAACTGCACCACCGAATTCACCAGAAGTATTATTCGTAAATGTTACATTTTTAAATGTTGCGGTCTGCCCTTTATAATCACCTGAAGAATTTATATTGGCAAAAGCACCTCCTTTCTTCCCAGCCCGATTACCATCGAATAAAACACCGTCAATCATACCGATTGTACCTGCATTTGTAATCGCACCGCCTTGCGCTTCACCTGTCAAAGCAGTATTATTTATGAACGCCGCATTTTCAATTTTTTCAACAGTGTCTATCTGTCCAAGTGTACCGTTCCACAAAGCACCACCATTACCACCCTGATTATATTCAAAGACAGTATCAGTAATACTTGTTATAACACCCTGGTTTCTGATAGCACCACCATTTGAAGCGATATTACCATAGAAATACGAATCGGAAATAGAACCTATTGTTCCCTGTCCCAAATCAGATAAATTCGCATTATTTATTGCACCACCCATTGAAGAGTAATTATTCTGGAAACGTGCGCCTTTTAATTCGGCAATATTACCAGAATTATACAATGCACCACCGGCATTATCTGAACGGTTTGCATAGAAAGTTGTATTTTCTGCTAATGTTAATTCGCCATCATTAAATATAGCACCACCAAACCCGCTTACATGATTTTCTGATTGTGCCGCATTATTTACAAAGTGCCCTGTGATATTTGCAGTTCCTTTGTTATACAATGCACCACCATAAACCTTTCCGGTATTAGAGAAAGCCAAGTTATTCTGGAAATTACCTTTTGCAGTAAATGTGCCTTCATTATAAACAGCACCACCTTGTGCGGTTGTCACATTTGTTGTAACGCTGTTTCCACCGAAATTACCTTCAACTTCAACAGTTGCATTTTTACCACTTGCTTCTTTGATAGAAATAGCACCACCAGTAGAAGTTTTTGCTATATCTTTATTATCTGTCACTGCAACAACTTTATTATTTATAAAGTCGCCTGTGATTTTATCAATAGAAACATCTGTGTTTGGTCCTGCTTTGATATAAATAGCACCACCATTCGCATAAGCATCACCAGTTGCACTATTATTTACAAAGTTACCATTAATGGAACCGATTTTTGTTGTATCACCAGTTGCCCATTTACCTTCGATATGAATCGCGCCACCACCAGCAGAAACTAACTTATCCTTAGAAACCATATCATCTGAATAATCATGATTTTTGCCGACAATTTCTGCAATTGCTGCGTTACCAACAAAATTACCTGTGATACTTTCTATTGTACTTTGATACAGAGCCAGCGCACCACCATTTGCAGTTGCTTTACTTGCAGTTTCTGACTTCGTATGAGCTGTATTATTAGAAAAATCACCTGTAACGGCACCAATTTCACCCAAATTATAAATAGCACCACCTTGTGCATAAACGTCCTTGGTCAAAGAGACTTCTGCATCTTTATAATTTTCTGCCTTATTACCTTGGAACAAAGCATTTGAAATTTCTGTTATAACACCTTCGGCTGCATTAAAGATGGCCCCACCAGTATTTGAAGCAGAATTTTCAACAAACTGTGTATCACCAGTTAAGGATATTTTACCTTCATTATAGATAGCTCCACCTTTATTAGCAGAATTATTACCAAATACGGTATTTATCATACTTACTTCTGCACCTGTATCAAAAACAGCAACAGCACCGCCAACATTTACAGCAGAGTTTTCACTGAAAGTAGCACCATTTAATTTCAAAGATGAATGCAAATCTGGACGATCTTTTTGGTCCTGCCAAACAATTATTGCACCACCACCATGTGTTGCTTCTGCACTTGTTGATTCATTACCAATAAATTGCGCACCATCTGCAATTTCTAAATCACCATATTCTAAACCTATCGCCCCACCAAGACCCGCAACATTACCTTCAAACAAACTATCTTTGCCAATTACAACATCTGTATTTTCAGACGCAATATCTTTGTTTGCTAATTTTATATACAAAGCACCTGCGCCCCAACCTTCTTTTGTTGCCTTATTATTCAAGAACTTAACATTATCCCCAACAGTAAATCCATTAAGGGCTTTTATAGCACCACCTGCAGACTTTTCTGTTTCATTATTTTGAAAAACGGTCCCATCTGCAACTGTAACACCATTTGTGTTATAATTAATGGTTATAGCACCACCACGTGTCTCATCCTTATTAACATTGCCTTCTATTAAGCCGTTATAAATTTGATCTTCTATAGCAAAATTATCCTCTGCCATTGCGGGCATAACTGCCAGCACCGGCAACACAGAGCAGATTTTTAATAAATCAGCTAAATGCTTGTATGTAGACATACTTTCTCCTTTAGTAAATTTTATTTTGGGCCTTCTGTATAAAAAAGCCTATCATAACTAGGACTATCGTCAACAAAAATCTTTTTGATAATAATCCTATAAAAAACCGCCAAGGAAATGGCGGTCGGGGAGTTAAGAAAATCACCCAAAAGTATGACCCCGCCAGTTTTCGGGTTACCCTGTTTTATAACTGACGGCTCCCCGACCTGAACGGGGTTCAGAGACAATAAATGGCGCAAATCCGCGCCGTATATCATCCCCATGGATCAGCACAAAAATATTTATGCTGCTTTTGGGTTGGCTTTCTTACGGCCCGAAACCACATCCCTGTGGATTCATAAAAATTATACGAAAAGCACATAAAAAGACAAGAAAATATTTTGATTGCAAATTTACGAAAATAATATATAATAAGGCGCGCATTGGGGCATAGTTTAATGGTAGAACTCCGGACTCTGACTCCGTCAGTATTGGTTCGAATCCAGTTGCCCCAACCAAGAATTTAACCCGCCTTGTGCGGGTTTAATTATTGGTCTTGTGGCGTTGGTTCAATCACACAACGAAGTGGTTTGGTTCGACAATGAGTAGATTTGATAAGCCAGCGCAATCAAATCGTCACGAATGCCCCGCA
>CALXXV010000005.1 GCA_944392775.1 uncultured Alphaproteobacteria bacterium
GCGCCAGCGGCACCGCAGGGTAGCTATGTTCGGAACAGATAACCGCTGAAAGCATCTAAGCGGGAAGCTGGTCGCAAGATAAGATATCCCCATGAGTTCAGTTCTAGACTAGGACATTGATAGGTGGTGGGTGTAAGTCCTGTGAGGGATTTAGCCGAACCATACTAATCGAACCATTGACTTTTTATCTTTTTGTTTGACTTTTTGATAAGTCAGACGTATGCTTGAAGAGTAAGTTCAAAGCATGTTGATTTGAAACGAATTTACGATTGTTCGCTGGATTTAATTCTGGTGATTATAGAGCGGGAGTCACCCTCTGTTCCATTCCGAACCAGACAGGGAAACCCCGTATCGCCGATGGTACTTTGGCTTCAGCCACGGAAGAGTAGGTCGTCGCCAGAATTAAATCCAGTTCGACATGGAAACCGAATTTTAACCGCCCAATCGGGCGGTTTTTTATTGCCTTTATTTGTTAGTGGTATATTCTTTTATTTATGATTCTGGGGCGTAGTTTCTTTTTACAAAATCCGATTGATGCAGCAAAACAACTTGTTGGTGCGTATTTGTGTTGCAGGTTGCAAGATAATTCAGTGTTTCGTGCGCGTATTTGTGAACTAGAATTGTATACACAAGACGAACAAGGCTGTCATGCGTTTGGTGGAAAATGTACCGTACGAAATGATGCTATGTTTTTGCCTGGTGGACATACTTATGTTTATCTCTGCTATGGTATGTATAATATGCTGAATATTGTTTTGGATAAAGAGAGTGTCGCAGCAGCAGT
Source organism: uncultured Alphaproteobacteria bacterium (assembly GCA_944392775.1). Taxonomy (GTDB): domain Bacteria; phylum Pseudomonadota; class Alphaproteobacteria; order Rs-D84; family Rs-D84; genus Enterousia. The sequence continues at coordinate 785 of CALXXV010000005.1, forward strand.
TTTAATTCGTGCGCTGGAATACAAAGGTTGTGAAGGTCCTGGTAAACTTACACGTTTTTTAGGAATTACTCGTTCTGATAACAAGATAGATTTATGTAATAGTAAAAAAATATGGATAGAGCCACGTGATTCTGTGCCTGAAATTCTTGCAGGAAAAAGAATAGGTATTGATTATGCTGGTAAAGATGCAGAATTACCTTGGCGATTTATTATAGAAGGTAGCCCTTTTATAAGTAAACCTATTTAATTTCAACCGCGCCTTGGCGTACAATTTTCACTTCATTATCGGTTAGAATAGCAACTGTACTTGGTGCACCACCCATTTTATCAAAAGCATTATCAATTACGATTATGTCAGGAAATTGCTTTTGTATTTCTTCTGCTGATTGTAGCGGTGATTGCCCAGATATATTTGCAGAAGTTGTAGCCAAACAATGTCCGTTAATTGCAGAACATAGTTCTTGGAAAGGTTTGTAGTTTGGAACGCGCACGCCACCGAAAGACATGGAATCCGTTTCTGCAACTGGAACACCAATTGTTAAAGCACCTGGCCAATATTTTTCGGCAAGTTCAAAAGCTTTTGCAGGATAATCGTTCATATATTGCTTTATATGTTCAAAGCTATCAGACATTATTATCAAGTGTTTTTCTTTTGGTCTGCGTTTAAGTTCAAATATTGCATCTGCCCCTGCGCGTGTCGGCAGAGCACCCAGACCCCAAACTGTATCAGTTGGGAAAGCGATAACTCCGCCATTTAATAAGTGTTCATTTAGCTTTTTTATAAAATCGGGATTTTTTAAGTCTGTCATAGTGAAAAAAGTATAAGCGATAAATATTATCTGTAAAGTTAAAATTTTATTTGTTTTTATGATTTTTTCTTGCATTTTTGATTGTTTTACCGCAGAATTCCTACGCATTTTTAATTCAAAGGAGAAACCATGAGTAATAAATGGGTATATACTTTCGGCAACGGTAACGCTGAAGGTAAAGCAGATATGAGAAATCTGCTTGGTGGTAAAGGTGCGAACTTAGCCGAAATGAATTTAGTTGGCTTGCCTGTTCCTGCTGGTTTTACAGTTACAACAGAGGTTTGTACATATTATTATGATAATAATCAGACTTATCCAGAAGATTTAATGGACCAAGTCCGTGCAGGTGTTGCGCATATTGAAAAAATTATGGGCAAGAAGTTCGCTGATATGGAAAACCCATTGTTGGTTTCTGTTCGTTCTGGTGCACGCGTTTCTATGCCGGGTATGATGGATACAGTTTTGAATTTAGGTTTGAACGATGAAACAGTGAAAGCATTGGCAAAACATTCTGGTAATGAACGCTTTGCATATGATTCTTATCGTCGCTTTATTATGATGTTCTCGGACGTTGTATTGGGTGCAGACATTGATTTATTTGAACACACTTTGGAACGTATGAAGGAAGACAAGGGCTATAAAGTAGATACAGAATTAACAGCTGATGACTTGAAAGAATTAGTAGAAAAGTTCAAAGAAATCGGCGTTAAGATTGGTAAAGTATTCCCACAAGACCCTTGGGAACAGTTGAAGTTAGGTATTGGTGCGGTATTTGGCAGCTGGATGTCCAAGAAAGCAATTACATATCGTAAATTGAATAATATTCCAGGTGATTGGGGGACCGCAGTAAACGTTCAGGCGATGGTATTCGGTAATTCTGGTGATGATTCCGCAACAGGCGTTTGCTTTAGCCGTGACCCTGCAACTGGTGAAAATAAATACTATGGTGAATACTTGATTAATGCACAGGGTGAAGACGTTGTTGCAGGTATTCGTACGCCACAGCCGATGAGCAAAGATGATTCTGGTCGTTTGTCTTTGGAAGAAGCAATGCCAGAAGTTTATAAAGAATTGTGTGATGTTCGTGAAAAATTGGAAAAGCATTATAAAGACATGCAGGATATGGAGTTCACAATTGAACATGGTAAATTGTGGATGTTGCAGTGCCGTAACGGTAAACGTACTGCAGCAGCGGCTGTTCGCATGGCTGTTGAAATGGTAGAAGAAGGCTTGCTGACAAAAGAAGAAGCAATTCTTCGCGTTGGTGCAGACCAATTAGACCACTTGTTACATCCTATGTTGGATCCAAAGGCAGAAAAGAAAGTTATTGCGACTGGTTTGCCAGCATCCCCAGGTGCAGCGGTTGGTCAGGCTGTTTTTAATGCAGAAGATGCAGAAAAGTGGGCGAAAGAAGGCAAAAAAGTAATGCTTATCCGTGTTGAAACATCCCCAGAAGATATTGCAGGTATGAATGCGGCGCAGGGTGTTATTACAGCGCGCGGTGGTATGACTTCACACGCAGCGGTTGTTGCACGTGGTATGGGAACACCTTGCGTATCTGGTTCTCCTGACATCAAGATTGATTATGAAACCAAGACTATGAAAACAACTGGTGGTGCTGTAATCAAAGAAGGTGATTGGGTTTCTATTGACGGTGCAAAAGGTCAGATTATCGAAGGTCAGGTTCCAACTGTATCTGTAGAATTAACAGGTAATTTTGGCACGTTGATGAAATGGGTTGATGAAATCAAAGACTTGACTGTTAAAGCAAATGCTGAAACACCAAAAGATGCAAAACAAGCGCGCGATTTCGGTGCCGAAGGTATCGGGTTGGCTCGTACAGAACATATGTTCTTTGACCCAAGTCGTATTCAGGATATGAGAGAAATGATTTTAGCTGATGATGTTGACGGCAGACGTGCTGCATTGGCGAAATTGTTGCCTTATCAGAAAGCTGACTTTGTAGAATTGTTCAAGATTATGGACGGTCTGCCAGTTACAATTCGTTTGATTGACCCACCGCTTCATGAATTCTTGCCACACACAGAAGAAGATATCAAAGATTTGGCACAGCATATTGGTAAATCTATTGAATTCGTAAAGGCTCGTTCAGAAGCATTGCGTGAACAGAATCCAATGTTAGGACATCGTGGTTGCAGATTGGCAATTACATATCCTGAAATCTGTGAAATGCAGACACGTGCAATCTTATCTGCTGCGCTGGAATGCAAGAACGCAGGTGTTCGCGTATTCCCAGAAATCGAAGTCCCGTTGGTTGGTTCTAAGAAAGAAGTTGACATTGTTAAAGCGGTTATTGACGCAACTGCAAATTCATTGTTTGCAGAAACTGGTGACAGCATTGAATATACAGTTGGTTCAATGATTGAATTGCCACGTGCAGCAGTGTTGGCAGATGAAATCGCACAAAGCTGTGAATTCTTTGAATTCGGAACAAATGATTTGACTCAGACGACATTGGGTATGTCACGTGATGATACTGGTAAAATCTTAGATGAATACCGTGCACGTGGTGTATATGTTGCGGACCCATTTGCATCTGTTGATCAAGAAGGTGTTGGTATCTTGATTAAAGACGCGGTTGAAAAAGCGCGCAAAACAAAGGGTGAACATATTCACTTAGGTGTATGTGGTGAACATGGTGGTGATCCAGAATCTATCACGTTCTTCCACAAGGTTGGATTTAACTCTGTATCATGCAGTCCGTTCCGTGTGCCAATCGCACGTTTGGCGGCCGCACAGGCAGCAGTTAAATTCCCAAGAAAGAAATAAACTTGGAAATAAAAAAAACCACTCAATCGAGTGGTTTTTTTATTTAGAAACTATAATTTATTGCCAGACCTGTATAATTAAATCCGCGATTTATTTCTGTAAAATCACCGTTTGAGAAATGAAGTGTAAAAAATTCTGTACGCCAATGATCTGTTAAATTTTTTCCTATGAAAAACTTTTCACCAAATACAAGGCGGCTTTCCACATATCTATCGCGTGAGTCACGCATGTAAGGTCCAATGCCAACACCCAGATAAAAACCATTCCAGTTTATAACGGCAACATCCCAAGAAATACCAACAGCCATAAATGATAATCCATGGTCATGATGATAACCAAAGTTTTGAACAAAACTTAGGTTTATTCTGGACGGCAGACGGAATAATTCTGAAGGCTGACTATATTGCAACATAAGCATAGTCATCGGTTCAAAGTCCCACATAAACGGGTCAACCAGCTTGAATAAAGATCCACTACCTGTGCCTTGCCCTGTGTATAAGGTTATTGAATTTTGTGTATTGTTCGCAAACATAGGATTGTTGGCAAATGCGGCTTGCGCATATAAAAGAGCGTATAAAAATAAAAACGATTTTTTCATTGCTAGATCATTATACACTAATAAAACACAATAAGGAATAATAAAAAATTCCGTATTTACAGAGTGCGACAAAAATGTTATAATTATACAAAATGGATATAAGATTTAAGGAAGGTCTTATCGTCTAACGTCGGGTTTCCGGACTTTTCCGGAATACAGGAGAGCATTTATGAAAAGCCGAAATTTCGCAGATTGTTGTAAAAATGCAATGGGAACAGTGTTTTTGTTGGCCGGTGCATTTTTTGTTTGTTCTACGTTTTTGTCTATGCGTGCTGTTTTTGCAGATCCAATTGCACCAGTTCAGGCATCAACTGTATCAGTACCGCAAGCGACAAGGGCGGGTACAAGTTCTGCTACAGCGCGGCCTGCAACGTCACGGTCTTCGTCTCAAAATACCGTGTCCAGAACGTCTTCTGGGGCAACAACTTCGCGTGCAGTAGTTTCTAGGGGTGCCACAACAAATACGACTTCTCGTGCGGCAACAAATACAGCTAGTGGAACCACAGTTTCGTCGTCTCGACCAAGCACAACTGTATCTCGTGGAACGTCTGGTACAACAAGTGCGTCAAGAAGCGTGGTTTCTCGTGATGCAGGAAACACAACGTCTAGGGTTTCAACAAATGCAAATCGTGCGGTTCGTGCGCGTACAACTACAACGCCGTCCCGTATATCGTTGCAGGGCAGTGCAATTAGGGGAAGTAGTTCCGCGGTAAATTCTAATACGTATACATACTTGTCTAGTAAACTGTATACTGGGAATTATTCAAACATAATTGATTCAACAACAGGTTTAATTTCTGCCGAGGCTTATAATAACTGTATGGAATCATATTATGCATGTATGGACGAAATTTGTACAGCCCGTAATGCGGCACAGCGTCGTTGTGCATGCGCTGGTCGTGTAAAAGCATTTGCAGAAGCCGAAGCGGCATTGGAAACAGCAAATGAAGAATTGATAAAGGTTTCTGGCGAATTGGCGTTGTTGATTGCAACCAAGGGTAAAGATGTAAGCGAGGCGTTTCAGCTAACAGATGCAGAAAAAGTTATGAACTGTGTATCGTGGCAAGAAGTAACGGCTCAGTATGGTGAAAGTTCCGATGAAGCTATAGAATGGTGTAATAGTCACGGAATTTATGGAGAAAATGGTGGAACGTTGTCTACTTGTGCTAAGCCATCTTATTGCTCTTCAACTGGAAATAACTTCGGCTTTGATATAAGTACTTTAGAGGGATCTAGTAGCGATATTTTGGCGTCTTTGCAATCTTGGGCAGATGCAAAGGAAAACACAATAACTGTTCTTTATGATGATAATAATAGTTTGACAAGTGCTTTTGATAATTTAACAAATGTAGTAGGTAATCTTGCTGGAATTGATGGTGCATTTGCAGATTCTGAAAATTTAAAAGATTCTTTAGCAGAAACCTGGGGGTATGAATTGTTTGAATATGCACATAACAATGTCTGCAACCGTGTTTTAGATTCTTGCTTTAATGGTATATATGAAGCTTGTGGTACACCACCTTCCAGTGGACGTAAATGTGGTAATGGTCAATCACAATGTCCATATAACTACAATACATATATTTCTGTAACAAATACAGGTACGTATGAGTTGGATTTTATTGAACCGAACACAGGTTATACCGCATCTAATTCTGCGACTTGCTTTGGGTATACATCGGCATCAGGTGATCCTTACTCAAGCTTGCGTGGCCCAGTTGCAGATGCACGTCGTAGCATTATGCAAAAGTATGCGTTGGATGCGAATGCGGACTGTGATGCCTATGGTGAACAATTGCGTACAACTGCACAGAATATTGGATATCAGAAGGTTGCAGCACAACAGGCTTTACAGCAAAAACGTCTGGAATTTGCACAAGAGGAACAAGAAAGCTTGCTGACAAATTACAGCAGTGCACGTAATAACTTTAACTTGTGCTTGTCTGAGTTGTATGATTGCTATACAACGCAAGAGACTTCTAATCCTTCATGGAGTACAAGCCGTATCAAAACATACTGTGCACAGGTTTCTAATGTTCCGCATTGCTATGATACAATGGTTTGCGGTCCAGCGGGTGGTATATTACAGGCTGTAATTGATTATCAAGAAGATGATAAGACAAAGACGTGTACTGTAACAAACGATTACAAGACTAATACATGCCGCAATATCATAACAATATCTGAAGTGCTAAGTGGTAACTATGCTCTAGATGCTACAGAAGGTTCGTCAATTAAATTGCGTGAACAGTGCTTGCAAGAAATTGGTATTGATGGTGTACGTAACTGGTCAAGCGCAAATACAGAAGGTGGTTGGTCTGCAACATCTTGTCCGGCTGGGCAACACTTGGAAAGCAACAGTTGTGTACCAAATACAAAGTCTTGTACGCACAGTGATACAAATGCGGCGACTGCACAGCAGACATGGAGTACGACTACTCAATCTTGGTCTGGTTGTCAGATTCAGACATGTAAGCCTGGGTTTACTTTGAGCGGTGGGCAATGTGTGTCAGGTAGTTAAGTAAAACAAAAACCGTCTTAAAAGGCGGTTTTTTATTGCTATAATTTTTTATTTGTAGAAAACATTATGCAAAAGGCTTGACTTTTTGTTAAAAAATGTTATTTTTGTAGAAACTTTTAGACAAAATAGAACAAGAACATTAGCAAAGAGAAAGAATATGAGCAATTTTGCAATCTTTCAAACCGGTGGCAAACAATATCGCGTTCAGGCGGGAGATATTGTAAAGGTTGAAAAACTGAATGCCGAAGGTAAAGTTGAATTTGACCAAGTATTAATGGTTGGTGACAAGGTTGGTACACCTTTTGTTGATGGTGCCAAAGTTGTTGCAGAAGTTTTGGAACAGAAACGTACTGACAAAGTTTTAGTATTTAAGAAAAAGCGTCGTCAGAATTATCGTCGTACGCATGGTCATCGTCAGTATATTACTGTTTTGAAGATAACGGAAATTAAAGGTTAATTTCTGGTGTATAAATCAGAAAAATCAGAAATTAAAGGAGTTTAATTATGGCACATAAGAAAGCTGGTTCGGCAACAACCAACGGACGCGACTCAGCAGGACGCAGATTAGGTGTTAAGAAGTCTGGTGGCAGTCGTGTAATTCCAGGTAATATCATTATCCGTCAACGTGGTACATCTGTACATCCTGGTGAAAATGTTGGTATGGGTAAAGATCATACAATATTCGCAAAAATTGCTGGTATTGTTAAATTTAAAAAAGGCTTGGGTGACAGAAAGACTGTTTCTGTTATACCTGAAGAAGACAAATAAATAATAACGTCCTTTGGGACGTTATTTTTTTATAAAATCATCTTTTCTGTATTTGTTTATTATGATATAATTACAGAAAAGATGAAAAAGCTTTCTATTTGTTTTTTCTTAATGGTATTTTTTACTCCATTTGCTTTTGGCGATGGGACGACTACTGTTTCTCGTGTGATACCATCTGGAAGTTCTGCGGTGAATTCTTCTCAGACATCCCGTACTGATTCTGTTGTTAGATCTGCTGTGGATTCTTCGCGTAGTGTAAGTGCGCGTACGGATACGGATTCGAAAGAAACTAGTTCTTCTGTAGTTATAAGTGGATCTCGTGTTTTAAACTTGGGTGACGCCAGTGAAACAACAGGTTCCGTTAGAAATTCTGCTAATACAGTTCAAATGGGAACAGTTTCTAGGTCTACAAATAATACAACAAATAATACAGACCGTGAAAATTTAGAAGCTGCGGTAAATACTGTAGGGCGTAATGCGCGCGTAAGTGCGGCAAGCATAAATAATAATCCTGCTGTTCGTAGGGCGGGACTTACTTTGCGTCCTTCTACGGCAGAGGTTGGAGGGCGTGCAACTATTGCAGGTACAGATATTCAGACCGGTTCTAATATCGCAAGCGAGGCGCGTTCTGTTCAGGCGCGTGCCACAACAACTGCGGATACAACTGCAACTAGTGAAACAATAGAGCAGGCAAAAAACCGATTGGAACAGACCGCGGATTTGAATGCGTCTTGTCAGCAACAGTATAACGATTGTATGGATCAGTTTTGTTCTGTAATTGATTCAAATCAAAAGCGGTGTTCTTGTTCCGCCAATTTGTCTAATTATACCAAAGTGGAAGAAGCTGTTAAAAATGCCAATACTCAATTAAATGATGTTGCGCAAAGAATTCGTTATGTCGGTTTGTCTGCAGATGAAATACGTGCAATAATGAACGAAACAGAAGCAGAAGAAGCTTTGTCTGGGGCGGTTGATACGTCTGAAACCAGAAACATGTTGGAAGAAATCGAGAACTTGATAAAAGATCCGACTAGTGCTACGTCTTATTATTCTAGCTCATATAGCGGTTTAGATCTTGATTTAGATTTTTCTTCTGAAACAGCGGATATATTTAGCTTGGATTTTTTAAATACGGGCACAACGAGTTTTTCTAATTTGCGCGGTACAGATTTATATAATGCTGCCAAAAGGCGTTGCAATACTGTTTTGACTCAGTGTAAAGAAGCGGGGGCAAATGTAGATCAGATTACAGGAAATTATGACCTTGCAATTGATAAAGATTGTATAGCTTATGAACAGGGGTTAACTAAGATGAACGAAACATTAGTGTCTAATGTTCGTAGTGCTAACCTTATGTTACAAAAAGCACGCCTGGCAGTATTGCAAAATAAAAATCAGTATGATGCAAAGGGATGTATAGCGGCATTAGATACATGTATGACAGATGATATGGTATGTGGGGCAAATTATACAAAGTGCTTAGATCCTACAAAAATTTATATAGATGAAAATGGAGAAGTAGTATTAGGAAGGGATATTACAGAAATTAGAGATTTTATGAAGGATTATAATAATGCAGATATAAATAGTTCTTTCCTAACAGAAGCCTATAATAATACAAGCTTAAGTTCTGATGCATGTGCGTCAGATAATAATGATGGGTCTTGTGTAGTTAAATACTTGTTGCAGAAAATTGGTACAAAACAGAAAGTGACAGACGAAGGTCTATGTCGTGCAGTTTTAGATAAATGTCAAAATTATACATATGATTCAGATGGTAAATATAAACCTTATAATGATATTGTTGTAAATTACATACAGCGTGCGATGGTAAATATACAGGCGGCACAAAGACAGATTATTTCTGACTATGCGTCTAGCTGTATGGTTGACGTTGCAACATGTTATAATCAGCAAGTTTCACAAGTAAATTCGTGGTCAACAACAGCCAGTGTGGATAGTATTTATAAAGTTATGAAGGGTGCATGCAGGAATGTTGCGTTGACCTGCGCTTTTGCTGTATTTGATGAAGATAAAGACAGTTGCCCAAGTTCAAACGATACTACGACTACAGGAGGAGAAGACACCTGTATAGAAAGTATTTCAAAGATTTTCTATCAGTCTTTATTATGTCCAGATAATTCAACATATCAAACCGAAGCTGGTACTGCAGAGAAAGATGGTTATGTAAATGAGCATTGTAAATGTAATTCAGGTTATGAAGTTTATGGAACATATTGTTTGGCAAAATGTACGGATAATGCTACACGTAAAAACGGTGTATGTGTATGTGATTCTGGGTATTCCATGATAAATGGCGAATGCAAAAGTACTTCTACAGATACATCAGGAACAACTGGTTCATAAAAATTTCATAATAAGCATTTTTATGCCATCAGTTTTTCCATAAAAGCATTGTGTGCGTTTAATTCATCTTCATGCGCTGGAAATGATCTATGTGGAAAAGCTTCCCCTATTTTTGGGTGCTTTAAAAAAGCTTCATGTTGTTGTGCGATTATTTCATTAACATCTGGTGCAGGTGCCGTGTTTTCTAATTCATTATAAACCTTAGCTAAAATTTCTGCGTCAATCAAAGCCCCATGTGCATCTGCACGTGCAGTAAGAGATATTCCATACCATTTTGCTAATGCATCTAAAGAATAGCTTTTTGGCCCAAAAACACGATTCCTAGCTATAATAATAGAATCTAATTGCTGATCCCTTGGAATTTGGCGGAGTCCAAGTTGCGATAATTCATAATTTATAAAAGGAAAGTCAAAATCTGCACCGTTATGTGCAACAATGGGACTGTCACCGATAAATTCTAAGAACCTGGGTGCTACAACCGCCATTTTAGGTTTGTCTTCCAAAAATGCATTAGATATCTTATGAACCATATACGAATCAGGTGGAATGATCTTTCCATCAGGATTTATATATTCGTGAAAGTTGTTATCTGTTAACTTTCCGTCAATCATTTCAACTGCACCGATTTCTATACAACGATCTCCACGCATGTATTCAAGTCCAGTTGTTTCAATATCAAAGCAGATAACACGTTTCATTTCTTTCCTTTAATTAATAAAATATGTTTTTGATAACTAAACTTTGTGTATTATAATAGACTAGTGAATTTAATGCTAGAAAATCTTAATGAAGCACAGAAAAAAGCAGTCGAAACAACAGAGGGACCTTTGTTGGTGCTGTCTGGCGCGGGAACTGGAAAAACACGTGTTTTAACAACAAGAATTGCATACATTTTAAATCGGGGGTTGGCACAACCTTGGCAAGTGTTAGCACTTACATTTACTAACAAGGCAGCAAACGAAATGAAAAATCGTTTGTTTGCTTTTGCACAAGACGGTGGCGGTTGGTATGCGGGTGATGTGTGGTGCGGGACGTTTCATTCTATGTGTTTGCGAATTTTGCGTTCTAATTCATCTGCTGCAGGGTTAAGACATGATTTTGTAATATATGGTGAAGACGATCAAAAATCTGTTTTAAAAAGGATATTTAGTGATATGGGGTTGGATGTAAAAGATTTTAACCCCGGTGATTGGGCGGAAAGAATTTCTGCAATAAAAGATAAAGGTTTGCGTGCAGAATTAAAAACGTCAGAGATTGCAGGTAAAATATTAGACGCATATAACGCGGAATTATCTCGCTTAGGTGCGGTTGATTTCGGTGATATCATATTAAAAGTTTTAGAACTATTTAATGCATATCCAGATATCTTAGATAAATACCAAAGACAATTTAGATATATTTTAGTAGACGAGTTTCAGGATACTAACAAAGCGCAAATGCAGTTCTTAGAATTTTTGACGCGTGGTATAGAATTTCCGAATATTTGTTGTGTTGGGGATGATGACCAATCTATATATTCGTGGCGTGGTGCAGAGATAAAAAATATTTTGAATTTTGAAAAGACGTTCCATGATGCGCAGATAATAAGACTGGAAACAAATTATAGAAGTACGCCAAATATTTTGGGGGCGGCAAATTCTTTAATACGCCATAACCAAGGGCGTTTAGGTAAGGACCTGCATAGTAAAGCAGAAACAAATAATGGTGAACCTGTATATATTTTAACTTTACCAACTGATTTTGATGAAACGCGTATAATTGCAGAAACTATTATGCGTAAAGGTGATGATGAACCTTATTCAAATTATGCAGTGCTTATCAGAGCGGGTAGTTTATCGCGTATGTTCGAAGAAGAATTTACATCACTTGGGATTCCTTTTAAATTAGTCGGTGCACAAAAATTCTATGACAGAATGGAAATTAAAGATGCAATAGCATACTTGCGCTTGCTAGTTTATCCGTTTGATGATTTAGCGTTTTTGCGTGTGATTGCGAAACCTAGACGTGGTTTCGGGGATACCGCAATTGCAAAATTGCGTGAATCAGGAAATTGTTTAATAGAGGGGTTAAAGATCGCAAAACTTTCGGCAAAACAACGCGCCATAGCAGATGAATTTTTATCTGCATTTGATTTTGCATGGGAAACGATGCCTCCTGCAGATGCGGCTCAAACTCTGTTAGATAAATCTGGTTATATAAAGATGTGGCGTGAATCGAAAGACTCTGATGCATCAGATAGACTGGATAATATAAAAGAATTAATAACAAATGTTATTTCCAAGTATGATACTTTGCCACAATTTTTAGAGCAGGCGGCACTTATGGTTGCGGATGACGATGAAGATTCTGAGGGGAATAATAAAAAGGCAGATGTTGTAAGCATTATGACGATACATGCTGCCAAGGGGTTAGAATTTGATACGGTATTTTTACCTGCGTGGGAAGAAGGTATATTCCCGAATGAAAAATCTGTAAGTGATGGTAGTTTAGAAGAAGAGCGTAGACTTGCGTATGTTGCGATTACACGTGCGCGCCGTCGTGCAATAATAACTAATACGATGTCCAGAAGGGTGTTTGGAAAAGCGCAGTATAATTCACCAAGCAGATTTATTACTGAAATGGATAATAAGTATTTAGATTTCCAAGGTGGCACGCCACGTTCTTATGCACGTATGCCGACATCTTATCAATCACGTCCAAAGCAGGTAGTAAAAGAAAATAAATCCGCTGTTGGAAAGTTAATAGAGCATTCAGAAATGGGACGTGGTGTTGTAATAGAAGAAAATGAAGGGATACTGACGGTCGCTTTTCGCAATAAAGGTATCAAGAAAGTTGCAAAACAGTTTGTTGAATTCATAGAATAAAAAAATCCGCAGGTTGCGGATTTTTTATTTTTTCCCTGAACGTATTATTTTCCATAAATTTTTACCAGTGTTGGATGTTTTGTTCCAAAGCGTTTTCATGTCTTTTCCAAATTGTCCGCCAAAACTATCGTTTATATCGCCACCTAAATTCTTTGCTATTTCGCTTGAGCGATTTGCAAGATGTGCGACCAAACAACCAGTTAATAGTGTTAATACAAAGTTCGAATTTTCAAGTGTTGGTACTTGTGCGGCAAGATCTGCACTAACTGTACCCGAAAGCAATGCTGCGCACAAAGCGACAACTATAGACAAAGAAACGAAATAAATTGCAGCATTTATAAATCTTTGAATTTGTGTAGATAAAGATTCAACTTTAAATATGCCAAGGCATCCATTAAATATATCACCAGCGATACCTTTATAAGACGTCTTGCCGATTGTTTCTGCGATTGCAGTGAATGGCAAAAGCAATACAGTTAAGAACAAGTCTATAATTACGCCCAATGCCATTAAGGCAAATTTCCAAATATTATAGATAAATATCACGATAAATATTGCACCGACCAGAACTGTAAATGCGCTGGTCCCAATGCCTGCGATCATCCATTTCCAGCCTGCTGCGACAGCGGTATAGAAGAAACCTGATAAGCGTGTTGGTACGCATAATATGTCTGCTGCTGCATTTGCGTCAAGCAGCATGCGCGCAGAAGTATGTGTCGTGGCATAATCGCGAATTGCGGCGCAAGTATCTGGAATTTGTGTGCCCGCAACATTTGCAACAGCATTTAGAATCAGGTCTGACATGTAAGCCCCAACGCTTATTATCGGTCCCATAATCCACATAAATATTTCTGCGGGTCCTTGAATAAGTATGATAATCCATATAGCAATTATTGCGCCCTTTTTTACAAGGTTTTCACCCAGTTCCATTGCGCTACTGCCTTTGGTAATCATATTGTACGCTTCAAACATTACCCAGAAGATATATGCAATAATAATGAAGATTATTACAAATCGTACCAGCGAGTTATCTATAACATCGCCAACCAAAGATAGAGCATTCATAAATGCAAGTCCGACTTTTGCTTCAATAGGCACATAATCTTTGACCTGCTGATTAGTTTGAAATTCTGACTGGAATGCGGTCATATCATTTTTAATATCTGTTTTGAAAAGTTCTATATTGCTTTCTGTTGCCCAAGTACCTTGGTCACCGATTTCAGACATAGGTAAATTACTTGCCGCGTATGAAGGCACTATCAGCAACACCGCCATAGCGCAGATAAGTAATTTTGATAAAAAGCGTTTAACCAACTTCATATATTTATTTCCCAAATGCTTTTGAAATAGCGCCAAATATTTGTTGTGGTGCATTCCAAATCTTTTTTCCTAAATCCTTTGTCCAAGTACCAAAATCAAATTGTTCTTTACTATCTTTACCAAGTATGCCGTCTATCTTCGGTTGAACAACATAGAAGTATAATAAGAACAGGCCGAACATTAACAGCAAGAAATCCCAACCGTCCGACATAAAGTCAAAGGCGCCAGGATATTTGCGTTCTACTTCTGCACGACGCGCAGTAAAGCAGTTTTTAAATTTCTCTGCGTCCATTTCGCCATCAGTTAATGCAACTTGCTCACAAGTAGAAAATACTTCCATTACAGATAAAGTCTGTGCGTCCGGATTTTGAACTGTCTGCCCCATCATAGGTGGCAAGATTGCGGAGTATCCATCATTAGGTCCTGGGAAGTATTCGTCTGCTGCAAAAGAAACAGTTGCATATATAACAAGAACCTTTAAAGTAATTCCCACAATTTGTACTGCAGATTTTACCAGCATATTTATCGCATTTTTTACAATTCCGTCGGCAAGTTTCCAAGTCTGCTCGAACGCTGCTGCCGCAAGTAGTAGTGGCAAGAATATTATTAGAAATACTAACTTGAAAACAACAGACAATATTTGAAAGAATAAGTCAAATCCGATAATCAAGAACATTAATACAAGGGCAAGGCCCGCAATCCAGGTAAATGCACCACCACCCATATCAAGCCATGCATAATTCATCAGTGCGAATCCGCCTGCTGCACCTGCCAACATAACACTATTAATATTCCCAATAACACACATAAAAGGTTGCAAAATTGGGTTAAGTAAATTGTCGTCAGTATTAACTGTGTCCAAAGCCCCACAGCTTGCCGCATCTGATACACCGCTTGCTGCCATAGAAAGTTCTGCACCGACAAACATTACAGGTGTAATTGTAATGTTTGCAACTGTACGAAGTGCAGCAGTGCCACCCATACCAAGTGCACCCATCATCGCACCTACTATCATTATGCGTGCGCCTTGGCGCCATACTTTGTCGAACCAAGATTTGAAATCTAAATTATTTTCTTTACCGTCAAGATTTGCATTTTTTTTACTTGTATCAAGTAAGTATTTTGCTGTATGCACAAAAAGGAAAATTCCGAATCCTAGCGCCATTAATATCCACAGGTTGTCAACCATGGCCGTCCAGAAAAATTCTGTTGCACGACTGATGACACCGAATAGTTCTGAAATATAGCCACACATAAAGCATCCATTAACATTTGCAACGTTACCATCTGTCGCACCAACAGCATTCATAAATCCGTTCATACTTGTATAAGTTAAAGATGCACCACTTATGGAAGAAGATAAATACCAAATACCCAATCCTAACGCGATTGCGCCCATAATTAAACGTATAGCAATATTTATTAGTACTGCTTTCATTTTTTTTGTTTCTTATTTTTTTTCTTCTTTGCCACCATTAATAATGGTTTTTCCTATTTCTTTTGCTGTATTAATTACATTTGTAGTTAACTTCATTGCATCATTAGCAAGTTGTTCGCTAAGTTGCTTTTCTTCTGAAACGCCAAAAGTATCAAGAACCATAGATGTCACTTTCGGTATTTGTGCATATATAAAGTTTAACACATAAACCAAAATTATGCAGCTTACCAATGTCATTCCTGCGATGTTGTCATAAGATAGATCCGACGAAAAAATATTTCCGCTTGTAATCAATGCCATAATTTCGTCTGCAGATTGTCCCGGTGCAGAAAAAAACTTGGCAATAATTACCATTATAACGGTATATGTTAGAACCGCGGCAGCTAAAGTTATGATTGCATTTATAAGTGTTTTAAATTGATTGGTTCCAACTTTTTTACCAAGTGAAGAAATCCATGCAGGTACGTCACCGCCTTTAAATGCGACAAGTATTAAAGATAACGGGAAAAAGAAAGCGAAAAATGTCATGGCAACAATTATATCAGCAAAATAGAAACAAAAACGAATGAATAATTTAAAGAATCCATAGGCTAAATATAAACCTATAAAGAAAAGCATTATGTGTTTTAATAATGCACCTATCCCTAATAATGCCTTTATAGAAAAAGCTTTGTCCATTACAGCGATTCCAAGTTTTATATAAGACTGAAATTGTGTAATCGTTGTTTTCATCAGCATAATGATTGTATCGCGTAGTTGTGGTCGATAAAAACCGTTATCTGAAATTTCTGTCGGTTGATAGGTAACTTTTTCATTAACGACTTCATTATCAGTTTGCAACATGCTTTGCGTGTATATTAATGCTATATTGGCCGCAGGTTCAAAGGTAATCGTTGTTATAAAACGAGGTAAGTATATACCCATGCTTAAAAAGGTAAGCGCAATTAAAGAATTTATAAAAATTGGTTTTATTGATTTTTGATAAAAAGGATCATCCGAATTCTTTTTTATATTTTGCCATACTGCGTTTATCACAAAAAATGCAAAAAGAATACAAAACAATATCGCGCAAAATATTGTAAATTGTTGATATACATTTGCTGCGGCATTGGAAACAATTTGAAATAATCTGTCAAATATAGGACAGCCCCAACACTGAACAGAAGCATCAATTAAAGGGTTTACGATATTGTTCATTTCTTTTTAATCCATCCAATTGCGGTTCCTATTTTTTTGCTCCAATTTTTTGTCCCTTTCAAAAGTGAGGAAGTATCTTTTGTGACTTTCTTGTACATGTCATCCATACCTTTCCCGACATAGTTGTCTAGTTGTTCTCGGGTTAGGTTAAATATGCGCAACATCAGATAGAAAGTTAATATCGAAGATAACCACAAAATAGAATGTTCGCCAAATCCCATTGCGCTATTCGCAACTTGTGGAACGTTAGATGTTGCCACGCCACCTGCTGCGACAACAAATACAGACGAACTCCATTGAAACAGTGATTTTATTATTGCGATATTTACACACAAAATGAAAGCGCAAGCAATCATAGTAATAATCATCTGCTGCAATGCTTTTGTCACGCCCGAAAAAGCGGGCCATATATCAAACCATTTATCGCTAGGTTTGGCAACGTATACCAAGACTTGGAAAGGGTATAAAATTAGTGCCATGCCAAAGTTAAAGATTGCTTGGATGATTAATAATGCCATAAATAAATTACTGGATATGAAAGTTGTCACAAGTAATATTCCAGTTACCAGATTTAAAAAGTCTTCTCCGCCATGTGGAACAAGCGTAATCAGTCCGCGTAGCCCCCGATTTATGAAATCAAAACCGCGTTTAATAATTTGATTGTTTGCATGAGAGATGTCTGAAACAGGTTGCACCATAAATTCACAACTAGATTTAGATATCCAACCTTTTTCAATTATAGATTCTGGACATTCTATTTTCTCTGCTTTGATTCCTGATTCGTTTATACTATTCGTGATACTTTCTGTATATATAGCACCAAATTGTAAAAACGGATTTACAAGCCATTCTGTTAAATAAATAGGTTTTAATTGTAATAATACAGCTGCAGCAATGATCGCACGAATGGCAGGCTTAAGCATGTTTGTACTGATTGTCATGGCATCTGCTTTACCATCTACCATTTCTCCACCGCCAGAAAAGCCGAAGAAAGAAACCCATGTTTTTGGAAAATACATTTTTATCAAGTACAGGGATAGAGAAATTGCTAAAAATCCCCAGATTAAAATATAAATAATACCATTTCCTTTCCCTACGAAGAATTCATACCCACCAGTTGCAACAGTCATAAGCGCGTCTAAAATATTTGGTATGAAAGGCGCCAAATTTAATGCGTCAATTATATTGGAATCAGCGTATGCAGACATAGGTGACAGACAAAAAAACGCAAGTGCCATAAAAGGCATTGCACGACGCAATACATAAAAAAGAGCGTGTTTGAATAAAATCATTCTCTCTTAATAAATATTATTATTATCAATTATATCACATTTATTGCAAAATATGATATACTTAAAAACAATGAATAGATTAAAAAAGTTCTGGATAGTATTTTTATCATTTTTGCCCTTTTCTGCTGGGGCGGTGGCACCATTCGTTGTTGGTGCAATTGCTGGTATTGGGGTAATTGCAGGGTTTTCTATATACAGAACAGCGGCACCTGTAAATATGGCGGATGCATTAAATTTTTTTTCTAGTTGTTGGTCTTGCCAAATGTTTTCAGAAGTAATGGCGACAATGTCTGGTTTGTTGCCACGTGCATATAGTGCGATTGGAAGTGTTATATTGCCTTTTGCAGCAGGTCTTACTGCTGTGTGGTTTGCATGGAAGTTGTTTTCGGGTTTTTTAAATGGGAAACAAGAAGATCCTTGGAATATAGCTAGTACTTTCGGACTTCACTTGATAAAACTTACTTTTGTTGGGGCGTTATTGATGTTCCCTTTGCCTCGGTTGATAACGGAAGTAGTTATAGAACCAGTGTTTAATGTCGGTTTGTCTTTGAATAGAATTGTTGCTGGTAATGATGAATTTGCTAAGTGTGTTGTTGCGACGGCAATTGCTGACCCCGTTTCTATAAATTCAGATTATGCGCAGTCTGGTGCGTTTTCGCCGAAGCTTCGTCATAACTTGGCATGTGAAGTCGCGAATGTTCATCAAATGACAGGTTTAGGTATGGCTGTTGGTTGGACTATGCTTAACATGGCGTTTAATGAACAATATATGCATAAAATTATGTGGAATATACCGATTTTTCCAAATATACCGATCTTTTTTGCTGGTGCGTTGATTTTGGTGTTGTTCTTTTTTGCACTATTACCTATTCCAGTATATTTTTTAGAGATATTTATAAAACTGTCGATGGATTTAATAATGTTGCCGTTTATGATGTTGTCTTGGTTGTTTAAGGGGTGGCCTATATTCCCAAATGGTGGTAGAAATATACAAGGTATGATAAATGATGTGATTAAGGGTACCGCAGGAATTGCGATGGTTGGGGTGTTTGTGACATTCGCGGTTATGTTTTTAAATGCGGTGTTTGGAAAGTGGCAGGGGGCAGACAGATTACAACAGGCCTTGGCGCAAAACGATTCGACAATATTAATGGACGGATTGATGATGCGTAATGATAGTATTGTCACTATCATATTGATGGGAATCTTTATTGCGATGTTTATGACGATGATTCCTGCGCTGGTAAAGACCTTGTTTGCGAACGTTAACATTCCTAAAACATTTTACGAAACAACAAAAAAGAATATAGAAATAACGTGGCAAAACCTTAAAAAATGGTATACCGCGATAAAAAAATAAAAAATCAAGTGCTTTATTTATGGTGATGGGCTTTTTTGTAAGTTCCGAATCTGATATAATTCATATCAATGAAACCGTTTCCGATTCTTTATTGGCCACGTAAGACAACAGCAGATACAGATTATCAGCTGGCGCGTAAGGTTATAAATAACGAAACTGGGGTTATGCCAGATGTTGTGACGGAAAATTTAGATTTAGCGGATATATTATCTCAGAATCCGGGGGCAACAGTATATTATCCTGTTTTTTGTGAATCTACTGGTTGGTGGGGCGAATTATTGGGGGGCTCTGCTATTGTGACAGATAAATTGATAATATCGTCAGAATGTCAGTTAATGGTGATAGAGGCTGAAGATACCGCATCAAATCGTGAAAAGGCGGGAAAAAATCAATTGTTGGCGGCAGAAATATATCCTGCCAGCGGTTTTTTCAAGAAAATGAATTCTGGTATTGCGACTGTTGCGGATATGTTGGCGACTGACGCAGGAACAATTTTAGCACTTTTTTCTGGTAAAAATCAGAATCAATTTATAAATGTCTTAGAATCAACAGGAAATTCGTATCTTGGTTGTATTGGAAGATATTAAAATACTTGCTTTATAGAAATTTATTTGTATAATTTTGTGGTTTTAATAGGATAATAAAAAGGAATAAACGATGAAAAAAGGTATTCATCCAGAATATTATGCAAATAATGTTACTTTGACAGATGGTAGTGTTATTCAAATTTTTTCTTCTGTAAAAAAAGACATGGTTTTGTCTACAGATCATTTGAATCATTCTGCTTGGACAGGTCAACGCACGAATGTTGGTGAAAAAGGACAGCGCGCGACAAAGTTTAAAAATAAATTTGCAGGCTTTAATTTTTAATCAGATTTGCTTTACAGGGGCATGAAATGGAGCTGTTGATAAAAGGTTCTACGGAATTAAATAAAATGTTTATGGCGTTACAGAGGACTGCGTCTGGATTACGTCATGATTTCGGAGAAGTTGAAAATCTGCAGCAATCTTTGCGTGGGGCACGTGATTTCGTTCAAAAGGCTTCGGCAAGAATAGAAGAAAGTATTTTATCAGATTTATTATTGGTTCGCCCTTCGGCAGGTTTGTTGACCCCAAATGTTTCGCATGATGGTGATGGACGAGATGAGTTTGTTTTAGCATTATCTGGGGCTGCAAACTTTGTTCGTGGGAATCCACATTTCGCAATATCTTTGGCCTTACGTAGTAATGACGAAACAAAAATTGCTTTAGTGTATTCTCCGATTGATGAAAGACTGTATTATGCAGAAGCAGAGCGTGGAGCGTACATTTTTTCTGCGTACCATTCTGCAAGAATGAAAGTTTCTAATTTATCAGAACCGTTAGATGTTACGGTTGCATATAATACAACAGATTTCAGAAAAACAATCGGGGACGTTCGTAGAACTGGTTGCCCAGCATTAGATTTAGCGTGGGTTGCAGCAGGTAAGTTTGATGCGTTTGTGTCTGACCCACTGGATTATGCAGAAATTGCAGCGGGGGATTTGTTAGTTCGTGAAGCGGGCGGAAAAATTGATGTCGGGGCAGACTTGATCGCAACTAATGGAAAGATTGAGTTATAAAATTACCGCATATGCGGTTTTTTTTAATAAAAAATTTTGAAAATTTATAATATCTAATATAAGATAAAAATCGGAAGAAAGTATTTCAGGATTAGATTTACTTTTTTATCCTATTTTTAGCAAAAAATGTGTTTTTTATTAATGTTTGCTAAAAATTTATAACTCGGTTATCAGCGTGACGGAATTTCTCTCCTCTGGATCGTTGCCATGCCGAGTTGCTTTTATTTGTTAATACAAAACTTGCAAACGTATAATAAATATCTTAAAATTTATTTTATGAAATTAAAAAAATTCTTTCGCGTTTTTTTTAATGTATTATTCTGGGGATTTACTGCAGGTATTGCTGTTCTTGCCGGGATGGTATTAATATATGGTAATGATTTACCTGATTATAAAAAGTTAGCTACATATGCACCACCTGTTGCAACAAGATTATATGCGTCTGATGGTAGTTTACTTATAGAGTACGCTGAAGAACGTCGTGTTTTTATTGATTTTTCTGATATGCCGCCACAACTTATAAATGCTTTTATTGCTGCGGAAGATCAGAATTTTTGGTCTCATCCTGGTATAGATATCCAAGGAATATCTAGGGCTTTAGTAAATAATGCAATGCGCTTTTTAGGTTTTAATACGCATTTTTCTGGTGCTTCTACTATAACGCAACAAGTTGCAAAAAATTTCTTTTTGACGTCGGAACGAACACTTTCTCGTAAGATAAAAGAAGCAATATTAGCATTACGTTTAGAAAGAACATTCTCTAAACAACATATAATGACACTGTATTTAAATCAGATTTTTTTAGGGGCGCGGGCATATGGGGTTGGGTCTGCGGCTTTGATGTATTTCAATAAACCCGTTTCAGAATTAAATTTGGCAGAATGTGCCTTTTTAGCGTCTTTACCGAAAGCACCAAATAATCGTGATAAGGCGGTAGAAAGACGCAATTATGTTTTGCGAAGAATGGTAGAGGAGGGATTTATAACGTCTGCGCAGGCTAAAGAAGCAGCGGATCAGCCACTGAATATAAATAGCGGTTTTACAGCGCAAATGGAGGAAGAATATCAATATTTTGCAGAAGATGTTCGTCGGCAGTTATTGGATAGTTTAGGTAGAGAAATGTTATATAACCAAGGCTTATATATAAAAACTACTATAGTTCCAGAATTTCAAAAAGCCGCGACTGAAGCATTAAATAAAGAATTAGACAATTATAATGAAGGGAAAGAAGAAAAATTACAGGGGGCAATAATTGCTATGAATCCCCATACAGGACGAGTTTTGGCGATGTCAGGTGGCAGATCGTTTTCTGAAAGTTCGTTTAATCGTGCGACGCAGGCTATGCGACAAATTGGTAGTACTATAAAACCATTTGTATATTTGGCGGCTTTAGAGCGTGGAATGTCTCCAGAAGCAATGATTTTGGATGCCCCGATTGTTGGTTTAAAAGAAGATAACAGTTTGTGGAAACCAGAAAATTATGATAAAAAATTTTTAGGAGAGGTCCCTTTACGCTTAGCTTTAGAAACGTCTCGCAATGTGCCCGCTGTTCGTCTTGTTCAGCAGATAGGGGCGGAGAACGCAATAGAATCGGCACAACGTTTTGGTGTATATCCAGAAGATTTAAAAAACATAAATTTATCTTTGGCACTTGGGTCAGGCGAAACCACTTTATTGCGGTTAGTGCAAGGCTATTCTGCCTTTATAAATGGTGGTTATCTGATTGAGCCAAAAATGGTTGACTATATAGAAGATCGTTATGGGCGTGTAATTGGTGGGCAACAAACAGAGTTAATTGAGTGGCAGGAAGGTTTGTTACCTGTCGAAGATTCTTCTAAGTCTGAACCGTTGTCCGATCCGCAAAGTCTGTACCAGATAGTTTCTATATTGCAAGGTACTGTTGAAAGGGGGACTGGAAAACAGGCTCGTGTCTCTGGGCATACAATCGGTGGAAAAACAGGCACTACAAATGAAGTTAAAGATGTGTGGTTTGTGGGCTTTTCAAAAAATTTGATAGCTGGGGTATATCTTGGTTTTGATACGCCTAAACCTTTAGGAAATGGTGCAGGCAGTCATATGGCCGCGAGAGTTTTTGCTGATTTTATGTCAAAAGCGTTGAAAAACGAGAAAAATCAACCGTTTGCAGTGCCGGATGGTATGACTTTTGTTAGAGTAAATCGGCGTAGCGGTGCTTCGGCCTCTGCAGACCCTAACGGTGTAATAATAACAGAAGCTTTTAAACCTGGACAAAAACCTAATCCTGCCCCAAGTGTAAAAGCAAAGGAAAGTAGCGCTGTTGTTGGAGGAGTATTTTAAAAAAATTGAATTATTTTACGGAGAGAGAAAATGAAAAAATGTTTGTTCTTTATAATATCGTGTTTAATTTTATCGGCGTGCGAAGAAACAAAAATAATAAATGCTAATTGCGGTAATTATAATATAGAAATAATAATGTCTAAAGATGGTGAACGTATAAATGCCGTAATAAATGGTAATTCTGCAGCCTTAAATATTGCCTTGTCTGCATCTGGTGTCAGATATGTGGGTAATTTTAATGATGCTCCTATAACATTGTGGAATAAAGGGGATGATTGGACGTTATATTTGGGTGATGAAAAAGCTATTTATTGTACGGTTAAATAACTTTTGTTTTGTATAATTTATGTGATAAAATGTCAGCATAAGAAGGAGATTTTTATGCTGACGTCTTTTTTACTTGATAATGGTTTTGGATTTTTTGCAAGTGGTTGGACACAATTTGCAGCGGCGTTTGGATTGGCTTTTTTTATAATGTTGATATTTGGTCGATGGTTTATAAAAGAAATGCATAAGCTACAAAAAAAAGGACAGCCTATAAGTGAAAATGTACCGGAAACACACCGTAAAAAAGCTGGAACTCCTACTATGGGGGGGATTCTTATATGCATTGCTATAATATTGTCTAGTGTTTTATTTATGCCGATACATAATCCAACGGGTTGGATTGCACTTTTGTCGTTGGCTTTATTTGGGGTTATAGGTTTTGTTGATGATTATAAAAAAGTTTTGTCTCAGTCTAAAAAAGCTTCTAACGGTTTGTCGCCTATGTTAAGACTGGGGCTAGAGGCTGTTTGTGTTATAATTTTGGCTTTTCTGATAAATAAAACAATGCCACCATATATACCGGAATTATCTTTGTCTTTACCATTTGGTATCATTTTTTCTTTGGGGATTTTTTATTATGTTTTTGCATATTTTGTAATTGCAGGGAGTGCGAATGCAACAAATATAACAGATGGTTTGGATGGAATGTTAGCAAAATTGTATATGCCAGTTTTGATCGTTTTGGTTGTTGCGCTTTATGGTGCCACAAGAATTGGTTTTATGGATACGGTTATGTTCCTGCCAACAGCAAGCGGTTTATATGCAGTTCTAGGTGCAGCATTTGGTGCTGTTCTTGGGTTTTTATGGTATAACGCTAAACCTGCGTCTATATTTATGGGAGATGTTGGATCTTTGGCGTTGGGCGGTTTTATGGGAACTGTTGCAATGTTATTAAAATC
This sequence comes from uncultured Alphaproteobacteria bacterium, assembly GCA_944392775.1. Taxonomy (GTDB): domain Bacteria; phylum Pseudomonadota; class Alphaproteobacteria; order Rs-D84; family Rs-D84; genus Enterousia. The sequence continues at coordinate 25,252 of CALXXV010000005.1, forward strand.
TGAAATTATAATGGCTATTGCTGCTGGTATGATGGTTCTTATACTTTTGTCTTCTTTTGTTCAGACGATGTATTTTAAAGCGTCTCGTAAAATAACAGGAACAGGCAAGCGTGTGTTTTTACGTGCACCCTTGCATCATCATTTTGAAGAGTTGGGGTGGCCCGAAACAAAAATTGTTGATCGCTTTTTTATAATGTCAATTTTGTTTTCTGGTTTGGCAATGGTTTTATTAAAGTTTGCTTAATAAATATCCCGGTTTTACCGGGATATTTAATTATTATTTTTTCCGCGGTATACTTTCATAAAAAAGATGATATAATAATTTAACATGTTTAGAAGAACGGAAGAGAGCAAGTTAACAAGTTGGTATTTTGAAGTAGATCGTCATCTACTGTGGGCTTTGTTGATTTTGATTTTTGTAGGGGTCTTATTTATGGTTTCTGCTGGTTCTGTTGCAGCAGAAAGAATTGGGCAACCATGGCACTTTTTTATTATAAAGGCCATGCCTTTTTATTTCTTAGGCTTGGCAACTTTATTTGTTGCAAGTATGTTGAATAAAAAATGGGTGTTGGGTTTGTCGGGGTTAAACGTTGCAGTTGGGTTATTGCTGTTGGTTGTAACGTTGATTGCCCCTCATGTGATAAAGGGGTCTGCACGTTTTGTCGCAATAGGTCCGTTTAATATCATGCCTTCGGATATTATGAAGCCCGGTTTTATAATAATTACAGCGTGGTTCTTATCCTTGATGAAAGAAAAATTTGGGTCAAATATTTTCTTTAATAAAGAAGCATGGCGCTTTAAATGGGTTAGTTGGTGGACGTATTTAGCAATTTTTATTCCTGCATTTTTGATAATTTTGCGTCACCCTGATCTTGGTACGTCAATACTATATTTTGCGGTTTTATCTGGAATGGTATTTATGGCTGGTTTACCCATGGTAATAGTGCCTGCTTTGTTTGGGGTCGTTGCGACAGTGGGGGTATTCGCATTTTTTACAATGCCACATGTGCATAATAGAATTGTATCTTGGTTTTCGGGTACTGGTGATACATATCAAGTAAGGCAATCTATACAATCTATACAGCATGGCGGTTTATTAGGTAGCGGAGATGACGCTTTCGTTAAACAATCTTTGCCTGATGCGCATACAGATTTTATATTTGCTGCAATAGCTGAAGATTGGGGTGCTATAATGGCATGTGCTTTGTTGGCTTTGTTACTTTATGTTCTAAAAAGGTTAACTGTAGATGCAATGTCAGCAAGAGATCCGTTCGTTTTTTATGCAACTGGTGGTGCAGCAGTGTTGTTTGGTACGCAGGTTTGTATAAATTTAATGTCTACGTTACACATTTTTGCGCCAAAAGGAATGACGTTGCCATTTATTTCTTACGGTGGCAGTTCTTTCGTTGCATTTTGTTTATTGTTCGGTATGATTTTAGCGTTAGTTCGAGAGGATAAGTGGAAATAGGATAAAAAATGAAAATATGGATTGCAACAGGTGGAACTGGGGGGCATGTATTTCCTGCGCTTAGCGTTGCTGAAGAGCTGGTTGAACGTGGTCATAGGGTAACAATATCTTGTGATTATCGTGTAAAAAATATGGTAAAATCTGGTAAACCTATAAAGTCTGGTATCGTTTGTATATGGGCTTCTGGTGTTGGGGCAAAAAATCGCATAAAACAGATGTGGTCTTTGTTTAAAATTGCCTTATCTTCCTTATTGTTAACTTTAAGATTCTTGGTTCTTCGGCCGGATAAAGTAGTTGCGTTTGGAGGTTATGCCTCTGTCCCTGCGGTATTCGCAGCGCATGTTTTTAAAATACCAACGTTTTTACATGAACAAAATGCGGCGATTGGACGCGCAAATAAATTTACGATGAGATGGGTAAAGACGCTTATGACAAGTTTTCCTGATGTGGAAGGTATACCAAGTAATTATTCTGTTCGTGTTATTTATACTGGGTTGCCGGTTCGTAAAGATATTTTAGCTGCTGCTGGGACCCCTTTGCCTAAAAGCACCAGCCTGTTTATAACAGGTGGGTCTTTAGGAGCCCAGATTTTAGATGATGTCGTTCCGCAGGCTTTATTACAGATGAAAAATAAAAAAATATTTGTTACACATCAAACCAGACCAGAAAATGTTTCTAAGTTACAAAAGCTTTATGCAGATAATAAAATAAAAGCTAATGTGCTATCTTTTGTTCATGATATGGCGGGAACTATATCTAATTCTAGTCTTATTATAGGGCGTAGTGGTGCAAGCACCGTAGTAGAATTAGAAACAATAGGTCGTGGCGCAATATTAGTTCCGCTTGGTATAAATCCTGATCAGGCGGCGAATGCAGCAAGCTTTGCTAAACTTGGTGGTGGTTTCGCAATACAGCAAGAAAAATTTACTCCGAAATGGTTGGCTGCAACGCTTACAGAATTATTTGATAATCCTTTAAGATTAGAAAAAATGGCAAAAAAATCTTTAGTTGTAAATAATGCTGTAAAGAAAATTGTGGACGAAGTAATAAAATAATATATTGTGCATTTTTCCGCTTGCTACCGATTCGCTATTTGTTATATGATTATAGTGGAAGGAAAGGAAAATGCGACAGATTGCAATCTCTGTATTTGCTTTGTTTGTTTCGTTGCCGGCGTTGGCGGATGCCCGTTTGCCGGTTGTAAATATTTCTGCGGGGGCGGTTTCTGCACGTGCTGCATTCGGAGAACCTGTTATAAAACCAGCTGTTAACGTTACAAAAACTGAACAACAGTTTGCTGAAAAAGATTTAAAAAATGATTCTATTAATAATAAAGAATCTAGAATGGTGGTTGCACGAGAAACATCGAAAAAAATGGGGGTATATTCTATATCTTCAGATAATAAGAAAGATGAGGGCGAAAAAATAATTGCAGGTGGTGATATTTTGATTCCTCGTCGGCCTAGTTCTGATTTGTGGGCCAAAAGTGATACCCCATTGCGTTTACCACAACCCGAAGAATTTTCTGTTATAAAGGCTGATTTTGAATTGCCAGAAGAGAGTATAGATTCTAAGCCGGTGCGCTCTGTTGTTGCTAGAAGTGTTGCGCCAAAACAGAACGTGGTATCTGAACAAGATTTAAATAAATTATCTTCTAATTCAGAAATTGATTTGCAAATAGCTAGATTGAACGAGTTGCAAAAACAGGCAGAAGAAAGTGTCCAAGAAAAAAAATCAGATGATTTAGATATAAAAAAGAAGATGTTGGCATCGGGCGAAACGGAAGATGATTTTGGGTCAAAAAAAATAAATTTAACTAGGTTGGTAGTTCCTGTAGAACAGGATGTTGTGGTTCGCGCAGTAGAAAAAACAGAATCTCCGAAAATAAAATCTGTTCGAAATGATATGACTCAAATGTCACCTACGGAACTAAGAAAAGCGTTTAGAAAAACGTTTCTATCGGAAAATAAGCATTTATCAACGTTTCAGATAGACGATCGTTTTGATGTTGCTAGTGACGTTACTTCTGAGATAGAAGGTTTTACTTCTGAACGTGATTTGTCAGAAACTGGTGGAATTAGACCACTAGAAATAAAAATAAAGTTTCGTAATGATGATTCTGCTTTATCGCGTGCAAATTATAATTTGTTAACAGAATATGCAGGAATTGTTCTAAGTAATCCGACAAGAGCCATACAGGTTTCAATACCAGAATCTTCTACGCGTAATTCAGATGATAGAAAATTGGCGGCGCGTAGACTTGCGATTGTAGAACAAGTTTTACGTGATACTGGTGTTTCGGAACAGCGTATATTGCCTGTTCTTTCACAACGTGATGAAGATGGATTGGTCTTGCGAATGATTTCGTTAGATCAGTATGAAACGTTAACGAAAAAGCAACGTGATATGTTCGGTGATATAGTTAGTAAAAAATCGTATAAAAGTCTGGCGTGGTGATTTTGTTGTGCAAAATGTATGCCATTCATTTTTTAATGTTGCGGATAATTTGATAGAGTTTTTATTCCCTTCTTCGTGCCCTTTATGTGGTGCACCGGTTTCTACTCATGGCGAGTTATGTGCAGATTGTTGGACGTCTTTTAATTGGATAAGTAATCCGAAGTGTGTTAAATGTGGTTATCCTTTTCCGGCAAATTTGGATTTAGGAGACAGACCTTTGTGTCCTAATTGTGCGGCTGGAAATTGTGTTTTAGATTTTATTCGTGCGGCATGCGTTTATGATGATGCTTCGAAAATAGTAATGTTGCCATTTAAGCACAGTGGCAGAATAAAATATTTTAATTTTATGTCGCGTGCCATGATGTGGGCTATACGTGATATGAGTGATTTACCAGATGTAATAATTCCTGTGCCTCTTGCGTGGCGTAGATTGTATCATCGTGGTTATAATCAGGCGGCTTTATTAGCTCGTCCGATTGCCAAAGCAATGAAGGTAAAAATAGACTTAGATAGTGTACATAGAATTTATAGACCCGATATGGGGCATAAGAATGCAAAGCAACGTGCAGAAAATATTCGTGGTGTTTTTAAAGTTGTAAAACCGGAAAGAATAAAAGGAAAGAAAATATTATTGGTAGATGATGTTATGACAACTGGTGCAACTTTTTCAGAATTGCGTAGGGTTTTGATTGATGCTGGTGCAAGGGCGGTTTACGGGCTTGTGTTTTGTAGGGTTGTTAAATCGATATAAAATTTAGTTTCGTTCTTTATCGCTGTGGTTTAAAACGCTTTTTAAAAACATTCCGTTTTTACGAGATTTTATTTCTTGTTGTATGATTTTTTTAGAACAGGCTTTTATAAGAGTTTCCATCTGATTTAGCTTTTCCGCAGTTGCACGATTAGGTTTCGTCTTTTTTAGTACCGGTTTATATACAGTTTCAATCAGGTTGTCGTCTAAATATAAAGAGTATTTGATATAAACGTTATCTTGTGTCGTATGTGAATAACTAATATAAATAGTTACGAAATAGTCGTAGTCATTTATGTTTATGTCAAAGTTGTATGCTGTTTCAGTGGTAGTGTTTGAAACAGATATATAACAAATAGGTATGACGTATTTTAAAAAATTAAAGATATTTTCATTCATTTGTTGTTTAATGTACCACAAAATTATATTTTGTCAATTTGAAATTTTGTTGTACATATGTCGGCTTGAATTTTAATTTTATTCTGCTAGGATATCTTAAATAATAATTAAGGTATTTATAATGAAAGCTTTAGGTTTTTCTTTTTTGTTTAATTTGTTATTGGGTACTACGGGATGTCTTGCGATGGTGCCTTTAACAGGATTATATCAGACTATTGACGATGAAACCGATATGCCGAAATCTATAGTTATGCTTTATGAATATAAAGATGGAAATAATTCTGAATTAGCAGGGCGTATAGTTGCTTTGTATGATGAAAAAGGCAATATTTCAGAAACGTTAGCAAAACCTGTAAAATTAGCCGATAAAGTAAAAGGTAGCCCTAAATATGTTGGTCTTGATATAATTTGGGGTATGGAATGGGATTATGACGATAATGAATATCAAGATGGAAAGATAATGGATCCTAAGAAAGGTAAGGTTTATTCAAGTGTGATATGGCAGGATAATAAAGATAAAGTCCGAGTGCGTGGGAAAATTGGACCGTTCGGCAGAACGCAGACTTGGAATGTACTAACCGTTTCAGATTTGCCTGCTGAAATACAAACAATAGATACAACAAATTGGAAACCAATAATTAGAGATTAAAAAAATGAATATAGAATTAGGAAAAAATATAAACCCACGAGAAATAGAAACAAAAATACAAGAATTTTGGGATAAAAACCATTTTTGGAACAATGACGTTAAGTCAGATAAGAAAGCATTTTGTATAATGATGCCACCGCCTAATGTTACTGGTAATTTGCACATGGGGCATGCGTTAGATAATGTTTTGACGGATATTATTTGTCGCTATAAGCGTATGTGTGGTTTTGATGTTTTGTGGCAACCAGGTACAGATCATGCGTCAATTGCAACGCAACTATTAGTTGAACGCGATTTGTCTAAGCGTGGTATAAATCCTCGTTCTTTGACGAAAGAAGAATTGTTAAAGACTGCATGGGAATGGAAGGCAGAAAAAGGTGGACAGATAGTAAATCAATTACATACTCTGGGGGTAACGCCAGTTTGGTCGCGTGAACGTTTTACTATGGATGAGGGGTTGTCTCATGCAGTTGTAAAATTGTTTGTAAAGATGTACAACGAAGGGCTTATTTATCGTGAAAAGAGTTTGGTAAATTGGTGCCCAAAACAACAAACGTCTGTTTCTGATTTGGAAGTAGAAACACGTGAAGAAAAAGGTAAATTCTATTATTTCAATTATCCATTAAAAGATGGTGGTTTTATTGAAATTGCAACTACGCGTCCAGAAACTTTATTCGGAGACCAAGCTATTGCGATACATCCTGAAAATGAGAAGTTAAAGCACTTGATTGGCAAGACCGCGATAATACCTTTAACAAATATAGAAATACCTGTTATTGCGGACGAACATGCGGATCCAGAAAAGGGTACAGGTGCGGTTAAAATTACTCCTGCACATGACTTTGATGACTGGCAGGTAGGTTTGCGCCATAACTTAAAAGCAATTTGTATTTTAACACCAGATGCAAGATTGAATGACGCTGATTGTGTTCCTGAAAAATACCGTGGTATGGATAGATTTACTGCGCGTGAAGAAGTTATTAAAGATATCGAAGCAGCGGGCTTGTTGGTAAAGATAGAAGATAAAATTATACCGACACCATATTCAGAACGCGGTGGCGTTGTTGTTGAACCATATTTAACAGACCAGTGGTTTGTTGATGCAAAGAAACTTTCTATTGCGGCAAAACGTGTTGTAGAAAATGGGGATATAAAGTTTATGCCAGAACATAGATATAACTTGTATATGTCTTGGATGAATGATATTCGTCAGTGGCCTATATCTCGTCAGTTGTGGTGGGGGCATAGAATACCTGCTTGGTATGACAAAGAAGGTAATATCTATGTTGCGGAAAGTGAAGAAGAAGCGATCAAGCAATCCGGTGGTAAAGAATTAACGCGTGACAATGATGTTTTGGATACATGGTTTTCTTCTGCATTGTGGCCGTTCTCTACATTAGGTTGGCCAGAAGAAACGCCGGAATTGAAAAAATATTATCCGACAGATTTATTATATACAGGTGCAGACATAATCTTCTTCTGGGTTGCACGAATGATAATGATGGGAATGTATGTTATGGGTGATGTACCATTCAGAACAGTTAATTTCCATGGACTTGTTCGTGACTCCAAGGGACAGAAGATGTCTAAGACCAAAGGTAATGGTACAGACCCGCTTACGACTGTTGATAAGTTTGGTGCAGACGCTTTGCGTTATTGGATTGCAACCGCGCCAATTGGAACTGATATTAGATACAGTGATGATGAGGTTAAACGTGGTTCGAAACTGTTAACAAAGTTGTGGAATGCGGCAAAGTATACATTGATGAATTTGACAGACTTTGATCCAAGTTCCGCAAAAGAAATACTTGCATCAGATAGATTTATTGAAGACCGTTGGGTGTTATCTGAATTGAATAAGACGATAGCAGATGTTCGTAGAAATTTGGATAAGTACGATAATTATAATTCTCGTGCGGCTATAGATACTTTCTTCTATGAAATATTCTGTGATCAGTACTTAGAATTTATTAAGGACAGATTCTGGTCGCCAGAAAAATATAGTGCAGAATCAAAATTGTCTGCGCAGTGGACATTGTGGGAAGTATTGCGTGCGATTATCGGTTTGTATGCACCATTTATACCATTCTTAACAGAAGAATTGTGGCAGAAAATATACAAGCAGTATGAAGGCGGCGAAACTTTGCATTTGACCGCATATCCTGCGATTGATTCTACGTGCGATACAGATGTATCACAAATGCAAATTGCGCTGGATTTGTTAAAGAATATTCGCGGTATGCGCACAGAGCAGAAGATTGGTAATGGTGCAAAGTTAGAAACTTTGACGATTCCGTCGGATGTACCTGCTGCGTTGCATGGTGTTATAAAATCTGCAGCGCGTGCAAATGAAATTGTTTTGGGCGATAAATTAGAATTCGTTGTTGCACAGCAAAATAATGCGCAATAAATAATAAGGGGCGAATTATACTATGCCAGATAAATATGTTGAAAAAAGAGTGCTTCAAGCGTATCAGTGTGACCGATATGGTAATGTTCGCCCCTTGATTTTGATGAATGAGTTACAGGGGATTGCAGATACTCATGCCGAGGTTCTTGGTTGTGGTCGTACATATTTGATAGAGCATAATATGGCATGGGTTGTCACGCATTATCTTGTTGATATTGTAGAAATGCCGCATGAAGCGGAAGAGTTGTCTTTTATAACGTGGCCTTCTGATCAAGATGGTGTTCGTGCTACGCGTGACTTTGAAGTTCGTGGTAGTGATGGGCGTTTGATGGTTCGCGCGACTTCGCAGTGGATATTGATAAATATGGAAAATCGTCGTCCGCTGAGATTGGATGATAACTTAGCGACATGGAATATAATTCATGAACGTGCATGGGATAAAAAATTTGAAAAATATCCAGATTTTGAGCCGACCAAGTTTCATACTATGAAATGTCGTTTTGATGATATAGATGTAAATCAACATATAAATAACGCTGTGTATGCAGTTTGGGCGACAGAAAGTGTCGGATATGTGTATAGAAATCAGCATAAATTGAAACGTATAGAGTTAAACTTTAAGAAAGAAATAAAACCGGATACCCCAGAAGTTTGTATAGGTGTTGTAATAGATGGTTTGGTGTCTAAACATAAAATTCTTACAGAAGGGGTAGATCGTGCTTTTGTAAGATGTACATGGGAAGATAACAATTAATTTGTGTAAGAAAATAAATAAAAAACCGCTGAAAAAGCGGCTTTTTTAATTTGCTGCTGTTACGGCCAATCTTTTGCGACCAACAGCACGGCGACGATTTAAAACCTCGCGACCGCTTTTAGTAGCCATTTTTTCACGAAAGCCGTGCGTGCGCACGCGACGTGTTTTAGATGGTTGATAAGTACGTTTTGTTGCCATAACTGAATCCTTTTGTGCGTATATTTAATCATATGTTTTTAGAAAACGCAACCTTTTTATTTAGATTTTATTAAACCAAATTTTTTCATTGCTTCTAAAAATAGATAGTATATAAACAAAGCAGCGAATAATCTCCATAACGGTAAAAACATAAAATCCTCTTTTATCTTATTCTAACTTTTTTTAAAAGGCGTAACATTTGTTTTGTTGTCCATCGCATTGTTAGTAATTGTGCTTGTAAAAACTTGTTGTCTGCATTAGCAGATTTTAATAAAAGATCTATATCTTTTTTGTTTTCTAAAAGGATGTTTTCTATTTTGTTCATAATAAAAAATTATATTACAAAGTTTTAATTTGTCAACGGTTTTTTTAAGGTTTAGGTCTTGACCAAAAGCCTAAAATTTTGCTATTCTCGATATGTTAGAAATAGGGGAAAAGTAAGTATGTCTGAAACAAGCAATATCAATGAAGTAAATGATATAAAAATACCTCAGTCTTCGATAGAACATGAGATGCGAACAAGTTTCTTGGACTATGCGATGTCGGTTATTGTAGATCGTGCATTGCCAGATGTTCGTGATGGTTGTAAACCTGTGCATAGACGAATTCTGTATGTGATGAATGATGTCGCGCCAGCTACAAAACCAACTGTAAAGTCTGCACGTATTGTCGGTGATGTTATGGGTAAATACCATCCACATGGTGATAGTTCTATTTATGAAGCTATGGCTCGTATGGCACAAGACTTTTCTATGGGTGAAATGCTTGTCCAGGGGCAGGGTAACTTTGGTTCTCGTGATGGGGATAAGCCTGCTGCTATGCGTTATACCGAAGCGCGTTTGTCTAAATTAGGTGCATCATTAATGGATGATATGGACAAGGATACTGTTGATTGGCAGCCTAACTTTGACGGTACTTTGCAGGAACCTGTCGTTTTGCCGACAAAGTTTCCGAACTTTTTAGTAAACGGTGGTTCTGGTATTGCGGTTGGTATGGCGACTAATGTGCCGACATATAATTTAGGTGAAGTATGTAACGGTATTTTAGCAATTTTGAATAATCCGTCTTTAACTGATGATGAATTGTTTAATATTATTCCGGGACCAGATTTTCCGACTGGTGCAGTTATTATGGGGCGTGCCGGTGCTTATAAAGCTCATACAACGGGACGCGGTTCTATAATCGTTCGCGCGAAAACACACATGGAAACATTCCATGACCATCAAGCAATTGTTGTTGATGAAATACCTTACCAAGTAAACAAATCGCAATTGATTATGAAAATTGCGGAATTGATTAAAGATAAACGTATAGAAGGTATTTCAGAAATTCGTGATGAGTCTTCGAAAGAAGGTTTGCGTATAGTTATCGAATTAAAGCGTGATGCTATTGCAGATGTAGTATTGAATCATTTGTTTCAATATACAGAAATGCAGACGAATTTCCCTGTGAATATGATGGCGTTAAATCGGGGGCGTCCGATGTTGTTCAATATTCGTGGTGTATTGGATGCATTTATTGAATTCAGAACAGAGGTTATTCGTAGACGTACGATATTTGACTTAAACAAGGCTCGTAATCGCGCGCATACTTTATTGGGGTTATCTGTAGCGGTTGGTAATTTGGACGAGGTTATAGAATTAATTAAGTCCAGTCCGAATCCAGATGCGGCACGTGAAGCATTGATTGCGCGTGGCTGGAAGGCATCTGATATTGAATCTTATATACAATTAATTGATGACCCAAATACAGAATATAAAGACGGAATGTTTTATATGTCCGAAGATCAGGCGCGTGCAATATTGGAATTGCAGTTGCATCGTTTGACGGGGCTTGAACGTGATAAGATTCATGATGATTTAACTGAACTTGGTGCGCAGATAAAAGACTTATTGGATATTTTGGGAAGTCACGAAAGGATTATTCAGATTATACGTGATGAAACGACAATGGTTCGTGATAGCTGGTCAAGTGATAGAAGAACAGAAATATCTGATGCAGAAATTGATATAGATATAGAAGATTTAATTGCGCGTGAAGATATGGTTATAACAGTATCTAATACTGGGTATATCAAGCGTGTGTCTTTGGATACATATCGTGCACAGAAACGCGGTGGCAAGGGCAGAAATGCTATGACAACAAAAGACGATGATTATGTTGTTCAAGTATTTGTTGCAAATACACATACTCCACTGCTGTTCTTTAGTTCCAAGGGATTGTGCTATAAGTTAAAGACTTATAAGTTGCCAGAAGCGGCCGCATCTGCAAAAGGGCGCCCGTTAGTAAACTTATTGCCATTAGAAAATGGCGAAACAATAACTGCAATATTACCAGTGCCAGAAGAAGATGTAGAACGCGTAAAGAATTCGGGCAAAGAACATTTCTTAATGTTTGCGACTGCATCTGGTACAGTTCGTCGCAATCGCATGTCTGACTTTGATTCGATTCGTGCAAATGGTAAGATTGCGATGAAGTTGGATGATGGGGATTCTTTGATTTCTGTATTGCCGTGCAACGAAGATCAGGATGTATTCTTATCAACATATCGTGGTCGTTGCATAAGATTTCCTGTATCTGAAATAAGAGTATTTGCAGGACGTAATTCAACCGGTGTTCGTGGTATGACATTGCCGAAAGATGACAGAATTATCGGCATGGCGATGTTGAATCATGGTGAATCTGATGCGGCAGTACGTGCGGCATACATAAAACAAAGTCGTGCGGCGCGCCGTGCGGAAACTGGTGTCGAAGAAGAAGTGGACGCAGAAGAAGAAGCAACAACATTGGTTTTGGATGAAGCAAAGATGAAGGAGTTAGCGGCAAGCGAAGAATTCATCTTAACAATATCTGAAAACGGATTTGGAAAACGTACAAGTTCTTATGAATATCGCACAACGCATCGTGGTGGTGGCGGCTTTACGAACATAAAGTTGGGCGGTAAAAATACTGCTGTTGCGGGGTCTTTCCCAGTAAAAGATAATAATGATATTATCATGGTAACAGACGGCGGAAAGATAATTCGCACGCCTGTAAAAGATGTAAGAATTGCAGGGCGCAGTACAGCAGGTGTGACATTATTCCGTACTGCAGAAAACGAGAAAGTAGTATCTGCGATTTCTATTTTGGGTGAAGAAGAGGAAGCTGCAGAAGTAGAAAGCGAAGTTGCTCAGCAAGAACAAGAATAGTAAAGGAGAATAGGCATGGATAAAGAATACTTTGCATCTATAAACGAGGTTTCAAAGCGCTTGTCCGTGCCTGCATATACTTTGCGTTATTGGGAAAAGCAGTTTCCAACGGCTATAAAGCCGACAACTGGTGCAGGCGGCAGACGTTATTACAGGACGGAAGTTTTTAATAAACTGGTTGTGATAAAAGAGTTGCTTTATACGCGTGGCATGACGATTGCGGGCGTAAAGAAATTGTTAAAGGAAGGAACTTTTCCAGATACAGTAGAAGATATTGCACGTATGGATGGTTTTGCTTCGGCTGCGGTGTCTGGTGCACCTGCGCAAAAAGTGGATACGGGTATGATAGACATTGCAATAAATTTATTAGAACAAGCAAAAGAGCAATTAAAAACCATATAAAAAAGCCGGTAAACACCGGCTTTTTTAATAGAAAAATTTGGCAGTCCCAACGGGAATCGAACCCGTGTTTTCAGAATGAGAATCTGACGTCCTAACCGCTAGACGATGGGACCAAACGTATGCATTTTATAGATTACTTCTTAAAATTTCAATTGTTTTTAAGATTTTTATTTTGTTGACAAATATAAAAAGTAGTATTAAATTTTGTGTGCTTATAAGTTTTGAAGTTATGACACGGTTTTTAGCAAAAGGTAATATTTTTTATCATGGGACATATAATCAGTTTGATGTTTTCAGACCTTTGTCTCATTTTGGATCTATTTATGCGGCAGAATACGTGCTTTATTTTGGGTGCCCTAAGTTTGAAACTTTAGAGGGTTTGCCAAAAAATATGCCGGTTTTTTGCTCCGAGACAGAATATAGACCGAAAATAATACCGGTTAAATTACGATTAAATAATACTTATGAATTGCAAGATATAAATGCTTTGCATGATAGAAAATTTTATCAATCTCTTTTGTTGTTTCATTTTACAAAAGAATTACGTCAGCGCAGAATAAATTTGTTATATGATTATATTGCTAATGATCCATTTTATAAAATGACATGGAAAAATGTAGAAAAAGAATTATGTAAAGATTCTTTGTATTTGCCTGAAAGGGGGCAATATCAGGGGTATTCGTCAGAAAAAATAGATAGATATCATTTGTTTTTGCAAAGAATGATACATTATTTTGAATCCATCGGTTACGATGGGTTTCATTATACAAATCATTTTGAAGATGAAGGGCATATGTCATATATACCTTTTAGACCAGAAAGCATAATAAGATTAGATATGCATAATAACAATCGTGTTCATTATAAAAGTGTTATAAATGCTAAAATGCGTCTAGAAGATGGTGGGCGTGATTTAAAATATGACGAGTTTTGTTCGGTAATAAAAGAAGATAGATACAGAAGAATAAATTCTAAAAATAAATTACTGCTATTCAAAGAAAATAAAAAAACGGCTTTTCGTTTTAATGAGCTAAAAAGAATCTTGATAGAAAAGACATATTATTCAAATTTATTGTTTAAAGAAATTTTACCGAAGGTAAGAACTATTGGGGCGGTCAATCGATCTAAACAAATCTGTTTGTTTGGTATAGATTTAGCTTTGTCTGTTCATCAAGATCCGTTATTAGTATTATTGGCAATTGTGTTAAATGATTATGTGGTTGCAAATAAAAACGTTCAAAATATTTACGAATCCGAAGTAAAAAATTTTTTACAAAAAAATTACACATATTTATTGCCGGTAAATAAAATAGAAATTATGAATGCGATAAATAAATATGTTAAAGATCAGCGTGATGACAGCCTTGTTTATGCGTGTTTGGTTGATGCGATAGGGATATTTAATGCTTGGAAAAACAAAATTATTCCAAATGAGGTTTTTACTCCATATGGCAAAATATTAATTTCTTTATCAGAAGATAAGCAAGTGCAGTATTTAAAAAGACAAAAAGAATTTTTAATAAAAAAACAAATTATTAGATGATTTTGTTTTTCTAATTCATTGTCGGTTTAAAGCTGTCTATGAATAACCATTCTCCGTTTTTATAAGAGAAATGAAAGCATTGACAATTTGAAATCGTATCAACCTTTTGTCCCGCAACCCAACATAATGCACGTGTAATAGATCCATGAGATGAAATGGCGATGTTTTCGAAATCGCTTTTTAAAGCGGTGTTGTATATAAAGTTTTTTACTTTTTTTAAAGTTTCATTTATCTTTTCCTGAGTCTGTTGATCGTTGTCGGGCCAAAAGCCGAATACAGATTCATTTAAGTTTCTGTTTTTTATGATTTTTGCGTTTGTAGTATATTTTGAAGCAATTTCAGCTGTGCTTAAAGAGCGTTTTAGCGGACTAGAATAAAAGATATTTATATTTTTGTTGCTTAAATATTTGGCAAGTTCTTCAGATTGTTGCTTTCCTAATTGTGTTAAAAAAGCGGCTTCTTTTCTTTTGCGTTGCTCTTTGTTAATGTTCGCGTTTGTCTGTCCGTGTCTAAAAAAATAAAAGTTTTTTTGCATCTTTTATCCGATCTTTTTGTTTAATGTAAGTATTTTATCTTTTTGGTTTTAATGTATCAATATTTTTAAGGTTGACAAAAAATATTATTGTGCTATATTATTTTGTGTAATGGGGGTATGAGTTATGGCGCGTTTTTTGGGTCGTGATAATATTTTTTATCATGGTACACATCATGATTTTATAAGGTTTAGACCTTTGTCTCATTTTGGCTCTATAAATGCGGCAAAATTCATTGCGGGTTCTGGTATTTTAAAACAAGAAATGGCTGTTATGGGTTTGACTAATTATACCGGAAATTTAACAAGCAGTTTGATAACAGATTATGAAGCGACCGAAAAAGTAATTCCTGTTAAATTAAATTTAACAAATACATATGAGTTACAGGATATCGATGCCTGTCATGATAGTACTTTTTATAAACGTGTTTTGCTGTTTCATTTTATTAATGTTTTAAAAATGAATAAGTTGCCTCCGGTTTATGATTATATAGTAAAAGATCCTTTTGATAAACTTTCTTGGCAAAAAGTAAAAAAAGAGTTAGAAAAAGAACATTTATACTCTATAGATTATAAATATGTGTTAAATGGCGTTGCTGAAAAAATCGACAGGGAACATTTGTTCCTACAAAGGATGATAAAATATTTTGAATCTATCGGCTTTGATGGCTTTCATTATATGAATTATTACGAAGATTATGGACATATATCATATATACCATTTAGACCGGAAAGTATAATACGTTTAGATATAAAAAAATCCAAAAATACAAAAAAAGATAAAATATATAATACAAAACGTCGTAAAGTTTATGGTAAAAGAGACTTAAATGAAGAGGAACGTGCTTTATTAGGGATAGAGTCTTTTTATCAGAAAGAAATGTTTCAGGAAAAACTTTATGTAATTAACGGTAATAAAAAATTAATGTTTCGTCCTAGCTCGTTTAAAAAAAATGTTATAGAAAAAGTATATTATTCTAAACTGTTTTTTGAGGATATTTTACCAAAAATTAAAATTATTACCAAACAACCCTATTATGGTTATCATGGTTTAGAACATACCAAGCAGGTTGCGTTGTTTAGTATAGATTTAGCATTGTCTGTACATCAGGATCCTTTTCCTGTTTTGGTGGCGGCAGGATTACATGATTGTGCAAGAACTCAAGATGAAGAGTGCGACTTTCATGCTATTGCATGTGAACCAATTGCAAAAAAATTTTTGAAAACTTATTACCCGAATCTTTTCCCTTTAGAGAAAGAGCAAATTATAGAAGCTATTAAAAACCATACACGTGGTATGAGTCCTGATAGTTTGGTTTCCGCTTGCTTATGGGATGCGGACAGAATTCGTTTGTCTTGGGAAATGGGGTATGAGGCTAAATATTTTTCTACTCCATATGGTAAAATATTGGGGTCGTTATCACAGGATAAGCAAATTCAGTACATAAAAAAACAAGAAGATTTTTTAGTTAATAATGCTATAGAAACGCGGGCGCAAATAGAATATGACAAAAAGATGAACGAGGAACATGGTGTTATAAACATAAATGATTTTTTTATGAAACAAAGGTAAAGTAAGGTATACTTAAGGCGCGCTTTAAAACTTTTGTCGTACAGTGAATTCGGCGCTAAATTTATTAAATTCTCGTTGCCATATATTTGAATCACGGTGTGTATATCCAAATATAATTGTTGGAACAAACCCCCAAATATCAAATTTGTTATTAGATATTGATATAGAATAACGTTGTGTAAAGTCTTGTTCAGATATTTGTGAAAAAGCACCGTTCAGAACAACCCATTTGTCGTCATCGTATGTTGTCCAATAGAAGTATGGTTCGGCATAAATATGAAATCCCCACGGTAATTCTGCTCCTAATCCGATGCCAAATCCCGGCTGCCAATATGAATATTCTGGGGCATTTGCAATTTCGCGTGATAAACCGAAATTCAACATTGAATAAATGTGCGCATTAAACGAATAAGAGAAGCGCAATTGTGTTGAATATGTATCGCCAGACAAAAAGTCGCCATATAAGTCGTATGAATTATTCAAATATTGTAGATACAAACCACCAGATAGTTTTCGTGTAAAATCATAATTTAGGTCCATTTTTGCACCTATAGACCAGTTATATCTTTCCCACCCATACCAACGGCGATTCCAAACCCCTGCTAACCAGATATCTCCACGATCCCATATATATCTTGGGCCAGAGCCAAAAGATAGATATAAATCATCATAATCGGAAATATCATATATGTTTGAATATATAAATGCATCTGATTTCCAACGCCAATGGTCAGACAGTTTAAATTCATAATTTCCACCGATTAAAAAGTTATATCCGATTGCGGATTCTGGGTTGCTTAAATCACGGCACATTGGACCTAGAATTGTGTTTACGCATTCTTCTCCACCTATAGCATTATTAATATTATTATCAGGTGCAGCACCAAAGTTAAACCATACGTTCCAATTTTTGTTTTGCCTAACAATCCAGCGATAGTAATTCATTAGCTGGCGAACATTATCGGGTAGATCTTTGCCTGCCATGGCAAGACGTAAATGATAGTCTGCACGATACCATTGTTTTGTGTGCATATAACAAGTTGCCAATTCAAAACGAATGCGGGCTAAATCTGGTTGGTCATCCAATATTTTGCGAAATATTGCAATTGCTGTATCATAGTCGCCACGTCGGGCTGATATTTGCCCAAGCAAAAACCAGCGTTCTATTTCCAATGCGACGTTATTCATTTTTGGAGTTTGGGTCAGTATGATTTCTGCGTTGTCATAATCTCCATGTTCTACCAAGTTGCCGGCTAGTTGCATGGCCTGAGTTGTAGTTATGGTAATTTCTGTATCTTGTTCTTTTTCTGATACATAAGGTTCTGCCCATGAAAACATGGGCAGAAATATGAATGCAAAAATTATTAATTTTGTTTTCATTCACAATGTGAAAATATTGTTTATGAATTAATCACGTTTAAGACCAAATCCCATATTAAATGTTATGCCTTTATGCTTAAAAATGTCTCGTTCATTCCCTTCTGTGTCAACGAAATGATCCATGTATGCACTGCCACCACTTTCAGAATATTTTATGACTCCGACCGCTTCAGCAGGATTTGTTCCGTCGCCATAGTATTCAATAAAACCGTTTCGTATAACATTTGTATCTTCTAAAGTGTCAGAGTTTGCAATATACTGTTGTTCTTTACCAATATGTGTTTCATGATAATTAATATCTGTAAATGAACCAGATTCGTCCTTGTCCCATGTTGAAAATACTAGATCTTTGTCTGCTTCAGGTTTTAAATTATAAAAATCTATTCCGGATACTTTACCTTCTTTGGTAAAGTCCACAGAAACATCATACCAATTTGCAAAATTGGCGTTTAGCTTAGATTTCCCATCTGTCGTTAAAACTAATTTTGCGTTTTCATCACGCAGCGATATTGTTTTTTCTGTATGTTGTTCAGGAAGATTGTCATCGTATCCTGTTGATCCATGTACTGATGCGTCTGCAATACCAGAAAAAGTAATATCTTTTTCAATTTTAACGTTTTCTTCGTCAAGGTTTATCTTTTTTGCACGATATCCTCCTGCAAAATATTCGATAGATCCTTCATCTATATTTTGTATTATAATTTCTCCAAAATCTGAATATTGTAATGCATTATTAGCAAAGTCGTCACCAAAGCTATTATAGGTTAAACCAAATTCAATATCTGAAGTTGTTATTTTATAAACAGGGTTACCATATTCGTCAAACACCTGATGCTTTTCTCCGTTACCGGTATCTTTATAAACTTCTTCTTTAAATGTTACAGTTGCGATACCAGAAAAAATTTTAGTTTCGTCGTTTCGTTTGCCTACAACGCCATTTTCACCAAAGTGTTCCGGACCGATAAAAGATAAACTTTCAATTTTTCCTTCTTTTATACCTAAAACGATATCTGCACCTTCGTCAGGATTTATGTAATCTTCTGTAAATGTTGTTGTATGTAGATGTACATTTGATAGATCGTATCTGATTCCTCCGTCAGACAAAATAACACCACTGGAAGCAGAACGTGAATTTGTGTTGACGGTTGGATTTTTTCCCCCGACAACAACAAAAGAATTCATGCCAGTAACTTTTTTGTTACTGTCGATTGCGGCGGCCCGTTGTTCTGCAGTTAATGAATCTGATGGATTTACAATTGCATTCGGTGCGTTATACCCACCGCCAGTTCCCCCACCACATGCGGTTAAAACTAATAAGGGGGTTAATAATGTTATTTTTTTCATACCAGATGTCCTTTTTATATAAAGCGTATATCCAAGTAATAGAGGTTACGGTACCGTTAAATCAAATTATATAAAATAATTTTAGTTTTTATATTTATTTTAAAACCAGAACCAACATCTTGGATTTCAAAACATTATAAAACGCTAATAAAAAAATGTAAACATAAATAAGTAATAATTCACATGTATAATACAGGCTGTAAGTGCCTTGTTAAAGTAGAAAAACGTCCGTATGCAGGTGTTTGCTAATTTTATTTGTTGCGTATTTAATTTGCTTGTGGCGTTGTTCCTGTATACAAATTTTCGATCCAAATAATTTTATTGGATGCCATAACTGATTAAAAAAATAAAACCGCCATGCTTAGCGGTTAGATTTTTGGTTGACCTTTGTGTCCTATTTTCGAACTCATTATGATGACAGACTGAAACAGATGTCAACAGAAATAGAAAAACTGATTCTGAATAATGGATAATGGTTGATATGGCTGCAAGCGTTTCGCATCGGTTTTGCGGGGGCTTGTTAAAAGGGAAAGCCAGCCGTGGCGTTTTATCGCTTTACGTATGTGCAAAACCTGGCGCAAGCCTTTGCATCGCTCCATCAGATTGGGGCGAACAGAAAAAATTATACTCTTTTTCATAAAAAACACAAGTTGTCCCTTGAAATTCGGAAATATCGCACTATATGTACTGACGAAAGCGGCGATAATGTCGCGGTCCGGGATCTGGCAGAGTGGATATCTGCAAGATATACGTCATCTACTATTTTTAAACGTAAAGGTTTTAGGGTATCCGTAAAGTAGCTTTGTTGGCAAAGTGTTCACCATGACCATGCCAGTGTTGTTGCTTGTCTTAACGTATTGAAAATAGTAGAGTATTAAAATACCCTATGTCATACGTTATACCCTAAACGAAACAGTGAGGTGTATGATGCTTATGAGTTTTAATGGGGAGAATTTATATCACGACAGAGTCGATACCAAGTATGCACAGGATGAGATTACAACATGGGTTTATAGAGAGATAAACCCCACACATATCATGTCTGTTCAGTTTCCAGAACACCTGAAAACCAGCAACCTGTTTATAGCCCGTGAACGGTTAAGACGGCTTATGAAGTCTTTTGAGTATTATCTCATAGGACGCTATTGGTATGCGGTTCCTGTGGAGTTTATTGCATTTGCCGAGCATGGTATGTCAACAGGCTGGCATTTTCATATTCCAATGAGCCTTAAAAATAACCCGAGAACGCTTGAAAAATTTACTGAAAAACAGATAGACGATGCGCTTTCTAGTGTTTGGAATACCCATAAACTAAACAGGTATTCTTTACATATGTTAAAACTGGAAGAAACCCCAGAAAGAGCCGTTAATTATTGCACAAAAGAATTGACGGCTAATAAGAGGCTGAATATCGATAGTGATAGAATTATCACTAGCAGGGAATTATTTGACCTTAAACCCAGTCCTATGAAACACATGTTCAACAGAGTTTATAAAGTTGAGAACAAGGGTATAACACAATTCGCTTTACGTGGCAATGTCAAGCAAGTGGTATAGATTATTCTTCGCCAGTGGGTATAAATCCACTGGCTTTATAACTGTTTAGAACAATGCTTTTAGCCCTACAGACAAACTTTGTATATCAAAATTGCCAGCTACCCAGAATTTGTCATCATTGCCTATATCCATATAGTATGAGTATTCAGCATATAGATTAAGCCAATTTAACACCACGAACTCCAGCCCAGCCCCAACTTTTACCCAGAGTGACGATTGTGATGTTTCATGACCATCGTAGTTAATACTATCAGATGCACTGTATTCAGAATATGCAATTCCTGCGGTGGCATATAGGTTTACCCGCTTATAGATATTATAACCCAGATTATATGAAAGTGTGTATGCCGTAGCGTCAAAGGTCATACTCTTATCATATTGGGTATAGCGTGTCGCCAGTCCGT
>CALXXV010000006.1 GCA_944392775.1 uncultured Alphaproteobacteria bacterium
GTTGTATTAGAAGTTGCACCAGTCGAAGTAGTACTTGTTGTCCCACGTCTTTGTTGTGGCACTGCTGAAATACCTTCCGTTACAGAAAACAATAAAGCCAAACTTGCTAAAAACAGCTTCTTCATAGATACCCTCACTATTTATTTCATTTTATCATATTTATATATTTTATAAAAAGTATTTTTTATGATTTTACATAATTTTTTGCACCTATACTTGACAGACGTTTGTTTTGTACTATATTTCAAAAAAAGGAGACAAATGGCTGCTATAACCACAAACAGTTTTACACAATTAGCAAAACAAGATTATTTTTGCTTAGGTGATCATTACACATTCAATAAGATAAAAGGGTTTTCTTCTTTTTCTCCTGCATATGTCGTAACCAACGAAGACCTTAGATGGGTTTCATCAGTCACCAAAGATAAGACAAAAAAGGTTTTAACCGTTACAGGCAGCGGAGATCAAGCTTTGTTTTACGCATTAAACGGTGCAACAGAAATTGATACTTTTGATATTTCTTTTTGTGCCAAGGTAATATCAGATATAAAAACTAGCGCGATACAAAAAATCCCGTATAAATTCTATACAAAACTTCTTTGCGATTTACATGAAACAAAACAGATCTCTTCTGTACCATTTATTAAAGAAATTATTACTAACGTACCTACAGATAGCGCACAATTTCTAAAACAAATGGACTGCTATAATATTTTTAGCAATGGAATTCCTCCAGATATGTACCAAGACCTTATGTTAACAGAACAAGAATTTAAATTATTGCAATCTAAAATTTCTAAACCCTTTAATTTTATATGGTCAGACATAGGAAATATATACAGCAATTTAAAAAAGACTTACGATGTTATAAATTTATCAAATATTTTCGAATATAAGCAACCAGAAGAAAATATTAAAACATTAGAAAATCTTAGCAAATACATCAATCCCGGCGGATTTATAATTGCACAAACAGGACGAATCGGAATACGCAAAAATAAGCATATGTTTGAAGAAGCATCTAAAAGATTCTCAGATTGGGCGAACATAAAAATCGAGAAAAAAGACCCAACTAAACATAATACCGAAATAATGGTTCTTATTCAAAAAACGAAATAAAAAAACCGCCTTTGTGGCGGTTTTTTTATTTACCTGTTGTACGACGTTTTACAACGGTTTCTTTTTTTGTAGCCGTTGCTTTAACAGTCTTAGGCTCCTTTTCTACTTTAGGAGCAGATTTAGAACTACTGTTTTTCTTGTCAATAGTTTTATCAGACTTTTCTTCTTCTGTTACTTTTTTAGTAGTTTTTTTGGCGTTTTCGTCACGATCTACCAATTCAATAATAGCCATTGGTGCGGCATCACCATAGCGAAAACCCGCCTTTAAAACACGCGTATATCCACCGGGACGATTTGCATAACGTGGTCCCAAAACTGTAAATAACTTTTTTACAACTTCTTCGGAACCGTTACCCAATTCGCTTGCAGTCAGACGACGATTTGCAACAGAATCAACTTTTGCGCGAGTAATCAATTTTTCAACTACACTACGCAAATCTTTTGCTTTAGGTAAAGTCGTTTTTATTTGTTCTTTTTCAATTAAATTTTTTGCCAACCCCACAAACAAGGCTTTACGAGCATTTGTATCGCGATTAAAAGTGCGACCTGCTTTCATATGTCTCATCGATTACTCCTTTATTTTTGTTCTGCCCCGATAAAATATCGAGGATTTATATGAGACGCCACAACCTAAAAACATTTCAGAATTGTGGATTATCATGTCCTAGAACAAAAAAATTTGCCTAGGACACAAAACTTATTATTTATACGGATCTTCATATTTTTTTGCTAATTCAGCAATATTTTCTGGTGGCCACCCTGGAACTTCCATTCCAAGTCCTAACCCCATAGCCTCTAATTGAACTTTTATTTCATTCAAAGACTTACGACCAAAGTTAGGTGTCTTTAACATATCAGCTTCTGTTTTCTGTACCAATTCTCCTAACCAATTAATCTTATCATTTTTTAAACAGTTATTTGCACGAACAGATAATTCTAATTCGTCAACATGCTTTAACAATTTTGGATCAAACGGCAATGCATCTTTAGCTTTTTCTTCTTCTACCGGTGCATTTATTTGAGCAGGATCTTCAAAGTTTATAAATACAACTAATTGATCCGTCAATATACGTGCAGCAAAAGCAATTGCATCTTCCGGAGACACAGAACCATTTGTTTTTACAGTCAATTCTAATTTATCATAATCTGTTGATTGCCCCACACGAGTTTCAGAAACAGTCGATGCAACATTTAAAATTGGCGAGAAGATAGAATCAACTGGGATCACACCCAATGGCAAACCTTCAGAATGCGCACTTGCCGGCACATAACCGCGCCCCGTAGCTAATGTTATTTCCATATCTAAATCTGCACCTTTATCCAAAGTACAAATTTCAACATCTTTATTCATAACCTCTACGCCACCGGTTGTTTCAATCATTCCTGCAGTAACAACAGCAGGTCCTTTAACCTTTAAGAACGCTTTATGTTGTCCTTCAGTTAAAGCCTTGAAATATACACCCTTTAGATTTAATATTATATCAGTTACATCTTCACGAACGCCAGAAATACTGGAAAATTCATGTTGAACCCCATCAATCTTAATATATATAGGCGCACATCCTTGCAAAGAAGAAAGCAAGACACGACGCAATGCTGTACCTAAAGTTAAACCGAAACCCTTTTCTAAAGGTTCTGCGACCAAAGTTGCTAAATTAGGGCTATGTTCATCTATTTTAATATTAAGCTTTTTAGGCTTAATCAAAGTCATCCAATTTTTTTCAATCATGAATATTCCTTTTTTGGCTTAGTTTATTATTTTCACCATAAAGTTTCATAGCTTTACGCGTGCGTAATATTATACCATAAAAAAAACAAAGTCAAATAATTAGTAAAAACGAAAAATACCCAAAAAATAAAAATTAAGTTGATAAAACCGTCCTAAAAAATTATAATTTTTTTGGTTATTTATTTTATGATATCATAACCTTTATACAACAACATTAAATTGATAAAATTACCTAGGTAGGAATACAATGCTTATAAAAACAAAAAATAAGTTACACTTTTTATTGCTAGGTTTGATTATTGCTTTACCATTTACATCTAAATCGTGGGCAGGATTAAAGGTGGATAGTAATGGTGACCCAACTATAGAATTAGAAGCGGGTGAACTCTGTTATACAGACGACAAGGGGAATGTTTGGGTTGCAACAATATTTGAAACAAACTGTAATGATGCATATCAGGCTTTTGTTATGAACGATGGTGGTGCGGGTTATGACGAATGTCCACAAGACATAAGTACTTTAGAAAGCGACGGTTCTGCTTTTGCATGTTCTTATAACGCTATGACCACCTATGATAATCTTGAAGGTTATAGGTATTTAGTAACATGCGTATCAAAAACGCGTACACAGGGGAAAAGCTTATATGATTGGCAATATACATTTTTAGAAAAACCCGATTATATAGAGGCAGGCAGTCCCAGCACAACTAGTCGTGCCGGCAGCTATTTTCCAGATGAAGATTATTGCGATATTTTAATAGATGAATTTTGCCATATCGGTGAATATTATAATGAAAGCTACTATAGATGTACATACTGTCCAAATGGTGGCACAAGTTCAGGTGGCGAAAAAATACCAATAACAGAATGTTATTGGCCTAATGGTTTTACTGGGAAAGATACAAATGGTAATTTTAAAATAAACGGTGGGGATTGTTACTATAAATAATTTAAATTTAGGTAATATAAAAAATATAAAAGATGTATATTTTTCATAAGGAACTAACACAAATTAAAAAAAATATAATCGGAATATGTATTTCCTGTTTATTTTGCCAATATGCCAATGCGACAAGTCTAATAAAAGACTATACATCTTCTGAAGATGCTGGTTCTCACTGTTATACAGATAATAATGAATGGATTCTGGCTATATATGAATCATATTGCTATGCATCATATGAAATTTTTGAATATGGCAATAGCATTGAAGCATCATGTACGGAGGATCAATTACCAGAAGAAAATGTAAACATCTGCTCCTACAATTCTATTGGTAATATTTTAGATCCACGCAGCGGATTAATTATGGTATGTATAAAAGAAAGCGAATATAATAATATTTATGATAATAATGAAGACAAATGGAAGATATTTTTTCCTAAATTAACTGAACGACCCGACTACTTAAATTCTGACATATCGTTTGTCAACGACTATTTTTATACAGACGAATTTAATACAAAAAAATGTATATCTTATGCAGAAGATTGTAACCGAAATTATTATTATGACGAATCAGAACTAACCTGTTTAAACTGCCCAAATGATGGATTTAGTGATGGTGGATCAAAAAGTTTTATAACAGATTGCTATCTTCCACCAAGGATACAGGGAAAAGATGAAAGTGGGGAATTCGAAATTGGGGACGACCAATGTTACAATTTGTAAAATTGATGTTGCAGAAACACAATAAAAAACTTATAATTTCTTTATAATATAGGAAAGCTTTTATTTACAGGACGGGAAAAATGTTAAAAAATAAAATATACTTTTTATTGCTAGGTTTGACTGTTACTTTGCCATTTACGTCTAAATCATGGGCAGGATTAAAGGTGGATAGTAGTGGGAATCCAACAGTACGTTTAGAACCTGGGGACCCCTGTTATACAGATTCGAGTGATTGGGTTGCAACAGTATTTGAAACATCATGTCATGATGCATGGCAAGCCTTTGTAATGGATGATGGTGGTGCCGGTTATACAGACTGTCCAAAAGATTTAAGCACATTAACAAGTAACAGTGGCACATATGCATGTACTTATAATGCTATGAATCTATATGGTCTTGAGGGCTATACTGATTTAGTAACATGCGTATCAAAATCACGCACACGAGGGAAAAGCTTATATGATTGGCAATACACGTTTAAAACAAAGCCTAGTTATATATCATCAGGCAGTGCTAGCACAACCAGTCGTGCGGGAAGTTATTTTGAAGACATGGATTCATGTGATACATATTTAGATGGATTATGCGAATCGGGTGAATATTATGAACCAACAGAATATACTTGTGTAGATTGTCCAGATAGTGGTTATAGTACTGGTGGATTAAGTCTACCTATTACAGACTGTTATAAAAGCAGTGGCAGCGCAACAGATGCAACAGGCACATATACAAGGGTTGCACCTTGTTATTATCAGCCCTGAAAAATCAAACCACATAAAGTCATGCCTATCATTTCAAGATAGGCATTTATTTTTAACAAAAAACCCGCCATTGCGGGTTTTCGACAAAGAACAAAACAATTATACACGACGAACTTTCTTTGGACGGCATCCGTTGTGTGGAATACGTGTAGTATCCGTAATAGATTGAACAATCAGTCCTGCGTTCGCCAAACCACGTACAGCAGATTCACGACCCTGACCAATACCACGCATTAAAACATCAACTGTTTTCATACCCATTTCCGCAACTTTCTTACCAACTGCATCTGCAACAACAGTTGCTGCGTATGGTGTTGATTTTTTAGCACCTTTAAAATTATTTGCGCCAGCCGTTGCCCAAGTTAAAACAGCACCAGACTGATCTGTAATTGTAATACGAGTATTGTTATTGGTCGCGACAACATGGGCGATACCATGAGATACTTTTTTTACGACCTTCTTTTTAGCTTTTGTAACTGCCATTTTATAATTACCTTTTTAGATGTCTTCAATTAACTATCGTGTTAATCTCTACCTGTTAATATTATTTACCCTTTACTGCGGAACCAGCAACGACAACGCGCTTACCCTTACGAGTACGAGCATTTGTCTGAGTACGCTGACCGCGAACCGGTAAACGGTTACGATGACGAATACCGCGATATGTTTTTAAATCTTGCAAACGTTTAATATTCATTGCAACTTCACGGCGAACATCACCTTCTACTTTAAAGTTTTCTTCGATATATTTAGAAATTTTAACAACTTCCTCATCAGTCAAGTCTTTCGCGCGCAGACCGTCTTTTAATTTCAAAGCCTTGCAAATCTGAGCAGACTTTGCAGGTCCAATACCATGAATGTATTGCAACGCGATTTCAATGCGCTTTTCTGTAGGAATGTTAACACCTGCTATACGTGCCATTTTTCATTTTCCTTTTTATTTTTCACAGAACGTAAACTATACGTCCCGATACCAAACTCTTAAAAAACTGCCGTCAGATTCTTAAGAGCATTTTATTCTGCTGCATTATTTTATATAAAATGCCGCAAAAGTCAAATTTTGTTTTACTTCTAGCAAAGATATAAAGCGTTTATCTTTAACGAAAACGTCCTTTTTTTTGCGTCTTATTGATAACACTTTTGTATTGTTTCGCAACTAAATAAGACTGAACCTGATTCATAGTATCTAAAACAACACCTGCTACGATTAAAACGCTTGTACCACCAATAGTCAAAGGCATTCCCATATGAGTATTCAAAATAATAGGAACGACACAAACTACAACCAAATACAGTACACCTATTGCTGTTGTACGCGAAACAACCGCATCCAAATAATGCATAGTCTGTTCACCTGGGCGAACACCTGGTATATAACCACCGGCATTTTTCAAATTATTACTTGTTTCTTCTGAATTGAATATAACCGCAGTTTGAAAATACGCAAAAAAAGCAATTAAAACTGTATAGGTTATTATGTAAGACCACGTTCCATAAGTAAAGAATCCCATAATATTTTGTACAATAATATTTTCACTTTGAACAAATCGTTGCACAAAAGCGGGTAACATCATTATACTTGCCGCGAATACCGGCCCCATAACACCAGACATATTTACTTTTATCGGCAAATAAGATGCATTTGTATTCATAACCCCATTTGCCATAACTTGACGTGGATACAAGATCTGAATACGACGCTGTGCCTGCTCAAAGAAAGCAATCAAAGCAACAACACCAACAACAAAAGCAATTATCAAAGCAATCATTGCCGGCGAAATCTGACCTACAGATCCCAAAGAAAATAATTGAGCTATTCCCCCCGGAATTTCTGCTATAATACCAGCAAAGATTAAAAGTGAAGCCCCCTGCCCTATACCACGTGCAGTAATTTGTTCTGCCAACCACATAACAAATACAGTACCACCAACCAAAGCAATTATAGCGGATAGTTCAAAAGCAAACCCAGGATTTACAACAGCAGCAACTCCATTTACAGGTGCCATAGATTCCAAACCACGAACTACTGCCCAACCTTGAACAACAGCCAAAAAAACCGCCAGATAACGTGTGTACTGATTAATCTTAATACGTCCTGATTCGCCTTCTTTACGCAGTTCATTTAAAGATTTACTAGTTGCTGTCAACAATTGTAAAACGATAGAAGCCGAAATATATGGGAATATGTTCAATGCCAGAACAGACATACGAGATAAAGATCCGCCAGAAAACATATCAAACATTCCCATCATACCGCTACCTTCACCGCTAAACAAATGAAGAACAGCAGATGCGTTTACCCCCGGTAATGGAATAAAAGATCCTATTCTATAAACAATCAAAGCGCCCAAAGTAAACAAAATACGCTTTTGTAAATCAGAAAGGTTTCCAAAAAATTCTCTCAAAAATTTCATGCGAACGAACTTTTATTGTTAGTTTGCATCTGGCACACCAGATGCAAACATTATAAAGATTAATTATTTTTTATTGAACCGCCGGCTTTAACGATTGCCTCTTCCGCTGTCTTTGACCATTTATCAGCGATAATATTAACAGCTGTCTTTATTTCGCCTTTTGCCAAAACCTTCAAGCCAGACATTTTACGATTAATGATTTTTGCATTTAACAAAGAATCAATTGTAATCGGAGATTTTGCGTCTATTTTACCAGATGCGATAAATTTTTCGATGTCACCTAAATTGATAGTAACATATTCCTTAGCAAAAGGATTGTTAAAACCAAATTTTGGAAAACGACGCAAGATCGGCATCTGACCGCCTTGGAAAGTAGCCTGTTTACGAGAACCACTACGAGATTTCTGACCTTTATTACCACGACCAGAAGTTTTACCCATACCGGAACCAATACCACGACCAACGCGTTTAGCGTTTGCACGTGCACCGAAATTATCCATCAAAGCATTTAATTTCATTTTTATTTTCCTTTTTCCTGTGGTCTACTTAAAAAAGTAGTCCTTTTTCGCACACAAACAAGTGTACTCGGTTTATTTATTATTTTTCTACTATTTCAACCAGGTGGGAAACTTTTGCAACCATGCCACGAACAGCAGGTGTATCACCTAGTTCTTTTGTTTTACCTATACGTCCCAAACCCAACGCAGCAACAACTTTGCGTTGATCTTCTGGACGACCGATAATGCTTTTAACTTGCTTAACAATTATCTTAGCCATAATTCACTACTCCGTTTTAGATGCGTTGATTATTTAGATTCTGCTGCATCAACAACAGGTTCCAACTTTTTACCGTCGCGTCCCGCTATTATTTCCGCAACAGTTTTACCGCGACGCGCTGCAACTGTTTTTGGTGAATTCATTTTTGCAAAAGCCAAGAACGCTGCACGAATCATATTATTAGGATTATTAGAACCCTGAGATTTTACAACAACGTCTTGAACACCCAAGCATTCAAATACCGCACGCAAAGCACCACCTGCAATAATACCAGTACCAGGAACTGCGCTACGAACGACTAACTTACTTGCACCATATTTTGCAGCACTATCATGATGCAAAGTACGACCTTCCTTCAAAGGAACGCGAATCATCTTTGCCTTTGCTGCTTTTGTTGCTTTTTGAACAGCAGCTTGAACTTCCAAAGCTTTACCTTTACCAAACCCAACTCTACCAGCCTTATCACCGACCACAACCAAGGCCGAGAAAGACATATTACGACCACCTTTTACAGTCTTAGATACACGATTGATAGAAACTAATTTGTCTACCAAGTTATCCGTCTGCAATTTTTTATCATCAAAACGTGCCATTATAAACTCCGTATATTATCAGAAACACATTATTAAATTCTAACACCACCTGCGCGGATTGCTTCGCACAGAGCCTTTACGCGACCATGATAACGATAACTGCCACGATCAAAATAACAATTATCTGCAATTTTTGCTTTAACAGCGCGTTCTGCAAATGCCTTACCAACTAATTCAGCACCAGCAATATTCCAACCTTTACCTTTAAAGTCTTTTTCTTTTGACGAAGCGGCACAAATAGTATGACCTTTTACATCATCAATGGCCTGAATTTCAATATGACGACCAGAACGAAATACAGATAAGCGAATTTTACCTGGATTTTTTCTTTTCAACGCCGCGCGATTTGCTAACGTGCGTCTTTCTTCTGTAGACAAATGTTTTAACATTTTGTTTCCTTTTTTCCTAACTCCCGTAACAGCGGGAATCAAACCTTATTTATTATTTCTTTTTACCTTCTTTCCGACGAATTCTTTCACCCTTATAGAAGATACCTTTACCTTTATATGGATCTGCTTTACGAACTTTATGAACTTTATCAGCAAAAAGCCCAACCAAGCATTTATCAATACCTTTAATAGCGAATTCTGTTGGCGTTTCACCCATCTGAACGGTTAAACCTGCTGGAATTTCCATGATAACATCATGAGAATAACCTGCAACCAATACTAACTTGTTACCATTAACAGATGCCTTATAACCAACGCCCTTCATATACATTTCTTTTGTAAAACCGTCTGAAACGCCTTCTACAGCAGAACGAATATTACGTGTCATTGTACCCCACATAGCACGAGAAGCTTTATCTTCTGCATCTTTTGGTGTAACAACAATATGATCAGCTTCAATAACAACATCAACCAAACCGGCATGCTTTGTATCCAAAGCTAAGTTCAATTCGCCTTTTGGACCTTTAACTGTCAAGACATTCCCAGCAATTGCCGCAGATACGCCTTCTTTCAGTTTAACTGGATATTTTCCTGCACGAGACATAACTTAAACCTCACTTATAATTAGATAACCTTGCACAATACTTCGCCACCGACATTCATCAAGCGCGCCTTGTGATCAGTCATAACGCCGTTTGGTGTAGAAACAATCGCAATTCCCAAGCCATTCAAAACTTTCGGCATTTTTGCACTACCAGAATATACACGACGACCTGGTTTTGAAATTACAGAAATATCTTGAATTGCACCGTTTCCGCCAACATATTTTAATTCAATAACCAAATTTGAACGATGTTCGTCAATTTGTTCTTTGCGGAAATCCGTGATAAATCCTTCGTCTTTTAGAACAGACAAAACTGCTGCACGCAATTTACTGTTAGGAACAGTTACAAATTCTTTACCGGCATTCTGACCATTGCGAATACGAGTCAGCATATCTCCGATTGGGTGTGATAATGACATCTTTTACTCCTTGTTATGAACGAGTTCTCTCGTTCTACTGCCCAGTTGCATTGTCCACAACTGAGGTTAAAAATTACCAACTTGATTTACGAACGCCTGGCAGTTTTCCTTCAGACGCCATTGTACGAACCTGTTGACGGCACAAACCGAACAAGCGAGAAAAACCGCGTGAACGACCTGTAACAGAACAACGATTATGCAAACGAGTTGGATTCGCATTACGTGGTAATTTTGCTAATTTTTTCATTGCATCCATACGTTCTTCTGGTGTTGCATTTACAGACATTTTTGCCTTGATAGCTTCACGTTTTTTAGCGTATTTAGCAACTAATTTTTCACGTCTTTTTTGTTTGTTTACTAAAGCCAATTTAGCCATTTTTTTACCTTTTTAATTATTTCAGAACCAATGGTAAGCCAATTTTAGTCAGCAAAGCCCGTGCTTCATCATCAGTCTTTGCAGTCGTAGCAATAACTATATCCATACCACGAATTGCATCGATTTTATCAACGGAAATTTCCGGAAAAATCAAATGTTCTTTGATACCGAAAGCATAATTTCCACGACCATCAAATTTAGATTTTGACAAACCACGAAAGTCCTTTACACGTGGTAACGCAACAACAATCAATTTATCCAAGAAATCGTACATTCTTTTACCACGTAATGTAACTTTGGTACCAATAGGCTGTCCTTCGCGCAAACGGTACGTAGCAATAGATTTTTTTGCACGTGTAATTACAGACTTCTGGGCGGCTATAGCTGTCAAATCTGCAGCAGCAGAATCAAGTTTTTTCTTATCAGAAACAGCCTCACCAACGCCCATATTCAAAACGATTTTAGACAATTTTGGTACAGCAAACTTATTCTTATACCCAAATTCACTTATCAATTCAGGTACTATTTCTTTTTCATAAATTTCGCGCAATCTACTTTGCATTTTTTATTCCTTAACGTTTTGTTTCCGTAACAGCGGAAACCGATTTTTATAATTCTACACCGGACTTCTTTGTGACGCGAATTTTTTTATCGCCATCAATTTTATAACCTACACGTGTTGCTTTTTTAGTCTTCGGATCAACCAAAGCAACATTAGAAACATGTATAGGTGCTTCACGATCAACAATTTGCCCTGGTTTTTCTTGAGTTGGTTTTATATGCCACTTATGACGGTTTACACCTTCAACCACAACGCGTGATTCAGACGGGCGCGCTTCTAAAACTTTTCCTTTTACGCCTTTATATTTTCCCGAAATAACTACGACTTCGTCGCCTTTTTTAATTTTCATTTTGTAACCTTTTCTCTAACTTCTGGACCAAACCTTTAACTTTAACCCATTGTTATATCACTTCTGGTGCCAAAGACACGATTTTCTGAACGTCATATTTACGACGAACTTCACGTGCAATAGGTCCAAAAATACGCGTACCAATCGGTTCAAAATTATTTTTGTTTATTAGAACAACCGCATTGTCATCAAAACGAATAATAGAACCATCTGGACGTTTTACAGGGAACTTTGTACGAACAATAATAGCACGTTGAACTGTACCCTTTTGAACTTTACCACGTGGAATCGCTTCTTTAATAGCGACGACGATCTTATCGCCAACAGTTGCATAACGACGATGAGAACCGCCTAAAACCTTGATGCACATAGCTTTACGCGCACCAGAGTTATCCGCAACCGTCATAACTGTTTCATTTTGTATCATATTTTCACCTTTTACCTGCAAGCAAGGCAATCCCCTGCTGCTTTGTTATAGATCCCGACTGCCCTGCTCTGAAAAACGTCACAAGACCTCAAAGAATCTGTTGTGATTTTAGTCTACTACTTCTACTTCACCGTCTTTAGAGACACCAACGCGCCCCTTAACAACCCAAGATTTTGTCTTAGAGATTGGACGATGTTCTTCAATGGCAACGATTTCCCCAACTTTATATTCGTTGTTTTCATCGTGAGCCTTATATTTTTTATTCTGCTTAACGAACTTACCATACAAAGGATGACGAAAACGGCGTTCTACTTCCACAACAACTGTTTTGTCATTTGCTGTACTTTTAACTGTTCCTTGCAGTATACGTCTTGGCATAACTATAGTCCCTTACATTTTCTATCTCAAACCCTGTAAATGCACCGCGCAATAACAGAATTTGAATACCATTTTTATACCCGATTTTGGCATATGATAACTAATTTTTTAGAAATCTCAACAAAAATCGGCAATTTATTACTATTTTTTTGCAGCGTTCAACTGAGTTTTTACGCGTGCAATTTCGCGACGGGTTTGACGCATAACGTGTGTTTTTGGCATCTGACCCGCAGCATGCTGAAAGCGCTGGTTCATTTGATCTTTTTTCAAATTTTCCAGTTTACCTTGCAGTGCTTCCAACGTCAAAGATTCTTTTTCAACTTTCTTTTCTGCCATTTTTTAACCTTTTTGCCCACGCCCATTTTCATGTGCGCAATTATAATTAGTTAACCTTACGTTCAACGACTTTTGTTTTTACCGGTAACTTAGCTGCAGCTAAAGCAAATGCTTCATATGCAACTTCTGGTTTAACACCGTCTAATTCAAACAATATACGTCCTGGTTTTACACGGCAAATCCAGTATTCAACCGCACCCTTACCTTTACCCATACGAACTTCCGCAGGTTTCTTAGTAACTGGTACATCTGGAAATACACGAATCCATAACTTACCCATACGTCTCATATGACGAGTGATTGCACGACGCGCCGCTTCTATTTGACGCGCAGTTACACGTTCTGGTGTCAAAGCTTTCAACCCGAAAGAACCGAACGCTAATTCGCTACCACCCTTAGCCACACCATGAATGCGACCTTTGTGCTGTTTGCGAAATTTTGTTTTATTTGGCATTAACATAACAACTACCTTTTAATTTTTATTTAATTTTTGATTTTCTCTGCACCATATAGATGACAGTCAAAAATTATTTGCCTTTCTTTTCGCTACTACCGGCATATTCAGTTGGACGCGCCATTTCAGATGCCAGTTTTTCTTTATTTACAACGTCACCTGTGTAAATCCAAACTTTAACACCAATGACACCGTAAGTTGTTTTTGCTTGAATTGACGCATAATCAATATCAGCACGTAATGTATGCAAAGGAATACGACCTTCACGAATTTGTTCGCTACGCGCAATTTCTGCACCATTAAGACGCCCAGAACACATAACTTTAATACCTTGTGCACCAGCTTTTACAGCATTCTGAACAGCCTTTTTCATTGCTCTTTTAAAAGATACACGACCTTCTATTTGCTGTGCGATGCTCTGTGCAACCAATTGAGCATTCAAATCTGGACGACGAACTTCATAAATATTTACAACAACTTGGTCATTTTTTACCAATTTTTTGATATCATTACGAAGCGTTTCAATATCCGCACCATTTTTACCAATTATCATACCCGGACGAGATGTATGAATTGTAACAACTACTTTTTTAGCAAAACGTTCAATAACGATTTTTGCCAGACCTGCTTTTTTTAATTTCTTTTCAATAAACTTGCGAATTTTTATGTCTTCGGCTAATAAATTCGCATAGTCTTTTTTATTTGCAATCCAACGTGAATCAGTAATTTTATTAATAAACTCACGTAATGAGATTGGTGATACTTTCTGTCCCATTTTATTACTTCCTTAATTTTATGGCAAATGTTCTTGAAACCATATAGTTTTATTCAGGATGCATTGTATCCATACCACTTGCCATGTATACTTTATTATTTAGCCTTTTCCTTTTTGGCTGGTTTAACTGTCTTTTTCTTTGGTGCAACCCCTGATTCCAAAACGATTGTCAAATTTGAGAATGGTTTCAAAATTGGACGTGCACTACCACGAGGGCCAGCCATGATACGCTTCATTGTCAAAGCTTTACCGCACCAAATTTCTTTTACGTACAAGCTTTCTGCAGGCAGATTTTTATTATTTTCTGCATTTGCAACTGCTGACAATAAAGTTTTCAATACTTCACTAGCCACACGTTTCTTTGAAAACTTCAAGACATCAATAGCACGTTCTACCGGCAACCCACGAACAGTATCGCAAACCAGATTCAATTTCTGGTGGCTAACGCGGATTAATTTATTAAACGCGCGCGCTTGATTATCTTTAATTCCATATCTTGTCGTTGTCATAACTATTTACCCTATTTTATTTTTTGGCTGCTGCAGCCTTTTTATTAGCTGCGTGACCCTTAAATGTACGAGTTGGTGCAAATTCACCCAATTTATGTCCAATCATATCTTCTACGATAGAAACAGGAATGAATTTATTACCATTGTGAACTTCAAAAGTCAAACCAACCATTGATGGTACAATCGTGCTTCCACGAGACCATGTTTTAATTGGTTTATGGTCATTTTTTTCGTTCGCCGCTGCTGCTTTTTTCAAAACAGATGGGTGAACATAAGGACCTTTCCATACTGAACGAGACATCAATTACTCCGTTTTTATTTTTCTCTGGTACCATATAGATACCAGACTACTTATTATTTCTTCTTTGCCAAATGTCTGCTGCGAATAATCATCTTTGCAGTACGTTTATTGCTACGGGTACGATACCCCTTGGCTGGAATACCTGTACGTGATACTGGTTCGTGGCCCTTAGAGTGACCATTACCACCACCCATTGGGTGATCAACTGGGTTCATAGCCATACCACGAACAGATGGGCGAATACCCAACCAGCGTGCACGACCTGCTTTACCCAAGTTTACATTACGTTGGTCAGGGTTAGAAACACTACCAACTGTTGCTAAGCAATCAGAATGAACTTTACGCAACTCACCGCTGTTCATTTTAATCTGTGCATAAACACCATCTTTACCCATCAACTGAGCATAACAACCTGCACTACGAGCCAACTGACCGCCAGCACCAGGTTTTAGTTCGACGTTATGTACGATTGTACCGATTGGCATATTCTTTAATGGCATTGCATTACCTGGTTTAATATCTTCACGTTCACCAGATATAACAACATCACCTGCTTTCAAGTCACGCGGTGCCAAGATATAAGAACGTGCACCATCTTTATATTCAATCAATGCGATAAATGCCGTACGATTTGGGTCATATTCTAAACGAATAACAGTTGCTGGAACACCTTTTTTCTTACGAGCAAAATCAATCAAACGATATTTACGTTTATGTCCGCCACCCTGATGCATAACTGTGACGTGACCGAAATTATTACGTCCACCTTTGGACTTCAAACCAACAGTCAAAGACTTTTCTGGTGCACCACGATGCAATTCACTGCGATCAACCTGAGTCAACCCACGTGTACCAGCAGTTGTTGGCTTATAATGTTTCAATGCCATTTTTTCTTACCTTTATTTATGTTTTGACACTAGCGTCCTTTAAAATCGGATTTCTCTGCCAAAACCGTTTTTATATATTTGCCGACAAATCCAATTTTGCATCTTCCGGCAAAGATACATATGCTTTTTTAACCAAGCGTTGTGTGCCTGTACCACGACCACGGAAAGACTTTACCTTACCTTTTACAACTACAATGTTAACCTTAGTTGGTTTTACATTATATATAGCCTGAACAGCACGAGCAACATCTTCTTTGGTAGCATTTGCTGCAACTTCAAAAGCAACACCGTTGCTTTCAGACAGCTTTGCCGCCTTTTCTGAGATTATCGGACGACGCAGTATATCATAAATACCAGCAGTCGCAACGATTTTTTTCTCTGAACTAACTTTCTTTTCTGCCATTTTTTTACCTTTTCGTCATCACTTAACAAACATTAATTATGCCAAGCGCGCTTCTACTGCTTTGACTGCGTCTGCGGTCAAAACTAATTTTTCATGTTTCAAAATATCTAAAACGTTCAAACCAATTGTTGGTAATACATCAACGTTTGCGATATTTGCAGCTGATTTCTTAAAGTTTTCATCTATATCTGTTGCGCCTATGAACAAAGCAGAAGAAATACCTAATTTTTTCAACTGTTTTGCAAAAGCCCCTGTTTTTGCTGCAGACAACTTTTCAGAATCAATTACTACCAAGTTGCCGTCTTTAACTTTTGAAGACAACGCCATTTTCAAACCTAATGCGCGAACTTTCTTTGGCAAATCAATAGAGTGATCACGAACGACTGGTCCATGAACTACGCCACCACCACGCATATGAACGTTGTATTTTTCACCCTGACGAGCATTACCTGTTTTCTTCTGCTTGAAAGCCTTTTTACCGCTACCTTCTACATCAGAAACAGTTTTAACAGCGTGTGTACCTGCGCGCGATTTTGCACGTTGCCAAGTAACAACGCGATGCAAAATATCTGCACGAGGGTCCAAGCCGAAAATCTGGTCAGCCAATTCTACTTTACCGACCGCTTTACCATCAAAATTAATAATATCTACTTGCATATCTTTCACCTTACTCTTCTGTCGCCCAATTTATTATTCCGCAACAGTTTCTGTTTCGGTTGCTTCTGTTACTTGTTCCGTACCAGATTCAACTGCGGCTGCCGCTGCTTTTGTTGGAACTGGCAAATCTTTTTGTTCTTTTTTAACTGCGTCAACGACCAATACGAATGTGCCGTTTGCACCTGGTACTGCGCCTTCTACGAAAATCAAATTTTCTGCTTCATCTGTACCAAATACTTTCAAGTTCTGAACAGTAACTGTTTCATTACCCATCTGACCAGCCATTTTTTTACCTTTCAGAACGCGACCTGGCCATTCACGCATACCTGTACCACCAATAGAACGATGCGCTTTTAAAACACCGTGAGAAGCTTCCTTACCACCGAAGTTATGACGTTTCATAGCTCCTTGGAAGCCTTTACCTTTACTTGTCGCTTGAACATCGACGAATTGACCGGCAACGAAATGAGACGCTGATAATGCAGTCCCTGCCGGGATAACGCAATCATCAGATACGCGGAATTCAACAACCTTGCGATACGGCTTTACCCCTGCTTTTTCAGCAGCAACCGCCTGCGGTTTTGCCACGTGTTTTGCTTTTGCTTCGCGCATACCTAAGATATTCGCGACATAACCATTTTTTTCCTGCGTGCGATTTCCAATGACAGTGCAATCCCCAACAGACAAAACTGTTACTGGATGAGCAACACCGCCATCATCATACAGACGCGTCATTCCTATTTTTGTTGTAATTAATCCGCTACGTTTCATTTTTTTATGCCTTTTTCCTTTGTTAGTAGGTTAGTACCTGTACACACACTTTTTTAGAAGCACTAACACAAACAATTATAATTTTATTTTCACATCAACACCGGACGCCAAATCCAACTTCATCAAGGCATCTACTGTCTGAGGGGTTGGGTTAACAATATCTACAACCGCTTTATGATTACGGATTTCGAATTGTTCACGAGATTTTTTATCAACATGAGGTGAACGGTTCACAGTAAATTTCTTAATCATTGTCGGCAAGCGAACGGGACCGACCACATCAGCGCCAGTGCGCTTTGCAGTTTTAACAATCTCTTCCACCGATTCCATCAAGACTCTATGGTCAAACGCTGTCAATTTGATGCGAATTTTAGATGCTGGTACCATTTGTTCGTTTTCCTTATTGTTATCCGGGCCGGTAATCACTGACATTTCATTCAGTTACACCGACCCGCTATCATTTATTATTTAATTATCTTGGATACAACTCCTGCGCCAACTGTGCGTCCGCCTTCACGGATAGCAAAGCGACGACCTTCGTCCATAGCAATAGGTGCAATCAACTGCACTGTGATACGAACGTTATCGCCTGGCAAGACCATTTCTTTGTCTGCAGGCAAAGTAATTGTACCTGTTACGTCTGTTGTGCTGAAATAGAACTGTGGACGATAATTTGTAAAGAATGGTGTATGACGACCACCTTCTTCTTTCGTCAAGATATAAACTTCAGCTTCAAAGTCTGTATGTGGTGTGATGGAACCAGGTTTGCAGATAATCTGACCACGTTCAACATCTTCTTTCTTTGTACCACGTAATAACAAACCTACGTTATCACCAGCTTCACCCTGATCCAACAATTTACGGAACATTTCAACGCCTGTAACTGTTGTTTTCTGTGTTGGGCGCAAACCAACGATTTCGCATTCATCACCAACTTTAACAACGCCAGATTCAATACGACCTGTTACTACTGTACCACGACCTGTGATAGAGAACACGTCTTCAATTGGCATCAAGAAAGGTTTGTCAACCGGACGTTCTGGTAATGGAATAAATTCATCACAAGCTTTCAACAAAGCATCAATAGATTCTTTACCCAAACCATCGCTTTTGCCTTCCAATGCAGAAACTGCAGAACCACGAATAATAGGTGCATTATCTCCATCAAAGTCATTTGCAGACAACAATTCACGGATTTCCATTTCAACCAATTCCAACAATTCTGGATCGTTAGCTAAATCACATTTATTCAAATAAACAACGATTTTTGGAATACCAACCTGACGAGCCAACAAAATGTGTTCACGTGTCTGTGGCATAGGACCATCTGTTGCCGCAACAACCAAGATAGCACCGTCCATCTGCGCAGCACCTGTAATCATGTTTTTAACATAGTCAGCGTGTCCTGGGCAGTCAACGTGCGCATAGTGACGATTTGCTGTTTCATATTCAACGTGCGCTGTATTAATTGTTATACCACGTGCACGTTCTTCTGGTGCATTATCAATCTGATCAACACCTTTTTCCTGATCAGCACCAACACCATAGTAATGAACAATAGCAGCTGTCAATGTTGTTTTACCATGGTCAACGTGACCGATAGTACCAATATTAACGTGCGGCTTGGTTCTTACGTATTTTTCTTTTGCCATAGTTTTCTCCTTAGGCTTTGCTTGTTAATTTGATTTCTGATATCCGATTTCCGATTCATACTTTCCGCATTCAATCATAAACCAGAAATCAAAAATCACAATCTTTTTTTATTTTTTATTTTGTTAGTTTCTTTATAACCTCATCAGCAACGTTCTGCGGAACTTCATCATAATGAGACAATTCCATATAAGGATTTGCACGCCCCTGAGACAAAGAACGCAACGTTTTTACATAACCGAACAGATTAGCCAATGGAACGTAAGCAGAAATCAATTGATTACCAAACTGAGTTTCTATTCCGTTTATCTGACCACGACGACTGTTCAAGTCCCCGATGATGTCACCGACGTATTCTTCCGGTGTATTAACCGAAAGTTTCATAATCGGTTCAAGTAACTTTGGCGATGCTTTCTTCATAGCTTCACGGAAGCAAGCGCGCGCCGCTATTTCAAAGCATAATACATTAGAGTCAACTTCATGATATTTACCATCTACCAATGTCGCTTTGAAATCTACAGTTGGATAGCCAATCAAAACACCTGTCTGTTGCGCTATCTTCAAACCTTTTTCTACACCAGGGATATATTCTTTAGGAATAGCCCCACCAACAATCTTGTTTTCAAATTCATAGCCCTTGCCAGGTTCCAAAGGTTCAAATTCAATCTTTACCTGAGCATACTGACCAGAACCACCAGACTGTTTCTTATGAGTATATTCTTCTGTAATTGGTTTACGGAACGTTTCACGGTATGCAATACGTGGTTCACCAACGTTTACATCCACCTTAAATTCACGTAACAAACGGTCAACCAAAATTTCCAAGTGCAATTCACCTACACCCGCCAAAATTGTCTGACCAGATTCTTCATCAACAGATACACGGAAAGAAGGATCTTCTTTTGCCAAAGCTTGTAAACCCAAAGACATCTTTTCAATATCTGCTTTTGTTTTTGGCTCAACTGCAATGCTCATAACCGGCTCTGGAATGTGAATGTTTTCCAAAATAATTGGGTTCGCCTCATCACACAAAGTATCACCAGTAATTGTTTCTTTCATACCAACCAAAGTAACAATATCTCCAGCTGATGCCTCTTTGATTTCTTCACGTTGATTAGAATGCATTAGCAACATACGACCAACACGTTCACGTTTATCACGATTAGAGTTATAAATATAAGAACCAGATGTCAATTTACCAGAATATATACGAATGAACATCAAGTTACCAACGAACGGGTCATTTGCAACTTTAAATGCCAACGCAGCGAAAGGTTCTTTCGCATCAGGTTTACGTTCTGCAACCGTTTCACCATCCATCTTTGTACCCTTAATAGCAGGTATATCCAATGGTGATGGCAAGTAATCAACAATCGCATCCAATAATGGTTGAACACCCTTATTCTTAAATGCTGTACCACACAAAACAGGATTAAAGTTTTGATTAATAGTACCTTTACGAATTAATTGCTTAATAGTGGCAACATCTGGTTTTTTTCCTTCCATATAAGCTTCCATGATATCGTCATCTAATGTAACAACTTCTTCAATCAGCTTATTGTGCAATTCTTCTGCTTTTTCTTTTAAATCTTCTGGTATTTCGATAACATGAGGCTCCTTACCCAAATCATCTTCCCAAACTATCCCGCGCATTTCAACAACATCAACAACACCACGAAAATCTGATTCTGCG
Source organism: uncultured Alphaproteobacteria bacterium (assembly GCA_944392775.1). Lineage (GTDB taxonomy): Bacteria > Pseudomonadota > Alphaproteobacteria > Rs-D84 > Rs-D84 > Enterousia. Next base: position 21,005 of record CALXXV010000006.1, read on the forward strand.
CCAATCGGAAAATTTACAACCAATGGATTAGCCCCCAAACGTTCACGGATCATATCAACGCAACGGAAGAAATTACCGCCAATACGATCCATCTTATTTACAAAGCAAATACGAGGAACATTATAACGATCAGCCTGACGCCATACAGTTTCTGTCTGAGGCTGTACACCAGATACAGATTCAAAAACAGCAACAGCACCATCCAAAACGCGCAACGAGCGTTCTACTTCCATAGTAAAATCAACGTGTCCTGGGGTATCAATTAAATTGATACGATGATCACGCCAGAAGCATGTTGTTGCAGCAGAAGTAATTGTGATACCACGTTCTTGTTCTTGTTCCATCCAGTCCATAGTGGCGCCACCGTCGTGAACTTCGCCAATCTTATATGTTTTACCGGTATAGAAAAGAATACGTTCCGATGTAGTTGTTTTACCTGCGTCAATATGGGCCATAATGCCAATATTACGATACATATTCAAAGGTGCGGTTTTTCCGACTGACATGTTATTCTTTCCTTATTTTCTTTTTGTTATTCGCCTGTTTTATTTAATCGTTCTTTAAAAGATTACCAACGGAAGTGAGCAAACGCTTTATTTGCTTCTGCCATCTTATGAGTATCAATTTTTTTCTTGAACGCACCACCCTGACCATTCAAGGCATCGCGCAATTCACCGAACAATCTATCTTCCATAGAACGTTCACCACGTTTACGTGCGAACATAACCAACCAACGCAAAGCCAATGTCTGCTGACGTGCAGGTCTTACTTCGACCGGAACCTGATAAGTAGCACCGCCAACACGACGACCTTTTACTTCAACAGAAGGTTTTAATGCATCAACAGCCTCCAAGAAAGCTGTCAACTCATCACCGTCTTTTGCTATCTTTTTCAGTTTATCCAATGCACCATAAACGATATTTTCGGCAACTTCTTTTTTGCCGTCCCACATAACAACATTAATACATTTAGCAACAACCAGATTATTATACTTAGAATCTGGTAAAATTTCACGTTTTGCTGCACTTTTACGTCTTGACATTTTATTTCCTTTTTATTTCTTCATCTGGGATTACCCCAAATTACTCACACAGCACCGCTGCGTGTACAATTAATTATTTTCCAGCTTTTGCACCGTACAAAGAACGCCCCTGCTTTCTGCTTTCAACGCCCTTGGTATCCAAAACACCACGAATAATATGATATTTAACACCTGGCAAGTCCTTTACACGACCACCACGTATCATAACAACACTGTGTTCCTGCAAGTTATGACCTTCACCTGGGATATAAGCCGTAACTTCACGACCATTAGCCAGTTTAACACGTGCAACCTTACGTTGCGCAGAGTTAGGTTTCTTAGGCGTGGTTGTATACACACGTGTGCAAACACCACGTTTTTGCGGACATTCCACCATATCAGGTGCCGTACTTTTTACAACGACCTTTTTACGTGGTTTCCGAATCAGTTGATTTACTGTTGGCATTCAAAATCTCTTTATTTTTTACTACTTTTTATCTGCACAAAAATAGCCTATCAGACTTATTTCAACGGAATTCCCGCGATTATAAATCTGCCAATATATGCCATTTTCTGTGTTTTTTTCTTTCCTTGTTTACACGGAAAGCGAACATACTATAATCACGAACCCTAACATTGTCAAGAAAAATCTAGGTTTTTATATTAAAAAATCTAATAAAAAACCAATAAAAACAAGCAATCTATCAACAGATAAAAAATGACTTTTTTTTATTTTGTACAACAAAAAAGAATTTTTCACAAAAAAAACTAATACCTCAACACTTTAATTAAAACACAACCGCAAACTCTGCGCCAAATTTCCAGTCATCATCAGGTAGTATTTCGCTATGATCACTATTTTTCGTTTTAAAATGATATTTAATATACGGATGAACAGAAGCATTATCAGACATATTATAAACAAGCCCTAATTTTATTGACCTATCATACAAAGTTACAGGCGCTTCTATTTCTTTAAACTTAAAATTAAATTCTGCCTTAGTAGCCAGCGCATCAGAAAAATAATACATACCTTCAAGAGTCAAACCGACATTCCAAAAATTTTTAGGTTCTGCAAAAACAAATTGTCCCGTCACTTTTGCTGCCCATTGAAAAGCATCACCTGCTATACCATGAATACGAATACCTGCATCAAAATTATTATTCCCTATTCTTTCATCTGTTTTTGCATTTTTAGTCCAAGCAATTCCGTAATCAGCAGACAAATCCAATTTAAAACCGTCGTAAGTTAAAACCTTGTAACTAAGTCCGACTTGAGAATCAGCATAATCGTTTCCTGTGCTAAAAGACACAGTCCAGTCATTTAAGAACGTATAATCAATCTCTACCCCCAACTCATCTACTGTTCCAGAAGGAATGTCATCATGCCCTGTACCAGACCTATTAGCCCCTGTTTTAAACTCTGCCCCAAAAGTTGCCGAAAATTCTTTATCTTCGGTTAATCTACTAACATCAGAAATACCATTTGCTTTTGAAAAATCTGGGTAAAGAATTAACGAAGCAAAAATAACTATAAGAAATTTTTTATTCAGCATGCATAACACCATAAGTTGTCAAATAAAATGTTGCCATAACTACTTATAAAAATTCCACAGGAAGTAAATCACACATCAAAAAAATAAATAACCCGACCACAAAGTCGGGTTATATTATTCCATTTTCATAAATTTAGAACTGGATACCAAATTTAGCACCAAAACCGAAACCGTCAGCAATTGTCCACTGACCTGCGCCAGTATGAGTCATTTCTTTTGTCATATAAATGCCAAGGAATTTGTTATCGTCAATATTATAATTGGCACCTAACTTACCTTCCCATGTACCAGCATTTTCTACTCTATCGTCCATAATGCCTGTATATTCAGCACCCGCCAATAAAGACCAATTGTCATTCAAAGCAAAGAATGCATCTAGCCCCATGCTAATTAGATGAAGACCGTCATCACCCCAATTGAAAGATTCAGTATTTACATAATCAAATGCTACATGTCCTGCAACAGTCCATGTTTCTGTCATATAACCAGCACGAACGCCGATATTCCAATTATACCAAGTTAAGTCTTTGTCCATAAAACTTGCGTCATATGCCCAAACAGGTCCTACACCATAACTGCCATAAACATCTGCTTTCCAATTAGCCATATCAAGCAAACGATAATTTACACCAATTCCCAATGTACCCCAATCTGATTGATCAAACCAATTATTTTCGGACATGGTCATTGCAATACCAACCGCCAATCTATCTGTAATACCATAACCGAACTCTTCTGACAAACCAACAGTTGTTGTAGAATTTGTATCAGAAGACAATCCTGTCATGCTATAAAAATTTCCCTGGTCTGGACGATACAAAGGATTATCATTAATAACAGCAGCATTTGCGCCCGACACAGCAAAAACAGCTAACAAAGATGTTAAAAATATTTTTTTCATTCTCTATCCTTTCGTTGAGTTTAATAAAACTAGAAAATAATTTATCTAGCTAGGAATATTTTAGCTTGTAAAACTAGCCATTTTCAAGCTAAAAGATTTTTGCAAAAAGCCCGAAAATATGCTATAATTAGGCAAATTTGGTTTCGGTTTTCATTCCTATTGACACATAAAAAGCGCGGATTTTCTAACAATAAATTACACAAAAAAAAATTATTACGCTAAAAAAATGATTAAATATTTTAATAAACGCTTTTAATTATCGTTTTTCATCTTTTTTATTACACGCCAATCAGCATGATTTTTCATATGTTCTTTATAAGATTTTGCAAACTTATGCCCTCCATTTCCATCAGCAACAAAAAATAAATAATTTGTATCTGCTGGCTGCAACACCGCTTTTATTGCATCCATACCTACATTAGCAATAGGTGCTGGCGGTAATCCATAATTTATATAAGTATTATAAGGACTTTTTATCTTTAAATGCCCACGTAACAACGGTGCCCCCCGCATATCACCCAAACCTTTTGTAACTGCATAAACAACTGTTGGATCTGCTTGCAATCTCATATTTTTCTTTAATCTATTTAAATAAACACTTGAAACTATAGGCATCTCTGAAGTTTTCGGTGTTTCTTTTTGAACAATTGAAGCCAAGGTAATTATTTCATTCCAGCTTTTTAATGGTACAGGCATTATTTGACCTGATCGGCGCCAATTATTTTCTATCTCTTGCATTTTTTTTCTCATCAAATCTAACAAGGCTAATCTAGAAGTACCCTTTGCAACCGTATAAGTATCCGGAAACAAATCACCATCATGTAAATCACAAACAGGTAAAACAGTCCCTTTTCCACACTCCACATCACCTATTAAAAAATTATTTTCAGCTAATAAAGCTTTTATTTGTTTAACGGTTAAACCTTCCGGAACAACTATTGTTATCGTCGCAACATCACCGTCAGCAAACATTCTAGCGATTTTCCACACACTACTTCCAACAGAAATATCATATTTACCGGTCTGAATTTTACCCCCGTTACCACGTACAGCCAACTTAAATAAAGGAATCGAATCGATTATTTTATTTTCATATAATTGCTTTGCTATTGCGGACACGGTTTCTCCACGTCCGATTTCAAAAGTCACATCCCTTTTTATCGGAGATTTTATACCGAATAAAAAAATAAAAACGAACGCCAAGACAGCGGCAAACACACAAAAAAACCGAATTAAATTATTTCTGGGAATATTTCTTTTTTTCATTTCTTTTTAATTATTACAAATTAAAAAAAATTTGCAAAATAATAAATCATTGTTTTGCTAAATACAAAAAAAACATGGTCGGAGTGACTGGGTTCGAACCAGCGACCTCTACGTCCCGAACGTAGCGCTCTACCAGGCTGAGCTACACTCCGAATTTGTGGTCAAATTATGCACTTGCCGGAACAAAAAATCAACATTTTTATGTTTTATTTTTCTTTTACTTATGAAAATTATCTGCAATACTTTCCTTCAAACAAGTAAAAAGGTATAAAATGTTTGCTTTAAAATTTCTTAAAAAAAATAAATTTGATAATTATGAAGACTATAAAACCAATGGGGTTCCGCAAATACCGGATAATTTTAATTTCTCTTACGACGTAATAGACGTACTTGCAAAAGAAGACCCGAACAAAGTCGCATTAATATGGACAAATGATAACAATGAAAAAAAATCTTTTACATTTAAAGACTTGTCAGAAATGTCAAATGCAGTTGCAAATTTTCTGACATCCAAAGGATTAAAAAAAGGAGATACTGTACTTTTGTTTTTACGTCGTCGTTGGGAATATTGGATTCTTATGCTGGCCATGCATAAACTTGGCGTAATTCCAATTCCATCAACTAATCAACTAAAAGCAGAAGATATTGAATACAGAATTCAGCAAGCCGATGTAAAAGCTATAATTGCCTTTGACGATGGACATATTATCAACGAAATAAAGAATGCGATAAAAGATAAAAATATACAACTAATAAACAATGACGAAGTTGCAAACTCTATATTGATAATGCCCAAAACAATCGAAAGAATACCGAATGATAACACAGATACAATGGTGATTTATTTTACTAGTGGAACAACTGACTTACCGAAAATGGTTGCCCATAATTTCACATATCCACTAGGCCATATAAATACGGCTGTTTTTTGGCAAAGGTTACGCGAAAACGATATTCATTTTACTTTATCTGAATCCGGTTGGGCAAAATGTTCTTGGGGGAAAATGTATGGTCAGTGGTTAGCTGGGGCAACGGTTTTTGTTTTTGACTTTGCAGGTATTGCAACCGCACACGATTTATTAAAAGCAATTTCAGAGAATCATATAACATCTTTTTGTGCTCCGCCAACAGTATATAAGATGCTAATTCATGCTGACTTTTCAAAATACGACTTATCTTCTTTAAAAAAAGCAGATATTGCAGGCGAAGCATTAAATCCAGAAGTTTTTGAACGCTTCCTTGAACTTACAGGTATAAAACTCCACGAAGGCTTCGGACAAACAGAAACATGTGTTATGCTATTTTGCAATGAATGGATTGAACCCAAACCCGGCAGTATGGGAGTGCCTGCTGCAGGATGGGATATACAACTATTAGACGAAAGTGGTCGCCCTGTCCCAGACGGTACAGTTGGAGAAATATGTGTTTCATTAAAAAAAGAACGACCGACTGGGCTTTTCCAAGGCTATCATAAAAACGACAAACTTACATCACAAGTATTTCGTGACGGATATTATCATACTGGTGACGTCGCATATCGCGATTCGGATGGTTATTATTGGTTTGTAGGAAGAAACGATGATTTAATAAAAACATCTGGTTATCGCGTAAGCCCGTTTGAAGTAGAAAGTGTATTACTGGAACATCCTGCTGTTCGCGAAGTTGCTGTAACTGGTATACCGGACCCATCACGTGGAATGGCAGTAAAAGCAACAATCGTTTTAAACAAATATTTTCAACCAACCGATGTTTTAACACGCCAATTACAAGATCATGTAAGAAGTCGTACTGCTTCATATAAGTATCCACGAGTAATAGAATTCGTAGATAGTTTACCAATGACAATTAGTGGTAAGATTCGTCGCGCTTTAATTCGTACATTAGATAGTGCCAAAAACACTATTATTGAACCTATAAAAAGCACAATAGGACTTAGCAAAGAAGACGAAAAATAAAATAAACATCATATAAAAATGCGGGATAAATCCCGCATTTTTATTAAAAACAAATATTATTTTTACTTTTCAAACTTTTTCAAAATTAAACTCGCATTTGTTCCACCGAAACCGAATGAATTGCTTAACGCAACATTTACTTCACGTTTCTGTGCTTTATTAGGTACCAAATTAAAATCACCAACTTCGTCTTCTGGATCTTGCAAATTAATCGTTGGCGGTACAATACCGTCACGAATCGCCAGAACACAGAATATAGCTTCTACAGCCCCAGCAGCCCCTAACAAATGTCCTGTCATAGATTTTGTTGAAGACATACATACATCTGTACCATCAAAAAGCTTTTTTACCGCGGCTAATTCACCGATATCACCAAGTCCCGTAGATGTACCATGAGCATTTATATAATCAACATCTTTCGATTCCATACCTGCATCTTTTAAAGCGGCCTGCATCGCTCTCATTCCTCCTTCTCCTTCTGGGGCTGGCGCAGTAATATGATACGCATCACCAGACAAACCATACCCCGCAACTTCTGCATAAATTTTCGCACCACGTGCAACCGCATGTTCATATTCTTCCAGCACTAAAATACCAGCCCCTTCTGCCATAACGAAACCGTCACGATTTTTATCCCAAGGGCGAGATGCACCGGCAGGGTCGTCATTACGAGTACTTAAAGCCTTCATCGCACAGAATCCAGCGACACCGATTTTACCGACAGCACCTTCTGCCCCACCAGCTAACATAATATCAGCATCGCCATGTTGAATAAGCCGAACCGCTTCTCCAATAGAATGAGCTGCCGATGCACATGCAGTTACAACAGATAAATTTGGTCCTTTTAATCCGTATCTTATGGATATATGACCGGCAGTCATATTTATAATGGCCTTAGGAATAAAGAAAGGACTTATACGACGCGGTCCACCAGTATAAAGCTCTACACAATTATCATAAATCGTATTTAATCCGCCGATTCCGGCACCAACGGAAACGCCTATTCGATTTTTATCACCGTCATAATCTATTAATCCCGCATCACGAATAGCTTCATCTGCCGCAACAACACCGTATAAAATGGATTTGTCCATTTTACGTTGTTCTCTTGCATCAACAATACTATCAGGATTATATTGCCCTGGTTCTGTACCAATTACCGGCAACCCCGCAATCTGAGAATTCAAATCTGACACATCAAACGTATCTATTTTACGAACGCCAGAAACACCATTTATAATATTATTCCATGCATATTCAAGCCCAGTTCCCACAGGAGATACAATACCCATACCGGTAATAACGACTCTTTTCATACTATTCTTCCTTTATAAAAATTCAACATTGCTACAATATATAATAAAATGTTTTACCTTAAACGTACAGAAAAAAATCCGCCATTACAAAAAATGCTATGACGGATTCATTTGATTAAAGATTCACCATAAAATTATTTCTGATGTTCTTCAATATATTTAACAGCATCACCAACTGTAGCCAACTTAGCAGCTTCTTCATCAGGAATAGTGATATCAAATTCTTTTTCTACTTCCATAACGAATTCTACAACATCCAAAGAATCCGCACCCAAATCGTTTACGAAAGAAGCTTCTTCTGTAACTTTTGCTTCTGGAACACCCAATTTTTCAGCAACGATTTTTTTTACTTTTTCAAAAGTTGTCATATTTTATCCTTTGTTTCAGTTAAATTTTTGGCTCAAACACGAGCGTCATTATTAAAACCTATCATTTTATGCAGACAGTGTCAAGAATTTATAACAAATTATAACAGAAGTTAAAATTTTTTCTTATGCTAAAACATCTTCTAACAGCGTGTTCATATTCATTCTGACTTCTTCCTTATCAGACGCCCAAACAAGTTTACGCATTAAAAATTTATATACATCATCCATTGTTAAATTATCAATACCGACCTTTTTTACCAAATGTTTCCATGCCAGTCTAGGATCCGTTAAATGTCCTCTTCCTCTTCCGGGGAACACCCACTTTCCATCTTGGGGTAAATTTTCTAATACAACAACCGCAGCATCAGTAAGTGGCTTATTTTTCCACATATAATGATTAAAATCTAAATCCCCCCATTGCATAGAAAAAATTTTTGATTTTGGTGCAAAACCATAAACCAACATTAAGAAAGCAGATCTAACCGTTTGATTTTCTTCTTTTTCTATGGCGCGGACCAATTTTTGCAATCCGGCTTTATTCAAGGGTCGAACACGACGATTCTGTTCTATTTTTGGCAAATTAACAATTGGATTTTGTTTTATATAACCTAAATCAACAGCATATTTAAAAATACTTTGTAATAATTCCTGCATACGCCCTGCTATTGCCTTACCTTCTATATTATTTATTACCGAAACAACATCTTGTGACATAATTTCTGAAAGGTTTCTATCCAATAAAATTTTTAAATGTCTTTGTATTGCCCGTTCCAATTTATCTTTCGAATATCCTTTACGCTTTACCCGATTCGCCATATATATATTCAAAAACTTTTCAAAAGATATTTTTTTATTACGAACAACCCTTTTCTTAATCGCATTTTCTAAAATTTCCTGTACAGCATTTCTTGCTGTTTCAATATCAACATCAGGATAATTACCTATTATTATTCTTTTATCTTTACCGTTTATACGCTTTCTGACAAAGAAACTTTTTACACCATGACTAGTTATATACAAGCGCAATCTTGGTTCTGATATATCTTGCACGACATCAAATCCAGAACTTGGTACCGGCAAGTTATCTAATATAAACGGGTTAAAAAAGAATTGATGCGCCATTTTAATATTTTTATTTTTTTGCTTCTTTCAATTTATTTTCCCAAAAATGATTTTTCATATTTTTTAAGCGTTTATACTTATCTCTAGCTTCATAATAAGCTAAATTTTTATTAAAATTCTTACAATTTTTATTTTCACAAACTTCGCTTGTAAAAAATTTAGGGCAAAAATGCCTATAGAAATAAAAAATGAAAATATCGCTATCATCATTACTTTTACTATACTCAACCCATGTTACAACGCAGCCATTTGAAGGCATAAAATCAGAATCTTTTCCACCGCAATCAACAACCAAATCATCATATTTTATTTTACAAATTTTATACATATCGTGACATAACTTATTTAAATTCCTATATTCCTCTAAAGATTTTTCTACTTTCAGCGGGAATTTAATAAAATATCTAAAAAAATCTACAAACATAAAAAACCCCTTAAAATTACAACTAAACTTTTAATGCATTTATAAATGCGGACTGTGGAATTTCTACATTTCCGAAAGTACGCATACGTTTTTTCCCTTCTTTTTGCTTTTCTAAAAGCTTCCTTTTACGAGTAATGTCACCGCCATAACATTTCGCGGTCACATCTTTACGGTACGCAGCAATGGTTTCACGTGCAATAATTTTTCCACCGATTGCGGCCTGTAATGGAATTTTAAATTGGTGTCTGGGTATTAGATCTTTTAACTTTTCAACTATTTGTCGACCGCGTTTTTCTGCAAAACTTCTATGGCACATGAATGACAAAGGTTCTACATTTTCATCGTTTACCAAAATAGAAACTTTTACTAAATCAGAGGTCTGATATCCATGCAACACATAATCAAACGACGCATAACCTGACGACAAAGATTTTACTCTGTCATAAAAATCAAATACGATTTCTGCCAAAGGTAACAAATATACCAACACCGCCCGATTACCTATATAAGAAATATTTTCTTGCACCCCCCGCCGTTCTGAACACAACGACATTATTCCCCCCATATATTTATCAGGCATCATAATTGTAGCCCGAACCCAAGGCTCTTCTATAGAGGCTATTTTTGTTAAATCAGGCATATCTGCAGGATTTTCTAAATCCATTATACTTCCGTCACGCATATGAACTTTATATAAAACGCTTGGGACCGTATTTATTAAGCTTAAATTAAATTCTCTGCGCAAACGTTCGCTTATGATTTCCATATGTAAAAGCCCAAGGAATCCGCAACGAAGTCCGAACCCCAACGCCGAAGATTTTTCCGTTGTAAAAATAAAAGAAGCATCATTTAAAGCCAGCTTTTCTGCCCCATCGCGCAAATTTGGATAATCATCTGCTTCCACAGGAAAGAAAGAAGAAAAAACGACCGGTACAGACGGTTTAAACCCTGGTAAAGGTAAATCTGCAGGATTTTTTGCATCTACAATCGTATCACCAACTTTACAATCGTGAATAGTTTTCATACCAGTAATAATGAAACCGATTTCTCCGGCATGCAAAACATCTGAATCCACCATTTTAGGTGTAAAATAGCCTATTTTTTCTATTGCATATTCTGCACCCGTAGCCATAAATCTTATTTTTTGCCCTCGCTGTAACCGTCCGTCAACAACACGCACTAAAATAACAACGCCTAAATAAGAATCATACCATGAATCGACCAACAAAGCACGTGTAGGCGAATTTTCATTTCCCCTTGGCGCGGGTAATTTTTTTACAATTTCTTCTAATAATTCTGGAACACCTACTCCTGTCTTTCCGGATACACATATTGCATTTTTCGCGTCCAAGCCTATTACATCTGCGATCTGTTCACGTGTACCTTCTACATCACTGGACGGCAAATCAATTTTATTTAACACAGGTAACATCTCTAAATCATTATCCAAAGCTAAATAAGCATTAGCTAACGTTTGCGCCTGAACTCCCTGAGTTGCATCGACAAGAATCAATGCCCCTTCACAAGCTGCTAAGCTACGAGATACTTCATAAGAAAAATCGACATGCCCCGGTGTATCCATCAAATTCAATTGATAGACTTGCCCATCTTTAGCTTTGTAATTTAAACGAACGGTCTGCGCTTTTATTGTTATGCCCCGTTCACGCTCTATATCCATAGAATCTAATACTTGCGCCTTCATTTCACGTGCTTGCAAACCACCGGTAAATTCGATAAGCCTATCAGATAAAGTTGATTTACCATGATCAATATGCGCAACTATTGCAAAATTCCTGATATTTTTCTGATTCATTATCAAACCTTAGATATGCGGCAATAATAAACCAGTATATCAGAATTTGCAAATACTTTCTAAAAACAAATATTCTTATTTATTAACGAGTAAGATTTTTTGTCATCAAAAAGCTGTTTCCCATAGAAAAATACCCGTTTTTAGTATAAAAATTACGTGCTTCTGCAGTAGGAGCCCTAAATAAATTTATATTTTTAACAGATTTTCCGATACAATATTTTTCGTATTCTTTAAGTAAAGCCGTTCCGATTCCAGATTTTTTATAAGGTCTATCAACGTATAAATAGTTAATTTCTGACGTTGCACCGTTTATAACACCTTTGATAAAACCCAAAGGGAAATGTTCACCATTAAAAACGAACATTATATGTCCACGTCTTTCGACCTCTTCACGTAATGTATGAAATAGTTTTTCCGCTTCATTTGGTCTTGTTTGATCAACGATATAAAAGCAATCACTTAATAAAGAAACCGAAATATCATAAACTTGTTTTATTCCTGCCATTATTCTAACTCCAAATTATTTATTATTTTATCTATACGCTCTGCCCGCTCTAATGTATCATCATACTCAAAACGTATATCAGGGACGTATTTTTGTTTCATTTTTGCAGCCAATTCATAACGAATAGATTTGGTAACCTCGTCTAAACGTTTTTGCACCGAATCGACATTTTCACTTCTGGAATAATAAAATAATCTAACAAATTGTAAACCACCATGAGCCACAGCCCCCACTAAAGAAACGCCAGACAGCAAGATATCATCACCGAAATTATCGCGTAAAATTTCAGCGACCAAAGTCTGTACTTTACTAGCCACGCGGGCCGCTCTATTAGATTCACCTTGTTTTTTTATCATATTTATTCCTGTAAAATATTTATGTATTGTAAATTAGTAAATATTTAATTACAATCAAGTAAATTTTTTATTATGGAAGGTGAAAATGAAATTTGCTGAATATATTTTAAAAAAATCAGAAAGTCGCGCTTATTCGTGGATCGTTTTTATTTTAACAATATGTGAATCTATATTTCTTTTTATACCACCAGAAGTTTTTATGACCCCACCAATAATTGCGAATAAAAAGCGCGCTGTTCCAATTGCTGTTGCGACATCCCTAGGATCTATCGTAGGTGGTGCAATTGCATATATGATCGGTGCATGGCTTTGGGATTCTATCGGTGTTTGGCTAATAAACACATTTTCAAATCCAGAATTAATAGAAACAGCTATAAAACCGATGTTCAGCAAATATGGGATTTTGATAATAGTATTGACAGCGGTTACCCCTATTCCATATAAATTACTTGCGATATGGCTTGGGTTCATAGGGTACCCCATTTGGGTATTTTTGGCGGTATCTGCGATATTCCGCACTGGTCGTTTTGGTATAATTGCTGCGCTACTGTATTTTTTCCAAGAACGAGCAAACGCGATTGTAAAAAAATATTTCTGGCCCCTAACCATCGGCGCAATCATTGCTGCCGGACTTGGTGTATGTTTAATATCTTTATTTTAATTTTTTATAAAAAACGCTAAAAAGTATTTTATTAAATATAAGCTAAAAAATTATTATTAAAAAAACCACCATATGGTGGTTTTTTATTCAACCCAGATGGTTGCATAAGTCGTGGCATTTTCACTGCCGACCGGAATTTTAACATTACCTTTTGTGACAGAAACCTTACCATCTGCCTGTGAAACCGCTGTGACAACTGCGCCCGTTCCAGAAGAAGTACTATCCAAAGCAGTAATCTGAGACTTCGTAGCATAAGTATTAACTATGTTATTCCCGTTTGCATCTGCGGTTGCTTTTGCAGCCGTACCAGATGTACTTAACTTACCTGCCAAAGCAGAATTTATAACCTTATTCTGAACAGGGTTTGTACTTGTACTGCTTAAAGCGCTATCTACTGTTATTGCTGCCGGGATAGAAGGCTTATCAGTTAAATCATTATAAGAACCTGATGTCGCAACTTCTGCCAAATCTGCAGTATTAGCCTTTGCATTCAATGAAGTTGTCAAGCCAGATATCTTTGACTGTGCAATTGCTGCCGAAGAAGAAATATCTGCATTTGTTATTGTACCGTCTGTTATCATAGCACTGCTGACAGTACCTGTCATAACATTACCCGAACCATCCGTAATTAAAACTTTATTTGCATTCGTAGAGCCCTGTGCTTTTGCAACCTTTGTATTTGCAGCAGATTGCGCAGCGGACGCAACAGACGCAGCGGAATTAGCCGTACTCTGTGCAGTTTCTACCGCGCTTTCCACAGTTCCCAATTCTGTTTTTGTTGCATAAGTTGTTGTAATAACATTACCCGATGCGTCTTGTGTTGCTTTTGTAGCATTCGTTGCATTTGTAGCATTAGTCGCACTAGTTGCGGTTGTTGCAGTATCTGCACTTGCTGCACTATTTACTGTGACAATACCGTCTGTTCCGACAGTTATATCACCACCACTTTTTACACCACCCAACTTATCAGATGTAGCCGCAGTTAAGACATAACCTTCTGGCAAATCATCAGCGGTAATAAAACCACTATTATTAGTCAACTGTGAAGTAGTTGTAGGTACAGTAATATTGATAGTGGCCGGTGATGCCGCATTTGCGGTAAACGTACCGACATTGGAACCATTTTTTTGGATTGTAAGAGTTGCATTATTTACAGTTGGAATATCCGCAGAATCCGCCTTACCTGCCAAAGCAGTTGCGACTGCTTTTTCAGAAGGGTAAGCCGTATCTGTTGCAGATGCAGTTGCACGAACAGTTGTAACTTTATTTTTTGTTTCTTCTGCTGTTATACCTTTTGTTGCAGAAACAGTGCTACCACTAGCAGAAACGGAAGTAACAACATTACCTGTTCCACTGGTAGAACCACTAATGCTAGACAAACGTCCATCAACCTGTACATCAACATAGTTTTTGGATGCGATATCTGCATTAGCTGTTCCCATAGCAAGCATTGCTATTAAAGAAACTGCAAAAAGACCTTTTGTATTCATCATTTTTATTCTACCTAAAAAACTGTTTCGTTTCACTATCTAAATCGCAACTCACACAAACTTTTTTTGATGTGCGATATATTTATGAAATACCGCACATCAAGATACCAACAAGATTATCTTGCAACAACTTCCCATTCATAAACAGAGTTATTATAAGTCAAAACACACTTATTTGTTGGGTTGTCACAATTAGGATCTGTTGGTTTTGGTATTGCTGCCAAAGCCGCTGTCTTTGCTTCTGTTGCAGTTTGACTTGCTGTATCAGCAGTAGTCTTTGCCTGTGTTGCAGTCTGACTTGCTGTCTCAGCAGTACTCTTTGCCTGTGTTGCAGTCTCTGTTGCAGTTGTCGCAGCAGTTGTTGCTTCTTCTGCTGCAGCCGTTGCTGCTGCTGCATCAGACTTCGCCTGTGTTGCATCTGTTTTTGCCTGTGCTGCATCAGATTTTGCTTGTGTTGCATCTGTCGCTGCAGTTCCTGCTTTAGTATTTACTTCATTAATAGCACCAACAACTGTTTTTGCTGTAGTTGCAAGAGTATTATCTGTTTTATCTTGCTTCAACGCCAAATCTGCATCAACATCTGCAGTTTTTGCATAATCTGCCAAAGCAGCCTGTTGCAAAGCAGAATCTGCCTTACCCAAAGACGCCTGAACGTCATCTGCCAATTTTGCTTTTGTTACATTTTTATCTGCAATTTTTGCCGTTGTGACAGCGTTTGCATCAATCTCTGCTGCACTTACTGTGTTTTTTGCTGCCAAAGCGCCCAAATCTGCTGTATTTGCTTTTGCATCCAAAGCAGAATCTACTTCTGTTTTTGTATAAGCATCTGTGATACCATAACCTTGTAATGTTGTGGCTTTATCTGCTTTACCTGTTTGTAAACCAGCAACAGTTCCCTGTAATTCTGTAACATCTTCTTGAACGCCAGACACATTACCAGTTACACTATCGATAGCATCTGCAACTGCTTTTACAGATGGATATGACGTATCGTTGGTCGTATTATCACTATACTGTGCAGATTGAATCAATGCCTTATCCTGCTTACCTGCCAATCCTTCTGTTAATGCAGTCGTTGTCGCATGTGTTGCAGAAGCAGTTTGCAAAGCATCAATTTCACCTTCTGCAGTTGTTAAACGTTCTCCCTGACCTGTAACAGTTGAAGTCAAAGCAGTTACGCTTTCTGTTGTTGCTCTTGTACCGACCTGATCGTCAACATAAGTTTTTGATGCGATTTCTGCATTTGCAGCCCCGACAGTGACAACTGTCAATAATGTTGCAAATATACCTGCTGTTAGTTTTTTCATTTTCCTTCCTTTTTTAGTTTAGTTAGTTTTTTATTGTGCCGGCTCTGTTACATTTACCCATTTGAACTGCCCGTCTGTTCCAACAGACAACACACACAAACCGGAATCCGCCATACATTCACCTTCTGGTTGAGGCACCGCCAGTTCCACAATCTTTTCATTTGTTTCCAGTTTTGTATAAACGTCAGACACGTTTGCTTTACCGGAAATTTCACTAACTAAATCGTCACTTAACTTTTCTTGCGTCACCGCATTATCAGCAATTTTATCAGTTGTTACCGCACCATTTTCTAACTTGCTGCCGGCAATTGAATTATCATTTATATTGTCTGGATTAACTGGTAAGCCAGTATCTGATAATTCTGTTATTTTCTTATTTGTCCATTCTACGATTGCACCAACAGATGGGTATACAGTCGGCGAACTTTGATTATCAGCACCAATGGTTGTTGCCTTATTTGCAACATTTTCTTTCAACGCCAATCCTTCTGTTAATGCAGTCGTTGTCGCATGTGTTGCAGAAGCAGTTTGCAAAGCATCAATTTCACCTTCTGCAGTTGTTAAACGTGTACCCTGACTTGTAACTGTTCCTTCCAATGTTGCAACAGATTCTGCACTTGCTTTGTCTGCAATATCTGCCTGTAATTGTTCAACATCTGCTGCCAAACCTGTTTCTGGGTCAGTAATTTGTTCTACTTGCTGTGTTATATTCGTTATATTTTCTGTAATACTTTCAACAGCACTTGCATCCGCTTTTGCACCTAAAGCAGTACGAACTGCAACCGCAGACGGGTATTGATCCGCAGTAGATTCTGCCGTTATTTCTTGTATTTTATTATCTTTATCTTCTTTTTTCGCCAAGTCTGCCGCATCTGCTTTTTGACTTACAGTTTCTGCCAAAGATGATACAGAACTCTCCAAACCGATAACGGCTTCTTGTGCAGCCGCCACATCTGTAACAGCCTGTTCTACCTGTGCGCCAAGACCAGTTTCTTCGTTATTAATTGTATCACCTAACTGCGTCACCTGTTGTGTCACATTTGTAATATTCTGATTTATTTCTTCGATATCAGTTGTTGTGACATAATTTTCCAACGCACTTGTATCTGCCTTACCCTGCAACGCCGTATGAACTGCTGCCGCAGACGGATATTGTTCTGATGTAGATGATGCATCAATAGTCTGCGTTTTATTATTTTTGTCTTCTTTGCCTGCAATAGTTGTACTTAAATCTTGGCTCAACTTATCTTCTGTTACCGCCTCATCAGCGATCTTATCAGTTGTCACTGCGCCATTTTCCAACTTACTACCTGCAATAGAATTATCATTTATATTATCTGGATTAACTGGTAAGCCCGTATCCGATAATTCTGTTATTTTCTTATTTGTCCATTCTACGATTGCACCAACTGATGGGTATGCGGTAGAAGAGCTTTGATTATCCGCACCAATAGTTGTCGCCTTATTATCTTTATCTTCTTTTGTTGCAAGGTCTGCCGCATCTGCTTTCTGTTGGACCGATGTTGATAAAGAAGAAACCGATCCCTGTAATGTATCTATTTCACCTTCTGCTGTTGTCAAACGTTGAGCTTGGCTTGCAACATCGCCCCCCAATGTCGTTACGGTCTCTTGTATCGTATCAACAGCATCCTTTGCACTGGAAGCATCTGTAACCGCTTTATCAACCTGTGCACCAAGACCTGTTTCTTCATTATTAATCGTATTACCTAACTGCGTCACCTGCTGTGTCACAGTAGTAACATTTTCTGTTATTTGATTAACAGTTTCCTGTTTGGCATAATTCTGTTCTACATTTTCTAATATAGTTGTTTCTTTATCATCAACATATTTTTGACTAGCAATTCTAACAGGGTCACCGCTGGTTGCAGCATTGACATTGCCAACCCCCAGCAACAATGATGCTAAAAAACCAGAAAAAACTAAATTCATTTTCTTCATTGTTTAAACCCCTTAAAACACTATCTCATACCAAACTTTGTCACCGTTACTATCAACACCTAAAACTGCATCCGTTCCTGCACCAACCATGCTTACGGCAGCATCTGCTTTATCCAAAGACGCTTGTACATCTGCCGCTAATTTTGTACGAGCAATAGCCGCATCATCTGCAACATCGTCATTTGAAATCTTTGATTTAGTAGCCAAAGTACCTAAATCTGCTGTATTTGCTTTTGTTGCCAACTGTTCATCAACATAAGTTGTATCAGCCTTACCTTCTATAGCCCCAACCGCAGTATTAACCGTCTGTTCCATCTGAGTAATTTTGTTATTCATTTCTTCAAAATTACCATCAGTTGCCATACCATCAGTCTTGGTTTTTAATTCATTAACCGCACCAACCAAGTTTTGTGCAGTAGTTGTCAAAGCACCTTCCCCAACAGTTGTTTTTAATGTACTTATATTTGAAGTATTTGTTTGAACTTTTCCTTCTAACTCGGTCAAATCTGCATCCGTCGCCAAGCCTTCTACTTTGGAATCAACTTCTGTTTTTGTATAAGCATCAGTAATACCATATCCAGCAAGAGTAGTGGCCTTATCTGCTTTCGAAGCCACATCCAATGCAGCAGAATCCGCTTTTTCTTGTGCCGCAGTCGCAGCCGCTTGCGCTGCTTGCGCTGCATCACTTGCACCACTTGCCAATTCTTTCGCTTCATCCGCCGCTGTCTTTGCTGCATCAGCCGTGGTTTTAGCCGTATCAGCAGTAGTTTTAACAGTTTCTACTTCACCCGAAACAGCATTTGCAATTGCTTGCGCCGCCTCCGCAGTTGTTTTTGCAGCACCAGCAGTTTCCACTGCCGCCGTCGCCGCAAGACCTGCATTATCCGCAGCCACCCCAATCGTATCTACTTTTGAAGAAAGCGCATCTACAACTGTTGCGTCAGCCTTTGAATCCAATGCAGTCTTATCTGCTTTTTCAGCCAACCCAGCTTCTACATCAACAGTTTTCGCATAATCCTTTAAAGCTTCTTGCATATCACCGGCAGCAACATCGGCAACAAGGTCATTTACTTCTGTTTTATTATAAACTTCGGATTTAGTATAAACATCAGCAACATTTGCCTTACCCGCCAAACCCGTGGTTAATTCTGCGCTTGTAGCCAAACCATCAGTTGCTTCACTAATAGCAGTTTGCACACCAACTGTTGTGGCATAACCTGCCAAAGCATCACTATCCAACTTTCCTGACAATTCTTCTTTTGTCGCATAAGTCGCATTTGCAGCTTCTGTTTTTACATAATCCGCCAACTCTGCCTTTGTAGCATAAACATCCGCCAAATCACTTACAGCCTGTATTATACTATCTTCCATATCATCCTTTGTCGGATAATTGGTCAGATCAACTTCAGCTACATCCCCCTGCTCACCTTGCGGCCCTTGAGGCCCTGTAATATCTTCAATAGAAATCAAATTATTCCAACTAGAATCCCCAACATGACGCCAAGCTATATAACCATCAACATTCCCCATTTCAATCCCCAGCTCGCCTTCGCCAACAATTTCGGCCAAAGCCTCACCCAACGGATTAAGATTTACAAAGATTTCATCATTTTCAATAGATATATAATCATCCCCCGTTCCAAGAATATTTTGCTTATTATCCTGAACGTCTTTAACATCATCACCCAATCTTGTAACATCTTCACGAACAGCTTCAATCTGCTTTTCTAAATCACTAGCAACCCCCGGATCCATAGAACCATCAGAAGAACCACCAGACGTATTGCCCCCAGGTTTCTGAGAAATTATTGTACTACCACCACTAACAGATGTACCACCACCCAAATATTTTCCGATAGACAAACGAGGCGTAGTAGTAGTTACACGTCCGGAAGACGACGAAGAAGAACTGGCTGTAGGCGAAATACGAACAGTACCACCGCGCGCAGTTGCACTTGAGGCACCACTACTAGAACTAGCACTTGAAACACTGTCATAAGTACCCGCCCCACCCAAAGTACGAACCGTAGATGCTGCATAAGCACCCGAAACGGTTGTGCATAACACACAAATTATCGCAAGTCTTGAAATTTTAAAATCTTTTTTCATAAATTCTCTCTACGTAATCAAATAATATCACATTTATGCGAATCGGGTCAATAGTTTTCCTATGCTAAAATTCATACCTTAAACCAATTGATATGGAATTGTCTAAAATCAAACCGATATCATTTTCTATATACGCTTCATATATAGTTGGATCACCTGTATTTTTATATTGGAAATATCTTGTTTGTTTTGTTCCATTAAAACCAGACAAACGATATCGAAGGTCTAAAACAAAATTATCATCTAACTTATAAGAATACCCCAACATTACACCAACCATCGGAGAAATACCTTCTTCTGTTCTACCACCACTAAGGAAAATATCCGAATCATATTTTGTAATAGGCATCGCAGCACCAACACCAAGCCCCAAATACACACCATTTGTAAAATCATAATAACCGTTTACCAACGCATAAGGAGCAGATAAAGAAAACTCTATTCCTGCATCTTTATCAACGAATTGACCGATATACCCAACTTCTATTTCACCGCGCCAAAAATAACCAAATTTATGCCCTACAGATAAATTACCACCAAAAACGGGCTCAAAAGAAAATTTATCAGACTCAAATTCAGAAAGCACACCAAGATAGTCCGAATCGTACTTATTTTCCCAATTTAAAAAACTAAGCTCTGCCCGACCAGTTAAATACCAACCAGTTTTTGCTTTATCTGTATAATCATAAGTAACAACGTACCCACCATTAGCATCACGAGTAAGATAACTAGGTGCAGCTATCGCCCCCGTTGAAACCATTCCTAACAATAAAAATAAAGAAAAAATTTTTTTCATATAATCCCCCTAATGCTTTTTATATTTTTTTGTATTTTATCACAAAAGCACCACCTTATAAAAGACAAAAAAACAAAATATTGACATCTTTTTATAAAATTTGCTAAATTTTTAATAAATAAGTTTTTATATTGAGAGGAAGGATATGAAAAAAACATTAACAATACTTACACTTATAACATTATCTGCATGCAGCAGCATCCCAGACAAAATTAACGACGATAAAGTCTTTTTTGCATTTGATTCTGCCGTCATTTCTAATGCAGCAAGCGAAAATTTAGAAGAACAATCACTGTACATGAAGAAAAATCCTGAAATAGGAGTTATTCTAGAAGGTCATTGTGATGAAAGAGGTTCGACAGAATATAACTTGGCCTTAGGAGCGATGCGCGCAGGAAACGCAGCACAAGTCATGATAAAAGATGGCATAGAACCAGAAAGAATAAAAACAATTTCTTACGGCAAAGAACGTCCACAATATCCTGGAACAGGCGAAGCTGTTTGGGCCAAGAACAGAAATGTAACAACCAAAGTAATAGAATAAAAAACGCGTTATATACGCGTTTTTTTATAAAATTCTTGGTTGAAACTTGACCCAAGAGTCTTTTTTTATTACCATTTTTTTTATGGAAGAAAATACCGCCATATCTTTTACAAACGTAGGTGCAAAGTATGATAACGCTCGTGAAGTATTATCAGACGTTTCTTTTAATATCAGCAATGGTTCTTTTTACTTTTTATCCGGTGCATCAGGTGCAGGCAAAACCACATTACTACGTTTAATATATCAATTACACAAACCCTGCAGAGGACAAATAAAATTATTCGGTCAGATTACAAATAATATGACACGGGACGACACCGCAAAATTACGACATAAAATGGCGATAGTTTTTCAAGAATATTCCCTATTATCACATATGACAGTATTTGATAATATTGCATTACCTTTACGCGTTCGAGGAATTCCGGAACAAAAAATAAAAAAACTTGTTTCAAAAACTTTAGAATGGGTAGGCTTAGGCAAATATGCAGACGCAAACCCAAAGGCTTTATCGGGCGGTCAACAACAACGCGTATCTGTTGCAAGGGCAATAATTATTCAACCGTCTCTTCTGCTAGCTGACGAGCCTACAGGAAATCTAGACGACGAGAATGCATCAAGATTAATGGAATTATTCATACAAATGAATAAAATTTTCGGTACAACGATAATCTTAGCAACACACAGTACCAAACTTATGGAAACCTATAATTTTCCAATAATTCGCGTAGAAAATCACAAAGTTAGCTTTTTAGAGGCTAACAAAAAAACAACTAAAAACACAGAAGATATAAAAGATATCAAAAAAATATGGAAAGGTCCCAAACCTCAAAATTATTTTACAGAGTTATCGAAACAATTTGACGACATCGGAAACGCATGAAAAGTAAATCTATTGTTTTTTCTTTAATTCACGAACAATCCGTTTTTATGACGGCAATTATGGCAATGTTAACCTTTTTATCCGTCTTGGCATTGGGCATAGCTCTATCTATTGGGACAGGTGTAATACGTTGGAATTCACAATGGGATTTAATTGCTACCGTTCAAATAACTAATTCGTCCAAAACGACAGAAACAGAAAAAATATTAAATTCGCATAAAAACGAAATAACAGAAATAAATAAAATCTCAAATGAAAAAATGAAAGATTTGATGCAACCATGGATTTCTGGTGGCACCAACACCCTAGAAAGATACTTACCCATAATGTACGAAATAAAATTTAACAGCAAACAATCACTAGAAAAAATAGGTAAAGAACTTTCTAAACACTCTAGATTTTTAACACACGCAGATGCTTTAAAAACATCTACATCTGCGGGTTGGAAAATGATTATACTATCTTCATTTGTATTAATTTTAATACTTGCGACAATAGGAATTTGCATATCATATATAGCAAAAAATACCGCTCTATTACATCGAAGAGAACTAGAAATATTAAATCAAATAGGCGCTAGTGACAATTTTATTGCAAAACAAATGCAAATAATTACGGGAAAAATCTGTATGATTGCATGCTTTTCCGGTTTTATAATAGCAATACCCATTTTATTACTAATATTATCAACTGCACATAGTACACGCGTAGGCCTAATGTCTATGCTAGCTATATCTAATACAGGTTGGATATTACTTATTTTATTGCCGATTCTAATAATAATTTTTTCTATATACATAACTAAACGAACTACTTTAAATATATTAAAAAATACCTGATGAAGTTCTTAACGCCATCTTTATTATTATTCAGTTGTTTTGTATTAGGCGGAATGATGTTTAAAACCATGGCCCCCAGTCGTTGTGCAACAATATTACCAAACGACAGTATATTCGTGCTTACCGGCGATATTCGCAGAATTCCCTTTGCAATGAGACAACTAAGACAACACCCAAACACAGATTTATATATAATAGGCGCAGGGGCAAAAGGCTCTTATGAGCTAGCCCAAAAAGTAACAATAGAATCCAAATCTAAATCAACATACCAAAATGCATTAGCAATTAAAGAAATAGCAAAAAAAGAAGGACTTGACCGTATTGTAATAATAACAACCGAAGACCATATGAATAGAGCCCAATATTTAATTACGCAAGAGTTGCCAGAAACAGAAATCGTGACATGCCCTGTTCCGTTAACTGGCATGCCCGCTGCAAAAAGACTTGAAAGATGGACAATAGAATATATAAAATATATCGTAACAATGTTAGGAATAAAAGAAGGTTAAAAAGGAAGAAAAATGTTTAGAACAATAATTTTTAAAATTTTACTTGGAATATATTTTACTTTATGGTCTCCGATACTTTTAATAGGTTTGATATCAAAAAAATTAAATACTTTTTTGGTATTAAAATGCGCTGCTGGCGTTTTATTATTGGCAAGATTAATTGCCGGAATAAAATATAAAGTGCACTATCCGGCAACAGATAAAGAAATAAAACCGTACAACAAATCAAATCGCACAATTCGACTGGACGGGAAAGCAATAATTGCAGCAAAACACATGTCAATTTTAGAAATAGCCGTTTTATCAAATATAATTCCACAATCGTTTTTTATAATTAAACGTGAATTATTATGGATACCTATATACGGTTGGGCATTTTGGCGAATGGGTTTACAACCGGTAAATAGAGCACGTGGCGCAACAAATATGCAAAAGCTAACGAATGATGTCGCAGAAAAAATAACTTCAGGAAAAAACTTGATAATCTTTCCGGAAGGCACACGCACAAAACCAGGACAACACATACCGTTAAAAAGAGGTTTGTTATTTTTAGCTCATACACTAAAACTGCCTATTCTCCCTGTAGGTACAGATGCAGGTCTATATTGGCCAAAGCGTGGGAAAATGCACAGTGGTACAGCAAATATATGGTTTGAACCATTACTACCAAGCACCGCTTCTTTAGAAGAAATAAGCGAAGCAATAAATCGTCATAGCGCATAAAACATATCAAAGAACAAAATTAACGCTCGTCATCTTCATTTTCTAAAAAACGTGCAAATTCAGAAGGCGTCGTTGATGTAGATTCCAATATTTTAGAGATACTTTGCATAGAAGGCCAACGAGGTTTTCCAAAAACAGAGTATCTTTTACTTTTATTAAAAGTGGTTGCATCCAAACCACTTGAAACAGCCAATTTTGAACAAGACAACTTGTTTTTACGAGCAAGCTTATCTATTGCCAACCAAACATCTTTATGCGTCATAGTATTCTCTTTAAAAAATCATAAATCCTGCACAAACACAAGACATGATTCTAATAATACTAGACTTACAAACATTGCTCAATTATTTTTTACAAGTAAATATTCCTATTTACACCACCCAATGCGACGCCCACCATCATAAGGCCGGCCTAAATTCTCTTTTATCAAAATTTCTCCTACATCTTTCCCATCACCGGTAAAAACAAATGCATCTATTCTGCCAAGATATTTATCGTCTTTTATATTTATAAGCTCAACCAAACTTCCTATTGGCAATAATTCAGCCAATCTATTTTTAGCGATTATTGCCTTTTCTATTTCATCGGGACATCGACCATTAATTTCTGGGGTATCAACGTTAATCAACCTAACACGCACAGAAACATTTACTTCTTCATTCAAATGAACAGAAGCCGAAAAAGTATCTCCATCAAAAATATAATTAACTGTTGCAGGAACACCACGCGCATTAGTACACAACAATAAACCTACCCAAAACACAAAAAATCTTTTCATACTAAAAAACTAGGGCAATTTAGGAGACCAAGTAGGTTCTACTCCATTTATATCATCAGGCAAATCGATATCATAAACGTTTTGCCCCGTTATATCCACGCTACGAATATGGCTTATACGTTCTATACCATCTATAGCCTTTTCCGTTTCATAATAAACCAATCTTCTTGACCCAGGAGCCCAAGAAGGCGCCTCCATATACCATCCCCCCGCAAGAATTTTTTCATTTCTACCGCGCGGATCCATTATACCGATATAAAAAGTATCATCTGCCATTTTAGTAAAAGCAATAAATTGTCCATCTGGAGACCATGCAGGTGTAGCATAACGCCCTGCTCCATAAGTCAACCTTTCAACTTTACCGGTTTCTAAATCTAAAACATAAATTTGTTGATTACCGCTACGATCAGAATTAAATGCTATCTTTTTACCATCCGGCGAATACGAAGGACTTGTATTTAAAGAATTTCCAAACGTTAATTGTTTCAAGGCCTTTGTTTCTATATCATATTCATAAATATGAGTTATACCTTTTTTAACCAAAGACAAAGCTATTTTCGTACCATCTGGTGAAAAACGTGGTGCAAAATTCATTCCGCCAAATTGACCTAATCTACGTTGTTCCCCTGTATCTAGATCCAAAGTCCAAACCATAGGATCATCATCACGAAATGATAAAAACACAATTGTTTGCATATTCGGTGAAAAATGTGGTGACATAACAAAAGTTTTTTTATCAGATAAAAAGCGCATTCCATACCCATCTTGATCCATTATAGCCATACGTTTTGTACGATTATGAACCGGTCCTGTTTCCGCAATAAAAACGATTTGGGTATCAAAATAACCAATTTCTCCTGTCAATCTTTCATAAATAGCATCTGCCATTATATGTGCCAAACGTCGAACCGATTTCTTTGAAGCGACTAAACTTTGCGCCTCTATCTGTTCTTTACCAGTTACATCCCATACATAAAATTCTAAATTATATTTGCCCCCAGATTCCGCCGTTATTTTAGCCTGCACCAAAACCTGAGCCTTTATAGCCGCCCATAATTTAAAATCTGGCAAATGTCCCATTTCAACAAACTCTGGCAATGCGTCTCTAGAAACAATTCTGAATAACCCCGTAGACTTTAAATCCGCGTCAACAACATCTCTTATCATTGCGGCATCTTCAGAATCCACATTACCAACCGTCTCAAACTTTTGTACTGCAATGGATATCGGTTCCGTTGCACCAGCAACTATATCAACTTTTAGCTCCGCAAAAGCCGCACCAAAAGAAAAAAACACAAATGCCATAAAAATAAAAAATTTTTTTATCATACAAAAATCCTTATCAAAAATACTTCATATAATTTTATATGCATCTTAAAGGAAAAGCAAGATAACCCCAACTAAAAAAAGCAAAAACACAACAACACAAACAACAACACAAAAGTACACACCACAGCCATTACAGACGTAGACACAAATGTATTGACAAATGTCAACACAATGATATAGTCTTTTGTAAAGACTATGGTATTGAGGTTCGTATAGGAGATTGTATATATGCCAAATGTTATGCAACAACTGTTCGTTATGAACATGGAAACCTTATTAAAAGAGTACGCAGCATATAAAACGTTTAACAAATCAGACTGCGTTATAAACATGCGAATTCCACGCCCTGTTTTAGAAAGCATAAAACAGCTGGCAGAAAAACAACACGTTCCATACCAGTCATTAATTTCCTCTGTCTTGTTTTCACTTGCCAATATAGAAGAAGCGAAATAAAAAAAGGTATAAAATGCCGTATCAAAACCCAGAAAAAATTTTTACATTTCTTGAAAACAGAAAACATTTTGTAAAACAAGAATTGTTTTCTTATGCAACCGACACCCAATTTAATAATTACTGGTTTTTTTCTGACCTATACAATTTATTTGGGCCAGAATACGTTGGCGAACACAAAAACATAAAAAGCACGACCCACTCTGCTTTAAAGCCTTTTGAACTACAAAAATCTTTACGGGGTAAGAAAAAAGAAATTTTACAACCAGAAAACATAAAAGATTTTTATACAAAGCACATAATTCCTATAACGAACAAATACCAAATTTCATCAGGCAACACAATTTTACATGCAAAGGGACCCGATGCAAAATTAAGCAGATTTATATGTTGGTTAATTTTTAAACGGCATCCACATTTAATTTTTACACAATTATATTTTATGAATCCAAATATTGAATATGAAGACTTGTACGAACAAGCCTACAAATTTTCAAGAATATATCTTCGAAAAAACTTAGCTCATACAGGCAGAATAATACACGGAATAACATCCAGAAAAAAATCCAACATAAAAATGTTCAATCATCTAATACACGAAACATTTTTTTATAACATTTCACAACCTGAACTAAAAAGAATATACGGAATAAAAGAAAATATAGAAGACCCAATATTAAATTATATGGGTTCAGATTCTTTGCTAGCACTTCAAAAAGCTTTCAGTTCTGCAATAAAACGTAACGATGCAAGACCAGACATGCGCTTTTCTACTTTTTCAGAATTACTTCTTAGCGAAGTAAACACTCAAAGAATCAAACTATTTCAACAAACTGGAAAATACCCCGAACAAGACATAAATACACTTTCTATACAAAAACTAGAAACTGAACTAAATAGAAAGGAACGCGAATTCATAAATAAATTCGCATTTCAATCAATTAGATAAAACTAAATAAAAAAGCGACCAAACGGTCGCTTTTTTGTTTATTACATTTGTCCCCAACTCAATATAACTTCCCGACAACCAATGGCATCCAAACCAGTAGAACTTAAGAAGAAAGACAATACTATACCGATACCAAACAGTAAAATAAAACCAACTAACATACCGGTACCCTTTTTTCTCAGGTCTTCCATATCAACACCCTTACCGTCTTTGATATACCCCCAGGCCCAACCTGCTATAATAAATGCGGCACCAACAAACGCCAAAGTACGCAGAATTTTAAATACGCCATACATCTGACTAATCAACACACACAAACCATTATTGCTAACCCCAGCTGCCGCAGGCGCCGCAACAGCAGCAGCCGCACCAGACAAAACAACAACACTGGCAAAACCAATTTTTTTCAATATATTTTTCATATAAATCCCCTTTTCTTTTTCTATAATTTTACCATAAAAAAACAAGTCTTTCAAGAAAGATGCAAAATAAAAAGCGTTCTTAACGAACGCTTTTATATTTACATAATAACATACCTACGTTTTAGAACTGCCTGACCGCAAGTTTTACAACCACACGATACCTTTTCAACATTGGCACCACACAGGTTACACGAAACCTCTTGTGCTGCCGGTACTAAAATCTTACGTTCTTGACGACGCTCTTGTCCAAAAGTATCACGCGCATACAAATCTTCACAACGAGTATTCCGATAAACAATCTTTTTATCATTATCGACACCGCCTACATACTGCGAGAAATTACGTCCATGTTCACCAGCATAATAAATACAATCTTGACCGTCTTGGGTATATCTTACCCCACCTTTATAATAATCGTAATAACCACCACAACCAGCCAAAGCAGCCAAAGCAACTACAGGAATCAGAACTTTTTTCATAACATACCCTTTTAGACTTCTATTTAATCTCTACCCACCCCCGATTCGTATTATAATTGTTACACAAAAGAGTCAGTTGTCAAGCATTGACACTCCACAAAACGTTCTATTATTTCTTTAAAACTCATTTGTTTTTATATATGATATAATTTGAAAAAGGGTAAAAAATGGACTATAAAGATTTCGGCCTAATAAACACAAAAGATATTTTTTCTGACGCACTTTCTCGGCGTTATGCTGTACCTGCATTTAATTTTTATAACATGGAAACGCTATCCGCAATAGTATCTGCCGCCCGCGAAAAGAAAAGTCCTGTAATACTAGCTGTATCAGAATCTGCCTTACAATATATGGGCAAAGATTTATTAATGGGAATGATTTGGGGCTTAAAAATAAAACCAACCGAAAGGATCGCATTACATTTAGACCACGGTTCGTCACTAGAATCTTGTACTGATGCAATAAAGATGGGCTTCTCTAGCATAATGATAGACGGATCAAAATTACCGTTTAAAGAAAATATAGATTTAACTAAAGACGTAGTAAATATCGCAAAAAAATTTAATGTTAGTGTAGAAGCAGAACTTGGCACATTGTCCGGCATAGAAGACGAAAATATTTCTAGCGAAGACTCTAGTTATACCAATCCTAATGATGTCGTAACATTTGTAAATGCTACAAATGCGGATTCTCTAGCCATAGCAATCGGAACAAGTCACGGTGCACACAAAAGAAAATCCGACAAAGAGGAATTACGTTTTGATATACTAGAAGAAATATCAAAAGAGCTGCCAAACTTTCCCCTTGTACTACATGGAGCATCTAGTATTCCACAAAAATATATAAATACCATAAATGAATTTGGTGGCAACATCTCAAATGCTTTGGGGATTCCACAAGAACAAATTAAAAAAGCAGTTGAAATGAACGTATGCAAAATAAATGTAGATAGCGATTCCAGACTTGCTTTTACTGCCGGCGTAAGAAAAAGTTTATTTGAAACGCCCGAAAACTTTAATCCCAGAACTTATCTAGACGCAGGCATGGAAAACATAAAAAATAACTGTATAGAAGAAATAGAAAAAATTATGAATTCATCAAATAAAATACAATAAAAAAATTCCACAAAAGTGGAATTTTTTTATTTAGCCCTTTCTACATATTCCAAGGTTTCCGTATTAACAACAATCTTTTCACCTTGCTCAATAAATAAAG
Organism: uncultured Alphaproteobacteria bacterium; assembly: GCA_944392775.1. GTDB lineage: Bacteria > Pseudomonadota > Alphaproteobacteria > Rs-D84 > Rs-D84 > Enterousia. The sequence goes on from CALXXV010000006.1 coordinate 51,050, forward strand.
GAACCTGAACACGAACACCATTATCCAAAATAGCAGGTTTTCCACCACTACTAGAAACAGTCTGCCCCTTTAAAGCAGGTTCTGTTTCCTCAACTGTGGCAACAACTGTTTTTGGCAAAGAAATTGATACAGGTTGTCCTTCAACAAAATTTGCCTTTACCTGCATTTCTGGTGCCAAAAATTTCATCTGTTCACCCAAAGAATCAACCGGCATTGTAAATTGCTCATAATCAGACAAATTCATAAAGAACGCATCAGATCCATCAGAATACAAATATTGACAATCAAAATCTTCAACCATCAATTTTTCAACTTTATCTTCTGCGCGCCAACGATCTCCCCCTTTATTACCAGAATCAATATCACGAAGATCCGCCTGAACAAAAGCCCCACCTTTTCCAGGTTTTACTTTTGTAATAGACATCACAGAATACCGTTTACCGTTATGAGCAATTACCCAACCAACACGCATATCATTAGCAATATAAGACGCCATTTTTACCTCTTTTTTTATTTTTCATAAATTATAAATTATACCGAAGCAAACGCAAGCATTTATTGAACTTCACGTTTATGCATCCAATATCTATCTATACTATCCATAATTAACTTATCAGCAGTTTCACGATCTGCCCACCCCGTTACTTTTGACCAAGAATTAGGTTGTAAATCTTTATAGTGTTGAAAGAAATATTCTATTTTTGATCTTAATATAGCAGGCAACTGTTCAATATATTCTGTATTCGTATAAAAAGGATCTATTTTATCACGAGGAACACATATAATTTTTTCATCACCCCCAGCTTGATCTTCCATCAACAGTGCCCCGATAGGTCTTACTTCTATCAAAACACCGGGACGCAAAGGCGCATTACAAACAACGACACAATCTAATGGATCCCCATCATCCCCAAGCGTTCCAGGAAAATAGCCATAGTTTGCAGGATACGCCATCGGAGTATGCAAAATTCTATCCACACGCGGTAAACCTGTTTCTTTATCTATTTCATATTTAACAAAACCGTTTTCCGGCACTTCTATTATAGCATTCATTTTTTTTGGCGGCATTTGTCCCGCGGATATTTCTTCTATTTTCATAAAAAACCTTTTTTTGCCGGGCAATGCTAGCATAAAAATTACACTTTGCAATTATAAAACAAAAAAACTGCCTATCGGCAGTTTTTTTTACATTCTCATCGGCATCAATATAAACAATGCATCTGTATTCTTATCCGTAGACTTTATAATAGTTGGAGACAAAGGATCTTGCATTTCCATCTGGAAAGAATCACCTTCTACTTGTCCTGCAACGTCCATTAAGAACTTCACATTAAAGGTAACTGTAAACGACGCATCCGCATTATATTCAATATCTAATTCCTGTGTTGCAGTCCCTGCATCTGGACTTGAAGCATTTACAACTAATTTATTCATAGAAAACGTCAATTGTACAGACTTTGTTTTATCAACACTGGCGACAGAAACCAAATCAACAGAATTTAAAAACTGCTTTCTATCCAGAATCGCGATTTTATCATTACCTTTTGGTATAACAACACGATAATTAGGATATTGCGCGTCAACTAATTTACTTGTTAAGGTTGCCGGTCCAACAGTAAATCTTGCTTTTGTATCAGACAATTCAACAAGAACATCATCAACCGTAGCGTCTTCTAACAATTTAGACAATTCACCAATTACTCTACGTGGCAAAATTACAGCAGGCATTTCTTCACTTCCTGCAGGCGCAGGCATTGCGCACAACGCCATACGCTGAGCATCCGTTGCAACAGCCGTCAATTTTTTTTCACCGTCATCTTCGGAAAGATGAAAATAAATTCCGCCTAAATGATATCTAACATCATCTGTTGGTATTGCAAATTTTGTTTGATTTATTAAATGCGCTAAATCCCCTGTTGTCATTTGAAACTTCGTCGTCAAATTACTACCCGCCATAGCCGGGAAATTTTCAGCCGGCAAAGTTGGCAAATGAAATATAGCCCGTCCACTAGACACAACCAATTGGTCACCAGACTGTTTAAAAGAAATCTCTGAATCATCAGGTAACTTACGAACAATATCGTACAACATCTGAACAGGGACAGTTGTTTTTCCGCCCAACGTAATATCCGCAGCCACATGTTCTACTAATTCTAAATCAACATTTGTTGCCGACAAGACTAAATCATCCGCAACTTCTAATTTTACATTCATTAATATCGGCAATGTTGCGCGCTTTTCTACGATGGATTGCATATGTCCCAGCGCACGGATCAAAACCTGACGAAATACCGAAAATTCCATGTATACACTCCTGTTTAATATAAAAAATCTTTTATCCTACATTCTTTTTTTTTAGTTTATCAAAAAATCTCGATTCGGTGCAAGAGTAAAAGAACTTTATTTAAGCCACAAAATATAATAAATACACGACTTGTTTTATAGTAAAAACAAACTTTTTAACAAAATTTATAAAAGGTTACATATTATCAAAAACGCTCGCCATCAAATCTTTTAAAGGAACTTTAAACCATTCAGGGTCATTATTCTTAATGGGCGCACCTTTTTCCAAAGCTGTTGAGCAAGGGTTATCGTCAGCCAACCAATTTTCTAATAAATCTCCTGCTAAAAGCCCCACGCCTGCCCCAGCGACCAAACCTATTCCTCCAGTAAATGGTGCCAACAATAAACCTATACCAGTTGCAGAAGCTACTTTGCCAGCCACAGCAGCACCACTAATTTTTATATCTGGTTCTGCTAGACTACCAGTAAATTCCATAGAATTTACTACATTCCCCGTTAAGGATAATTTCAATCCTCTAACAGGAACGGTTGCCAAAGAAAGTTTCATATTTTCATTTCCTAAATCTAGCTTTCCTGCAAACCGTATATTTATAGCATTAGTTTCAACCGCAGCCCCATTTTGTGTTTCAATTAAACCATTTCTAAGCTTTGTATTTAAAGCCACGCAAGATATTTTTATTTGATTATATTTTTTTTCTGTTCTAAAAAGATCTTGAATGCTATGACGTAATGTCGTTAAAAAATCTGTGCCATACATATTTGCAACCAATGCCGAGTGTGCATATCCTGGTGCAGTAGAGTAAATCTTCACCGGTCCAGTCATGGTTTTCATCCATTCTGACAAATTTTTCCCATTAGCTTCTACATAAAATTCTACATTTACAGGAAGATCAGATATAATATCCGTTACCTGAATTTGCGACAAAATTTCACCAACCGCAATAGAGTTTCCAATTCCTGCAGATATTAAATGCATATTACCCGTTTGATCTATATCTATATTTCCGGCTACATGTACATTTCCGCCTGCTATAACACCAGTTGTATCAACACGTGCTTTACCGTCAAGCAAATTTAACGACAAATCAATATCTTGAATATCAAAATTTCTATATATTACGAATCTATCAGCCATTATATGAAGATCTAAGTTAAATTTTAAAAAATCTTCTCCGAACAAAGGAATATCTTTAAAAACATTCAAAGGCCTATTTAAATTAATTTTATTTCTGGAATACAAATTAGGGAATAAATCAACTAAATTTATATACTTAGAATCTACAGACATATTTATCAAAGGTAGCTGTTTTGACCAATCAATATACCCGGAAAAAGCAGCATCATTTCCACTGATTTTAATTGAAGAATTGCGAAAAGTCAGACGTTTTCTATCAAAACCACCCATTATATTTACTTTCATCAAAGAAAATTCTGGTAAATTTAAATTAAAAACTTTACCTATTTCAGAAACATCTGGAACATCTCCCTTGATTATAAAATCTATTGGTGCTTTACTTGTTCCCTCTAATGCAATATTAGCAATCAATGCATCTCCACCAGTTGCCATTGCAACACGCACAGGATAAACCTTTCTTTCAGCATTATATTCTGAAAAAGAAACTATAAACGGAAAAACATCTTCCCTAGACTTTACCCAGCCATTATACTCTCTTCTATTTTCCCTTGACACATAATTTACTTGAAAGCCTACGAAAGAATAATTTCTTCCTAAGAAATCTAATTCAAGATTTTTTACTTCAAGACCGCCCAACCCCAAATCTTCAAAAGGATATTTATTTTTCTCTACAACCGACATTTCTGTTTTTACTGTTTCCGTATCTTCCAATTTTTTTTCTGGTTGTACTGAAAAATCACCTTTTTCATTTTGTTCTACACAAACTTTCACATCATAAATTTTCACATTCTGAATAGTCGGTCGATCTCTAAATAAAGACACAAGATTCAAAGTAACATCTATTTTTTCCGCACTAAAAGCATCTTTATGTACAGCCCACTCTGCATTAGGTATACGAACTTTATTCAATTCGATTTGTGGTCTTAAAGAAAGTTTCCAAGACACTTTACCTTCTATTTGTACTGGAAGCCCTGTAGCATTTTCTAATATAGAAACGATTTCTCCACGCAAAGTATCCAGATTAATCTGGTATATTGCGATACCAACTGCCACCCCCAACCCCATAAAAAACAGGACTAATACACGTGTAACCGCAAAAAAAACACTTTTCTTTTTTCTTTTTTTTACCATTTTCTATCACACATTTTCAGGGCAGCTTAAACTCTAAAAATGAAAGTACCGGCTTCATAAAATCTGGTACCCCTGCCTGCAAAGTCAGCATTTTTTTTGTAGTCGGATGTTGAAATGTTATCTTATATGCTAACAAAAACAAGTTATTTGTGTTGATCATCGATGCCAAAGCCCCGTCAAGTCGCTTTTCAACACCATATATAGAATCCCCAACTATTGGCGCATGCAAAGATAACGCACTATGAACACGTAGCTGATGCGTTCTACCTGTTTTAGGCGAAAAAAGAACCCACGACAATTTTCCACCTACCTCAGACATCACCTCATATTCAGTAATCGCCCTAAGAGGCCTTTGCCCTGCCCCATCATTTAAACGTTCCGGCCCATCAAATATTTGCCCTTTTACCATATAATTATCGATTAAGCCTTTTTTAGGTTTTACCGAACCATTTAATAAGGCAAGATATTCTTTATGAGCACTTTTTGTCTGAAAAGCATTAGCTAAAACTTGTGCAGCATATTGATTTTTTGCGACAACCAGTATCCCACTAGTTTCTTTATCTAAACGATGAACCAAAGAGATTTTATTATACGGAAACAATGCTGCCGCCATTTTATCCACAGACTTACGAATACCTGTTCCTCCTTGAACGGCAAGCCCAGCCGGTTTATCAAAAACTACAATATCGTCATCATCATGAATTATACAGTTACGTAATTTTTCTAAATCTGATAAAGAAAAATTTTCACCAGATTCTGTTTTTTTATTTTTAACAACAGAATAACTATTTAATGTGGGTGGAATTCTAACTATATCTCCAGAATGCAGAATTTCTTGCCCATGTCTCCGTGAAGAATTTACCCTTATCTGACCGCCACGGCATAACTTATAAAATTCCCTTTGTGGCATATTAGGATACCGTCGCAAAAACCAGCGCAATAACCGCGTACCATCTTCTGTTTTAGAAACTTCTACAAATTCTGCCATATATAAATACCGACTATTATTCACCATACGTTATCTGAACTACATTCTGACCATTTGGGCTATCACATGTTCCCGAAGCCCCGCTAGCAGTATGTCCTGATAACTCATAACCAATTGAACCGCTCCAAACCTTTGTAACAAAATATTCACAATCGGATTGAGTCAAACCATTTATTGAAACTATAAACTGTCTTGAATTAGACGGGTTTACAGACAACTCGTACGTTCCGCCATAAGGATTTTTATTAGACATACCTATAGCACCAAAAACCGTAGAATTGTTTATATTAGAAAAATCATCATATTCTCCGAATAATTGTCTTACTTGGGTTACCATCTGCAAAACTTCGTCATTTACAGTATTTCTTTTTTGCAAATTCATCGCGCTAGAAATTGCTGCAACTGCACCAACTGTAATAACCCCCATTATAGCTAACACACCCATCATTTCTATCATTGAACGCCCAGATTCTTGAATCATGACAATAACCCCCATTGCTATTTATTTTTTTATATTCTATCATAATTAGTATGAATATTCAATTTTCTGATTTAATAGAAAACAGTCCTAATGCTCCCGGCATATATAAAATGTATGACGCCGAAGGTAACTTGTTATACGTAGGGAAAGCCAAAAATCTATCCAAACGCTTAAAACAATACTTAGACATATCAAAACTGGAACCTCACAAACAAGTTATGCGATCTTTAGTAAATCGTATAGAATGGGATATTACTCAAACAGAATCGGACGCGCTACTTTTAGAACAAAAACTTATAAAGACCCAGAAACCAAAATATAATATTATGCTAACAGACGGTAAAATGTACCCGATGATAGCCCTAACAAAACACGAATTTCCACGTTTATTAAAATTTCGTGGTCGCATTTCTCAGCGCAAGGACGTATATGGTCCTTATCCATCGGTATCTGCACTAAACAAAACGATAAAAACAATACAAAAAGTATGCCAATTAAGAACGTGCACTGACACATTTATGAGAAACAGAACACGACCTTGTTTATTGCATCAAATAGGAAGATGTAGTGCACCATGCGTTCTACAACAAACCCATTATGATGAAAATGTACGACTTGCCAGAAAAATATTAACTGGGGATAGCGAACCCATAATAGCCGACCTTACGAAAGAAATGAAAAAATATTCTGACAAAATGGACTTTGAATCTGCAGCAATATGTCGCGACAAAATAGCAGAATTAACACATACATCAAATCGCGGTATACGCCAGAATCATGCACATAGAGAGAATTTTAATTGGAATAAAAATGTTACAGATTTAGAAAATTGGTTGGGCATTAAAATAAATTATGCCGGCGTATTTGATAATTCACATCTTTTCGGAAAAAGCCCCGTAGGCGCAATGATAACGTTCGGTCATGAAGGTTTTATAAAATCTGGTTATAGACATTTTAAGTTAAGAGATAATTCAAGGGCAGGAAATGATATTGCTATGATGGAGGAATTTATAAACCGGGCAATTTCACGAGAGCCTAAATTAGATCTTATAATCGTTGATGGTGGAATCGCACAATGGAATATAGCAAAAAAAACCGCCCCGAATATCCCTGTTCTTGGGGTAACCAAAGGCGAAGTTCGCAATGGTGACGAACACTTCATATTACCGAACGGTGAAACATCAAAAGACTTACCAAAAGACTCACAATTATTTCTTTTATTACGCGCAGTTCGTGATGAAGCACATAGGTTTGTAATAACATTTCATCGTACCATCCGTGCAAAGACTTTAACTTCATCTGTATTAGATGAAATAGACGGTATTGGTCCAACCAGAAAAAAATCGCTTTTAACGCATTTTGGTTCTGTTCGTGCAATATCTGATGCCGACTTAAATGCTTTATTACGCGTTCCCGGTTTAGGCAAATCCGCAGCAAAAAAAATATATGCCTACTTCCATTCAGAAGTGATATAATTATTTTATATACTTAATAAAGGAGAAAAATATGAAATTCTTTGTAAACTTTTTGTCGGCATTTCGTATTGCAGCCGCATTTGCAATAATACCCACAATGATGTTTGGGCTATATTGGACAACTTTTGTTTTATATGTACTGGCAGCAATATCGGATTGGTTTGACGGTTTCCTTGCCAGAAAATATAAAGTATGTTCTAAAATAGGTGGTGTAATGGATCACATAGGCGACAAACTTTTAGTAGTAAATACATTCATAATGTTGATTGTAATGATGCCTGTTTGGTTTATTGTTGTTCCTGTAATAATAATGATCGCAAGAGAATTATATATAAGCGGATTACGTGAATTTTTGGGCACACAAAAAATAGAAATGCCTGTTCCCAAGGCTCGCTTTTCTATGGGAAAAATCAAAACAACCTTACAAATGATAACGATCGGTGCCTTTTTATTATTATTTGCCATAGGAGCAATTATTACCCCAGAAACCAACAGCAAAACAGTAATGTTTTTAATTTACATTTTGCCACAAATCGGTATATGGGGAACTTGGCTATCTCTTATCGCATCACTATGGTCTGCGACACAATATACAAATACTTTTATAAAAAAACTAAAAGAAATACGATAAAAAAGCCGGTGTTTACCGGCTCTTTTTATAAGCTATTAAAACCAACCCCTTTTTTCTGACTTTATACTAGCAAATTCATTTAGCAACTTCTTTTGCTTTTCCGTAAGCTTTGTTGGAACCTTCATATTTATATCTATATACAAATCGCCGAAATTACCTGCGCGACGTCCCGGCATACCATGCCCACGGACACGTAATTTTTCACCAATCTGTGTACCGGCAGGAACTTTAACAGATAATTTTTTATCGTCTATTGTAGATATTTCTATTTCACCGCCCAATGCAAGAGTAGTGAAAGGAACATCTAACTTCAAAATTAAATCTGTTCCTTGTCTTTCGAATACTTTATCCGGACGAATGCGTACGTCTAAATAAAAATCTCCAGCGGGGGCACCATTTTGTCCTGCCTCTCCCTGACCGGCCAAACGCAATCTTGTTCCATCTTCAACACCGGCAGGAATATTTACTTCTAATGTACGTGTTTTATGGATCGTTCCCGTTCCATCACACTGAGAGCATTTCTTTTCTATCTTATGTCCTAAACCATTACAATCTGGGCAAGGCGTTTCTACAGCAAAGAACCCCCGACTTGTATGAACATACCCTGTTCCACCACATCTTGAGCAAATGGGTGCTTCTTTACCATCTGCGGTACCAAGTCCATTACACTTATCACATTTCACTTCGCTAGAAAACTTAACTGTATGTTTTTTACCGAAATAAGCATCTTTTAAGTCAATTACTACTTCATCTAACAAATCGCGCCCACTTCTGCGATTTTCTCCGCGCGAAGATCCGCTACCGAAACCGTCAAAACCGAATCCACGCATAGCCTCTCGGAGAATATCTTCCATACCAGCTCCGCCACCCATGTTAAAATGGAAAGCACCATTACCGAACGGATTTCCCCCTGCGCCAAAAGGGTTTGCTCCAGACGCATTTCCACCAGCAAATGCAGCATCTCCAAACCTATCATATGCGGCCCGCTTTTGCGGATCTTTTAAAATATCAAAAGCATTATTAACTTCTTTAAATTTTTCTTCTGCGTTTTTATCGCCTGGATTTTTATCAGGATGATACTTCAAAACTAATTTATGATACGCCTTTTTTATATCCGCCTCGGATGCATCACGAGCAACGCCCAAAACTTCATAAGGATTTTTATTCATATTTTTAAGCCTGTAAGTTATTTCTCAAAATATATAAGCTCTTTATTAAAAAAATCAAGGGTATAAAAACATAAAAATGCGAAAACGTAAAAACAAGACAAGAATTCTTTCTCTTGCACAAAATCAAATAATGTTATAATAATAAATGTATTATGACAGAAAAAAACACACATTCTTATGATGCATCTGATATTCAAGTACTAGAAGGTCTAGAACCTGTTCGTTTACGTCCTGGTATGTACATTGGTGGGACAGACGAAAAAGCATGGCATCATCTTCCAGTTGAAATAATGGATAATTCAATTGACGAAGCAGTTGCAGGCTTTGCAAAGAAAATTATTGTTACCTTAATTGATGCTAAAACTATCGAAATTACAGATGACGGTCGTGGTATTCCTGTAGACGAACATCCTAAATATCCGGGTAAATCTGCTCTGGAAGTTATTTTAACGACCTTACATTCTGGTGGTAAATTTAATAACAATGTATATAAAACAAGTGGTGGCTTACATGGTGTCGGAAGTTCTGTTGTGAACGCATTGACATCAGAAATGATAGTTACAATATCACGTGACGGTTATGAATGGAAACAGACTTTTTCACGTGGCAAACCAACCAGTAAAATGATTCGCGGTGAACCGACAAAAAACCACGGAACAAAAATCAGATTTACCATTGATGATGAAATTTTTGGCGAAAGCGCGGTATTCAAACCCATAAAAATTTATAGAATGGCACGTGCCAAGTCATTTTTGTCGAAAGGTGTCCGTATTGAATGGCACTGTAACCCAAGTCTTCTAACAGAAGATATGAACATACCTGCAGACACGACATTTTATTATCCGAATGGGGTTGCAGACTTTTTAGAAGAAAAAACCAAGGACAAGCCGCGTATTCTTCCTAAAATATTTAGTGGTTGCGTTGATTTTCCTGATGATGTAGGACGCATAGAATGGGCATTAACATTTTTAACAGATGAAAATGGCGCTGCATCTGACGATGGGTTCTTTTCATCTTATTGTAACACAATTGCAACAATAGACGGTGGGACACATGAAACAGGTTTTAAATCAGCCATAACCAAAGGAATAAAAGCATACGGAGAAAAAGTAAACAATAAAGCAGCAACATCTATAATCGGGGACGACGTATTTGACTCTGTTGCAGCGATAGTATCTATATTTTACAAAACGCCACAATTTTTAGGTCAAACCAAAGAAAAGTTATCTAATCCGGAAATTGCAAGATATACAGAAAATGCCCTACGTGATCCATGGGATATATTTTTAGCTTCAGATCCCAAAACGGCAAACGCTTTACTTGATTTTGTTATAAATCTTGCAAACGCCAGAATTAAAACCAAGCAAGTAAAAGATATTGCAAGGAAAACCCCGACTAAACGTATAAGAATGCCTGCTAAACTTGCCGATTGTTCTAAACACGGTGTCGAAGGTACGGAATTATTTATTGTAGAAGGTGAATCTGCTGGTGGCACTGCGAAACAAGCACGTGACCGTGCAACCCAAGCAATTATGCCACTACGTGGTAAAGTATTAAACGTAATATCAAATTCAGATGAACGATTTGGCGCTAATAAAGAATTAAATGAATTGATTGATATAATTGGTGCAGGAACAGCAAAAGATTGGGATGAAAGTAAATTAAGATATGAAAAAATAATTGTAATGACAGATGCTGATGTTGACGGCAGTCATATTGCATCGTTACTAATGGCATTTTTCTATCAGCACATGCCACAATTAATTTATGGCGGTCATTTATATTTGTCTTGTCCACCATTATATAAATTGACATGTGGTACAGAATCTATTTATGTTGATACAGATGAAGAACTAGAAGAACTAAAAAATAATAAATATAAAAATAAAAAAATAGAAATATCACGTTTCAAAGGACTTGGTGAAATGATGCCGAATCAGTTAAAAGAAACGACAATGTCACCCAAGACACGTCGTTTGATTCGTGTTGATCTGCCACCACGAACGGACGAAGGTGCAGAAGATACTGAAAAGACTCGTACAATTGTATCTGAATTGATGGGCAAGAAACCAGAATTCAGATTTAAGTTCATAACAGAACACGCCCAGTTTGTGAAAGATTTATTTGTATAATAAAAATTTTTTTAAACATAATTCGCAAAATTTCTATTACACAAACATATAATAGAATTTATTCCGTCTGTACAAAACAATAAAAACATGGCAAAATCCTTACCCCAAAATTTGATATATTTGATATAAATTAATAGAGGAAAGAAAAATATGAAACCAACAAAAAAAAGAAAAAACACATACGTAATTCAACAAAATGTTTTTGGAGGATATTCTGTATTTGAATTATGCCAAAGCACCCCACTTGCAGTTGTAGAAATAAATGGCAAAAGCCTAGAGCAAAAGACAGGATGGTTAAACAGCCTAGATTTTCCAAATCCTGGGGCTATTGATATGATAAAATCATTTAAGGTTCTGGAACCGGTAATGGGAAAGAAATTAGCCAGCACAATAGTTGAATATTTGGACAAAGAAACAGGTGAACCAGTAGCAATGTTGTTTCCTACAAATGATATTATGTATCGCGAAGATTTACCGGATTTTTTAAATCGTTTAAACCACATGTCAAGGAAAGACTTACATTATCAGATGATGAAACGGGCAAGATATTTAAACCTTTTACAAAAAAATAAACAAAAATAAAAAATACCGGTAAAACCGGTATTTTTGTTTTCCTCATCTAGTTTAATGGATACCGACTTGGAACTGGTCACCCCACCCTGCTACGACTTGACCGCCGACAGTGCATTGGATATCTTCAAAGCCATTTTCTACCTGATTCTTTTTTACTACGCTACTAGTTATCAAACCACCGGCAGTACCTAAAACAACCCCTGCTACAGAATCAGAAATCAAACGAGCTGTATTAAACTTTCCTTCTTCCGTTTTCCAATTACTTTTTTCAAAGCCAGAAGAAATTTTATCTAATTCTGCAACAGCAGAACTTATTTTTGTTTTAGATTCATTGTTTGCAATTCTTTCTGCATCTAATTTTTGTATTTCATTAATAATATTTTGCAGTTCTTCAAACATTGCATTAAAAGTAGTACCATTTTTTTGATCACCTTCACAATAATCCAGTATACTAATTATCAAAGCAACGATTTTTTCATTTGAAGCATAAGTATTTTGCCATACTTTAACCTTAGCAATTTTTGTTGCATCACACTCGTATTGATCTTGCGTTACATTTACAACATCCTCACATTGTGAAGTAGCAGGATTAAATTTTTGGTCAGGATTTTGCTGACATTTACATACCCCATTTTCCCATTTTGCAAGAGATGCAGGGACATAACAGCAAGCCTCACATTCAGATTTCTGACTGCCAGTCAACCCACCGCATCTTTGTTGTACACAAGATAACTTTGGTTGTTCTGCAATAATTTCTTCTTTATTTTCTATTTGTTTACTTTCTTCGTTAACTACTTCTACACAGGTTTTGCCGTTCCATTCACGTTCTTTACCATCAGAAGACTTTACACAACTACATTTATCTTGGAACCATACCGTTCCTTCTCCTTTTAAACAAGCTAATTTTTCTGGATTTATATAACAGAACCATCTATTTCTACCATTATTTTCAGACCTTTGATATACAGGCTTATTAAAAGTGTCATTCATATCAACAGCTAAATTTTCCAATGCGGGAGTTCGTTTCAAATCTTCATAAAAATTATCTTCACATTCTATGAAAGAAAAAGCTTCCCATTTATCACCAAAGTATGCCGTACACCAATAAAGCGTCTCTGGTTTATTTTGCTGTTCATCCCATGCATGACCACTAGGTGCAAGTATAGCCGTATTGTGCTTACACCCTTGTTCTTCGTCACATTCCCACATCAAATTATCTAACGGGAAACTTCTTTCTCCATTATTTTCTCTTTCAACAGCATTTAAATAATCAGATGTACTCTGATATACGAATTCGTCATCTCCTGGGGCCTGAATACCTTGAAAAGAAATCTGCCTTTCTCCACACATCGCCAAACAAAAATCTGGAATCATACCTAACATAAAAAAGATAGGAAACAATAAAAACTTTTTCATTTCTCCCCCATTTGGCTGATGTCAGTCTTTTAATTAAGCAAAATTGCCTACACCATTTTTCTTTATTTTATCATATTTCGCGGGGACTGCCAATAACTAAATATTTAAATCAGCTTATCTGCATTCTTCTATCATTTGATTTATCTGTGCAGCCAAGACCAAATCTGTTTGTTTCATTTTTTCAACTTGTGATATCGCATACAAAACTGTTGCATGATCACGATCACCACACACGCGACCAATTTCTGTCAAAGACATATTTGTTGCAACTTTTAATACAGCCATCATCATCTGACGTGCTAATACAACACCACGGCTACGCCCCTTACCGCATACTGCATCATATGCTACACCCAACTTTTCACACATAGATTTTACCATTGCAATTGGCGTTTTAGCTTTCTGCAAAGTATCAGCCAATAAACGTTGTGCAATTTCTAATGTTACTTTTTCGCCCATCAATTCAGAATAAGCTTTTATTTTTGTTGCGACACCAGACAACAAATGACCATCTCCTGCAATGCGCATAGATAAAGACAATGCAACATCTTCTGCAACACCTGCACGTGTTAACATTACGCGTTTTACATTTGCGGTTGGCGCAACAACATCTGCAACCAAACCAGAAGCGAATAAAGACTGCATACGACGATCAAATCCGGATAAATTACTTGGTGCCACATTCGCCGTTAAAACAACATTTTTTCCTGCCGCACGCAAATCTACAATCAATTGCATAAATTCTTCACATGTTGCACGTTTACCAGCCAAAGTTTGAACATCATCTAAAATAAATGTATCACAATTACGGCAGAAGTCTTTAAAAGCAAAAATTGATTTATCGTGCAAACTACGTGTAAATTCTGCAACGAACTGCCCACCAGACATTTTAATTGTGCGGCCATTTGCACTTGCTTCAATGCAATCTGCCAGCAAAGATTTCCCGCATCCTGCTGGTCCATAAATAAACAGCGGAGAAAAAGAAACCTGACCCGCTGCTATTTTTTTACATGCAGATAATACAAACGCATTTTCTTCACAAGATATAAAAGCATCAAAAACATTTTTATCTGCTTCTACAACAGTTTGCGCAACTGGTGCATATACCTGAACATTATTATCATTTGCAACTGGTCCAGAACAAATATTTGCACCACGAACAGATATTTTTAAATTCAATCCGAAATCAGCTGCAACAGCCGATAAAACATTTTTGTGAACACTACCGATAAAATCAGCAGAGAACTGATTTTGTGCAACCAAAACTAAAGTATCACCACAAATATCAAATTGTAAAGGAGCAATCCAAGAAGAATAATTTGCGACATCCATTTTTGCGGCTATGGCCCCCTTGATTTGTTCCAAGTCAGTCATCATTTTTTTCGCCGCTACCTGCATGTCGTTTCTCCTTTCCTTCCTTAAAAGAGTTTCCTGCCCGCGCAAGAGTATAAAAAACACCTGCACATAAATGCTAAACATTATTTTATCTTAAACAGATTTAATAATGATTCAGTTTTTATGTTTACCTACTTTAATACTCTCTCGCTTTGGTGATTGAGTGTTTCCTCAATCGTTTTGGATACGTCTGTAAAGTTATAAGATAAATTAAACTTTGCAACTAATTGTTAAACGATTTTTTAAGATTTATTTTTTGACAACGATTCGTTTTTTTACTAGTTTTCTGCGCATTGTATATACACTGTATATACATATATTTTTTCATATTCTGATGTAACCTGCGTCAACTTTTTTTATTAAACCTTGTAATTCTAAGATCACTAAATCAGATTTAATTTCCGAAATATTTTTTTTGACAATGTCTGCCAATACAGATTCGGAAACTGGAATAGTTCCTATTGCATCTAACAAAGAATTTTCTTTTAAATTTTTTTCTAATTTTTTTTCTTCGTTTTTATATTTTTCTTTTTTCATAAAAAAGTCTTCTATACCCGAGCATAATTTTGCAGCACCAGACTTTATCAAGAAATTCGGCCCGGCAGCTCTTGGATCAGAAGGATGCGAAGGAATCGCATAAATTTCTTTACCATACTCAATAGCGAATCGCGCAGTTGTCATGCTACCAGATTTCAGATCAGCTTCGCCAAGTATTAATTTGTCACAAATTCCCGCAACCCATTTATTACGCTGAACAAAATTTGTTGCGACGGGGACAAAACCAACAGGCATTTCACTGATTACAGCCCCTCTTTCAACTATTTCCCAATATAACGATTCGTTTTCTAGTGGCCATATATAATCAACCCCACCAGCAACAATCGCAATGGTTTGCGAATTTCCAGAAGAATGTAAAGCACCATAATGAGCCGCCGAATCGGTACCTATAGCCATACCGGAAGCAACGGCATATCCATTTTGTGCAAAAGCTGCCGCTAAATTTTTAGAAAAATTTATTCCTGCAACAGTTGCATGACGCGTACCAACAATACTTACAATCGATTTTCTTAAAGTATTTATATTTCCACGCACAGATATAACAGGCGGATGATTTTTTACTTCTTTCAAAGAACAAGGATAATCATCCTCGTCATCACATACATAATATATGTTATGTTTTTTAGCCGCCTCAAGCTCACGCAAAACCGATTCCTTAACAACATCATTATTTATCAAAGATTGTGCCGCAGCTTCTAAGCCACCGAATCGTTTTATTAAATCATTATACTTAGCCGGTCCAATTCCGGGGGTACGAAGAATTAATAATCTATTGAATAAGTCCGACATATCATTACTATAAAAATATAAAGATAATAATAAAAGTAATATTTATATAATAAATTTACTAAATAATTAAAGTCCTTTTACATAGGACTTTAATTATTTGCATTCAACAAATATTCATAATTATACTTGCTACATTCTTCGGGTACCTCCCCGCCGGATTTTTGAAGCTTTGCACACTCTTCTTTTACTATCTTTAATTGAGCAATAAATTTATCAAAATCTGGGTCTTTATCATTTTTTAAAACCAATAACTGGGACAACAAAACTTCATCATTTGATAAATTTTCATTATTTTGCCCTTCTACTTTTCCTCCGATCAAAGAATTTCCAAACAGTTCCATCGCGCCTACACCGATTGCTGCACCGCCAACGGCAGCACCGACGCTACCCCAAACACGTGCATTTTTTCTGGCATCTAAAATTCTTTGTCGAACCGTATCTTCATTTGCCCATTCACCACAAGTTATTATTCTGCCCATCTCAAAATAACGAGCGGGAATATCCGACAAACTTATCTTTGAATCATTAGACTTTAATTCCACCCTTACAAAACAAACATTATTATCTGGTTCTATTACATCCTCTATCATAGACATATAATTATTGCTATCGCTATATCTAGACGCCCACACAAAGGTATTACCTAGCCCCACATTATTATTTACACACGCTTCTTTTTCTTTATCTCTGTTATTTTCAATTGGTTCGGAAGGCTTTTCTTCAAGATCTATTTTATTTATTGTAGGCTGCGAATTAGATGCAGACATTGCCTCTAATTGATTAGTAGAAGCAGTTGCACGTGGCGCACTCATTACCATTTGAGAAGTAACAGATCTTCGCGCCTGCGAACTTGAAGAAGCCGCAAAGGCGGGCAAAGCTACAAAAAAAGCCATAAAAATCGGTAACGATCTGAACATTTTCTACATTTCTCTTTATTATTTTATATTATATCATAAAAATGATATAAAATAAAGACCTTAAAAAATAATCTGCTAAAAAAGCAGATTATTTTTTCCATTTCCATTCAATTTTACTTTCTGTTCCATTGAACAAACGTTTTATATTTTCACGATGTCTCCATAAACATAACAAAGCAATTGCCAAGAACGGTAAACCTATTTGCCACCCCATAAAGAATCCTAATACAAACATTACACAGAAAGCGACAACCGCACCAAGTGAAGAATAACCAGAAGACAGAGCAACAATTAACCATTCTATACCACAAATAATAAAAGAAACTGGACTTACTGCTAAAAGAACACCAAACAAAGAAGAAATCCCTTTTCCACCATGAAAATTCAACCAAACAGGATAACAATGTCCAACGATAGCAACAAATCCGCACCAAGCGCCAAAGATTTCACCCCCTATTGCAACCCCTACAAACACAGCAGCAATTGCTTTTAGCATATCTAAAATCCACGTAATCGCCGCCATTCTAAGCCCGCCAACACGCATAACATTAGTTGCACCGATATTACCACTACCAACCTTACGTAAATCACCTTTCCCCATAAAACGAGTTAACAACAACCCCATTGGTACAGACCCTAAAAAATAAGCAATAACAATTCCTATTACATACATCATTTTATTTTTCCTTGATTTTATGTTTGTTTTTTATAAAATAGCAGAAAACGTGATTAAATAAAAGGAAAATAAAGTGGCAAATCACAAATCATCTGAAAAAAGAATTTTAGTAACGATAAAAAAGAATGCTATAAATACAGCGCGTCGTAGTGCGGTAAAAACAGCAACAAAAAAGGCTTTGGCCGCAATTGAAACGGGCGACAAAACAGCAGCAATTAGCGCAAGTCGTGCAGCAGAAAGTAAAATTATGAAATCGGCTGGAAAAATTATGCCGAAAAAACGCGCTGCTAGAAAGATATCTCGCTTAACAAAAAAAGTTGCTAAAATAGCATAACTTTCAATCATAAAAATTTTAAAAAGCCCTTAAAACAAGGGCTTTTTATACTACCATATTTATAGTTACAATTTTTTAATTCAAGGGTGCGCCCCAATGCTGCTGAATATTACGTTCCGCATCCATTGGGCTGATTAATACTTGTGGTGTTAAAATTACAACCAATACATCTCTTGTAGCAGCAGTTTCACGAGATCCGGACAACGCCATAAAATCGGGATCACCTAAACCATAACGCGTATCATTATTTGTCTGTTTTTCAAAACCTGAAACGACTAACATCTGACCAGACTCCATAATAACTTCTTGCATAAAACTACGTTCTTCTACTTCTGGTAATTGTAACGTTACTTCACCAATCGTCTGAGTAGACATCTTTAACAATTCACGAATGGACATTCTAAACAACAATAAAATCTTGCCATTTTCTAAAACATTAGGCAATAATTGCATAGAAAATCCAGTTTCTAAATCATCTTGATCAACAGTACTTGATTCAACCGTTGTAAAGTTACGCGATTCAAAACGTTTAATATAACCAGTCGACTTCGTGTTATTTACAGGTGCAACACGATTACTACGTGTTGTAACCCCAACATTTGTAACCAAAGAAACCTTACCCTGTTTTGCCAAAGCCTGAATCAAAGCATTACTACCTGCCGCACCAGACAAAGAACCATTCTTAATTTGATCTTGAGTATAAGCCCCGGCAATTTCTTCACCATTTTCATAATGCGTAGCTCCGGTAAGAGCAGATACAGTATTTGATAAAACCGCAATATTCATAGAACTAGCTTCCGTTGTAGCTAAATTATTTTTAGGATTAGCAACAATATTTAATCCAGATGCAGAGTTTATAGCTGCTGCTAAATTTAAACCGAAAGCCGAATCATTAGAAATAGAAACTTGCAAAACTTTTACATCAATTGTTACCAACTGAGATAAACGTTTATTTTGACGTGCAATATAATCACCAACACGAGCCAAAACGGATGGCGGTGCAGTAACAGTTATTGTTCCCAAGCTACGCGATACAGTAAAATCAGAATTATCATTATCTCCGATTATTGTCGCTATAGCATTTTCAATTTCATCCCATTCTTTTAACGTAGATTCTAATGAAACCTGATTACCGTCATCTGTATTTACTGCCGTCTGATAAGACACATCTGTTCCTAATGCATATAAAGTAAATGTTTTCGTTTCTGTTTCATAAAAAACAATAGCTTTTTTATCGTAATACCACAACAAATCTAAATCTGTTGCTATTTGAGATAACAATCCAGATAATTTTCCTGTATAAGCAATATTTATCGTTTTTTTCAATTTATCTGCATCAACTTGGCTATCTATCTTTACAGGTATATTTGTAATAGATGTTATATTGTTTGCTAAAACCTGCAAAGTAACGGGTTCGTCTAAAAGAATTGTAATACCTGTATCTGTTTCAAACTGAGAAGGCAGATTATTTCTATGTTCTAAAAGTGTAGAAGATGCCCCTAACCAAACCCCCTCAGACATAGAAACAGTATCGCCACTTGCAACTTTTGCTCTTGGATTTTTTGCCATTTCAAATGCATCATAAGCATTTATAAAATCTTGATCGACAGACGCTGCAACCTTTGCCGACTCTTCTTTTGCACATCCCGTTATTAAAACAGAAGAAATTCCGCATAAAACAAAAAATTTAAATGGGTTCATCATCTATCTTCTCCTCTGGCACAAAAATATTTAAGCCTTATTCTTCAGATGTAGAAATCACTAAAACTCTGTTACCTTTATAAAATTTTGCATATGGTATCGGGGTAGCACGTGAAAAGTTCCTAACCAACGCAGAAGCCACATCTACAAACCGCCCTTTAAAAACTGCACTTGCTTCTATCGGATATTCACGAGAAGTAGCCCAAACTAAATCCCACCCCTCTTTATTACACCAATCTTGCAAAACCTCGCGCAAGGTCTGACCATTTGCGACAACCCAAGAGCGCACTTGATCCGTAAGCGTTTTTGGAGCCTCTGCGTCAGCAGAAATATCTACAGAAATTTCTGTTTCTGACGTTGTACTTTCCATCTCATTCACAGTTGCTATTTCACTTTCTGTCATACCAACCTTTGCAGCGAACGCATCATATTCATCCCTATAACTATTACAATTTTTTCTTCCACTACGAGAAACCGTCAAAATAGCCCCGCCATCATCTTCCAACATCTCTCTGTGCAAAAGAGGCATTTCCGAACCATTATTACACTCATCATCAAAACCAACAGGTATCTGGGTTCCATGTAGCATATTTGCCCCACCGGACCAACCACCAAAACCATCCGTATCAAAACCACCCAAATTAAAATTATTTTCAACGACTAAATCTGCACCAATTTTAGAAACTATACGAATATTTTCTGTTTGCTTATTTTTATTACATGCAGCATCTTCACACGCAATTTCTACATCAGCATCTGAACCAGCTATGGGCCAAACAGGAACCGACGCCTGCTGAACGATAGAATTTTGATTTACATCATATTGAACTTGTTGATTTTCATTTACTATCTTATCAGTAGTATAAAAAACTTCTGACGTAACAACCTGCGGCAAAGATTCTGCGGCAAAACAATATCCAGCAGCTGTTGCAAACATTGTAACAATCAAAATCTTGCGAAACATAAAAACTTCCTTTCCTAAAAAGTTTCATAATCTAATTATAATTATTATATCAATTTGACCGAATCTGTGCAAGACCAAAACGCATTGAAAATGGTAATTAAAAAACTTCCAAGATAAAATCGCACGAATCGCTAAAAAATGCTATACTAAATCGAACAAATTTGTTGATTAGGAGTTTTTTATGTATAACACATTATTATTACTAAGTTTTATACTTTTAATATTAATAAACTGTGGCCTTATTTACTTTATGTTTTCAATATACGCAAATATTCGCGATATGAGAAAAACTCTTACCCATCAATATAATTTGATAGTAAAGATCCAATCAACATTAAAAAGTAAATCAGCAACAAACGCTGTTGCCGAAAACGCCGAGATGATATATCAAGATTTATTACAAAATTTAATTCCTATAATGGCTGCAATAGATATAATGCCCCGAACAACTTCTGAACATCCTTTATGGCGAGCTTTAGGTGGCATAATGGATGAATATGCAAAAAATCCTTTCGCTTTAGAAAAATTACGCAGATGCATAAAGTTAGATTCCGAAGTAGCCCGTAGCGTAGAAAACTATATGAATCGAGCAGACAGTTTTTTACACCATCTAACAACAACAGATCCAGACGGAATATTATCTGCGACATTTACAGATGGTTTACTAGGTCAATCTTTAACATTTTTTGCACAAGCAAAACAACTTGCCAATCAAACTAATGAATAACACATAATGCCGAAAATATCAGAAAATCTTATAAAAAAAATATCGTCTCTTCGTGATGAACCTGAATGGTTATTAGCATGGCGATTAAAAGCCTTTAATTTTTGGAAAACGATGAACGAACCACATTGGGCGGAATTAAATTACGAACCGATAGATTATAATAAATTAAATTATTATAACGAAGTTGGACAAATTAATAATTCTGATCTTATAAAAGTTTATGAACAAATGGGGTTACCAGAACACGAACAAAAAGCTTTACTAGGTATGGCAACCGACACAGTTATTGATAGTAAATCAGTTCACACATCATATACAGAAGAATTAAATAAACTTGGAATAATATTTCTACCATTTTCTGATGCGGTAAAAAAGCATCCAGAATTAATAAAAAAATACCTTGGAACAGTGGTTCCTGCTACTGACAATTTTTTTGCAGCACTAAACGCTTCTGTATTTTCAGATGGAACATTTGTATACATTCCCCCTAAAACAAAATGTCCGATCGATTTAGCAAGCTATTTTAGAATAGAAACGGCCAAAATAAGCCAATTTGAAAGAACGCTGATAATAGCAGATGAAGGATCAGAAGTTAGTTACATGGAAGGTTGCAGCGCACCAAGACGCCCCAATCACCAATTACATAGTGGTGTCGTTGAAATAATTGCTAATAATAATGCCATTGTAAAATATGCAACCGTACAAAATTGGTATGCGGGGTCAACCGCAACTGAAACAAATAAAAAAAATTCTGGTGGAATATTAAATTTTGTAACCAAACGAGGCATTTGCCATAATAATGCCCGATTAGACTGGACCCAGGTAGAAATAGGTTCCGCAATAACTTGGAAATACCCTTCCACAATTTTAAAAGGCGACGGATCAAAAAGTGACTTTTATTCTCTTACAATAACTCGTGGTATACAGCAAGCGGACACAGGTACGAAAATGATACATATTGGGAATGAAACGATTTCCAACATTGTTTCTTACGGTGTGGCTTTAGATAAATCCCGTCAAACATTTCGAAGCATGGTAAGTTTTTCAGGAACAGGCAGTAAAAATGCATCAAAATGCGATACACGCATAATAGGATCAGAAGCCACAGCAAATACATTACCCACAATAATTCATTCGAACGGGAAAAACATACAAAGCCACGAAGCATCAACAGGTACAATTGATGCAAAACAGTTACTTTTTATAATGCAAGCCGGAATTTCTGAAGATGAAGCAATAAGTTTAATAATAGGTGCCGCGGCATCACCCATAATTTCTCGTCTACCGATGGAATTTCTAGTAGAATCAAAACAATTAATACAAATGGCAATTTCTAGAAAATAAATTTAAATTAGATAAAGAAATTTTTATTATGTTATAATTCTAAGGACATAGGGAAAAAATATGATATTAGAAATAAAAGACCTTTCTGTATCTTTAAACGACAAACAGTTATTATCAGATATAAATATGAAAATCAAATCTGGTGAAAGACATCTATTAGCAGGTCATAATGGCTCTGGCAAAAGTACGCTTGTTAATACAATTGCTGGTAACCCAGATTATACAATTAATAAAGGTCAAATCATATTTGAAGGCCGTGATATAACTAATGAATCTGCAACGACACGCGCTTTGCTAGGGATATTTCTTGCATCTCAAAATGTTCCGGAAATTCCGGGCTTAAGTGTACTAAGTTTTCTAAAGCACTCTCTTACCGCCCATATTCATTTTCAAACAGGGAAAGATATTTCCATGGGCGAATTTTTATATCGTTTAGAAACTGTACGCAACATACTAGATATACCAAAAGAATGGTTAAATCGAAGCATAAATGTCGGATTTTCTGGTGGTGAAAGAAAACGTTTAATGCTATTACGATTACTTTTAATTCAACCAAAATTTGCTATATTAGACGAGCCAGATTCCGGAGCAGATAAAGATGTCCAAAAACAAATAATACAAACCATAGGAAGTATGAAAAAAACAACTTTTTTATTTATAAGCCACCAACAAGATTTTACTAACAAAATAAACCCGAACGGTATAACTACTTTGTCTAATGGTAAACTTATGATAAAATAAAAAAAATAAAGAGGAAAAAATGGCACAAAAACCAATAAAAAAGGCAACAACTTTATCATCTTGGCTTTTATGGAAACCTATGCAGTTTGCGCTGACATCCTTTTTACTAATAATCGCAACAATTTTTATATATATACTGATATGTTCTTTGTTCTTCGATAACTATACATCAAAAAGTACTTTAACTATATTTTTATCCTTAGCTATTGCTGCAAGCACATATTTAAGTCTAAAAAAAATGCCTAAAGATAATATTAATAGAAAAAGTTTTGTTGCAATAAACAACGCACAATTATTTCTTATCTCTTCTATATTTATTTTATCAACGATAACAATAATCGCAAATGCCGAAAAAATTATATTAAAAATGTTATGGCTATCATCACACAACAACATTGGTTTAGTCTTTATATTTATGGTAATTTCATTATTTTATTTATATTTATGCGGTTTATTTTTATCTAATGTATATGCAAAATATCGTCGCTGTAGATCATTAGGTCTATCACCAATAAAAATACTATGCACAATGCCATTTGGTTTTGGTCTTTTATGGATTCCTGGATATATTCTACCGGAACAACAAAAAAAGAATGAAACATTACACATTCATACAAAATGGTATAATAAACTTACAGATTGGATATTGTATAAAAAAATAAATACGATCATATCTTTTACTATAATTACAATATTTTCTGGTTTTTTCTTTGGCTTTAATATGACGTTAATAACATTTGTTCTTGCGATAATGTTTGCTATATGGTCAAACATATTAGGACAACAAAAATTTCAGAATCAAATTTCGCAAAAATATACATCTTTTGCAATTATAGTAAATATCATTTTACTAATAACAATAATTCTAACAGTAAGTATTTCATCTGCTCCTGGAACAGCAAACATAAACATGCACATAAACGATATATCTAACACACTTTCAATAAAATGATAAAGTCGCTATATACAAGATTTTAAGGCATAGGAGATTTTCATGAATGGGTTAATTTTATTTGCAGCTTTAATTTTCTTTTTATGGATAGGTCGCTCTATATTAATACCTTTACTTGTTGCAACATTTTTGTGGTATTTAATAAATGCTATATCTTCTTATTTTAGATTAATATTGCCATTAAATTCTGCCCAAGAAAGAAAACTTAGACCTATTTTTTCTCGTGTTCTTGATTGGACCTCTAACATAACAGCTACAATCATATTATGTGGTGTGATATATTTGTTCTTAACACAAATACAACCGATGTTTAAAGAACTTGTTGCGGCTTTACCTGCTTTACAAACGAAATTGATAACATTCGGGAACTATTTATCTGAATCTTTAGGCTTACGTTTTGATGCCAGCATGATTCCTAACATTGCAAATATTGCAACTAATATAGGCGCATCTGCAGCAAATCTAGTAACATCTGCTGGCATGATATTAGTTTACATGCTATTCATGTTTATTGAACAAAGTACTTTTAATAAAAAATTTTCTGTATTATTTCCGAATAAAAACCGTTTAAAGAAGATGCGCTATATATTAGCCAGTATTGATGAAAACATGAAAAAATATTTATTTATGAAAACTCTTATATCAGGAATAACAGGAATATTATCTTATTTTTGGTTACAAATGATAGGTGTTGATTTTGCTGGCATATGGGCATTCGTAGTATTCATAACTAGCTACATACCAACAATTGGTGCAATAGTTGCATGTGCATTACCAATACTTTATTCATTAATAACCGCCCCTTCATTACACCAACCCCTATTAACAGCTTTAGGTTTAATAAGCTTACAAATAATTTTTGGCAACATCCTAGAACCAAAATTAACTGGAAAAACTCTAAATCTATCTACTCTTGCAATTTTAATAAATTTGGTATTTTGGGGTATGATTTGGGGTATAGCAGGAATGTTCTTTAGCGTACCATTATTAGTAGCAACATTTATTATAACAGCGCAATTTGATTCAACACGTTGGATTGCGGTACTATTATCAGCAGACGGGAAAATTCCTGATAAAAGCGAAGAAGAATAAAATAAAAAACGGTGCTATATGCACCGTTTCTGCGTTTTTTATTTAAAATAAACTACTTTAATCTGTTTAACAAAGCAATCGCATTTTCAAGAATTAGTCGTGCAGATTCCGAATCTAACTTCTGTTTTATATCAGAAATGCGCACTTTTCCCATTTCTTCCTGTGCAAAAACACTTGTTAAATTTTCTTCTATAAAAGCGACCGGCAAATCTATGTATGTGCACGTTTCTGTGGCACACGCACGAACCAACTTAGTTGTTTCAGACTCATTTCCGTCTGAATATAAAGGTAATCCAAAAATAATTCCAACTACATTTTCTGATTTTGCTAATTCAGCAATTTGCTTTGCAATTGAAGTCCCTGTCTTAGAAGCAATAATAGGTTCTCTTGCGAAAAAGAAATTACGCGCTTCATCAGAAACCGCGATTCCCGTTCTTTTTGCACCCCAGTCAACCCCTAAAACGCGTCCCGTACGCGGAAAAGCCTTGAATTCTGGCAAAATCATTGTATAATTTCCTCTGTTTGTAAAATATATAGATAGAATAGGATTAGAAATGGCTTTTAGCAAGCAACAATTAAAAAAATTTGCAGATTTAATAAGAATTGATATTTCAGAAGAAAAACTGGAAAAAATGAATATTGATTCTGTAATTGAATGGCTGGATAAATTGCAAAAGATTGATACCACAGGTGTTGAACCTATGCTAAATCCAGCAGAACATAAATTACCAAGACGCGCTGATATTGTCACAGATGGAAATATCAGGGATTTAGTTTTAGCAAACGCCCCAGACAATACAGGCGTTTCACGTGGCTACTTTGCAGTTCCTAAAGTTATGGATGAATAATTAATAAAAATTGAAAGTGATACAAATGATAGACTTAACAATTACAGAAGCATTACAGAAATTGAAATCAGGCGAAATAAGCGCGGTTGAGCTAACTCGCGCTTATTTGGACAGAATAGAAAAATATGGCAAGGAATTGAATTGCTATATAACAGTCACACCAGAACGCGCAATGGCCGATGCTGCTGCATCTGATGCACGTTATGCAGCAGGTACTGCCCTGCCATTAGACGGCATTCCTATTGAAATGAAGGATTTATTCGCAACACGTGGCATCAGAACAACTGCTGCGTCAAGAATGCTCGAAAACTTTGTACCAGAATACGAATCGACTGTATCCCAGAAATTTATAGATGCAGGAACTGTATTATTGGGGAAAACAAACCTTGATGAATTTGCTATGGGAACTTTCAGCAAGACAAGTTATTTTGGTGCCCCAGTAAACCCATGGCAAATGGAAAAAAGATTAACTGCTGGTGGTTCTTCTGGCGGTGCAACAAGTGCAATTGCAAGTGGTTTAGCAATTGGCGGCACAGGCACAGACACAGGTGGTTCGATTCGTTTTCCTTCTGCAATAACAGGGTTGGTTGGAATGAAACCAACATACGGTCTATGCAGTCGTTGGGGATGCGTCGCATTTGCATCTAGTTTAGATACCCCCGGTCCTATTGCAAGAACGGTCGATGACGCTGCATTATTATTATCTGCCATGGCTGGACACGACCCAAAAGATTCCACAAGCAGCGATAAAGGCTTTAATGCAACAGTACCCCTATCTTCTATATTAGGTGACGGGAAAACACTGCGTGTCGGTATAATAAAAGAATTTGCAGATGTAGAAATATCTGCAGACATGAAACGTTTATTTAACGCACGCGTTGCAGACTTAAAATCTATTGGCGCAGAAATTGTTGATGTTTCTATTCCAAATATATTAGACGCGTTGGCTGCATATTATATAATTGCTCCGGCAGAAGCGTCTTCTAACCTGGCGCGCTATGACGGCATGAAATACGGTTTGCGTGTAGAAGGAGAAGATTTAATAGACACATACAAAAAGACACGCGCCGCAGGTTTTGGTGAAGAAGTACAACGTCGTATGATAGTGGGTACCGCTGTATTATCCAGCGAATCGTATGAAGTCTATTTCATGCAAGCAGCACGGGTACGTCGTATGATTGCAGATAGTTTCAATAAAGCATTTGAACAATGCGACTTAATACTATGCCCATCGGGTGCAGGTACGGCTATGCCGCTTGATTCGGATTTAACGCCACTTGAATACTATGCACTTGATTTATTTACAGTAGCGATGAATCTGGCTGGTATTCCTGCATGCAGCGTACCCTGTGGATTGGCAGGAAATGGTTTACCACTTGGAATGCAAGTTGTCGGAAAACGCTTTGATGATTTGAAGGTTCTGCAATTAGCAAAGCATATCGAACAATTTGCGGGTATAGATAATAGGCCAACAAAAATAATGGGGAAATAAAAAAAGACCCGAAGGTCTAAAAAAGTGGTGGCTAGAAGTGGAATCGAACCACTGACACAGGGATTTTCAGTCCCTTGCTCTACCAACTGAGCTATCTAGCCAACATGAAACGAATAATAAAATACTAAAAAACAAAAAGCAAGGAAAAATAAAAATGTTTACGATAAAAGGCAAAACAACAGATTGGGAATTGGTTATCGGGTTAGAAACGCATATAGAAGTTTTATCTAAAAGTAAACTTTTTAGCGGTGCATCTGCAGATTATAACCCCAGTATTGCCCCAAACACTCAAGTTTCTATGGTTGATGTTGCGATGCCAGGTATGCTTCCTGTATTAAATGAATTCTGCGTGGAACAAGCTATTAAAATGGGTTTAGGGTTAAATGCAGAAATATCTAGAAAAAGTAAGTTTGCACGTAAACAATATTTTTACCCTGACCTACCCCAAGGTTATCAGATTTCACAACCTGCCGAAGAACCGCCAATTGTTGGGCGCGGTTGGGTTGAAATTATGGGGGACGACGGAAAACCTAAAAAGATTTTAATTGAACGTGCACATTTGGAACAAGATGCAGGTAAATTAAAACATGATGTACATCCAACTAAGTCATTTGCGGATTACAACCGAACAGGTGTAGCATTAC
The DNA here is from genome assembly GCA_944392775.1 of uncultured Alphaproteobacteria bacterium. Taxonomy (GTDB): domain Bacteria; phylum Pseudomonadota; class Alphaproteobacteria; order Rs-D84; family Rs-D84; genus Enterousia. The sequence continues at coordinate 79,659 of CALXXV010000006.1, forward strand.
TAGAAATTGTCACATTTTTAGACACAAAAAATCCTGAAAAAAATTCTTATATAACCTCTCCCGATGAAGCAGAGCGCTATCTACGTGAAATTCGTGAAATTGCACGTGCACTAGGTGTATCAAAAGCAAACATGGAAGAAGGTTCTATGCGTGCAGACGTAAATGTATCTGTCAGACCAGTTGGTTCAAAAGAATTTCGCACACGTACAGAAACTAAAAACATGGTTTCATTTAAGTTCATAAAGTCTGCAATTGAATACGAAGCACGTCGCCAGATAGAAATATATGAAAATGGTGGCACAGTATCACAAGACACAATGAGATATAGCCAATCCGAAGGCACAACATCAGTTATGCGCAGCAAAGAAGATGCTTTAGACTATCGCTATTTTCCAGACCCAGACTTATTGCCTTTGGAAATCAGCGAAGAAACGATTGAACGCATAAAGCAAACGATGCCAGAATTACCTGCTGCAACACGTGCAAGATATATAAGCATGGGTTTAAATGAATATGATGCAGCACGTTTAACAGAAACAACAGATATATCAAAATGGTTTGATTCTGCTGTTAATGGAAAAACAGAACGCGCAAAACCGATTGCAAACTGGATGATAAGCGAACTATTCGCACACCCAGAAAATTGGGATGCAAAAAACGCTGTGGATACAGCTGAGCAAGGCGAAGCGCGGATTATTACACCTGAAAATTTAGCAGAATTAGTTGATATGATTTCCGCAAACGAAGTTAACGGTAAACAAGCAAAAGAAATCTTTATAAAAATGTTAGACGGCGAATCGGGGACCCCAAAAGAAATTGCAGATCGATTCGGTATGAAGCAAATTACAGACACCAGCGCAATAGAAAAAGCTGTTGATGATGTAATTGCTGCGAACCCTGCACAAGTTGAACAATATAAATCTGGCAAAGTCGGATTACTAGGCTTCTTTGTGGGAAGTGTGATGAAAGCAACCGGAGGAAAAGCAAATCCTGCGATTGTAAACGAACTACTAAAAAAGAAACTAGCATAAAGAAAGGGGAAAAGAATGAAAGTTGTTGGGATAATAAAAGACGACAAAATAACGGGTGTTCAATATGGGATTATTGAACTACCAGATCCAGAAGACAAGAAAGTAGCTTCTATAAAAATGGCTTTGAAAAAGATTCAAGAAATAAAAAACCAAAAACTTCGCACAGAAAGAACAAAATATAAATAAAAACCATGAAAAAATTCTTTATTCAAACTTTTGGTTGTCAGATGAATGTTTATGACGGTCAACGAATCGCCGCCATGTTAGAAAAGCACGGTTTTGAACAAACTGATGCCTTATCGGATGCAGATATAATTATATTAAATACTTGCGCGGTTCGTGAAAAAGCTACGAATAAAGTATTTTCCGCATTGGGACGTATTCGGCGTGCAAAAAAGCCAGATGCGTTATTTGGAATAGTTGGTTGCGTTGCACGCGAAGCGGGCGCAACCGCTTTTCAAAGAATACCCGATTTAAATTTTGTTTTAGGTCCACAAAGTTATCATAAACTGCCTGAAATTTTAAAAAATCCTGACACTAAATTATTAAACATAGATTTAACAGGGCTTGAAAAATTTGATGAATTGCCCCAAATGGAAAAATCCCCTGCTGTCGCATACATCCCCATTCAAGAAGGATGTAATCATTGTTGCACATATTGCATTGTTCCTTACACTCGTGGTCGCGAACTATCACGTCCTTTTAAAGATATCTTGCGCGATACCGAACTTGCTGCAAATACAGGCGCAATAGAAATATGCTTCTTAGGTCAAAATGTAAATGGTTATAAATACACAGATGAAGCAACAGGTAAAACATATCGTTTATCTGACTTAATAAAGGAAACCGCAAAACTGAACAATATTAAAAGAATTCGTTTTACATCCAGTTATCCAACAGAAATGACAGATGACTTGATAGACATGTTCAGGACAGAACCTAAATTATTACCTTTTTTAAACATGCCTATACAAAGCGGATCACAAAATGTATTGACAAGAATGAATCGTCCATACACCCTTAATCTATATATAGATATAGTTGACAAATTAAAGGCAGCGCGTCCTGACATTCAGATATCCAGCGACTTTATTGTTGGCTTCCCAGGCGAAACAGATTCTGACTTTGAACAAACAATGGAAATAGCAAAAAAAATAAAATATATAAATTCTTATTCTTTTAAATATTCGCCCCGCCCTCATACAGCGGCCGCATTAATGAAAGACCAGATCCCAGAATCTATTAAATCAGAGCGTTTAGCAAAACTAGATTCTTACCTAAATGAATTACAAAGAAGCTTTAACGAATCGTGCATTGGGAAGACTATGGAATGTTTATGCGAAGGCCCGGACAAAACCGGAAAACATTTGGTATATCGCACGCCATACATGCAACAATGTATTGTTAACGCAACATCCAAGACCTGCGAAAAACAACTTGCAAATATTCGTATAACCGCTGCTAACAAAGCATCTCTACGAGGTGAAGTACAAGATTAAAAACGTACGTCTATTCCGATCCTTATACTATACGAAAAACTATTATCATCATAAATAATGCCTGTTTCTAGTACGCCACCTACTCCATCAAATGGCGAAGAAAAATCTGTATGAAGGACACTTTTGAAAGCTCCATCTGTAAACAAATTAAATCTAATTCCATAATTATACTTTATGTCAAAATCTCTAACAGCAAAGTTTAAGTCTGTTCCGAAACCAGCTACAAAATTTATTTCAGATTGATTCAAAATATTTATATAATCGCCATTAACTATTACAAAAGGTAAAACGACAAAATTTTCATAAACTTGAAATTCTTTTCCTAATCTGGTCGACGAATAATAAGAAAGCCCTTCTGGATTATAAAATATTTTTTCACCGTCAAATACATTGCCAGAATTAAATTTAGCAAAAGTTATACCAGCAACAGAATCAAGCTCAAAAAATTCGCTACTAAATCTGACGCGTAAATTTCCGCCGCTCAATTTTGCATAAAAATCGTTTATAAAATCAGAATAATTACTTATAGCAGAATATAAAGAAAAATGTACTGTAAAGGCATCTGAAAAAGCCGTACCCCCTTTTATAGAAATACCAGAAATATAAAAATTATCGTCAACAATAAACTGTGGCGAAAGGCTAAAACATGTCGCATCTGTTTTGAAACCATGTAGCATTTCAAAATCATTGAAACGACTGATCGGTTTCATCAAATTTATAGGATTTAATTTTACAGACTTTTTCATCAATCTTTTTAGTTCATCCATATCAGTTGCAGAATCCATTGCTAATAGTAATTTATCATTCGGATTATCGTTACGTATACTATTTAAAAAATTACCAATTTCATTTTTCAAAATTTTTGAATAATCTGTTTCTCTACTTAATATGGCATATAAATTACCGGATTTTATGTACGAATTAAGTACATACAATGGATTTACATTATCCGCAATCATACGAACAGTCCCATCACCGGAAACATTTGATAACAAAACCTTATCAAGCACACCATTAACATCATCTATTTTTATAGAAGTATTTCCAACAAGCTTTACTTTGGGTAAAATTTTAGCATCAGAATCATCTATTACCGAAACATTATCTATTTTCAATAAAGCATCTTTTAAAACTATACTATCTGCACTTTTGCCACTTTCAATAATAGAATATAAAGAAATAAGATCCGTATTATTTATAAATAATTCATAATTACCATTATTTACAATAATCGGACTAAGATCTTTTTCTGTATAAACAATTTGAACTAAATTTGATTTATTTCCAAGATTTACAGAACCTTTTATCGTTCCAGAATTTTGTATTTTAACTTCATAACCGTCACGAACATTTATATCTGCTTCTATTATACCGTTATTAGTGATAATTATTGGCTTATCCACATAAATATTATCATAAAACATATAACCCGTAGGTAAAACATCCAAATCTTCTAAAAGAGATAATTCCGTTCCTGCATAATAACCACTTACTACACGCGCCACAGCTGCATTGTTGTAAACAAGCAGGAATACAAAAAACACCGAAAGAAAAATCTTTCTAATCTCCACAACATGAAGAGATTAGCATATAAGATTTTTTTCTTAAAGAAAATTATAAAAAAATCCTCGAACAATCGAGGATTTAATAGACCAGCAACCTATTACAACATCATGCCTTTTTCCAAAGTACCCCAAGCGGCTTTATATCCACCATCTCTTTCCAAATATATTTTTGCGTTATTCAGTTGTTCTGCCGTCATTCCACGCAAAATGAAAGACTCTTCTAATCTACCGGGTTTTTCTATACGTAACGTAGGCAAATTTGTTGCCAAGCTGTTATTGCTACAACACATTCCTGTTGAACATTTATTACATTGATAAATTTTCATATTATATGTCACCCCTGGACGCAAATCTTTCAAATCCACATCCATTTTCAAACCTGCATCTGTTTCATTGAATTTTATATATCCCATTCTAGATTCTCCGCCATGACTACTGTGAGTATACATTTTTGCATGTACTTTTGTTACATCTGCGTCTTCATAGGTCTGATAAAAAACAACCATCTCTGGTTTCTGATTTTGTTGCATTTGTTTTTGCTGAGGATGATTCATTGGTTTCTTACCACATCCTGTACATCCAGAAAACAAAAAAGCCATCCCCAAAACAGAGGAAAATACTAACAATTTTTTGAACAAGTTTTTCATAAGTTCTCCTTTTTTCTTATTGTTACGATAACAATTGTATAATAAAAAAATCTATTTTTCGTCAGGTTTGAATACCTAGGAAAAGGCAGAAATCATGCATATAGAGCGTTTTGAATACACTCCTATAACCATTTATAAAGAAATACAGTTAAATGCATTTTACAACCAAGGAGGTAAAGAATATGTATGAATTAATACAACATTTAATAGCATTTAAATACGCATGTAAAATAAATCATTGGTCGACAGATAAATATGCTCCACATTTGCTATATGATAGACTAACAGAAGATTTAGACACATGGGTTGATAATATTGCAGAGTGTTATTTTATGTCTATGAACAACAAAAAAGTTTTCAAACCAGATTTATTAAACCCAAAACTTATAGATAAAGACCTAGTAAAAATGTGTGAAAATATAATTTCTAAATTAGAAGAATTGCTAAACGATGACGAACTAAACGAAGGCATGACTTCACAATTAAGCTCTATAGAAGAAGGTTTCCTTGGGAAACTTGCGCTTGCCAAACTAGCATAAAAAACCCCTTAATTTAAGGGGTTTTTAAATTTAACTATGTAATTTAAAGAAAGAATCTAACAACACTTTTGGAGAATATTGATGTTTACTTACCGGCGTTAGTTCTTTATCAAGCCCCATAAGATAATATACAGCCCGTTGAGCCGCCCTTACAGAATATTCCATAGTAAAAACAACATCGTCCGGCAATTCGGCAAATTGGCTTACAAACGCAAAATTTTCGTATCCTTTAGGATTTACCAAAGGTCTGTCACCGATTCGTCTTGGTTGAAACTGCGCATCAATATAAGGCATTATCGAAGTCCTACAAATAAGCCCTTTCATCATTTCATTCTGTTCTCGTTTTGGTATCTGTAAATGCCCCATAAGTTCTGTCATTATCTCGCGCCCAGTACATTTATACATAGGCTTTTTAACATAATCGCCATTTACAAACATATTCAAAGAATATCCCCAGAATATCTGCGTATCTAAAGGTTGGTTTTTAAAATGCGGTTGTCTTGCTACCACTATAGAGAGCCTCCAAGCAGAATCTTTAAATGTCACTAAAGCACCTCCACCAGGATGATTTCTTGTAAAACTTTGGATATATTCAAATAATTTCGGATTTTTATTTATCGTGACGGTAAAAGACATCCACATAGTTTCATCGGTATTTCCACAAAAAGTTTCTGGATTTCCTAATTCTGGTCTACCATCAGCAATTTTTTTCCACAAAGAAAACGAAGGGGCTGTATCTGCCACATTATATTTTGCAACGGTATCCGTTGACGCTTCATTAGAATTATCAGTCATACAACCATTTATAAAAAATACCAAATCGCTTGAAGATATTTCCATACGTTTATTTTTACCGTTATGACTATAAATAATTTTATCAACTATGTTCTCGCCTTTTCTATTTTTAATAAAAGAAATATCTTTTACCGTTGCATTAAACGTAATTTTAACTCCATTTTCTTGCAACCACTCAACTATTGGTTTTACAATTGATTCATATTGATTATATGCAGTACGAGCGACTCCTGCCAACGTATGAATACGCGGAAACTCATGCATAAATCGTATCATATATCTACGCAGTTCTACAGCACTAGACCAAGGTTGAAAAGCAAATGTAGTCTGCCACATTAACCAAAAATTGGTTTTAAAAAAGTGCTTCCCAAAAACATCTTTTATTTGTTTTGTCCCTAAAGATTTTTCATTTTCTAAAAATATAAGCTTTTCCATATCGGCCCTATCATCAGAAGAAAAACCCATTTTAGTAACATCTACTTTTGCCCCATTTTTTTTAACGAGTCTGGCTCTGGAATGAGTTTTAAATTCCTCATTAAATTCTAGGAACTCTTGTTCCATTGTAATATTTGAAAATTCTTTTGATGGGATAGACCGCATAACATCTTGCAAACACTCATATGTTGGTATATTTAACATGCGCCCTCCTCTGATCATATAACCCTTTACTGAATTTCCTGAGCCATCTAAACTTCCCCCATCAACATCAAGCGTTTCAAAAAAATGAATATTTTTACCAGGAACCTTTGCATCTCTAATTAAATAAACTGCTGCAGTTAAAGTACCTATACCAGATCCAATCATATATACATTAGTTGTTTGTGGTTTACGTTTAATAGTGCTTTTTTCCGCTTTAGACATAGTCATCCCCCTTTATTTATTTACTCTGATATAATACCAATAACCTGTAGACAAATGCATAGGACACAAAACTTAAAAAATCGCCTGTACAAACAAAGCGATTTAATCTGAAACATAGATAAATTCTATCCCATGAACACATGGGATAGAAAGACACCTTAAAACATAAATCTTATGCCGACATCTGCGCCAAAATTATGTAGTCCAGATTCAACATCTACGTAATTATAACGAGCAGCCAAATCTACAGCAAAACGTTCCATGTCAAACGTCATACCCAATGCCCCCATTGCTGAAAAGCGTGTTTTACTTTCACTATGATGTCCTACATCTGGTACTATTGTCTTGATATCTGTAAATGCGGCACCAGCCCCCAGACCTATGAATGGACGAATTATATGATAACCGCCAATTTCCCAATACATGTTCCATAATAAAGTCTGCATTTTTGTTTCTACGTCTACATCTGTAATAGTTCCAAAATCAGCATTATCTTTGGTTTTTGAATAAATAGACCACTCTACTTCCGAACGAACGGTATCACATATTTCCAACCCCATAGCTGCTCTACCTTGGAAAGCCATGTCACTTATAGTTTCTTTTGCGTCATTATAATTATAATTTAAATTGGAATAACTTGCACCACCCCTAATACCGATATAAGGGTCCCAACCAAACAATTGCCAACCACTGCTTCTCTGCTGATAACCCGGTGCAGCAAAAGCAGGACCTGCTATTATCACTGCTAATGTTGATATAATAATTTTTTTCATTTTCTCTCCTTTTAAGTTGTTTTTTGTTCATGTCAACAACAAGATTTTATCAAAGCAATAAAAAACTTTACATAGGTATGGATACCTTAAAAAACTTTGAAACGGTTACCGGAATAAAACCTTGCATTTAACTAAAAAAAGTCTATAATCAACCAAGTTAAAAAGGAACAGACCCTCGGGTGCGTAGCTCAGTTGGTAGAGCAACTGACTCTTAATCAGTGGGTCCAGGGTTCGAATCCCTGCGCGCCCACCAAAATAAAAACCGCATATGCGGTTTATTTTTTTAAGTATGAAGACGGATTGTAAGCCTTGGTTCCTTTACGAATTTCAAAATGTAACTGAGGTTCATCAACTTTTCCTGTTGCCCCAACAGTACCAATTTTTTGTCCGACAGAAACCTTTGTCCCACGTCTAACATCCATAGAATCCATATGCGCATAGACAGTCATCCAACCACCAGAATGCTGAATAATTATTAAATTCCCCATTCCCTTTACTTCATTTCCGGCATAAGCGACAACACCATTTTCTGCCGCTTTAACTGCCGTTCCTTTAGATGCCCCTATATTTATACCATCATTAAACAATCCGCCAGATTTTGCGCCATAGTTAGACAGAATCTTTCCACGAACAGGCCAAGAAAATTTAGAAGATGAACGTGCACTTATTTGAGGCAATTTCTTTGTAGGATCAGAAGAAATTTTTTGTTTTGTTTTTACATTTGTCACTTTCGTATTACCTTCTTGGCTACTAGAAGCAGTATCGGATACAGGTGTCGTAGAAGAAAGCTTCTGTTCCGGGGACAAATTAGGCACTTTTAATTTTTGTCCGACAGATAAAGAAAACGGTGCTGATAAATTATTCATAACCGCCAAATCGTTTACCGGAATTGAATATTTACGAGACAATGAATATAAAGTATCTCCTGCAGAAACAGTTATTTCTTCTAACTCTACACGAGTAGTATTTTTATATGATTCTGCGCTGGATAGATCTGAACGCGGTATAGAAACATTTTGTATCGATGGTTTTTCGGTTTTTACTGGTATATTTAATTTCTGCCCAACTGTTAAAACATAAGGATCTTTTAATGAATTTATTTTTGCTATATCTTCAGAACTTACCCCATATTTTTTAGACAAAGAATATAACGTATCTCCATCAGCGACAATAACCACTTCTGTCGTTGTAATAGTTTTACTACCACCGTACATAGGAACTATTAAAAGATCCTCTTCATCCGTTTTAATTTGATTTTCAAGCGCAACTATTGGTTCACCTGTTTCAACATCTGTTTCAAAATTTTTCGGCATACCATACAAACTTTCTATTTTTTGTGGTGGCAATATATAATCATCAACACTTGCATATTCAACATAATCAACACTTTCAACAGAACCATATAAATTAGGTGACGCATAAACCCCGTAATCAATGGCAGCCGAATTATAAATTTCTGGTTGAGAATAAGGATCTGCTAATAAAGCAGGATACCTTGCAGATATAAAATCACCAACGGTATCCGGCAAAGAAAGAATTTTAGGTTGCAAATCACAGGCCCCAAGAGCCAACAAGCAAACACATCCAAAAAAAATTCTGACTTTTTTCACACAAAGATTATAACACAAAAAAAAGATCAAATAAATAACCTAAGACGAAAAGTTTTAATTTTTATCATCTTTCATAAACAATATACTAATTTCAAACAATCCCCACATAGGTAAAGCTAGAAAAATTTGCGAAACAATATCAGGCGGTGTTAAAACGGCTGCAATTATAACTATAAAAACTATAGCATACCTACGCATTTTTATAACGTTATATTTTGACAGCACTCCGCATCTATTTAAAAGAACTAAGATCAAAGGCAATTGAAACGCTACACCAAAAACCTTCAACAAACTAATTGAAAAAGCCAAATAATCTTTTACTGCAGGTAAAAAGATTGATGGCACAGGAGTATTTTGATTTAAATCAACGAAAAAACCGAATATAAATGGGAATAAAACGAAAAAAGCGAAAGCACACCCTGTTAAAAATAAAATAGGAGAAACCAATAAAATCGGTGCCAAAAAATTTTTTTCGTTTTTATGTAACCCCGGTCCGACAAAAGCCCATACTTGCCATATAATGAAAGGGGTTGTTACAAATAAAGCAAACAATATAGACAAAGACAACCTTATCATCAAACCGTCTGCCACCCCCGTGTACAGCAACGTTCCATTTTCCCAAATTTTTAGCAATGGCAACGTTAAAAATTTTTGTAACAAAGGTGAAAAATACCATCCTATTATAGCAGATCCGACAAAAAACAAAAAAGCCCAGATAACCCTTCTACGCAATTCCACAAAATGCTGTCCTAAAGTCATTTTTTTCATTTTGTTACCCCACGCTTACGTTTTTTGTCGGGATTTTTATTTTTCAATTTTTTTTCATTACCTTTTAATTTTTTTATCGGGGTAGAAAAATCCGCCAAAACTTCATCTGTAGTAGTTTTTATCAAATCGTCAATTGGCTTTTCTAAATCTATTTGTTGTTTTATTCGTTCAGATGCGTCTGATATTTTCCAAATAAATTGTCTTATAAAACTAACCGCACGCGCCAAAGCACGTGCAACATCCGGCCACATACGAGCAGGAATTACTAAAACTCCTACTAATAATATTACAAAAAATTCTGCCCAACTTATACCAAACATTTTAATCGTAAAACGAATCGCCACCACTTGTACTAATAATTTTATGCCGTTGAATTTGGAAATAATCTTTTCCAAAATCAGTTTTATTTTTTAAATTAGAAAATTTTACATCTGTTTCGGCACCAGTTGCATCAACAACGGTCCACGAATTTAATTTAACAGGCTTTTTATCGAAAACAACAGTCATATTTCCTAATCCTTCTTGTCCGCGCAAATTCATTTTTAAGGAAAATTTATCACCTTGGTTGATCGTTTCATAAACATTTATATCTGCGTTCCTTAAATCTATATTTTCTCTTATCAAAATCCCAGCAGGAGTACTTGTTAACGGAACTGTCGTTATTTGATCTAAAGAGCTATCAAAAAAATATAAATCTCTTCCATCAGCAATAAGTTGTATAGGCATATTGTTATAATCTAATCTTACACGTCCAGGACGCAACATAGAAAAAGTACCCGCTTCATTTTTTCCATTAGCAGTCTGAACAAAGTCCCCCATTAAACCAGTTATAGAATTCAAATAATTTTCAGCAGAACTTACCAAAGCGACATCAACTGCTGCAAAAGATTTAAAAGAGAAAAAAAATCCAAATAAAATAAGTAAAGTTTTTTTCATTTTATCCCCCTAAATAAATCTAAAACCTTTGTATAAACATTTTCAACAGTATCTTTTATAACAGCCCCGGCAGCACAACTATGCCCACCTCCTCCTAAAGCTATTGCAATATCTAATATTGGTTTTGTTTTGCTTCTTAAAGAAACTCCTGTTTGGTTATCTTTCTGACGCTTTAACAATACAACATATTCCACATCTTTTATTTGTAACAATAAATTTAAGATAATGTCTCCACGTCCGTCTAAATTCTTATAATCATCTTTTCCAACAACAGCCACTGCCAAGCGATTACGATAAAAGAATTCTGCATTTGCTGCAATACGTGTTTCTGTAAGAACCGTTTTCTTAGGTTTATTATTTAAAAGATTTAATAGACGTTCTATTTCAACACCTGCATCTACAAGATTCGCCATTATTTTTAAAGGTTTGCCGGTATGAACGAATTTAAGATTTCCCGTATCAGTCATTATAGATATTGCAAGTAAATCTAAAACATCAGGATCAATCTTCCATTTCAATTCACTAATAATATTATAAATAATTTCACCAACAGAAGACGCCCCTTCATCATCTATGCAAATATCAGCAATCGGATTATCATTTTTATGATGATCTATTTCTATAACACGATCAGCGTTATTTACTATCGGTAAAAAACCACCAATTTGATTTTCTGTTCCATAATCTAATAAAATTGCTAAATCGAATTTCTTTGACAGATTAATCTTATTGAAATATAACATTTTTTCCCGATCAGGAACCCCATCCAAACAATCAGGAATATTTCCGTCATAGACCCTGACAACATCTTTTTTAAAATTTAATTGAATTAAACGCGCCAAAGCCAGAACCGAGCATAAAGAATCACCATCAGGATTTTTATGCCCCGCAATTGCTATACTTTTAGCTTTTTTTATACTTTCTAAAAAATCATTTAAACGCTTTTTCATTTTTTATCATAAAGCCAGATCTTCAACTACGAACTGGGCATTTACTCGTCCATTGTAATCATTTTCTTTCAATTTTCCTAACATCATTATTTTAGTATTTACATTTGCATCGTCCAGTAAAAAATCCCCTACAGGCGTACCCACCAAATTAAAACCAACAAAAGACAATTGTTTTCCTGTACTTGTATTGACGCAACCTCTCAGATGCGCACCATTGCCCATAATACTTGCATAACGTAATGTAGCTCCATGTAGAACCAAATTAGGTTCAGGGTTTCCTTGTCCGAAAGGTTCTAGCGCAGAAATTTTATTAAGCAGTGCCAGATTTGCACTACCTGCATCTAGTTCTGCATCTACCAAAATTTCTTGTCTTGGTACGGCTCCATTCAATTGTTCTTTAACTGCCTGCTCTAAAAATTGACAGAATAAATTTTCATTTTCTGCGGGCAAAGAAAAGCCAGCTGCTGCTGCATGTCCACCACCTTCTGTTATTATACCTTCTGCCAAAGCGTCATGAATTATTTTTCCAAGATCGATTCCTGATATAGACCGTCCAGAACCATTTATCATTCCATCACAACGAGTTGCGACACAGGCCGGTAAATTATATTTATCTTTCAACCGCCCAGCGATAATTCCCATAACCCCACCATGCCAATTATCACCGCAAACGAATAAACTGCAATGTCCCTGACTACAATATTTCTGTGCCATATCTGTTGCACATAACATTATAGAATTTTGAATATCTATTCTTTCTTGATTCATGAAATGCAAACGTTGTGCTAAATCTTGGGCAATTAAAATATTATCAGTCAAAAGCAATTCTAATGCAGGAGACGCCGAATCCAATCTTCCCGCGGCATTTAATCTTGGCCCCAGCGCAAATCCAGCGGCATAAACAGAAGGTTTTTTTATACCGGCAACTTTCATCAAAACCTGTAAACCTAAGTTATTATTCAAACCTAAAACTTTCAAACCAGTTGCAACAAAAGCCCTATTCAAACCGATCAACGGCATAGTATCACAAATCGTTCCCAATGCCACCACATCCAAATAATTCATAAGATTCGTTTTTTCTAAAACTTCTTTTAATTCGGAATTTAAGTGCCTTGATTTCAATTCTCTACGTAAAGCAACTAACGTTAAAAAAGCAACCCCAACACCGGCCAAATAAACCAAACCTGATTCGTCATCCGAACGTTTAGGATTTATAACAGCATCTGCATCGGGCAAAATGCTATCTGGTGAATGATGATCTGTAACGACTACTTTTATTCCAAGTTTTTTCGCGTATTTTACCTCTTCAATTCCGCTTATGCCGCAATCTACAGTTATCAATAACTTTACATCGCTAGAACAGAAATCGTCCATTGTAGCAATATTCAAACCATAACCTTCACCATCTCTTGTAGGCAAATGCCAAACCACATCCGCTCCCAATGCCCTAAGATATTTCACAAAAATAGCAGTTGATGTAATACCATCAACATCATAATCTCCATATATTGCAATTTTTTCGTTTTTAAGAATAGCATCGGCTATTATACTAGCAGCCTTATCCATATCTTTTAGTACAGAAGGATTCGGCATATATTCTTTTATACTAGGCTTTAAAAATTTTTTAATCTCGTTCGCATCAGAAAAGCCACGATTACTAAGGATTTTATTTAATAAATCATCTGCATTACATAAATAATCTTCATTTTCTGAATATGTCGTCATTGTCCATGTTTTCCCCAACATGGACTTTTCTACAATTTTTCTCACACTATATACTCTTTTTTATTATCGCAAATAATTATAATCAAAAATTATTCAAATAGCAACGGCAGTATGCTATCCATTATTTTTCCTGCCGTTGGCACAGCATTCCACGCGGCTGTTCTTAAACCAAAAGATTCCTTTGTTCCTTTAGGTTCATCAAGAATAACTAAAATAGTATATTGCGGCGCCGCCACTGGAAATATACCAGCAAAAGCAGTTAAATTTCTTTTATGGTCAACTCTTCCATTTGTATATTTTTCCGCAGTAGCGGTTTTTCCACCTATTTGTATTCCGGCAATTCTTGCCTGTTTACCGCTTGTTTCTTCTGCGATACGTAACATTATACCTCTTAATTTTTCCGATATTTCCCCAGACAATACTCTTTCTCCATGCACTACACCGACATTTCTTTTTAACAACGTAGGATAAATATAAATTCCACCATTTGTCATAGAATTTACTGCCAACAATAAATGCATCGGAGTAACAGAAATTCCATGACCGAAAGACAAAGTAGCTTTTTCTACAGGTCCCCATTTAGAAGGCAACAAAGGTTTTTCTGTGCTTCCAAAATCTAAATTTAACCCTTCATCTAAATGCAACCTATGAAAAAATTCTTGCTGTGTTCCATCAGGCAAATCCAAAGCTATTTGTGCACTTCCAGCATTACAAGAATGTAACATTATCTCTTCTACTGATAAATTTGGTCTTGGAGGTTTAAAACTACTAACGTCACCTATTCTTGCTGCAACCCTACCGAATTTATCTGTTATTTTAAATGGCTCAGCAATATAATATTCTTTATTTATCCCGTTTTCCATGGCCATGGCCGTATTAAATACCTTAAAGATAGACCCCATTTCAAAAACGCCACGCAGCGGTAAAAACATCCTGTTTTTCGTTGAATCTAAGTTTATATTTTCTGGATCATAATCTGGCAAGGAGACCATAGCTATCATTTCTCCTGTCCTAGAATTCATCAAAAGCCCCATCGCTGCCTTTGCTTGATATTTCTGCATTGCAAAAGATAGCTGCTCGTAAAAAACAGACTGAATTCGTGCATCTAACGACAATTGTAAAGGATCTTTATTCTCACTTAAATATTTGTCATATACACGCTCTGCTCCTTCTAAACCATGACCGTCACTTCCAACAAAACCCACCACATGAGAAAACAGCCTACGTTTTGGGTATTTTCGTGTTTGTATTTGCTCAATTTCCAACCCTTGTAATTTTGCTTTTGCAATTATATTGCGCTGTGCATCACTTGCGTATTTTTTTATATAAATAAACCTACGTGAAGAATTTACTAAATCCAAAGCATCCGATAAGGAATACTCGTACGGCAAAGCTTTATGAATAGTATTTGCAACAGCATCCCTATCTTTAACAGATTGTGGTCGTAACGTTATATGACCAGACATAATATTTTTTGCTAATATATCACCATTTCTGTCAATTATGTCCGCTCTTTGTGCAACCCATACTCCATCAGATCCTGTCAACCTAGACCGATCTGTCCCTTGGATTCCTAACCACAAAGTACGGAAAGCGAAAACTATAAAAGCCAATACAAAAACGGAATACACTATGCGCAAACGCTGCCGAGGAACAGGGTCGCCTGTTACCCCAGAAAAACCACGTTTAAAAATATCCTTTCCTACCTCAAACATTTATTATTTCTGCTCTCTATCAGGCAAATCGTTTATTGAAACAGATTTATGAAAACTTATGACTTCGGACTTAGGAGCAACAGAAACTACCAAATTTCTTAAAATTTCTGGTCTGACGTAAGACGCAAAATTAGCCTGTGCCACAGCAATTTCTTGTTGGGTTTGCACGATTTCTGCCCTAATTCTATTTCTTGCACGATTTTGTGTTCTGTAACACACCTGCAACACCGCTGCCAGAACAGCAACCAACACGAACGCCCACAAACCAATTTGAAACATTTTTTCGTCTTCACCCATTACCGTCCGCCTTAAATATGATTTTATGCAATTTTATCACAAATTTTTCAAAAAACGAATCATTGAATTTACCCCACCTAATCTACCCGTACCTAAGTTTATATTCAAGCTAGAAAATTCGGACTCTAAATCAAGTTTTTTTATTTCTTCTGGTGTTTTTCCATCAACCATAGCAGTAATAATAGCAACTATTCCACTAACTAACGCCGAATCGGCTTTGCCATAAAAATTATTTCCTTTGATACATATTTCTGCATATGATGCACAGCCTGAAATTTCATGACAAACTGCATTTTCTGGCACAACCGGTAAACGCTTACCGAAATCCATAACCATTTCTAATTTTTCTACAGGGTCAGACACCATAGACAAAAGATTTTTCATTTCTGCATACTGCATACTTACCACCCCTGCTCTGTTAAATCTAAATCCAAACGTGCTTCCTCTGACATACGCGACAAATCCCAAGGCGGATCCCAAACCAATTCGACACGGACACCAATATTTCCTGCAATACCAGCAACACTATCCCTAACCTGCGCTAATAATTCTTCCATCATGGGGCAAGTAGGACTGGTAAAAGTCATCGTTATAACCACATCTTTTTCATCAATTGATATATCATATATCAACCCCAAATCCCAAATATTTACAGATATTTCTGGGTCATAAATATTTTTTAAAACGTTTATAACATCTTCTTTATTTAGCATAATTTTATTTCAATATATTGTTTATTAAATCAACAACTTGATGCATTTCATCCATTGTATTCCAAGGACCAACAGAAATACGAATCGAACCCTGAATACCTAATAACTTATGAACCCAAGTCGCACACATATTTCCAACACGCACGCAAACCCCATACACCCCCAACATTGCACCAAAATCTAAAACATGCATACCTTCAACTACAAAAGTACACAAGGTCGCATCTCTTTCGGTAATTATTTTTATTTTTTTATTTTTTGATAATTCATCATGCAAATATTTTATCAATTCTAAATTAGGACGATTTTTTTCAATATAATCTATTGCCGCTGGGAACCCAATAATTTGAGTTATAGGCAAAGTCCCTGCCTCAAATTTAGATGGCGCATTTTCCCATTGAAAAGAATAATTATTATTTACTGCATTACCCGTTATTCCAGCGACCATTCCTCCTCCAAATTTATCTGGAGAAATCCAACGGTCAGGATTTTTAATATACATCACACCAAGCCCTGTATCGCCCCCTATTTTATGTGCAGAAAAACACATAAAATCACAGTTCCACTTTTGTACGTCAATTTTCTTATGTACGACAAATTGTGCTGCATCAACAATTGTAATGACATCAGGATTTTTTTTTCGTGCTGCTGAAATCAAAGTTGCAACATCTTGAGGCATTCCCAAAACATTAGACATAGCAGTAATCACAAAAACATCGGATTTAGGCAAATCAGCGTCTGCCAAATTATACTGCGAATCTAACGGACATAAAACTATTTTACACGCAATAGAATTCCTCAAAACCTCAAACGGCAAACGTGCAGAATGATGATCCAAATCAGATACCATTATAGTTTTATTTTTTAAAGAATCGTCACAAACAGGATCATTTATTATTCTCAAGATTCGATTCATGCCGTCTGTTGTACCAGAAGTAAAAACAATTTGCTCGGGTGATTTAGCACCTATAAAATCAGCAACTTTTTTGCGAGCGTTAGCTATTTTATCGTCAACCGCAAGCGCCCGCGCACAAACACCGCGACCTGCATTAGCATATGAATCACGCAGAAAATCCATTTCAGTCTTTATAACTGATTCCGGCTTTAAAGCACTTGCAGCAGAATCTAAGTATATGATTTTATTCATTTTATGATTTCTCTTGCATTTTGTGATGATTATAATACACTCCTGAAAAATATCAATAACGAAGGAGAAAAAGATGGCTTTAGAACATGCGAACGACGCAAACTTTGATTCTCTTTTAGAGAATGGCATAACATTAGTTGACTTCTGGGCATCTTGGTGTGGACCATGTCGTATGTTTGGTCCGATTTTTGAATCTGTATCAGAGAAAATCTCGGATGTAAGATTCATAAAATTTGAAATAGATGAATCAAACAGACGCACCCCTGCGAAATATGGAATTCGTAGTATTCCTAGCGTTTTAGCATTTCGTAATGGCGAATTAATTGAAGTACGCACAGGTTTAATGGACGAAGAAACCTTAACAAATTGGGTAAATGAATTAAAAGGATCTTAAAATGTCGGGTAAAGATTATAAAAATATTGAATTACCGCCAAAATATGTACCTAAAAAATCTGAACCTTATATGTGTCCAGAACATTTAGCATATTTTTATCAACTATTAAATACTCAAAAAGAAGAATTGATGCATGATAGTGATTCAGTTCTAAGTGCGGTAAGATTAGCAGAAAAGAATGAAAGTGCCGGCGTTGGGGACGATTCTGACAATGCAACAGCAGAACAAGACATCACGATGAATCTTCGTATGTCAGAAAGAGATAACAACTTATTAAAGAAAATCAACAGTGCCTTAGAAAGAATCGAAAACGGCACATTTGGTTATAGCGTAGTATCAGGAGATGAAATCGGGCTATCTCGCATGCTTGCTCGTCCATTGGCTACAATGACAATAGAAGAGCAAGAAGAATATGAAAAAAGGAAATAAAAAAACAACCGCAAACAGCGGTTGTTTTTTATTAAATTTTACATAAAAGTTAATTTTTTACTTATCTTTTTTCGACTTCTTTTTAGCAACTGTTTTTTTTACTTTGACAACAGCCTGCTGTTGATTGGATTTTTTTTCATTTTCTTTTACTTGCTTTATTTTAGTATCCTTTAACTCTTTTTTGAAAATATTTATACCATCAGCTAAATTTTTCATCATACCTGGTATTTTTTTATGTCCGAATAAAATCAATACCAAAACAACAATTACTAATATTTCTGCCCAACCAAAGCGCCCAAACATTAAAATCCCCCTTTTTTACTTAGCAACATAACAATCTAAACCATCCGACTTTGCATTACGACAAAAACCGTTCGCTTCACCAGAATTTGCAAAAGCTATACGCAACCTATACGTAGTTGTACCATTAGGTAAAACTGCGGCTAATATAACAAATTGTTTACCAGCAAAAAGATTCTGATGCGATGCTTGCAGCTTTTTTTGCGCTGATTCTGCCAAGGCACGTGTACTATATGATCCGAACTGAACATACCAACTACCCTTAGAAGCCTGAACATTTGATGTTTTTACTTGTGCTTGATTTTTTATTGCGGGCTTTGCATTCGCATTCTTAGCAACAGGTTGCTTGTCTGGGTTAAAAGACACATCTTTTCTATCTTCAACCACTCTAACAGGTGTTCCTGTCCTAGCTGGCGCAGCTGTCGGCTTCGCAGCAGGTTCTTGTTTTACAACTGGTTTGGCGGGCACTTGCAAGGGCTGAGCAGCCTGTACAGGTTGAACCTTTTGTGGTTCTACAGCCGGAGAAGGCACAGTTTTCACTGGCATCGGTTCAACATTAGTATTTACTGGTGGCACACTTTCACCTTCAACAATTATTGCAGGTGCATCCAAATCGACTTCCATAGAAGAAGAAGAATCATCACCTATAACACGTATTATGATATAAGTTGCTAAAACAATAACTAAAACCCCGACCCCCAACAAAAGCCATGGTTTTTTAGGACGAGGTGCCGAAAACTGTGTTACTTCTGGCAACGCATCCATTTCATCGTTATCATCATTTAAATCTAACAAATCTAACTTATCATCATTCATGAGGATTCTCCAATTTATTCCTTTTTTGTATTATATCATAAAAAAATCTACATAACAAAGAATATCTCAGAAGTTATTATTTTGGCATTTGACCGAAATTTGGCGGTACAATAAGTTTATGATTTTCTTCAACAATAGGCTCTGTTTCACATTTACTTGCACAAGCAGACACAACCATAGGAACAGTCATAATAAACAAAACAAAAACAATTTTTCTCATCTGTTTTCCTTTCTGTTAAAAAATACTACATTACATTATAAAGGCGCACAAAGATGTGCGCCATATTTTTTATTTAGTTTGGCATTTTTATAGCATTTTTTATCTGATCTATAAATTCTGCCAAAGGTATTGTTTCTTGCTTTTCAACCCCCAAGCGACGTAACGTCACCATTTTATCTGCGGCTTCTTTTTCACCAACGACTGCGATAATGGGGGTTTTAGCCAAAGACAATTCACGGATTTTATAGTTAACTTTTTCATCACGCAAATCTGCACGACAATAAACACCAGCTTCACGTAATTCATTAACAATTTCCAGCGCATAGTCTTTAAACTTTTCGGAAATTGGTGTCACGACAACAGGTTCTGGCGATAACCACAAAGGCAGATTACCGCCTGTTGATTCTAACAAAATCCCCATAAAGCGCTCAATCGATCCCAACATAGCACGATGCAGCATAATCGGACGATGCTTTTCACCATCTTCTCCTATATAGGATAAATCAAAGCGTTCAGGTAAATTCATATCCAACTGAACTGTACCACATTGCCAAATTCGTCCCATAGAATCTTTCAAGTAATTATCAATTTTTGGTCCATAGAAAGCGGCATCACCTTCTGCAATTTCATATTCAATTCCATTTGCATCCAAAGCATGCTTTAAAGCGCCTTCTGCTTTATCCCAAACTTCATCAGAACCGATACGGAATTCAGATTCTTTACGCGTTGCAAGTTTCATAGAAATCTTATCAAACCCGAACTTACCATAAATATCTTTAATGAAACGCAGAATTTTAACAACTTCTTCTTCCAACTGTTCTTCTGTGCAGAAAATATGGGCATCATCTTGAGTAAATTCACGAACGCGCATTAATCCGGACAAACCGCCTGCCGCTTCATAACGGTTTACTTTTCCAAATTCGGCCAAGTACATAGGTAAATCTTTATAAGACTTAATCCCCTGACCAAACACAAGCATTCCACCAGGGCAAGACATAGGCTTTACACAGAACGTTTTACCGTCTTGCGTTTTTCCAGAATAATTATGTTCACCATACTTTGCCCAATGACCGCTACGTTCCCACAAAGAGCGATCCATAACAGAAGGCGTAGAAATTTCTAAATATCCTGCTTTTTCCTGACGACTGCGGATATATTCAATCAGCTTACGATAAATCTTATATCCCTTATCATGCCAGAACACAGCACCAGGTGCATAATCTGGTTCAAAATGGAACAAGTCCATATCTTTACCAAGTTTACGGTTATCACGCGCAGCCGCTTCTTCCATATTCTTCAAATGCTGATCCAGTTCTTCCTTGCTTGCAAACGCATCTACATAAATACGTTGCAACATTTTATTTTTGGAATCACCTTTCCAATAAGCACCCGCAACATTACGAATTTTAAACCCGTCACGCGGTAAATCTTTTGAACTCTCAACGTGTGGACCACGACATAAATCTACGAAACCACGGAATGTATAAATAGACAACGCCTCACCTGCTGCATCATATTCATTTAACCATTCCATTTTATAAGGTTGATCCGCAAAAATTTCTTTTGCTTCATTTAAATCGACGTTTCTTTGTTCAAACCTACCATTTGACTTGATTAAGTCACGCATTTCTTTTTCTATTTTTTCAAAGTCTTCTTCTGAAAAGCGATGTTCTGTATCAAAATCATAATAAAAACCATTTTCAATAGCAGGACCACCAGCAAATTTAACATCTGGATATAATTTTTTTACAGCCGCTGCCATAACATGAGCCAAAGAATGACGAATCGTTTCAATTGGATAAGACATAATAAAAACCTTTATTTTTAAAGCAAATTTAAATAGTTATTTTGATTATTGCACTGTACCGGTAAAACCGCAAATAGAAACTACACCCCCAAAGGGGTTGTTTTAGTTGTAATGAAAAACAATGTATTTTTTATCATGTTGACAAACATTTTAATACCATCATTAAAATAAGTCAAATTTTATAAAACTTAAAAATCAATAATGCAACCGAACAATACGGCAAAAAAGAAGCATACACTTCCCCCTATAACAAAGATATGCCATATTGCGTGCGAGTATTTCATTTTGCGCCATAAATAGAATATGACTCCCATCGAATAAGACAATCCACCGGCCAAAATGAACCATAATCCGCGCTCTGGTATACTTCTAAGCATTGCAGGCAAAATAAATATCAAAGTCCACCCCATAACAAGATATAAAGCGACCATCCATTTTGGTTGCTGTCTTGGGTTACGGATTTTCATAATTGCCCCCAAAATAACGATTGCCCACAATATTCCAAACACAGTCCAACCAATCCAACCGCGTAAATTAACTAATAAGAAAGGTGTATACGTACCTGCAATCAAAGCATATATCGCAACGCTATCCCACACTTCAAAAAAGCACTCACTTTTTTGCCCGATTGTTGCATGACACATAGTTGAACCAAAATATAATGTGAACATTGTCAAGCCAAATATAGCGCAAGACACAATAGCCCAAGCATTACCTGCCAGCGCAGCAAACACGACCAACAAAGTAAGCCCTGCAATTGCCAAACCTATACCAATACCATGCGTTAAAATATTCAAAACTTCTTCTGATTTTGTAGAAGGTCTTTCCCAACGAAACAATCCTGTTGCCTGCAAAATTCTAAGCAATCGACTACCACGAGAATCGGACTTTACTGCTTTCAGCTTTTCGCGAACTACTTTTTTTGTTTTAACCATTTATAGCGCCCTTTATACGATTGATAACTTTCTCTTTACCCATTACACGCATAATAGAATATAAGTCTGGTGTATTTGTACGCCCTGTCAAAGCGACCCTCAAATTCATTGCCACATCACCATTTTTGACGTCATTATCTGTAGCAATAGTAACAATTTTATTCCACCAAGCATCTTTATTATCTACCACATTAAAAGTTTCTAAAAAAGCGGATAAAACATCTTTATTATAAGCATATTCTTTATTAGGTACGAACAAATCATCCCAGAAATAAGCAACTTCCTGTAAACTTTGCTTCCATGTAATAAAATCCTTACGAATACGCTTAGGGTTATCACGTTCAATCGCCAAAATATTTTTCAAATAATCTGGATCATTACCGATTCGCGCGGCCCATACAGCATCATATTCATCTGCCCAGTCACGAACACGCTTTACCAATTCATCAACAGACAAAGACGCAATAAATTCTTTTGCCCACCACTCTAACTTTTTCATATCGAACAGCGCACCAGACATAGGTATTTTCTTTGGGCGCATTTCATATTCCCAGATAGATTTAACCTGCCCTTTCATTTTTGCTTCTTCATAACCAGACGCGGCTATATTTCCAAGATATTCCAAAACCGCTTCTGTTGGCCAACCGTCTGCCAAAAAGAATGCAACATTTGCTTCTGGATCATGGCGTTTTGACAATTTACGTTGTTTACCTGTTTCCGCATCAATTTTATCAATAGTAGATGTATGAATATACATAGGTGTCTGCCACCCCATCATACGAAATAATTGCACATGTAACGGAAAAGAAGGCAACCATTCTTCCCCACGAACAACATGCGTTGTACGCATAAAGTGGTCATCACACAAATGCGCAAAATGGTAAGTAGGAAGTCCATCATTAGATTTAATTAAAACAATATCTTCATTATTTTCTGGGAAAGCTATTGAACCACGAACAGCATCTTTACAGAAGATACGATTTTCAGGGTTACCCATTGAATACAAACGAATCGTCGGTACTTCACCATTATCCAAATGTGCAATGATTTCTTCTTCTGTTAAATCGCGATCACGCGCAAATTCACCATATATACCAGTTGCAAAACCTGCTGCTTTTTGATTTTCGCGTATTTTTTCCATGTCTTCCGCGGTCAAAAAGCAAGGATATGCCAAGCCACGTGCCAATAAATCTGCTGCGACACTGTGATAAATATCTTTACGCTTAGATTGATAATAAGGTGCATATTTTTCATCATTATTATATTGAAGACCAAATCTATGCATAGAATCTTCAATAATTTTAACGGCATCAGCTACTTCACGTTTTGTATCCGTATCTTCTATGCGCAGCATAAAAACACCACCAGACTGCTGCGCTAATTTGCAATCAACCAAAGCCTGATACAACCCACCAATATGCATATAGCCTGTCGGGCTTGGCGCGAAACGCGTCACAAACGCACCATCTGACAAATCACGCAATGGATACTTTTCTTCCAATTCTGCCAAAGTATATTTAGGTTCTGCCCCTAATACACGAGCGATTAAATCTTTACTTAAACCTCTACGCATTTTCTTTTTCCCATTCTGATTTTAATTTTGAATAAACTACTACATCACGTGGAACTCCTCGTAATAGAATAGCTTGACGAAGTACACCCTCTTCTTTATAACCACACCTTACCGGAATAGCACGAGATTTTTTATTTTCTACGTCCGATTTTATCTCGATTCGATTCATATCCAATACTTTGAAAGCAAATCTTTCAAGTACTTTAACAGCCTTTGTCATTATACCGCGTCCATTCCAATCACGAGACAACCAATAACCAATTTCTGCAAACTTATGCTTTTCAGATAATGCCACGAAACTTATACTACCAATTATTTTATCATCTAAAATAATATAATAATTTCCATTTTTTGTTTCTGCAGATATATTCATATGCGGATACATATCTTCTGGGCAATTTGAGTAATCGACCCACTCTAACCATTCTGCCAAATATTGTCTTTGCCCATCTACTAGTTCAAACAAATACTTTGCAATATTAAAAGTCGGTTTCAATTTTTCTAAAGCAAAACCATCTGCTTGAAAAATTTTTGGAAACTCAATCATTTATATTTCCTTGTATTCTTATTTTTCGAATTTTATACTAATTATATGGAAAAACAAGAAATAAGAACATTCGGTCGCAGGCACGGGAAAAAACTTTCTGCACGTCAACAATGGCTGCTGGATAATATTTTACCAACATTGTTTCCCAAAAACGAATCGGGAAATAAGCCAGACATACTAGAAATAGGCTTTGGTGCTGGCGAGCATCTTCGTGAACTTGCTGAAAATAATCCGGGCAAAACAGTAATTGGCGCAGAACCTTTTATGAATGGTGTTGCATCACTATTATCCGCAATTACAGACGAAACAGATTCGATTCGTCCGGAATATAAAAACATTCGTATTTTTGCAGATGACGTTCGTGATTTTCTAAGAGAAACCAATTCGAAATTCGAACAAATTTGGATACTACATCCTGACCCATGGCCAAAAGCAAAACATGAAAAACGCAGATTGTTACATGCAGAATTTATCAAGACTCTTTCCGATCATTTAACAAAAAATGGCAAGATAATAATAGGCACAGACCACTGGGAATATTTTGATTGGATAACCCAAGAAGTAAAAAAAACTGGATTAAATTATAAAATCCATAATATAGAAACAATAAATACTAGATATCAAAAGAAAAACAAAGCTGGTACAGAAGCCCCTAAATATTTATTAATATATAATTAAACCTTTTTAAAAAATTTTATATGTTTTTTAAAATTTGGTTGCATAGACAAAAGCATTCTTTTTGTTTGTTCTATTCGCACAGAGTTTTGTCCTAAAATAAAATGTAAATCCCCATTAAAATCATCATCATACGAATCAAACAATGCGTATAAACGCCCGACAAAATCTGACTTTTCACCACGATCGTCCATTAAAACGAACACCGCACCATCAGCATGAATTTTTTTTAAAGCCTTCCACAAGCATTTCCAATCTAACGGCTCTACAGAATTTATATCAAAACCTATAAACAAGCCTTTATTAAAGAATAAATCATCACGAATTAAATATAACTGAGATACAAATTCATCTAAATCAGATAATTTTAAAAAGACTTGAACAGCTGCAGCCCCTTGCTTTAAAGTCATATTTACATTTTTTGTAAAATCAGAAATAACCGCAGACGAAAAAGGCGATTCGTTTAAGTAAAATCTTGAAATAATTTTTACGTGTTTATCTTCTAACCATGGCCAAACGACCGGCACTGCTCTTGGAGCGACAGAAATCATATCAACCCCAGTTGATATCATTTTTTCTACTACTTGCGCCATATCCACAGAATCGACATCAGGCGCGCACCAAAAGGCAACTTCAGAAATATTTTCATCAAGAAAAAAATCATCATTTATCATAGCACTTTTTACTTTATCATAAATATGATATAATTGAAGACAAATGAAAAACAAAATAAATCAATTTTTATTAGGTATATTATGGTTATTAGCTGTAACTTTAGGCGCATCATTCTGGCTAAATACAGTATATGGCTTTAATATATTTTCCGCATCACATTGGGAATATCTTGCTTATATGCAGGCATCTAAACTTCCGATAAACCAAACATTTTATGTATCTGTAATAATAATAATACTCTTAGCATTTATTGGTTTATATGCACTTATACGTCCGCGTCTAAGAAAATTTAATAAAAATTTATTTAAGCACCCAGTTAACACAAAAGTAAATGTAATTACAGACAAAACAGCTTCTGCTTTAGAAACATTACCAGCAGAAACACAATCAAGCCCTATAACCCAAAATAATATTACATCATCATTATCTCGACCGCCAAGGTTAGTTCTACCAACTCTAAAAAATGATGTAAGCCTTCAGAGACGGGATTCTATATCTAAATCTAATCAAAGCGATACATTAACACAAAATTCATCACAGGAACAAAATATATCAGAAATAAAAGAAATATTTTCATCTGCAGGTTATTCAGTAAAATCAAACACAAAAATAAACGGTATACAGACGGCTTTAATTGCAATCGGAGCAAATGAAAACTTATGGATTGGCGCAACAGGAATAAAAACGACAGATCTGCGCACAATGATTGAAAAATTAGAACAAATTTTTGCTGACACCCTTGAAGACATATACATAAATGTAAATGGGTTTGTAATAAACGCTATTGACGCATCAACATCTGAATTTCAAGACATTTTGATGTTTAATTCCGTATCAGAATTAGAAGATTATATTAAGGGAGTTCCAAACGCCCCTATACCAGATGATGAAAAAGAAGATTTTGAAGCATATTCACAATATATAGACACTGTTATAAACTATATAGGTAAAATGTGATGAATTGGACTAAAGAAATCGCTGAACAAAAACTTGCCGACATGAAAATGGAGGATATGCCCATAATAGAAACAATCCCAAAAACACAAAAATTAAATTCTGACTGGTTCAAAGACTATAAAATTGCCTGCAAAGAATTTATGTTGTCTTTAACCGATTCTATAGAAGAGCTAACGTTTTTAAATCTTAACCAAGATGAATTTATGGGTTTAATTAGTGGGAAAAAAATGCCGAATAATTTATCAATACGTTTTCGCATACCAATATTATTTGGCGGTGAAATAAATCCAAAAAACATGTTTATGTGCGCTACATTTCCACAATCACAAAATTTAGACAGATTTATAATAGAACAGTATGGTAACGAAAAAATATGGTTACCAAACCCAGTAAAAAAAGTTTATGTTTCTGCTCATACGGCTTCCGGAGGTGATGGTGGAAATGCAACAACAGACAGACTATCTCAGTTAGCTGCCCAACTATCTATGGGACGAGATACTTAAAAAGTTTAAGGCATAGATAAATGACACAAGAAGAATTTATTTTAAACATGAAAAATAGAGGTGCATCGTTCGCACTACCTGCCAATGAAAAACAAATATCTTTAGCAAACATATCCTTACAACAAATCCAAGCAGCAATGTTACCGGTATTTTTAATAAATTTATACAAAAAAACCGGTGGCATAAACCTTGGATGTGCATATATATTCGGTCCACAAGAAATATCAAACGGGAATCGCAGTCCTGTACCAGACATTTTTAGCATAAATAAAGAAATTTCTAACATTAATAGAATGCGTGGGAAAACGGTATTTGGTCGCAATGATTTATTTTGGTTCGCGTTTGATTCTTTTGGAACATGTTTAATGTTAGACAATGCAACATTAAACATATTAAGAACGTATGAAGATCCTTATAAATCATTGACAGATTGTTTAATGGCTGGTAAAAATTAAATTATGAAAAAAATTTCTGTTTCTTTATCGGGACACGAAACCAGCATTTCACTGGAAAAAGACTTCATAGATTGTTTAAAAGAAATCGCTAGCAAACAAAAGCGAACCTTATCATCAATAATTTCAGAAATAGACGCAGACCGTATTCCGGGGACAAATCTATCATCTGCCATTAGATTATGGATATTGAATCAAATCCGACATAACAATCAATAAACTTATTTATGCTTTTTCAAGGCATATACTGATGTCATTAGCAAACAAGAAAATACTAATATTATTATAACCCAACCATTTTTACCAATGGTTCTATACAAAGTATTATGCGCCCCCCAAACAAAACCATCTAAATAACCAGCCTGCCCTATTGGTAAAGAAGAAATAATTTCTCCATTTGCAGCAACAAAGGCGCTTATTCCAGAATAATTTGCCCTTATAATTGGCACTCCGGATTCAATTGCATATCTACGGACCATATCTAAATGCTGATATGTACCGGGTGTCTTTCCAAACCATGTATCATTTGTAATATTTATTATTGCGTCTATATGCAGGTTTTCCTTAGGAAATAAAGAATCGGAAAAAATTATTTCATAACATATTGCAGGAACAAAAGAAAAATTTTTATTATCTAAATTTATTGACATTACCTTAGGTCCTTGACCTGCCGACAATTGACCTGGGGTCGGTATGATATCACCAAAAGGTCTATATTCACCAAATGGCACAAGATGAGATTTACTGTATATATCTTGTATAACCCCATCAGAAGATACAACTAACATAGAATTATACATTCCGCCATTATCATAAAATGTCGTTCCAATTAAAACATTTGCATCCAAAGCAGTTGCAATAGGCATAACATCATCTTTAACAACAACTAAAGGGTATGATGTTTCTGGGAAAACTATTAAATCAGGTTTGTTTTTATCCGAAGCAAGTAAAATCAAATTCTTGATATTTTCTTCAGCATTTTTCAAAGCTTCGATTCTTGAATGAGAAGCCTTTTGAACAGCACTTTGTGCAGGTTGAACAATTCTTACAACAGGGGATACAAAACTATCGTTTTGGGAAATTTTCATATTATTTTCCCCTAACAATATACCAATAAAAAACAACAAACTGAAAACCCCGAAAACCATCCAACAAGTTTTAGATTCCTTATTAGAAAGCGCTTCAACCAAAGAAACAATCGTACCAATTATAACAAAAGACAATCCAATCGCCCCCCAGAAAGCCATAGAATTAGCTACTATGGGGAAAGGCATTGTTATATTAGCAATCGGATTCCATGGGAACCCTGTACACAACCATTCTCTAAGCCATAAAACAAATGCCCAAATTGTTGCGAACAAAATCGCCCTACATGCAGGTATCGTACGCATACAAGAAATTACGACAAAAGGAATTGCAAATATAATTCCTCCAACAACACCTATTCCTAACAAGGCCGGTATAGTCCATATAGCAAATTGCGCAGTTAATTCAGGAACAACGTATATAGAATGCAAGACCCACCAAAACATGCACATAGAATATGTAGCACTAAATGGAAGCGCCCTTAAAAAATTTTTTATTAAACCGTCTTTGGAATTATTAGATCTGATAATTAGTTTATATGCACACGCAATAGATAAAAGGGTCACCCACCACATATAAAAAGGAGCAAAACCCAAAGAAGCCCCCACCCCCAATAATGCCAGCAAAACATATTGTTCTAAACTATTTTTGCGTATTTTTATTTTTTTAAAAAAAGAAAAAATCTTACTCCCCGGGCAACAGGAAGAATCGCTGTATATACAGGAATCCGTCGCATACGGGTTTTTTATTCCAATTTTTTTTAATATTTTTATTTCCTTTGCTTCCATTACTTTAGCTTCTTCTTCTTTTATATGGTCATAGCCTAATAAATGCAAAACCCCATGTACAATCATATGAGCAGTATGATCTTCAATAGATATATTTGCTTCTTTTGCTTCACGCGCGACCGTATCTAATGCAATATATATATCCCCTAATAAAATATCATCTTCTAATTCAAAAGATAATACGTTCGTAGGTTTATCAATATTTCTATATTTCTTATTTAAAGCATGTATTTCATCATCATTAGTTAAGACTATTGAAATCTCTGCATTAGTATACTTTTTATCAACGACACTATTAGCAACACGCACAAAATCAATATCGTATTTTTTCCATCTATTATCATTATAATTTACATATATTTTCATATTATTACCTTCAATAAACTCAGCTTCGTTCTTCCATATCAAAAATTTTTATATGCATTTTTTCCTTGCTGCTAATTTCTGAGCTAGCCTTATTAAAAGAAGTTATTTTCTTTTTATTATTCTTTTTTAATTTAGCAGAAACTCGTTTTACATCAGCTATAACACGTTTATTTCCATTTGTAACCGCAAGTTTATAATTATCTAAAGCCTTTTCATAATTTCCAATTTGTTCGTATGCAAAACCGGCATTATATTGCGCTGCCCCATATTGACTTTTATCTCCTATATTATTAAGAATAATTCTTGCTTGCCCTATTGCATCTTTATATCTTCCTATTTTATTATAAGTTGCCGCCAAATCATTATGAAGTAATGCATTATCAGGATACATTTTCAACATATTTTCAAATTTTTCTGCCGCAATTTTATAATCTTGATTCTTAAAAGAGCTTATAGCGTCTGCATACAACTCATCATAACCGATAACATAACTTTTAACTTCTACATCAGAGTTTTCTGTTAATAACTTAGAGAAATTTTTACTACCTAACTCGCATTTTCCTTGTTCACAAAATGCCAATACATCTTTTGGTAAAAAATCTTTAACTTTTTTCCAATTGTTTAAAGACTGTCCCCTTTTGTTCACGGGATTATCCAACCAATTTCTAAAAACTTCATATGTTTCTTTATTCAATTTTACATTATTCGCCCTACCTGTAAAAAAAGCTTTTTTATTACTTCCCATATATTTAAAAAACTCGTACATACCATTAGATGGGCAATTCAATAACATTTGTGGTGTAATTTCACCGATTAGTAATCCCGCCTCTAACCAGCGTCTCCAATACAAACCGCGTCCCCCTGCTAAAAATCCGCCAAGTTTATCAGCTACAAGTTCTTTATTTGAACCTTCTAACCAAAGCTTACCAAAACTTGTTGGTGATTTTATCGGGTATTCATCAAAGCATTTTTTTACTAACGAATCGGGAACGCCATAACCGTATTCTTTATATAAATTTCTTAACTTTTCAAAACGGTTTTTATGATTTTTATCATTCTTTCTTTCTATTAATTTAGAATATGAATTATATACAATTGAACTCATTCCCAAGGCTTCTTCTGTATCTTTTATATTCACTCCCTTTAAAGCCACATCATAACAATAAAGAACGAAATATGTTTCACCCTCTTCCAAATGCCATCTTGCTAATTCATAAGCTTCTTCTGTGGTTATTGGCTCCGTGCTCATTGTAACTGATTTGCCATCTTTTAGTTTTGTTGAACCAAAACCAATTGTAGGAATGCCTTTTGAATCACGATAAGGCGTATGAAGTCCAGTTACCGGATCTATATGAACGCCCTCTTTCGCGATCAAATCGGCTATCAAAAAGGGGGTTATAGGTTGCATTTTTTTTAAAAACGCAGCATATGTATTCTTTATTTTTTCTTCGGCTTCTTTATTTATATGCCATTCTTTATAAACTTTTACACTTTCATTTGTAAAGAAAGCCCCGCCACCGATAGAAAGCAACATAAAATACCACATAATATGAGCTGACATATTAGGATATTTTTTTGCAAAAGATTGAAGCTTTTTAGGTTTACCATTTTGATTTTTTTCAATTTCAATATCAGAGAACTTTTTCTCCATTTTATGCATTAATTCATTATCCAGCACAGACCATCTCATCAGCATCAAAAGGAATTGCGCCCCACCTGCTGCCAACCAAGCCGACCATTTAGCAGATCGTAGTCCCAATAACTTTGCGTTATTCTTAGCAATAGTATATTTATCTTTTTTATCACCTTTATCACCATCTTCATTATCTTTTTTTACATAATCCACAGGCGAGAAATTTTCAGCAACTTTACGAATTTTTTTTGCCAATTTTTCCGGTCTAGTAACTATTTTTGTAAATTTTTCGGTCATAAATACATCTCCTATGACTTGCGATTTTTACCAAGCCCTGATTTCTTAGCTATTTTTGAACGTTTAACGGAATACTTTGGTGCTACGAAAGGATAATCGTCTGGTAGTCCCCATTTTTTTCTATATTGATCTGGTGTCATATTAAATTTTCTATGAATATATCTTCGCAACATAACGTGCCACGTTCCATCTTCTAAACATTTTATTTTATCAGATTGAATCGAATCGGATATTTGCTGTGGACTAATTGAGGCCCCCCGCAATGTTTCACGTGCTGTTCTTACCGCCTCTTCCATCGTAAGCTTTGGATTTGCAGATATTGCAGCCGCTGCAAGATTTGCTACAGCCAATGTAAAATCTGAATTTTTATCATCATTTATCAATTGATAAACCTTTGTTTATTTTATACAATTTATTATATCACAAATAAAATATAAATAAACTTAAAGTAAAATATATATGCTCAATGAAAATAGACCACTTGCAGATTTAATGCGTCCGACAACAATAGATGATATTGTGGGTCAAAACCAATTATTAGGAGAAAACGGTCTAGTTCGTCGAATGGTCGACAACCATAAACTATCAAATCTTATTTTATGGGGGCCTCCAGGATGCGGCAAAACTACTATTGCAAGGGCGC
Source organism: uncultured Alphaproteobacteria bacterium (assembly GCA_944392775.1). Taxonomy (GTDB): domain Bacteria; phylum Pseudomonadota; class Alphaproteobacteria; order Rs-D84; family Rs-D84; genus Enterousia. Next base: position 112,327 of record CALXXV010000006.1, read on the forward strand.
TTGCTAAATCAGTAGACATGGATTTCGTACCGATGTCTGCTGTATTTTCTGGCACATCCGATATAAAGAAAGCTATGGAAGCAGCAAAAATGAATCGTGAAATTGGAAGAAACACGCTTTTATTTATAGACGAAATTCACAGATTCAATAAAACACAACAAGATACGCTATTACCATATCTAGAAGATGGAACCGTTATTTTTATGGGTGCAACAACGGAAAACCCAAGTTTTAATTTAAATAACGCTTTATTGTCCAGATGCCACATAGGCGTTTTACAAGCGTTATCAACAGAAGACCTTATGACACTTATGGAACGGGCGGAAAAATTTTTAAATAAAAAATTACCGTTAGATGAAAAAGCTCGTATTCACTTATCTCAAATGGCAGATGGCGATGCAAGATTTTTATTAAACACCATCGAGTATCTTGTATCAGCAAATTTCAAAAAGAAACTCACTCCTGAAACATTAGATACAGCAATACAAAAACGCGCTCCATTATCGGACAAAAGTGGTGATGAACATTATAATCTAATATCAGCAGTACACAAATCTTTACGTGCAAGTGACACAGATGCAGCTTTATATTGGACCGCCCGAATGATGACATCTGGTCAAGATCCAATGTATCTTTTCCGCAGACTAAGCCGATTTGCTATGGAAGACATCGGTTTAGCAGATCCAAATGCAATACAAATGGCACTAACCGCATGGCAACTATATGAAAGAATGGGCAGTCCTGAAGGCGATTTAGCATTGACAGAGCTTGTTATATATTTAGGTACTGCACCGAAAAGTACCGCAAATTATCGGGCTCAAAACGCAGCATATCAATCTGCACGAAATACTGGAAGTTTAATGCCACCCAAAAACATATTAAATGCCCCAACAAAAATGATGAAAGAAATGGGATATGGCGAAGGATATATTTATGAACCAAACACAGAATCGGGCTTTAGCGGTCAAAATTGTTTTCCAGAATCTATGGAAAGACAAGTATTTTATCGCCCAATAGAACGCGGCTTTGAAAGAGAGATAAAAAAAAGACTAGATTACTGGGAATCGTTACGTAAAAAAAGTACAAATTAAACTAACGCACATTCAATGAACAAAGTTCATTCAACATTTCTAAAACGTTTTTTAAATTATCTGTCTGTTTAGCCTTGCACCCAACACCTGCGCGGTTTATCAAGCCTGACAAAGTTTTTCCCGGCCCCAATTCATAAGCCCTAGTAATATTGTAATCTGGAAATTTTTCCATTATTTCAAGCCATCTAACACCATGACTCATTTGACTTGCCAATGCTTCTTTTACATCTTTTGGATTACTCATAATATTAGCTGTATGGTTAGAAAACCAGTTAGTTTTCGGAGGGTTTATTTCTATTTTTTCCAACCGAGTTCTTAAAAGAACTTCTGCTTTTTTCATCAATTCACAATGTGCAGGAACGGCCACATTTAAACGTTTAGCTATTTTTGCCCCTTTTTCAAAAGCCCTGTCTATAACTGCATCTAAAGCTTCAATTTGTCCGCTTATAATAAACTGATCTTTTGCATTATGATTTGCAATAGCGGCATATCCGTGACCTTTAGCCGCCAACAAAGACAATAATACATCCTCTTTTGACAAACCGACAATACAGGCCATTCCCCCATCTTTTACACCCGCCCCTATCATATAAGAAGACCTATCTGAAACAAGCTTAACTACATCCTCTAACAACACACTTCCGACACAATGCAATGCAGAATACTGTCCCATGGAATGCCCAACCATTGCATAAGCTATTTCATAAAGCGGTTTACCAAGCGCACCCTCTATTATTCTGGCAATTGATATAGAATGAGCAAATATCCCAAGAGAAGTTATATCTGGTCTATTTAAATAGCTTGATGGTCCATCAAAACAAAATTTTGCAACATTTTTATGTGCAATATCAGATACTTGTTCAAAAGTATACCGCACACATGCAAAATTTTTAAATAAATCTTTTCCCATGCCGATATACTGAACGCCTTGACCCGGGAAAACAAAAATTACATTTTCTGAAAACATAAGGCACAAAGTTTTATACAAAATTTAATAAAAGTCAACAAAAACGACTTTTATAAAACCTGTAAATAAACTTTAAAACAATATATTTATTTTTGTTCCTATTTGCAATTCATCACTTTCAAATTCATAATCTAAATGACCTACATATTGCGTACGTCCATATTGACGAATTACTTTTCCACTAAGCCATTCTTGATCATAATGCGGATTTGTAGCTTTTCTGAAGGTCAACCCTGCCCCCAAGCGCCAATCTGGATCTAATCTAAAATAAGCTTCTGGGACAAAATCTATATATGCCATACCACGAACATTATCAAATATCCAACTAGACTTTATTGTTGCAGCCAACGTTAAACCGGCCCACTGGCGCCCGAAACGATAGCCCGCATAATAAGTAGAATCTGCAAAGTAAGGCGTACGCACCTTTGAACTGCCGCCAAATTTTAGTCCGAATAAAACATCAGAAATTATATGCGCACTATTTCCATTAGCCGTACCAACACGATATACACCGCCCAAATCTATACTAGAAAAACCGTCTTCTGGGCCATCAAAATCTTGTTGATAATGAACATTTGCCGCTATACTCAAACGATCGTTTAGACCATAAGAAATCGTTTGTCCCAGACGTAATACATTATCCCAATAAGTTAAAGTTGTCTGTGATAAAACATCTTCAAATCGCAATATATATAAAGGATCAGATGTATCTTTATCTAAATTATTTGCTAATGCCTGAACAGAAAATAAAGATAACGACATGAAAACAGCAAAAAAACCAGTATAAAAAAATTTGCGCATTTCTCCACTCCAGAACTAAAAATCTTTTAAACCCGTTTGGATGCGTTGCATTCAAACGGATTTAAAAATTAAAATAAAAATATTGCCTGTAAACCAACAGATGTTTCAGAATAATTATCAATATTCGCCAAACCTATCTGCATAAAATCACCTGTATTACTATCCGTTCCATAGAAATCTAAATCTTTACCGTCTGCGGAGTTATATACAGAAGTTTTGGCATAAAGATTCAACGCCATCCAATCATTTGGTTGCCACCCGATTGCAGCTTTTATATTAGCTTGACTACTCCAATCATAATGCCCCAAAACAGCTTCAAAATTCAATGTCCAATCTTCATCCAAAACACTAAATATACCCAAACCACCTTCTAAATAAAATACATTATCTTTATCATTATAAGAGATAAAAAGACTTGAAATATCGCCATCGCTTGTAATTCCATCTATTCCGTTACCATACATATCTCCATCAAACATAACATACCAAGCCCTTGCAAGTCCATATAATGTAGAAGATCCTATTTTATACCCTCCTTTTAAATCTAAAAGAAAGTTATTAGATATATTTTTTTGGTATTGGTAATACCCAGACAATGTGGCGATCCAATCTTCTGTATCAACGAAACGCCATTGCCCCCCCAATCCTAGTATACTTAAATTGTTATCTTTTGAGGAATCGTCAGGTGCAGAATTCCAATCAAATTTATAATCAGATACATCATATTTTAACATTGCTAAAACGGCCAAACGATCTGTAATTCCATAACTAAAATCTTCTTTTATAGATATTTGCCCCATATCCCATTTGCCGTCACTAGAAGACACTGTATTATCGCCAATAGGCTTTAATAAAATATCATAAGAAGACATTGTATAAGAAAGATCTGTAAAAGATCCGAACTTCCCTTTCAACGGCTGAAAGAATGGGTGCGCCAAATAATACTTACGTTTTAATTCACTACGATAAGTTTCTGCCCTAGTTGTACGAACATTTACAGATGAATTTGTATTACTACCTGCATATTGTTTATATAATTGGCTTCGATCGGCAGGTTGCACATAATACAAATTCGAAGCATCTTTCTCATCATAAGTTTTTGTTGAACTGCGTGTTTCATATTTTTGATAATTTACTTGCGTTCTTTCACGAACAGCGGGCTGTCCAGTTAAATCAACACTAGATGCGGCACGCGTACCAAAATTAGTATCTGCAAATGCGGGCATAATAGCTAAAATCGTAAAAGCATAAACGAATAAAGAAATTTGCTTTTTCATAAAAATCTCCTTTTGAGAAATTATATCATAAAAAAAAGCCCTTAAAAAGTATTTAATAAAAAACCCTGCGTTATTATAAATCCACAGGATTTAAAAGCAATCATTATAAAATATGCCTTTTATTATTTGCGTCTGGCGGACTAACAATACCCTCTTCTTCCATTCTTTCCATAAAACCTGCGGCTTTATTATATCCGACACCCAACCTACGCTGAATATATGAAATAGTCGGTTTTTTATCTCGTAACACATATTCTTTAGCCTGAGTATATAAGTCGGCATCTTTATCAGCCTTACTTGGTGCCACGCCTGGAATTGCACCTATTGTATTTATGCCAGAAGTATCATCTGCTTCCGAAATTCCCGCCACATAATCAGGTTCACCTTGACCACGCAAAAAGTCGGCAACCCTATTTATTTCCGTATTTTCAATAAATGCGCCATGTATACGCACAGGAACACGTCCCGCTTCACTAAATAACATATCGCCACAAGATAATAACTGCTCTGCCCCCTTCTCTCCCAGTGTCGTCATTGAATCAATTGCGCTACGAGCTTGGAAAGAAATTCTTGTCGGGAAATTAGCTTTAATAACCCCAGTTATAACAGAGGTGTCTGGTCTTTGAGTTGCAGCGACCAAATGAATTCCTGCTGCACGTGCTTTCTGTGCCAACCTTTGAACACAGGCTTCTACATCCTTTCGTGCAACCGACATTAAATCTGCCACCTCGTCTATTATTATCACTAAATAAGGCATATCCGACAGATCTACTTCTTGTGTTTCAAATTCAATCTCGCCAGTTTCCGGATCTGTTCCAACCGCCACCTGTTTAGTTAGTACCTCGCCACTGGCGCGCTTCTTAGACACAGCCTCATTATACCCTTCTATATTTTGAACTCCCAATAATTGTAGGCGTTTATAACGTTCTTCCATTTCACGAACAGACCATTTTAGTGCATTTACCGATTCGTTTGCGTCTGTTAAAACAGGTGTTATAAGATGCGGTATATTATCCCAAAGAGTAAAATCTACTCCTTTAGGATCAATTATCATCAATTTGCACTTATCCGGTGTAAAATGATATAAAATTGACATTATTATAGACTGAACAAAAACAGATTTTCCAGACCCTGTACGTCCCGCAATAAGCACATGCGGCATTTTAGCCAAATCAAAATACATAGGATTTCCGCCAATGTCGACTCCTAAAGCTAAAGGTATTTTATATTTAGAATTTACAAATGTTTCATTATCAACCAACGACTGGAAACGAACCATCTGCCTATTTAAGTTAACCATCTCAACACCGATTAACTGAGTACTGGGGATGTGAGCAATTCTTATATTTTCTGTTGCCATTGCTCTAGTCATATCTTTTACAGTTTTACTAATATCGACCATACGCACACCACTTTCTGGCATAAATTCATATAACGTAACAATTGGACCAGGTCTTATTCCTACAACATGCCCCCTTACGTTATATTCTGCAAAATGGAACTCCATAGCCGTCGCATTACGCTTCAATTCAGGCGTAACAACATTTTTACCAAAATTAGATTTTTCAAGAAAAGACGGATCAGGCAATTCATATTCATGAAACTCATCTTGAACAGATGTTGATTTTATAATTCGTTTAGATCTTTTTTTATTTATTTGAGGTTTAACAACTATTTCTTCCTGCTCTTCATTTGGCGCATCATATTCTTGATACTGCTCTGCCAAATCATAATCAGATTTTGGTTGAACCAGATGGAAAGCAGATAAAACCCAACGTACAGATCGCACCAAAATATGAAAAGCGTTTTTAATGTGATCCCATTTTATATGTAACAAACTTGCCGCGACCCAGCCAAAGACGAACAAACAAAGAATCCCCACTATAAAACCCAAGCTTCCAATAACAGCGGCTACATCTTCTGCAACAATAACCCCTGCCAAACCACCGAAGTTCGCCGACGGAGCTATTAAACCGAAACCTGCCGCCCCAAAACATAAGGCAATAAAAGCTTTTAAGAAATTATATTCCGGCAATTCTTCATCATTCCAATTTGCAGCCCATGACAGCCCCCACCTTGCGACACACAATATAAGAAACAAAGAAGGCATAAACCCGACACAATACTTAATAATTCCTACGATTTGCCCCATTATACTTTGGGTACCAAAAGTACTTGCTACGGCAAAACCATCTAAATAAGGATTATACATTACTAAGGATATGAAAGCCCATATTCCCAAAGCCAACATTATCCCACCCATCAGGCGTTTTAAAAAGCTCTTTAACGCTCCAGAAATTCTATCTGGTAAAAACTTTGATTTTTTTTTCATGCTATGCATTTTATCACAAAAAACGACAAAATGGTATAATTTAGATATAAGATATTTTATCTAAAAAAGTCTGTACTTTTGGATTTTAAAGCAGCTTTAACTAAATCGGCCGCAACCATACCTATAAAAGCTCCTAAAATCACATCTGTCGGCCAATGTGCCCCATAAAACACACGTGAAGCACCTATTAAAATTGCAAGAGACCAAGTAAACCATTTTATTTTTGGTGCCAACAGCCCTAACATTACCAACCCAGCAAAAGAAGCGAAAGTATGACCAGACGGCATCGAATTAAAAGCCCAATCTGTTGAAAAAGGAAAGAAACCTGTCATATCCAGCGCTTCGTAAAAAATAGGACGTGCTCTACCTATTAAAATTTTTAAAATTTTACCAACAACACTTGCAGCAAGAACCGCACAAAAAACATAAAAGGCATAACTATTACGAACTTTTTGCAATGCATCTTTACAAAAAGTTAAAACACTATATTTATTTTCTTCATTTTTTAATTTTGGCTTTTCTTTTAGTGCCTTTTTTACATAAAAAAATAACATTATAACAGCAGAAACCAACAACCATATTTTCGTATCGAATACCAAATCAAAAATGCGCCATAACCCAAAATCAAAATTACGCATAAAAAGGTATAAAGGTCTATCAAACCACATCACGCCTAATAGAACTATTAAAAAAGTGATTATTGTTGCATAGCCTAAAAATTTCCACTTTATCTTATTATCTTTTGTCAAAAACATATTTTCCTACCTTGTATAATTATTCAACAATTAGCCTGTTATAAACTTTTTTATCAGTCAATATTTTAGCAGCAACCGCCGCCGCCAAAGAATCTTCATCAACACCGCTAGTAATAACCGGGCAGCCTTTCCTTATAGAAAGAACATCTGTCTTATCATCTTTATTAAAATCTTTTGCATTAAAATCATCATTTATAATATTTAAAAAGAATGCATTTTGTTGAGAAGAAGATCTAATATTAGACAAGCAAACTATCGGGAAAACCCCTCTACCATCTAAAACTTTTCCTTTCCCTGTTTTTATAGATTTATTTAATAATTCCAACGCCCCCCCATTATTAAGATCTATTCTTGTTGCAATTCTTGCGCTACCAGCCGTAGGTGTACCAACTAAAACCCCTCTTTCATATTCATAAAAAGCAGCAGCAACAGCTTCTGCGGTACCACGTGTCATATCAGAAACTAAAACAACAACCGCCGCATCTGTTATAGCACCTGCCCCAGGAACAATCTCCATCTCATCTCGTGCGGTTTCCACAATTCTTAATACGGGTTTTTCACCAACAAACAAACCTGTTAATTTTGCTGCAGCTATTTCATCTTCACCAGTAGTGGCACGAAGATCCAAAATAATACCAGAAACATCGGTATATTTGTTTAAAGCTTCGTTTACAATAGCAACCGCATTATCTGAAATTTTATGAAGGACAATTTCTAAAATGCCTCCTTTTTCAGAATCACTACGATGAATAATATCTGCATCGGTCAAAATAACAGTTGCTCTACGTAATACAACATCTTTATTACCATATGGCGTCAATAATTTTAATTTTGATGTGCCAGAATTAAAACCAGAAAACACAGAAGCCAATTCTGTATCGGACATTTTCGCGACATCTACTCCATTTATTGTTGAAATTAAGTCGCCCTCTTTTATGCCGGCTGTATCCGCAGGAGAATCTTTATATATACCAGTTATTCTGTAATTTCCATAAGGATCTCTACTACCCTCTAAACCTATGCTAGTAAGGATTCTACCATCTTCAGAAACCTCTGCTGCTTTTGAATAAATATATCGACCATTTTCATCGATACCGCGCAACAAACTATCAACAACCATTTGATACATTTCACTTTCACTAGCATTATGCAAATTAACATCATTTTCGCGTAATTTCAAAACAAGAGCAGTTGTAATTTCACCAAAACCTTTCCAATCTTTAGCAGAAGGTCTTGGATAATTTGCAATAATTGAATCTTTCCATACCAAAACCACTCTTTCATCTGTTGCGGCTATATGTGCATCAGAATTTAAATTTTCAAGACTTTCGATCGCGACATTTATGTTTTTTCCAGCCCAGCTAACTGAATCTAATTTTTCAAAAATTTCGGCAAAATTAGACGAAACATCAAATACATTTAAACCGTCTTGGATTGGCTCGTCTGGAAAAAATAGGCTTTCTGATGCAAAAACAGGAACTGAAAAAAGGGACAGAAACAAATATAAACCATATTTAAAAAGCCTCATTTTTTCTCCCCCTTTTTTTCATTTATATTTATCAAATATATTTTATTTTTCATCGTCTCTTAAATTAAAATGATACAAAATAACATTTGATATATATATACTAGTCAATGTTCCCATAACGACAGCAAAAGTCATAGCTATTGCAAATTCTTGTAACATTGTTCCTCCGAACAAATATAACGCCACCATTGCAAGTATCGTAGACACGCCTGTCATTACAGTCCTTCGCAACATTTCGTTTACGGATAAATCGATTAAATCCGTCATAGGCATTTTATGATATTTTTTTATATTTTCTTCTATTCTATCATAATTTACAACCTTATCATTTATGGAATAACCTACTCCCATCAATATAACAGCAATTGCAGTCTGATTAAACTCCAACCCTGTAAGCGAAAAAAAACCAAACATTATTATAAAGTCTAATACCAGAGATAAAAAAGACCCTATTGCATATCCTCCACGATATCTTATCCACACATAAACTGCCATTAAAACGAAAGAAAACAATACAGCTAAAATTCCCCCACGAACTAACTCTCCACCTATTTTAGGCCCGACAATTTGAACCTGAGAGTATTGAACATTATTGCCTAAAATATTCTTTATTTCAGCAACCCTTTGATTTTGCTGTTCATCCGTCGCTCCTTTAGGCAACCCCACACGAACAAGTATCGCCTTATTATTATCAACAGATTGTAATTCTGGGTTAAATTCTGCCAAGGCATGCCGCATTTTATCTATTGTATAATCTGCGGATACAGGTATAACCTCCATAGAAATCCCCCCGGCAAAATCTATACCATAATTCAAACCACGTGTTACTAAAGATAATATTGAAAGTCCCACCAACAATCCGGATATCCAATACGAGACCTTACGATACTTCATAAATTTTAGTTTCATAACCATAACCCTTTTACTTATTTTTTACATATCCAATTTTTTTATTTTTGCCATTCATATACCAATCAATTATGACTTTAGACAAAGAAACGCATGTAAACAAAGTCGTCAACACACCTATAGACAAAGTTACCGCAAAACCACGTATAGGCCCGGCACCAAATTGGAATAAAACCAAAGAACAAATTAAATTTGTTAAATTACCGTCCATAACCGCTTTCATTGATCTGTGGAACCCTGCCTCCACAGCACGCAATGGCGTCGCCCCTTCTCTAATTTCATCTCTAATTCGTTCAAAAGGTAAAATATTTGCATCAACAGCCATCCCCAGTGTCAAAACAATACCAGCAATACCCGGCAATGTAAGTGTAGCACCCAACAAAGCCGATATTCCTATAATCATCGCTAAATTAACGATCAAAACGACACTTGCAATAATACCGAAACTACGATAACAAAATATCATAAAAATCATTATAAAGATCAAACCAGCCAATGAAGCAATTTTACCAGCGGCGATTGTATCTGCCCCTAATCCAGCACCAACAGTACGCTCTTCTATAACTTGTAGAGGTGCCGGCAAAGCGCCACTACGCAACAAAACCGCTAAATCTTTTGCCCCCTGCAGAGTAAACCCTCCTGAGATTTGTCCTCTTCCACCGGGTATAGGTTCACGAATAGTTGGCGCGGACAAAACCTTACCGTCCAAAACAATTGCGAAACGCTCATTCACGTGTTCTGTCGTTAATTTTGCAAACTTACGTGCACCAGTTGAATCAAAGGTAGTTGTAACAACAGGCATATTATGTTGATCAAAATCAGCCTGAGAGTCTTTTAAAGATTCACCTGAAACTTCTATACGTGTATACACAGGTATTTTTTGTTCTGGCGCATCCATAAACGGTAAAAATTCAGTTCCTTTTGGTGCTCTTCCGGACGCAAGTTGTTCCTGCGTTACATTTTCGTTTACCAAATGAAAGGTCATTTTTGCCGTTTGGCCAATTAGTTCTTTTATACGTTCTGGATTATCAACCCCCGGCAATTGAATTAAAATATATTTACCACCCTGACTTTGAATAGACGGTTCTTTTGTCCCCAAAGCGTCTATGCGACGACGAACAATTTCTATACTTCTTGACAAAGCGTCTTGAACCATTTCTGCTTTGGCTTTTTCAGAATAAGCCAATGTTATCGTTTTATCATCAGAAGATATATCAACAGAATCTCCTAATACGCTTTTTAAACGCCCTTTCGCCTCAGCCACCTGTCCAGACTCGCGTAGGACCAAAGAAACAACACCGTCATTATTACGAAGATTTGAAAAACGAATAACGCCTTTATCTCGGTCAATTAAAGATGCGCGCACTTCTTCATACAGTTGCGCCCCCTTTTCGCTAAACATAGTATCAGTGTCAACTTCTAATAATAACTGCGCCCCCCCTTTTAAATCCAATCCTAAAGAAATAGGATGAATCCAAGATGGAAAATACGGTGCCAATTTAGGTGCCATAGTCGGCACTGCCAGCAATACACCAAATACCGCCACAAAAATTATTGCTAGTTTTTTAAACATACCCTACCCTTTTATTCAACACTTGCAACAGCGTTTTTATTTACTTCTATTACTACGCCTTTTGCAACTTCCATTTCTATTGTATTTTCGTTTATTTTTTTGATTGTACCGTATATACCTGCCGCCATTACTCTATTTCCAACCTTTAAAGAATCTAACATTTTTTGATATTCGACCATTCTTTTCTTATTTGGTCTGACCATAAATATGTAAATAATTGCAAATATAACAACACAATACAACAGCAAGCCCGTCCAATCACCTGCAGGCGCAGATTGTGCTACATTATTAACAACGGCTGTAGTTTCTTCCATAGTATTTCTCCTTATATTATGAAGTCAGAATAGTAAAAAAAGCAGATTATGTAAAGAAAATTGTTATTAAAAAGCCCTAAAATCAAACTCGTTCAAACCAAGCATCAATCTGGCCAACTGGTATAATTTTATAAACCGGTCTACCATGATTACATTCACCGCCATGAACAGTTTTTTCAATTTCACGAACCAAGGCATTCATTTGATTTAAATCTAATTTTTGTCCTGCTCTAACGCTATGATGACAGGCGTAATTAGCTAATTTCAAATGCAAGCGTTCTTTTAATTGCGAAGAATGTCCACAATCACGAATTTCATCTGCGATATTCTGAAAAAGTTCTTTCCAATTTAAATCCCAATCTGCCGGTTTTTCAAATATTGCAATCGAGTTCTCGCCAAAAACATCTACATGCAAACCAGAAAGTTTAAGTTCTTCAGAAATTGTTATAATAGCTGCAACATCTTCTTCACGTAAATTTATAACTATCGGGGTCAACAAAGGCTGAATTTTAATTTCATGAGAACGCAAGCGTTCATAAGTTATTCTTTCATGGGCAGCATGCTGATCAATAATTATAAAATTTTCACCACTTTGCGTTAAAATATATTTATTTCCGAACTGTCCTATGACATCACCTAAAGGCAAGTCTGATTTTTTTTCATCTGCTATAAAACATTCTGTATTTACATTTTCTTTATTAACAAATTTATTTTCTGAAAACATAAACGCAGTATCCGGTCCACGACGTGGGGAAGCAACTCTAAAGAAAGATGTAGTTGCATTAAAATCATTTTTAATGATAGATTTTTCTTTCAAATCAAAAGCATTTATTTTTAAATCACCGGCATGATCTAATAATGTTTTTCCTAATACAGACCTAAGACTTTTTATTATAAAAGCCCTAACATGTGACGGCTCTAAGAAATGTACTTCTGTTTTTGAAGGCGACACATTTACATCGACACTACGTGGATCAAGATCAAGGTACAAAGCACATAGCGGGAATTCACGTGCATGCATAACATCCATATAAGCTGCACGCAAAGCCCCAACTAAAACTTTATCTTTTACAGATCTACCGTTTACAAATAAATATTGATCAACAGAAGAAGCACGATGCAAAGTCGGTTCAGAAACAAAACCATGCAACTTCAATGACGAAGACGTAGACAAAGCATTTACTTCCAGCATACGCCCAACAACATCATCACCCATAACTGTGGCTATGCGTAAAGACAAGTCCTGATTTTTTGGAAAATGCCACTTGTTATTAAAAACAAAACCCACATCTGGTCTTGCCATTGCCAAACGCTTTACAACATCTAAAACAGATAATAACTCTGTCCGATCGCTACGCAGAAATTTTAATCTTGCCGGAGTTTTAGAAAAAAGATTTTTAACTTTTATTCTTGTCCCTGTTTCCCAATCAGAAGGTTTTATATTACCGGTAACACAATCCAAACACCAACCATTTACATCTTTACCATTACATGTATCTATTGTCATATCCGAAACAGATGCAATAGAAGGTAGAGCCTCACCTCGAAATCCCATAAAATTTATATTTAACAAATCATCATCTGGTAATTTAGAAGTTGCATGTCTTGTTATACTTTTGGCAAGATCTTCTTTTGACATACCACAACCATTATCAATAACGGAAATTAATGTTCTACCGCCATCGATAACATCTATAACTATCTGATCAGCACCTGCATCTAAGGAATTTTCTACCAGTTCTTTGACTACACTTGCAGGATTCTCAACAACCTCTCCTGCAGCAATTTGATTAACCAAAAAATCAGGTAAAATACGAACCGACATTTTAATCCTTAAACTTGACTTCTAGAATTTCATATTCTTTTTCCCCGCTAGGCAATTTTACAATGCAAGTATCACCAACGCAACGCCCAATCAAAGCTCTTCCTACAGGAGAGGTACAAGAAATGACCTGTTTTCCATCAGATTCAACATCAGACAAAATTCTACACTGCATTCTATTACCATCTTCATCTTCTGCAACAACGCGCGCGCCAAACACAACGCGATCACCAGAAAGCGAATCTACATCTATAATAGAAGCATTATTTATAAACTCTTCTATAAACTGAATTCGTTTATCAATCTGTCTTTGCTTTTCCTTTGCAGCACTATAATCAGCATTTTCAGACAAATCCCCCAAGGATCTTGCCCATTGAACGGTTTTTAAAATTTCGGGTCTTTGTACCTCTTTTAAATCTTTTAATTCTTTTATTAGGTTATCAAACCCTGCCCTAGAAATTGGTTTTTTATCCATTTTAATCCTCATAAATTTACCGAAATTATACGCATTCATTTTAATTTTGCAATTATCAATTGAAAAGGCTATACTTTTTTGATCGGTAAACGAGTACACATATGTTTAAACTAAATATATTAAATAGATTCTTAATGCGTCGTTTCTTTTCAGGGTTCGGCTTAGTAATGCTTGTCGTTTGTGGAATAATTATGGCCGTAACGTTTGTAGAAAGACTACCTTCTAATCCTACAATACTTGACGCCCTTTCAGAAACATGGATAAGATTACTAGAATACGTACCATTATTTTTACCGCTATCTGTATTTATGGGGACATTATTAGCTTCTTATAACCTAACTAAATCCAGTGAAAAAATAATTATTTCCAGCGCAGGCTTATCACCATATCAAATGGCACGACCATTTTTAATAGGTGCTGCACTAGTAGGAATTATAGCAACAACTTTAATAAATCCGTATTCTGTTGGTTTAAACGAAAAAAACATAACACCAGATCACCTATCTTTAATAGACAATTCAATATGGTTACGCGAAGCATCTGAAAAAGGTTATATAACCATGAATGCCAAAAGCATGCACAAATCTGGAAATATACTTTTATTTGAAAAAGCGACTGTATATGTACAAGATAAAACTTTTAAACTGACACAAAGAATTGAGGCAGAAACGATTACATTGTCGGACACAGGTTTAGAAGCAAAAAATGCGGCCACATGGGACGATAATGGAATAGCAACGAAACAAGATTGGCGGGCAAGAACTTTATTAAACCCACAAACTGTTCTTGATAGATATCTACAACCAGACCAAATATCATTTTGGAATTTACCTGGGTTCATAAAAAAGATGCAAGCAATTGGCGCCCCCGTAAAAAGTCATTTAGTTCAATTTTGGACTCTTTTATTTCTACCTTTAACGATGATTGCCATGGCCACCCTTGGGGTCGCGTTTTCACAAACTAAGCAAAGGCGAAACTATAGTTTTAGTCTAAAGTTTGGTACAGGTATTATAACTTGTTTCGCAGTATATTTTCTTACTAACATGTTCAGCGCACTTGGTTCGACAGGTGTTTTACCTCCGTTATTAGCAATAATTGCCCCACCTTTAATAATAATAGCCGGTGCAGGTGTATTTATAGCAAGCTTTGACACTATATAAAAAAGGAACGAAAATGCCGTTAAAAAAGAAAAACAAATCAGCTAAAAAAATAATAATATGGGCTTTTGTAATCGTTTTGATTATATTAATGTTTATATCTTTTCCAGCGGCACAAAACGTAACTGAAATTGTTTTATTCCCATGAACTACATAGAAATTTTTTTGGAAGCTTTATCAGCAGAAAAAGGTCGCAGCCCCAAAACCTTAGAAAGTTATGCGAATGATTTATACCATGCAAACGAACAAATTTCAAAAGGTTTAATCGGTGCAACCAGTGCAGATATACAAAAATATTTATCCGAGCTACCAGACAAGGCATCTTCTATTGCCAGGAAAGCCAGTGCTTTAAGAGGCTTTTATAAATTTTTAATGCTAGAAAAAATAATTTCAGAAAATCCCGCAAATAACATAGAACTGCCGAAACGTGTACGTACACTACCTAAATTTCTATCTGTTGAAGAAATTGAATTACTAATATCTTCTGCTGGTGACATAAAAAACTCTATTAGGCTACGAGCTATGATAGAATTATTATATGCATCTGGATTACGTGTATCAGAATTATGTGAATTACCTATGACAGCATATCTTGGCGACAAATTATTAATTCATGGTAAAGGTGCAAAAGAAAGATTCGTTCCCATACACGAGCGTGCCAAACAAGCTTTGGAAAAATGGTTATCTATAAGAGATGCGGATAAATCAAAATACATTTTTCCGTCTAACAGCAAAACAGGTCATATAACAAGAGACGGTTTTTTTAAAATATTAAAAAAATGTGCCGTATTATCAGGGATAGATCCACACAGGGTCAGTCCGCACGTACTACGTCATTCTTTCGCCTCACATTTACTTGCAGGTGGCGCAAACTTACGTGCGATACAAACAATGCTAGGCCACGAAGATATATCTACAACCCAAATATATACTCATGTATTGCCGGAACAACTGCGCGAAGCGGTACAAAAACACCATCCCTTAGGTCAGAAAAAGGATTTTTAAATATGATAAAAAAATGCGATCATCCTGGCTGCACAAAAGCCGGCACATGTCGTGCCCCCAAAACAAGAGAATTAAAAGATTATTGGTTCTTTTGCAAAGAACATGCTGCAGAATATAACAAGAATTGGAATTATTATGCGGATATGACCCCAGAAGAAATAGAAGCCGATTGGGAACGCCAAACATTCGGTGCACCATTAAAAGATAAAAACAAAGCTAACGCAGACGAAGCAGAATACGTAAACTTTCTAAACGATTTTATAATGGGGCGTGGTATATTTGATAAAATGCCACCTAAAAGCAAACTACCGACGAATGTTATTTCTGCATTAAAAACATTTGAATTACCGATAAGCACATCATGGCGTGAAATTTCTGCAAAATACCGTACACTTGCAAAAAGGTATCACCCAGATACCGCATCTGAAAAGGACAAAGCAACAATAGAATTTACAAAAATTTCTGCTGCATATGAAATTCTAAAAAAACATTTCGGAAAGAAATAAAAAGGTCTGTAAAACAGACCTTTTTACTAACCTCGTGAATTTAGATATGCAATTGCATCCATAGCCGCACTACAACCTGTACCTACTGCAGTTGCAATTTGCATTTTTATTTCGGACTGAACATCACCTGCAACAAAAATACCTTCTGGCATTTCTGCTGGTATCAAACGTCCCATATTATCACGACGAACATCTTCTGTTAAATAATCTGTATTCGCCTCGTGCCCTATTGCAACAAATAATCCATCACAAACAATTTCTTTATCATCTGTAGTTGTCACAACCAATCTGTCAGAATCTGGCAAGGCTGCGATTTTCTTTAAGTCCGTATTAAATAAGCATTCGATATTTTCACGTTCCGCAACACGATTACGCAAAACCGCCTCTGCCCGCGTAAAAGCACCTTTACGATAAACAATTTTTACACTTTTTGCGATATCTGCCAAATACAACGCATCATTTAAAGCGGAATTTCCGCCACCCATAACAATGACATCTTTATAAGCATAGAAAAATCCATCACAAGTTGCGCAATAAGAAACACCCTTGCCAAAGAATTCTTTTGCACCTTCTATTTCAAGTTTACGCGGGGAAGCACCCGTCGCAATTATGACAGTTTTACCAACATACCTATTTCCATCATCCGCTAAAATATTAAAAGCACTTTCTGCATCACCAGAAATATTTTTTGCAGAAGTAAATATAATTTCTGCGCCAAAAGTCTCTGCCTGATTTTTCATAAACTCTGCTAATTCTAAACCACTACCTTTCCAACCTGGGTAATTTTCCAAAACTGCGATTCCGGCAGTTTGTCCCCCTAACCTGTCACCACCAAGGACAAGGGTTTTCTTTCCTGCGCGTGCACAATAAAGCGCAGCAGTAAGCCCAGCAGGACCGGAACCTAAAATTATAACATCATGCATAACAATATCTGTCATAAAAAATCTCCTAGTTATCTTTTCGGGGCTTAGCATAACACAATCACTTTGGTGGCGCAATTTTTTTCTCTTATGCCAGAAAACCTCATTTTTTATTGATTTTTTTCAGTCAATATTTTATGATTTATATTGTTATGATAAAAGAGTATTATTTTTTAAGTTCTTACTCATCCCCTTTTGGGGTACGTTTCAATTATTAATTCATAAAATGTCGCGATTCACATCGCAAAATAAAATTTCTTATATAAAAACAAATAACAAATTAAGGACATAACCATGTTAGACATTCGATTTATTCGTGAAAATCCGGACACAGTAAAAAATGCGTGTAAAGTAAAAGGCTTTGAAGATCACGTAGACGAAATCTTAGACTTAGACACGCGCGTAAGAGAACTAAAAACAATTACTCAAACAAAAACCGCGGAAAAGAATAAAATTACTCGTGAAATTCCGACTGCTACAGATAAAGCACCATTAATCGCAGAATCAAAAAAAATAGGTGAAGAAATCGCTGCAGATTTAGCAGAACTTGCCGAGAAAGAAGAAAAACTAAATGATTTATTACATCGCGTTCCACAAATTCCCAGCCCAGATGCACCAATTGGCGCAGATGACAGTGATAATGTTGAAGTACGTCGCGTTGGAGAACCGACAAAATTTGACTTTACGCCCCGCGCACAGTGGGACTTATTAGACATGAATAATTGGTGGTTACCGGAAAAAATCGGTCAAATTTGTGGTACTCGTACATATTGTTTAATGGGCGAAGCCGCAGAATTGCAACTGGCAATAGAAACTTATGTTATACAGAAATTAATATCGAAAGGCTTTACATTTATAGAATGCCCTTCCATTACAAAACCCCAAACAATATTTGACGCGGGTCACTTTATGGGGTCTGATTTATCTGTAATGAATAACGATGTTTTTATGTTAACGGACACAGATAGGTGCTTAGCTGGTACAGCAGAAATAATTCTAAACTCGCTGCATAGTGATGAAATTCTTCCAGAAAATGCGCTACCAATAAAATATGCAGGATTTTCGCCGTGCTTCCGCAAAGAAGCTGGTGCTGCAGGTCGTGACACAAGGGGGCTAGCAAGATTCCATCAATTTAACAAAGTTGAACAATATATATATTGCAAACCAGAACAATCTGATGAAATGCATGAACATATCTTAAATAACCTTTGTGAAGTAATGGAAGACTTGGAGTTACCATATCGCGTAATTGCTAATTCGACAGGCGATATGGGCTTTAATAAAGTAAAAATGAACGATGTTGAAGCATGGGTTCCAAGTGAAAACGCGTACAAAGAACTAGGCAGTTGTTCATCAATTGGCACATTCCAAGCACGCAGAACAAATACTAGATATCGTGAAAATGCAACAGGTGATGTTAAATTTGTAGCAACATTAAACAATACGGGAATTGCTGTTCCACGTGCATTGGTTCCGGTAATAGAGAACCACCAAAACGCAGACGGATCTGTAAACATACCAAAGAAATTACAGCCTCTTATGGGTGGCAGAACTAAAATTGGTGGAAAACATCAATAAAAATAATCGGCATATGCCGATTATTTTTATTTTTGTCGAAAAGATAATATCAATTCCTTAACCGGCCTAATAAAAATATTAGATTTATGAATTTCTACCAAAGAACGCAATTGTTTTGCAGAAATAATCACTTTCCTTGCGGACCACTCTGTTAAAACCTTGTTTACAACATTTTTTGATTTGTTATTCTTACTCCAAAATTCAATTTCACTACAAAAATAGTAAAACATATTACAAAGTTCCATATCACCATGAAACGCATTTAATGCATAATCAATATTTTTTTTAGCCCCAAAACTTTCATCCCAATTGTTTATCTTTGATAAATTGCCAATATAAACTAATGCCCTTCCCGCTGCATAACGTTGATGACGGCTCATATTACGCCACTCTGGCTTTAAACTATTTTTCGCCAATATTCTAAAGCTAGAAAAGCCACAACTTATCGCGTCATAAACTTCAGAATCTTTTATTTCTTTATTCATATTTACCTCTATATAAATATAGAATACAAATATAGACAAAAAAATTAAAACTGTCAAGCGACGGTTATTTTTGCTGGGCACGGAAATTTTTCAAAAAAAGCCTTACATAAAAACTAGATTCTTTTGATTTTACACGCGCCGCTAACCGATTCGTTTCAGAAAAAATATTATTTTCGACGAAATGCTCTGACACCTCTATAAAACCAGACGAATTTTCTGAAATGCAATCTTCCCAATACTCCACAGTCTCACAAAATTTATAAAATTCCCTACCCAGTTCATTATTAAAAATGAAAGCCGCTTTTGTATCATTTCTTACGACATCTGCAGGATAATAAACAGAAGCCTTTCTAAGTTTTTGATCAAGATCTACATGTTTTACATTCTTCTTTATATCCTCTAAAAAATTATCTACTACGATTTTTCGTGACAAATACATTCTTGGATTTTTAGCCAAACGCCCAATATAAACCAAAGCCCTTCCTGCCGCCCACCGTTGTTGAAGGCTCATATTTTTCCAATTCCTTTCAAGATCTGCCCTTGCCAATAACCTAAAATATAAAAAGCCATTTTTTATAGCATTACTAACTTCAGTTTCTTTCATTTTAATCTCCCGAAAGGCTTAAATATTACCATTTTATAAAAAAATCAACAAAATAAGTTATCATTTGTGCATATTTCTTGAAAAATGCAATTTATGGTATACTCTATATTATTACTAAAAATTATAAATAAATAGGGCAAAATATAATGAAAATTCGTAATATTGCAATAATTGCACACGTAGATCATGGAAAAACAACTTTGGTTGACAACATGCTAAAACAAGCGGGAACATTCCGCGACAATGAAAAAGTTGCTGAACGCGTTATGGACAGCGGTGATATTGAACGTGAACGTGGCATTACAATTTCTGCAAAACCTACATCTATTTTATGGAACGGTTATAAAATTAACATTGTAGACACTCCGGGGCACGCAGATTTTGGCGGTGAAGTAGAACGTATTTTATCTATGGTAGATGGCGTTGTATTGTTGGTTGATTCTGCCGAAGGTCCACTTCCCCAAACGAAATTCGTATTATCAAAAGCATTAAAATTAGGGCTACGCCCAATTGTTTGCATAAACAAAGTAGATCGCGCAGATGCACGTCCTGACGAAGTTTTAACAGAAACGTTTGATTTATTTGATAAATTAGGTGCAACGGATTCCCAATTAGACTTTCCATATTTATATGCGGTTGGTCGTGATGGTTGGGCTGTTCGTGATTTAAACGACGAACACAAAGATTTAACCCCACTATTTCAATTAATAATAGATCATGTACCTGCTCCAGATTGTAATGGCACCCGTTGTCAACTAGACGCACCATTTAAAATGCTTGCAACAACGCTAGAGGCAGACCCATATGTCGGCAGAATTCTAACCGGCAAAATAGAATCAGGAACAGTAAAAGTTGGTCAATCCGTCAAAGCGATAAATATGAAAGGTGAATTCATAGAAAACGCTAAAATAACAAAAATTATCGAACATCGCGGGGTTGAAAAAGTATCATTAGATTCTGCATCTGCAGGTGACATTGTTGTTGTTGCAGGTTTTTCAAAAGCAACAGTGGCAGACACACTTTGCGCACCGGAAGTGACAGAACCAATACCAGCGATGCCGATAGACCCACCTACCCTAACAATGACATTCTTTGTAAACACGTCCCCACTTGCTGGTAAGTCAGGTAAAAAACTAACGTCTAGAATGATTGGTGAAAGATTATTTAAAGAAGCAGAAACAAATATTGCATTACGCGTCACACAAAGTGAAAACAACGAAGCATTTGAAGTATCAGGTCGTGGGGAATTACAACTTGGTATTTTGATTGAAACAATGCGTCGTGAAGGCTTTGAACTATCTGTATCCCGTCCACGTGTTGTTATGCAAGAAGGCGAAAACGGTGAAAAGTTAGAACCAATTGAAGAAGTTGTAATCGATGTGGACGATGAATTCAGCGGTGTTGTAATTGAAAAAATGACAAAGCGCAAAGCAACAATTACAGAAATGAAGGCTTCCGGGAACGGAAAAACACGTATAGTATTTTCTGCACCATCTCGTGGACTTATCGGATATTTATCAGAGTTCCGTACAGACACCAGGGGGACAGGTATTATGAACCGTGTCTTTTCAGGATATGAACAATATCGTGGTCCAATACAACAATATAGACCGGGTGTATTAGTATCAATGGAAAATGGTACTGCCGCAACATATGCATTATTTAACTTGCAACCACGTGGCACATTATTCATCGGTCCACAAACAGAAGTATATTCTGGTATGATTATCGGGGAACACAGTAAAGAAAATGATTTGGAAGTCAACCCGATAAAAGGTAAAGAATTAACCAATATGCGTTCTGTAACGGCAGATGAAAAGTTATTCTTGGCCCCACCTCGTAAAATGTCTTTAGAAGAAGCGCTATCATACATACAAGATGATGAATTAGTAGAAGTCACACCCGCAACAATTCGTTTACGCAAGAAAGAGCTAGATAGTAACATTCGTAAAAAAACAAGAAAGAATGTCGAAGAATAAACGTTTATTCTTAATTGCTGGATATGATGCACAAAATATAGCAGACGAATCGCTGTTATATTTAGTGCAAAGCATGGCAAAGTGTGGCGACGTAATTTTATTTATGGATAGCAATTGTGACAAAAACCAACTTTCAAAGTTTGATTCTTTTTGCATTTATGCAGATGCAGAACATCATGGGGAATACGATTTCGGTTCTTACAAACGCACATATCAATATGCAAAAGAAAACGATATATTAAATAATTACGATTTTTTATATTTAATAAATGATTCTGTATATGGACCGCTATACGACATAGAACCGTATTTAGAGGAAATGGAATCCGCAGGTACAGATGCTTTTGGTTTGGTATGTAATCCGCACCCAGAGCATCCTCATATACAATCCTGGTTCATAGGAATGCAAAAATCAGTATTTCTAAGTCCGTGGTTTGATGAATTTATATTATCTGTAAAAAAATTATCTGATAAAGGCAGTATTACAAAAGTATATGAACATGGTTTTTCAAAACTTATTACTGCCAATGGATTAAAATGGACATGCTTATATAAAATATCGGGACGTGGTATATATAACAACATAAAAAAACTATATAAACAAAAACTTCCTTTTATAAAGAAGTCTTCATTTAAAAGACACAACGGCAGTCTTGGTCGACAACTAAATTATGTATTAAGTCATACACCAGAAAATATTAAATCGACAATTTTATTAAATGCAAAGCGTACATGTGGTAAAGAATATATAGACTGGCTTTTAACCAAAAATCCGATTAAAATAATATATCGAAACATAACTTATGCCATTCGTAAAATATTTACAGAGGGAATATGAAAAACAAAAAAACAACTATTAAAAAAATTGCTGCTATAACGATGGCTCGCAACGATGAGTTTTTTCTAAACCGCTGGATTTCATATTATGGCAAAGAACTAGGTGAAGAAAATTTATATATATATTTAGATGGCCTTGAACAAAAAACGCCTAGCAAAGCAGGAAAAACGAACATAAAGAAATTGCCACACAAAGAAGAAGCTGTACAACATGGGGATAAAACAAGAATTCTATTACTTTCAAGTTTAGCTAATAAACTATTTAAAAAAGGCTACGATATTGTAATTGGTTGTGATTGTGACGAATTCTTAATTGTTGACCCAGCTTTAAAAACATCTTTAAAAGAATATTTATCTAAAAAAGACACCCTCTTCTATTCCCTATCTGGTCTTGGACTAGATATTGGACAAGATTTAACAACAGAACCCGCATTAAAAATGGATAAACCATTTTTAACTCAGCGCAACTATGCATTACTATCAACAAGATATACAAAACCAGTTGTAATGTTAAAACCTACCACATGGGGCAGCGGATTTCATAGTATCAAAGGACACAATTTCCACATTGATAAAAACTTATATTTACTTCACTTTGGTAGTGTGGATTTAGACATGATAAAAAATAAAATCGATGATAGAAACCCGTCATGGGAAAAGCATTTAAAAAAGCGCGCCCACACAATTGATATAATAACTAATGCAAAAAATAAAAATAGATCACCAAACCTTGCACGCACGTTGCAGACCTTGCTACGCCCTATATACGACATAAACAAGCCTGCCATGTTAGGTCTAAAATGGGTAATCACAATTCCCGATCGTTTTAAAAAAATAAATATATAAAAAGAAATTAGATTTCGTTCTTTATTAATTTTTTTATTCTTTTGAAATATTTTTTTGATCGAAAATTCGGTGGGTTATTAAAAACGCCCAAATTATAAAGGTTTGAAAAAGCCCTTACTGCAACTTCTAAATCTAGACGATTATCTAAATCTTTTACCTTGCGCATAGCAATGATTATAAAAGGCCATAAAAATTCTTTTTTATAGTACTTCTGTTCCTTATAAGAAGCGTTACTTAAATAAATAGAATATACCCGCTCTATACCACTAGTAATAGACTCTATCATTCTCAAAGCTTTAGAACTATTAAGAATTGAAGTGGCGTTTGGCATATAAAAATACAAAGGTAGTCGTGTCATTATCGTTATCGGGCGTTTTAACAATAATTCGCTCCACCAAGGGAAATCTTCCATAATTATTCCCTTTATAAACGACATATCCTTTAATAAATTTTTTCTATACAAACCCAAAACAACGAAACAATGTCGACGAACAGGCCTTCTAACAAAAAAACTTCTATTACGCTCTGTACAATGGAACAAAATATTTTTTATATAATAACCATGAATTTTTTTTGTGTTATAAACAATATTTCTAGATTGTGGTAAATCTGTATAAAAAATATTTTTATTATTTATTTTTTCTTTTGCTTTATTAAAAAATTTTAAATCATATTGAAACAAAACCATGTCTGCATTATTCTTTTCTGCCAAAGCAACAGTAATTTCTAATGTCTGTGGATGTATAAAATCATCACTATCCAAATATAAGATAAATTCCCCTTTAGAAAAAGATAAGCCTACGTTTCTTGCATCAGATAAACCACCATTTTCTTTATTTATTATTTTAAATCTGGCATCTCTTTCTGCATATTCTGCCAATATCTTAGCACTGTTATCAGGACTTCCATCATTAACGCATATTGCCTCCCAATCTTTATAACTTTGATTTAATACACTATCTAAACAACGACGCAAATACTTTTCTACGTTGTATACAGGTATTATTATAGATACTAAAGGTTTATTTAACATCTGGACAAGACTCTTTTATAAATTTACGTACTTTACAATGTAATTTTTTTGCCCACAAGGCAGGAGGATTATCCAAAGCACCTAATTTCTCAAGTTCACAGAAACGTTTTCTTGCGGCCTCTAAATCGGATTTATTGTCTAAATATTTTATTTTTCTAAATGCCCATTTTATAAAATACCATTTAAATTTTTTAGACCATTGTTGCATCTGATAATCTGTTGCCTTTTCTTTATATAATAAATAAGCCTCTTTTATCCCATCGCACAAATTTTGCAAAATTCTTAGTTGCTTAGAAGACAAAACTATACCACCAAAATTCGGCACATAAAAATACAAAGGCAATGCACAAATTGTAACACTTGGACTTTTTAACATGACGGCACTCCACCATGGGAAGTCTTCAAAAAGTATGCCTTTAATAAAAGGAGTATCTTCTATCAAATCACGCCTATATAAATTTTTCCATACTTGACAATGTTTAATAAGCCACTTTTTTCTAGGGTTAAACGGATTATGTGCCCTTTCTGTAGAAAAAGCGAAAACATCGTCTGTAACAACGGTTTTTATTTTAGGAATATCATATTTTTTAAAAAACCTAGATGGAACGACTCCATCTGTATCAAGCCCCAACTTGTGTCTTATCATTAATTGTGGCCTATATATACGATCATATGTAAAAGACACAATATCAGAATTATCATGTTTCGCTAGATAATAGGTTATTTCCAAAGTTTGCGGATGAATGAAATCATCACTATCTAAATATAAGATATACTCGCCTTTTGCGACTTGCATACCGGCATTCCTAGCATCAGACAAACCGCCATTTTCTTTATTTACAATTTTAAATCTATCATCTTTTGCTGCATATTCAGATAAAATGGCGGCAGACCCATCAGGACTGCCGTCATTTACACAAATTGCTTCCCAATCTGAAAAAGTCTGATTTAAAACGCTATCCAGACATCTACGCAAATATTTTTCTACGTTATATATAGGTATTATGACCGACACTGCTGGCATAAATGCCTCCCTTATTAGTCTTTATACATTTTATTTATCATAACATCTGCATAACTACCCGGTACTGGGTTATCTGTACCACGATATGTCAATTTTTGGAAAAAGGTTTCACCTGTAACTTGATCAAATATTTTTTGATCAAAAGGTTTATTTTGATATCCCCACCATAACATATGCGTAGGATCCTGATCAACATGTGGCATTTTTGCAAAATATTTTTTTGCCCGCGGATCGTTCAAAACTAATGTTTTAAATAATAACTGATGCATAAAATAATCAAAATTATGATTTTCATGGATCCAATAATCTAAAATCATTGCACGCCAAGCGTCTAATAAATAGGCCCCTTTTCTACTACGAATGAAACAATTTTGCATAAAACTATAAGGACTTCCTACATTTTTACCTGCTAAAAATACGAAAAAATCCTGTTCAACAATCCAATCTGGAATTGGTCCTGTTGCAAAATCGGTAGAATCAAACCAAAAACCACCATAATTATATAATAATTCTACACGACAAATATCAGCAAAATGAGCATTTTTTATCAAACCCTTTTTACGTTTTTCCATTATTACGTCAGGTAATTTAATATAATCAAACAATGTTTTTTCATCTAAAACGACAAGCTCTTGCGTACAATTTTTTCTAATACTTCTAAAACACGCTTTGACTAAAGCCGGAGCGTTTTCTTCACCTTGCAACCATATTGTAAAAATTTTCTCGTTTCTATCGTTCTTTTCTACCTTTCTTTCAGTAATAGCAGCTGCTGCGGGCAAGTATCTTTTAAAATATCTTGGTATAACTTTTGATATTACATCACTGCGTATAGCACGACGTTTTATTCTATCTCGCCAGAACCAATTTAATACATGCCCGCGCAAAATTACATCAGACATAGCAATCATTTTTGCAAAATTCATGCAAACCCCTTTTTTACTGATCTTCTAGCACATCAACATCATTGACCTGATCATCATCAACAGGTCCTGTTGTCATTTCTTCCGCTATTCCACTAGCCTTTGCCATTATTTTTTCTAGTAATTCTTTCTGAACATCTTCATGTTCTTTTAACCACTGTCGCGCATTTGCCTCACCCTGCCCCATACGCTCGTCATTATAAGAATAAAAGCTTCCAGCTTTTTCTATCAAATCGTATTTAACCCCCATATCCAATATCTCGCTTATACGAGAAATACCTTCACCATACATAATTTTAAAATCAACCGTACGGAAAGGAGGCGCTACTTTATTTTTTACAATTTTTACTCTTGTTTCATTTCCAATAATATTTTCTTTCTCTTTTATTTGCCCTGTACGACGAATATCCAGACGAACAGACGCATAGAATTTTAAAGCATTACCACCAGATGTAGTTTCAGGATTTCCGAACATTACCCCTATTTTCATACGGATCTGATTTATAAATATAAGTAAAGTATTACTACGAGAAACACTACCAGCCAATTTTTTTAAAGACTGACTCATCAAGCGTGCCGTTGTTCCAACAAACGAATCGCCGATATTTCCTTCCAACTCCGCCTTAGGCACCAATGCCGCGACAGAATCTATTACCACAACATCAACCGCACCAGATTTTATCAACGTATCTGCAATTTCCAATGCTTGCTCGCCAGAATCTGGCTGAGATATTATAAGATTTGCAACATCAACACCTAATTTTTTTGCATATGACGGATCAAGCGCATTTTCAGCATCTATATATGCACAGGTTCCGCCTTTTTTTTGTGCCTCTGCTACAGCATGCAACGCCAAAGTTGTTTTTCCAGAACTTTCCGGTCCATAAATTTCAACGATACGACCGCGCGGATACCCACCAATTCCCAAAGCTATGTCTAACCCCAAAGACCCAGATGAAATAGCTTCTATATTTTGCTGACTACCATCCCCCATCTTCATAATGGCTTCTTTTCCAAATTGTTTTTGAATTTGTGCCAACGCCGATTCCAAAGCCGGATTTTTTGTTGATACGCTATTTTCTTTTGTGACTTCTTTTTTTGCCATAAGAATCCCCTTTTCTTTTATCAAAATGATACAAGGAATTTAGCCTTCACGCAATGAAAATAAGCATGCACAAAAAAATTATAAAATATTATTTTTTTACAATTAAAACCATTGCCGCCAGCAAACCTATGACCGCCGTCACGAACCAAACTGCCGACGTTACCCCCATAGAAGCGATACACGCTGCACCAAAAATTGGTGCAACAATATTAGGGAAATTCACACTTGTCCTGAACACGCCATAAAATTTTGTCTGTTCTGATTTTTTAGCAGAATCGAAGAATAACAAATCATGAACAGACTCCATCAAAGCCCCAGATATCTGCCACACAATGAATATTATCAATAAAGGAACACCGGTTACGACTGTTGCCAAGGCAGAGAAAAAGGCAAAAGACACAAAACCTATAAACAGCCATAAACGCTTACCATATTTTTTAACTAATTTCGCCATCATTTCAGACAAAAACAAATACGGGATTATTCCTAACGTTAAAACCCAACCTAAGACGTCTTTTGAGAAACCGTTTTCTATAACAACTATTGGTACATATAAATATCGCATTGCCCGTAAAGAATAATAACCGAAATTTACTGCATAAGCTCGTACCATTTCTGAATTAGAAAAGAACTGCACAGAATTTTTCCATAATGCCTTAAAAGTTCTTCTTGGATTAACAGGACGTAATTTTTTATCTTCTTGCACAACGCGAAAGAACCTAAAGAACACCCAACCCGCAAAGTATATCAAGGCAGACGCAAAAAAAGCGGCCCTATTACCAAAATAATTTGCAATTGACACAGCTATCATAGGTGCAAACAAAGCCCCTATATTCAACCATAAATGGTATCTAGAATTTAATTTTTCCATACCTATATTTTTTGAAAAATCTGACATAAACAACGGTATAAGAACCCCGACCAAAGTAATTGCTATTCCTGTTGTATAATCTAGAATAATAAAAGTGCTTGTCCGAATCGAAAAACTCATCATAGCATAACAAACTGCCAACATAATCATAACGAAGTAAAACACTTTTACTTTTGAAAACCGCCTAAATAATTCATTTGCAAAAAGGCCTACAATCATACAGAAAGCAGCATATACAGCCACATATATACCAACGATTGCAGAATTTTTAAAAATTTCTAATAAAACCAAAGAATATACTGCATTATAAATTCCGTCTGCGAACCCTGTAAACAACCCAAGGTTTGCAAACGAAAAACCGCTTATGCCATTTTTTACAGAAATATATTTATCTTTTGCCATATCTAATATATTTTATCATAAAAAAGTACAACCAACAAATTTTAAGGGAACAAAAAAATCCGCCAATACGGCGGATAAAAAAACGAGTTAAAAGATCTACTTTTGTGCCTGTTTTTCTTCGTACAATTTTGCAAAATCTACAGGCTGCATTACAAAAGTTGGGAAACCAGATTCACTAGTTAATCTTGCAATCAAAGCTCTAACAGCTGGGAATAATAAAGTTGGAACATCGATTAACAATGTACGTTTTTTTGCCTCTTCATCTTTTTCTTCTTCCATTTGAACCAAACCAGAATAAGTAGATTCTATCAAGAAAATAGATTTTTCACCCGCTTCCAATTTTGAATGTACTTTTGTTATCAGATCAACCATAAATAAATTATTTTCTGCACCTTTGATCTGCAAATCTATATTTATTTCTAGCTTTGCCTGACCATTATCTTGTTTAAAAAACAATTCAGGCACATTAGGGCTTTCAAAAGAAATATCTTTTAAAAACTGAGATATGATTTTAAATTTAGCCATTATATTTACTCCTTTTTGGCGGGATAAAAACCCATCTGGACTTAACACCCCATTTTATGATAATATAACATTATAAAAATATTTTACAAGTGGGGGGAAAAACAAATGTCGCATGCAATAAAAAGAGGTATTCAAAAAGGTATATTTGGAATAATATTGGCTTTTTCATTAACATCATGCGACTTATCTACACCAACCCACCAAGGAGATAACTCTGTAATTCCATCTAATTTAAAGAAAGTTTCTTATACTGAGCTTCCAGGTTGGGAAAATGATGACGTACGTTATGCACTGCAAGCCTTTAGGAACTCATGCAAAGCAAAGATTCAATATACAGGTCGCGTAATTCCGGACCGCGCGTTATTTGAAGAAAAATGCCGCATGTTACCAAGTTCCAGCGCAGACGTTGCAACCGTTCGTGCGTGGTTTGAATCTAACTTTCAACCGTACCAAGTTTATAATGATGAAGGGGGAAAACGTGGTACATATACGGGCTATTATTCTCCAATAATTCCTGCGTGTAGGACAAAAACCGCGCAATGTAACGAACCTTTAATGGGTATTCCAACAGATGGCAGAAATTATAAAGGCGTCGATAAAAAAACAATCGTAGAGAACCGCATCGGACGCGTTTTATATTGGGCAAACATAGTCGACGTACAAAACATTCAAATTCAAGGCAGCGGAATGTTACAACTAGAAGACGGAACCCCTGTAAAACTAAACTTTGCAGCAGTAAATGATATGCCATTTAAATCTATTGGGGAACAGCTTCGTAATCGTGGCATTAAACCAGATGGTGGCTATTCTGCAGATGCGGTCTGGACCTATTTAAAAAAGAACCCTTCACTTGCAAAAGAAGTAATTTACGCCAATCCTAGATATGTATATTTTTATGAATCTGTTCCACCAGATGTAATTGGTAAACTTGGCACTCCTTTATCAAAGATTCGTTCTATTGCGATGGACGACGATATTTATACATTAGGTATGCCAGTATATATAGATACAAATTTATCTGATGGACGCAGGTTCAGTCGTCTTATGATTGCCCAAGACACAGGCAGTGCAATACGTGGTTGGATACGTGCAGACATATTCTTTGGTAAAGGTGACGAAGCATATAAATTTGCACATGGCCAACACGCCCAAGGCCAAATGTTTATCTTGATGCCGAAAGAATATAGTTATGTCAAACCAACGAAATAAATTTGATCAGCGTTTGTCGCGCCCGCAAACCCTTGCCGGTGCTATGGGGGGGCTATTAAAAATATTTGGTATTCGGGCATCAGATTCTGACTTAATTGCTAGATGGTCTGAAATAATGGGTCCAGAAATTTCTAGCATTGCGACAATTGCTGCGATAAAGAAAACACGCAATAATAAGTTTAATATATCAATTAGACCAACGAATCCCGCATTTACACTTCAGTTATCTTACATGTCAGAAGAAATAAAAGAACGTATTAATAAATATTTTGGTCGTGACGCTATTGAAAAAATAACATTTCGTAAATAAAAAAATCGGCAAACGCCGATATTTTTATTTAATAAATTTTCTTTCCCACCATATAGCAATTGCGGGTACCAAAAAGAATACGATTCCTGCCAACATCCATATTGCCAAGAAACTAATCGCAGAAACATAAAGATAAGGTAAAGAAATTCCTGTTATTCGAACTGCAAAATACATTAACGTCGGACATAACGTCATAAGCCAAACCAAAACAACAAACAAAAAATTTATAAAAAAGGCACGAAAATAAATACGCTGTTTTGATAATAACTTCAAGTTACGCTTTTCTATACATTCTTTTTTCATGTCGTCTCCTTTGACTTTACACACATTATTATAACACAAAAGCAAAAAATTATAAATCAAATTTACTCATATTCGTATGTGCCAAAGCTATAGCTATTGCATCACTTTCGTCTGGCGATTTCGGTTGTGCCGCAGGCAAAAGCATACGGACCATTTTATATACCTGATCTTTATCTGCATGCCCTGCGGACGTTAAAGTTTTTTTTATTTTATTTGGTTCATATTCAAAAACAGGTATATTTTTATCTGCAACAGCCACAATTGCTGCAGCTCTTGCATGTCCTAATATAAGTGTTGTCTGGGGATTTTTATTTACAAAAGTAATTTCAATACTGCACTCATCCGGCAAAAATATTTCGCATAATTTAGAAACTTCTTTAAATATATATACTAACCTATTTGACAGGCACTCCATTTTAGGCGGTAAAATTACACCGCTAGCTATATATTTTCTGGTATTTCCCGAACTTTCTATAACCGCCCATCCGGTATGAATTAACCCAGGATCAATTCCTATAACACGAGTCATCTAAAAAATCCTTATATATAATTATGCAAATAATATAATTAAAAAATGTCGCAAATGCGACATTTTTATAATTCATTTATTTTCTTAAACGTATTTCATAACTATCATCTGTATATTTAATCGTAGTCCAATTAGATTGATCACAATATAACCTCATATCTCGATCCAAATATTTAGTATTATTGACAAAATCACATTCTAACTTCGGTTCCGGATAACAAAAAATTTGAAATCCTCCAGTTTTACAATATTTGCTTACAATATAACCACTTAACAGCCTTCCAAAACTTGTATTCGGCATAGCATTTCCAACAGCCGGGTTATACTTATAAACAATATCATAAATATCATCTTTATGAATTTCTTCTTCTACAGCATTATTTTCTTCTACTAATTGTTCTTTATTTTTACCTATAGCACTTTCAAATACATCAAATACCGTATTTATACACATATTGACATATTCATTATTTTCATCACTGACACTTTTTATTTTCAAAAGAAACGTATAACAATTCAGGCCTAAATTATACATCGATATTTTTATACTATTTACTTCTTCATCGTAATATCCAGAAGAAATCAGAAACTTTATAAACAAATCCCTTTCTTCTTCAGAAAAAACATTAAGCATCGGCAAAGCCAAATCATTCCACATAATATAATATTCTGTATCTTTAGTGAAATTATCGTTATAATTTTGATCTTCAGCAAAAGAAGGCATTATAAAGACAAAAAAAGATAAAAAATAAACCAATAGTTTTTTCATTTCAAAGCCTCCTCGCATTCATCTGCAATATCAACAATATTTTTTATTGCGTTTATTTGTGTTGCGTTAAACACTGTTGCGGTTAAAGAAGCCGCTGTGGTTGCCCCACTTAAAATATTTGACGCAGTATTTAAATTTTCCCTACGCGTATCATCAAAATCTTTTTTACTATTAGCAACACCAGATGTAATAGTTCCCGTCAATCCTGTAACAGATCCAACAGCACTAGAAATTTTTGCCCCCTCTGCACGCTTATTTATAACCGATAAATCTGCTGTTTCAAAAGCCCCGCAAGCAGAAATTATTTTATCTGCAGCCGCCACCTGTATATTCGACGCTTTACCGGTAATATGGTCTTGCATTTTTGCGCTTTTCAAAACATTTATAGAATCTATACAATTTTGGATTTTATCGCCTAAATCTCCTTCTGTATTATTCTTACTTGCTATAACAGCACCTGCAATATTAGATACCGTACCTGTTGCTAATAAACCCGTACGAACGTTCCCCAGTGTTTTCGATTTTTCTTTTTCCTTTTCAATAAGCGCGTCTATATTATCTTTACCGTTTGTATTTTTAGCATTATTACCAGCGCCCTGCAATATATCACTTACCAACTCATCTTTATCAACATTACTTAAATCTACTGACAATTGATTATTGTTATTATTAGCATTAGAAGATTTATATTCCTGCAATAAAGCTTCTAAATTATCATCAACATTTGCTTTTACAATTCCCGAAGCTGTTGCACCAACACCTGCGACTGTACCAACAGCAGTTACGGCCGTATTTATTCCTGCCATTTTTTTAAGATCGTCCATTCTAGCAGAAATTCCTAAACAATTTACCCGTGCCGCATTCAATGCAACATCTAAAGAACTTATTTCTTCAGCGGAAGCTGAAAAAAACGAACAAAAAGCAAAAACAATAAAATAAAAACGTTTCATAAAAACAGCCCTTTTATTTATAATAAAAATTATATCATAAAAAGGCTGTAAAAAAACATATAAAATTATTATATTCAGTTATGCAGCAGCAGTAAATACTTTCTGAACATCTTCATTATCATCCAAAGCATCTACTAATTTTTCTATTTTTGCATAAGCTTCATCATCCAAATTCATAGGCATGTTCGGAATCCAAGTTAATTCTGCACTTTCTGGTTCACCCAATTTATCGCTTAGAACTTTTTGAACATTCATAAAATCATCCGGCTTTGTCGTAATGATAAAACCTTCTTCAGAAGTTTCTAAATTATCTGCATTTGCATCCATAATTATTTCCATCATTTCATCTTCCGTTTTACCAATAGATGCAGGATAGAAAATCTGCCCAGCGCGAGTAAACATAAATACAACGCTACCCTCTTCGCCCATATTTCCACCATTTTTAGCAAATATATTACGAACCTCTGGAACGGTACGACGTGGGTTATCGGTCAAAGCCTCTACAATAACAGGAACAGCACCCGGACCATAACCTTCGTAACGTACAGCAACATAGTTTTCTGTATTAGCACCAGAAGCCTTTTCAATTGCACGTTTAATATTGTCATTCGGCATAGAGTTTTTACGAGCATTCAAAACCGCCAAACGCAAACGAGGGTTATTATCAGGGTTCTTATCCCCCAACTTTGCTGCCATTGTAATTTCACGTGCTAACTTCGTAAACAATCCGCTACGAGCAGCATCATTTGCACCTTTTTTGTGCTGAATATTATGCCATTTACTGTGTCCACTCATATTTGACCTTTTAATTTTATTAGATTAGAATTACCCCAAAAGGATAACAAATGATTGGCAAATTGCAAGGAGTTGTTGATTATACCGGGGACGGTTTTGTTATTTTAATGACCGGCGGTGTTGGCTATAAAGTTTTTACTCCAGAATACTTAACCCCAAAATCGACCGTATCTTTATGGATAGAAACGGTCGTTCGCGAAGATTCTATACGACTTTTCGGTTTTTCAACACTTTCCAGTCAGAGTCTTTTTAATCAATTAACTGGCGTATCTGGGGTTGGTCCAAAGGTAGCATTAGCAATAATGGGAACAATAAAAACGGATACGCTAATGTCTGCAATTGCAACTGGTGACGCAAAAACAATAGCAACAGCACCTGGGGTTGGCAAAAAAATGGCCGAAAAAATAATACTAGAGCTAAAGAACAAAATTGGGGGTACATCATTTGATTTCTGTTCCACAGAAAGCGTCACAGGAAGCGCCCTACCAGACTTATTATCTGCACTTGAATCTTTAGGTTACAGAAGATTAGATATAATAGATATGGCACAGAAATTAGTATCAGAAAATCCAGATTCAGACGTAACAAAACTAGTACCAATGGCATTAAAAGAAATAAGCGGTAATAAATAACATGAATAACGAAACTATTTTTGCATTATCTAGTGGGCATGGAAAATCAGGTGTTGCAGTAATTAGAATTAGTGGCAACAACCTTAAATACACGTTTTCAAAGTTTATAAATAAAAAAATTTTCACGCCACGTCACGCATACTTTACAAACCTAAAAGACGATGACAATTACTTAATAGATCAAGTTATATGCATTTATTTCGAAGCTCCTCAATCTTTTACGGGTGAAGACATAATAGAAATACACAGTCATGGGGCACCAGCTGTAATAGAAAAAATTTTTGACCATTTACAAAAGTCAAACATGCGCATGGCAACACCCGGCGAATTTTCTAAACGCGCATTTTATAACAATAAAATGGATTTGGCAGACATTGACGGCCTTGCTGCCCTGCTAGACGCACAAACAGACAAGCAAAGACAAAGCGCATTAAAATCTATGATCGGTGCAGATAGCAAACAATACGACACATGGCGTAATCAGATGATAGAAATTTCTGCATATGCAGCAGCAATTTTAGACTATTCAGAAGACGAACTTCCACAAAACATAAACAAAATAATAAAAGAAAAAACAACAAAATTATATAAAGAAATAAACAACACAATTTCGCGCTATACGGCGGTACGCGCTATCCGCAACGGTTTTAATATTACTCTTGCAGGTGCAGTAAACGTTGGTAAATCATCTTTATTTAACACGATGGTCGGTGCATCACGTGCAATTGTTTCTGATATTCCCGGTACGACACGTGACGTTGTATCAGCACAACTTGATATAGATGGATATTTAGTAAATTTATCTGATACTGCAGGTATTCGCGACGCAACAGATACGATTGAAAAATTAGGCATTGAAAGAACTATATCAGAAATAGAAAATGCTGACTTAATACTACATGTATTTGATGCAACTGATAAAAAGAACACACCATATATCCAAAAAGAGAATGAGATAATAATATACAATAAATCAGACCTACTTAAAACTCTGAAAGGGAATGGAAAAACATTCTATATATCTACCAAAACCGGTGAAGGTATAAGTGATTTAATGTCTGAAATAAAAGCACAAATACACAAATTTACAAACAATGCAGAATCAACAGTTGCGGTAAACGCACGAACAAAAAAACTTTTGGCAGACTGTGCGAAAGAATTAAATAACGCCTTAAACACCCCAAATGAAAATTATGATATTTTTTCTGAACACGTCAGAAACGCTGCAGATAATATTGGGAAAATATTAGGGACGATAACAGCTGCCGAAGTTATGGATGCAACATTTTCACAATTATGCTTAGGTAAATAAAAAAGCCCCAAATGGGGCTTTTTTTACTCTTTTCTTATTGGATATTTACCATCAATTAAGTTCTGACGAACTACGTGATGTTTTACCTTCTGCGTACTTGTCAGAGGCAAATCATCTGTTGTCATAGCAAAATGTGTTACCCATTTATAAGAAGCGACTTTCTTATTTGCTTGTGCAATTGCCGCCGCCAACTTTTCAAGCGTCATTGTTGGTTCTACACTAAATACCCCATATGTAACGGTTTTATTTTTTACCTTATGTTCGAATACTGCTACGTTTTTAACGCCAGGTATTGTTATAAACAACCCCTCCAATTCATCTGGATAAACATTTTTCCCAGAATCTAAAACAATTACTTGTTTTTTACGTCCTGCAAAATGTAACTCACCATTTTTATCCATAGAAACCATGTCACCTGTATTAAAGAAGCCTCGCTCATCAAAAACTTCCTTATTCACATCTGGATTATCTAAATAGCCACCAAAAACTTGATGACCGCGCAACCACAGAACACCTATACCATCTTCATTCTTATCACGAATTTCACATTCATTATTTGTTGTTGGTCCTCCAAATGCAAATGGGAAACGTTTTTTAGTAGGTTTAGAAATACATATAGGTCCGACAGTTTCTGTCAAACCATACCCCTGTATAAAAGTTAAACCAAGACGTTCATAAAAGGTTTCTACTTCTGGTTTAGTTGCTGCACCACCGGCGATAAGTAATTTTGCTCTACCGCCAAAAACAGCTAAAACAGGTTCTTGAACTTTTTTTACCAAGCCCCCCAAACCGATTTTCTTTAAAAGATTTCCATACTTTAAAACCATAGAGGCCAACCACCATTTATGTTGAGATTTAATATTATCTATAATTTTATTACGGAAAACCTCCCATAATCTAGGTACAGCTGGGATAACATGTGGTCTATACGTTTTAAAATCGTCTAATATTTCCTTTGGATTAACCGTTGGCTGCAACAATACCCCTGCCCCGTAATGAAGTGTTGCTAATAATTCAGTTGCAAAACCAAATATATGATACATAGGCAAGAAACCGTACATTATAAAACCTGGTTGAATCCACTCATGCATATCTTCCAAAGAATTAGAACATTCAATTAAATTAAAATGCGTCAAAGGGACAACTTTTGGTGTACCAGTAGAACCTGATGTAAAAGACAATGTTGCAACATCTAATGATTCTGTCGGTACAGGTTTTAAATTAGAGTTTATTTTTCCATCTTTTTTAGTTATGTCATAAAATTTAAACTTATCTGTCTTGTAAAAGAAAGATTTTTCTGCGCACACAACATTACAATTAGTAATTGAAGTCATATTATCATATTCAAACGGTGTAAGATTTGTATCCAGTAACAAAGCTTTTGCCCCCAAATACCATATTGCAAAAAGAGTTATGGGAAATTCCGGAATATTATGTGCCAAAACCCCAACCACATCGCCTTGCTTTATTCCCAAGGCATCTAGCGAAGTTGCACGAGCCTTTACTAATTCAACAAACTCTGAAAACGTGACATTTTCGCGTACCAAAAATAAATTATCTGGCCAAGTATTTGCAGCACGTTCCAGTAATTGATACATATTCATAATAAAAAATCCTTGTTTTTTTTATATTGGACAGGAATTATTATATCCAGAAGGAGAAATATTGCAAATATGAAAATACTAACACTAAATATAAATTCTATAAGGGCCCATGTAGAAAGTTTCATGGAAATTTTACGTAACGGGAAATACGATGTAATAATGGTTCAAGAATTAAAAGTTGAAAATGCCGGATTTCCACACAACTTATTTGATGAATATGGTTACAACGTAAAAGTTTTCGGTCAAAAAAGTTGGAATGGCGTGGCAACATTTTCGAAACCATCTATAGAAGATGTAACGCTTGGACTACCTAACTATTCTGATATAAATGCAAGGTTTATAGAATGCGTAATAGACGGTCACATACGCATAATAAATGTTTATATGCCAAACGGAGACAATATAGAATCTCCAAAATTTTCTTACAAACTAGAATGGATGCAATCGTTCACAAACTATATTTCTAAATACTTAAATTCTGAAGAACCCGTAATTATCGGGGGTGATTTTAACGTTGCATTAGAAGATCGCGATGTTTGGAACCCTAAAAATTATATAGGCATAGCAATCGCCGCCCCCCAAGCCCGAGAAATAATGAAACGATGGATATCTTCAGGCTGGACAGATGTATGGCGCAACTTTCACCCAGACAAAATTGATTACACATGGTACGGCTATCGCGGTGGCGACACAGTCGGGAAAAAACAAGGGCTAAGATTAGACTACTTTTTAGCTAATCCCGCAGCCATGAAATTTATAAAAAATTGCGAGATTGAATTATCCCCTAGACTTGCGGAAAAACCAACCGATCATTGCGGTTTAGTTCTAGATATATTTTAATCGTCACGCCTAGCAAAATCATCATAAATTTTATACTTTCTGTCGGTATTTTCTCTATATTCGTACGGTGCCATACCGACAGAAAATATATTTATTAATTCTTTCGTTTTTTCAACTGCGGCAGAAATCATTTTCGCAGTAGTTTCTGTATCATACTTTATAGTTTGTACATCATTATTTTTTAATTGTAAAAACATCATCACAGGAGTTTTTGATTTTTCTGTTGTACGAATCGGGAAACCATTTTGTTGTAATATATAAGCTTCTAACGGCAACTGTGGCATATTTCCTTTATATAGCTGTGTATCACTTGGGGCCGCACCGGTTTTTATATCAAGAACACCGCCATCCCAAATTCTATCTGCACGGGCTTTAATATTCCTACCATTAATATTTACCCCTCCTAAAATTTCAGGAACCGACAATTTTATATCAGATAACTCTTTTGCAACAATCGGAGCAATCTCTAAAAATCTTTTATGCCAAAAATGGAATAAAACACTATCAGTTCCTAATAGCTCCATTGCTTTTTTATCCATATCTTTAACAAGATTTTCTGACAAAAAAACTTTGGAATTTTCTATAACGTCATGAACTAAATTCCCAAACTGTCGCGCATCTGGCGCAACCCAATAATCATCTTTTGGATACAATCTTAAAATATGCCTTACATAAAAAGCATACGGATTATGAATAAGTAATTCTAATTCCGTAACATATACGTCAGACCAATCTGCCGGCGGAACAGGATCAGAATAATCTAATGGCATATAACTTAAATTATCTTTCTCTCTAACAGTTTTCAAAAGATCTTGTCCGACAGTTAGATCAACCCTGGCAAATCTAGCATATACACGCGATAAAAATCTTGACTCAATGGTCTGAACGCCACCTGAAATACGGCTACGCAACCAATAAACTTCTTTACCACAAGATAAATTCATAAAATCTAATGCTTGCAAAGAAACTTTTCTGTCCGGAGGAGGCAAACCTATTTCTTTTGCAAGCCTTATAGGCAACCAATTATTCTCATAACCACGCGCAGGGAACATACCTTCATTTAAACCAGTTAAAACAACAACATCTGCCGTTTGCATTCTGGATTCTATTGTACCCAGAACGACTACTTTTGCACAATCATCCATAACGCCACGAACAGTAACGTTTGCTATAACATCTGCCAACAGAGCTTTTGCATCAAATAAATTCAAATGCAAATCAATATTATTTAAACAATCGGACAAATCTTTTATCGCACTCCATATT
The DNA here is from genome assembly GCA_944392775.1 of uncultured Alphaproteobacteria bacterium. GTDB lineage: Bacteria > Pseudomonadota > Alphaproteobacteria > Rs-D84 > Rs-D84 > Enterousia. Next base: position 152,487 of record CALXXV010000006.1, read on the forward strand.
TGCATAGCAACAACGTCTGAAAAATCAAAAATTGGTTCAAAATCTTTTCCGAAAATATCAACTATTTTTACAATCGTTTTAAACAAATCGTAATTCGAAGAAGTATAATATTTATCGAACATATAAGTATTGCCCTGCTCTATCCACGAATCAAAAAAATTCAACACAGCTCTTCCTGCTGCCGTCATTGTACCTGAAATACCGCTGGAAAAATCTGCTGTTATTTTCCTTGCCTTTAAAGCAGCAGATATACGCTGGTTTGCGGCAGCATCTGGTGTAATAACCAAAACACTTTTTTGATTTTGGATCGCCCGTTGAGCTATTTCAGCGACCACTTCCGCTTCTTCAGCTTCTTTCATACATTCTACTAAATGACAATTAGATAAACTTTCTTCGCCAGCTAAACAATCTGTATTATTACTAAAGACATAATTAAAAAAATTTATTGGACTGTTCCCAACATCTATTGGTTGTAAATCTTCATAATTTATTTTTAAACGGTTTAAAAATTTATATTCAGAATTATAAGGATTTGAATCTATTAAAAAATCTTTTACAGAACCTGCAATTTTTCCAGACAATATTATTCTGCCATTATCTTTTTTTGCAATTGCAACCATTAAATCTGCAGTTGCAGGAACACTGGCTGTTGATCCACACACAATTATAAGTTTATATTCATCTAAATGATTTATCCAATCTCTAATACCCTGATTTCTAACCTGAACCTCTGTTTGCATATCATTTAAATATTTATATTGCAATTCAGACAAGATATTTAACAAGCTAGCTTTTCTCTGAAAATGTAGCGCAAATTTTTCATCTATCAAACTACCCCAATTTATATCTGCAGCTGAAACCCCTTCATTTTCTAGATAATCTTGTAATTGTAATAAATCATGTGCAATTGGTAAAGCAGAAGCAATATTTCCGATACTTGCATCTGCCGCTAAAAGTTTAGCTAATATTACAAGTCTTTGAATATTTGAAATTATTTTTTTATCTGACGATACAGGCTGAAATCCTTCACCCAAAGCCACAAGCTTCGGTAAAATTATACTATGTCCGGACTTTTCAACGAAAAACCTTTCAACTGAACGAACCGCACGACGACTGGGCAGGAAAATGAGTATATCTTGCAAATCTATATTTTCTGATTTTACAACTTCCCATAATGCGTCCAGCATATGCGCAGGATTCGTAGCATAAAAAACGTTTTTATTTAATGCCAATTATAGTCCTTATTGGTTCCAAACCAGTTTTCTTTTCTGATGAAGTTTCTAAAACATCCGCAACCATTGCCGGATGATTTTCATGAGATAAATTATATTGAACTTTCTCACGTACTTTTTTATCTTTTTTAGTATAAACTATCTGATAAGAAATACCATTTTGATCACAAAAATCTAATAAATCTAAATCCGAATCCTTTACCCCAATTCGTGAATCAATTAAAACAAATAATCTAGTCAATTGTCTACGAGTAATTAAATATTCCTCTAAACGTTTCAACCAACGAAATGTTTCCATTTTTGAAACTTTGGCATATCCGTACCCAGGCAAATCTACTATCATTATTTTATCTTCCACATTAAATAAATTTAAAGACTGTGTACGACCTGGAGTATTTGAAGTTCTTGCAACATCTGTTCCTAACACTGCATTTATTAAAGAAGACTTACCGACATTACTTCTTCCTATAAAAGCAAACTCAGGAAATTGCGATTTTGGCAAATCCGCTACATTTTCAAAACTTCCTACAAATCGTATATTCACTTTTCTTCCTTTTTTAACAATCGGTTATAGGCTTCTTTTTTTGAAATTCCTGTCCTTACAGCTAAATCCATAGCCGCGGCTTTCATAGACGACGTGGAAATATCATTTACTATTGCGGTAATTTCATCGTCGGACATTTTATGCTCTGGCGCTGGGGCAACAACGATTACAATTTCGCCCCGTGGTGGTGTTATATTTATTAAATCTGCAGGATACCCAATTATAGTTTCTTCATGTATTTTTGTAATTTCTCTAACAATAGCAATTTTACGTTCCGGCATTACCTTTGCAATTGTAGAAATTGTATTCATAATTCTATTAGGGCTTTCATAATAAATAATCGTATGCCGTATTTTATTATCATCACGTAACTTTTTTTCATCGAAGAATCCACAAAAAGTAAATCTATCTGTAGGAAATCCAGACAAAACAAGCGCTGATATAGCTGCAACCGGACCAGGAATCACGAAGACCGGTAAATTAGCATCTCTTGCCGCACGAACAAGTCTAAAACCAGGGTCACTTATGCCGGGCATACCAGCATCAGAAACTGCCGCGACAGACAATCCCGCAAGCATCTTTTTTATAAGATCAGGAATTATTAGTTTTTCATTATGCTCATGACAAGAAACGCGTGGAGTTTTTATATCAAAATGACTTGCTAATTTTCCAAAAACACGAGTATCTTCTGCAGCAATTAAATCTACATCACGCAAAATTTCTAAAGCACGTGGAGACATGTCTGACAAATTACCTATCGGTGTGCCGACTATATAAAGCCCAGATTGCATTTAATATCCTTTTATAGTAGAATGATACAGAATTAAATGGATTTTTCAATGTATATAAAAAGATTTTTTATTTTGTTCATAATAACATTATTTGCCGGTTGCAGTGCCCCAAAAGAAAACTGGTTTAGTGAGTACGGTAATATGGAAACTGGAAAACCGGCACAGATGCAATATGGTACATTCAGTGGAAAAATCGGTACCCCATCTGATAATTTTATCGGCGCCCCTGTACGCAGAATGGCGGTATTATTACCTTTATCCGGAGATAATGAACAAATAGGAAAAACCATAAGAACATCTATTGAAACAGCGGTATTACAAAATGCTCCTCAAAATTTATCAGTTTCTTTTTATGATACGGCATCAGAATCCGCAGATTCAATATCAGAAGCATTGGCAAACAATCCGGAAATAATTATAGGTCCCGTATTTTCAAAAGATGCGGCGAAATTACGCTCAACCAAACCGGACAAATTACCCGCTTTGTCGTTTACTTCTGATGCGACAGCAATTGGGGACGGTGTTATGACGATGGCTCTAATGCCAACGAATAGCATAGAAGCAATAGTTAAAGAAATGTCATCTGATGGGATAAAAAAATTTATTGTTATCGCACCAGAAACTTCATCTGGGAAATTGATGGCAGGGACAGCTATAAGCGCCGGGAAATACTATGACATATCAGTAATAGGAATATTTTATTACACAGAACAAAATTCTGATTCAATAAAAAACATGGCACAATCTGCCACTATGAATACTGCCAGGGTTGAAGCTAATAATCGTGCAAGAGAAATTTTATCCGACATTCTTACAAACGAACGTCTAACAGTAATAGAAAAATCTTCACTAACAATACAACTAGAAAAATTATCAAAAAAAGACACTCTTGGTAAAATACCGTATGACGGAATATTATTTCTGGGTAACAGTGACGACACGAAAAACATCGTTTCTTTTTTAAGATATTACGGTCTGGCTTCAGATAACGCAAAATTTTACGGTACAGCCGTATGGGATGGTTCTGAAATATCAAAAGACATTACAATGTCAGGTGCAAAATATGCCGCATTACCAGAAGTATCAGAAGAATATTCTAACTTATATGAACAAATTTCTGGTGAAAAGCCGACAAGACTCGCAACATTTGGTTATGACGCAACAAACATGGCAATAGGTATGTTGTATTCTGATAAATCTAATGCAGCGTACTTATTAAATCCCAGTGGCTATATCGGGATAGACGGACTATTCAGATTAAAACCAACTGGTGAAAATGAGCGCGCTTTAAGAATAGTAAAAATAAAATCAGATGGAACCACAGAAACTGTACGTGAAGCTCAATCAAACTTTTTAAAACCAATTTATAACTTAGAGCAAAAACGTATAAAACCGGCATATTCAATGGAACTAGCAACTCCCGGCGTAAATCCGAATGATTATATTTATATACCAGAAAGATTTCATGAAAAATATAAATCAAAAACATACGGTGCAACAATAACACCGGAAGAAAGCCTTGGATTACCAATGCAAAGGAACGTTATTATATTACCAGACTATGAAAGCGATGCAATAATATCTCCAGACTTTAAACCCGTACCACTAGAATCGATAAATGTTACATATATAGACAGTATAGAAATAGAAGAATAATCAAAATACATATTCCTTGAAAAGCTATTTTTATAAATTAAAATGCATCATTGCATAAGGGCATCAAAATGAATATTTACAAAGAAATTTCTAATTTAATAATATCTAAATTACAAGAGAATAAAGAAATAAAAGATTTTATAACACCACAAATTCTAAAAAATCTTGCTATAGAAGTTCCTAAATTACGTGAATTTGGAGATTTTTCCACTAATATAGCTATGTTATTATCAAAAAGCATGGGCAAATCACCTAGGGAAATTGCGACACTAATAAAACCTACATTAGAAGGGATACCGAACCTAGATACAATATCTATTGCAGGTCCAGGTTTTATAAACTTAAAATTAAAAGACGGGTACATAAAAGAAATTTCTTTATCTAATAATTTTGCTCCTGACACAAAAACTACAGAAAAAATAGATTTAGATTACGGTGGATATAATGTTGGTAAAGCTCTACATATTGGTCATCTAAGGACAACAGTCGTTGGCGATACTTTTAATCGCATTGCAAAATTTTTAGGTTACAAAACCAAAGCCTACAATCATATGGGGGATTGGGGACGTCCTATGGGTCTAATAATAGCATGGGTTTTAGAAAATGGTATGCCACAAAATGTAGATGACGTAAACAGAATGTACCCTGCATCTTCCACGCGTGCTAAAGAAGACCCAGCATGGTTAGAGAAAGCGCAAAAAATAACAGTTGAATTGCAAAACGGTAATGAAGAATACAAAAAGATATATGATACTTTTATGCCTATGTCATTGGGGCAAGTAAGTAAATTACTAACCCGATTAAACATATTGCCATTTGACGAAAACAAAGGCGAAAGACTAATTGCGGAATATGTACCAGAAGTACAAGAAATTCTGGACGCAAAGGGAATTATTGAACATAGCGACGGTGCAGAAATAATTTCTGTAAAACAAGACACAGACACAGAACCTATGCCCCCAGTTATGTGGCGTTCAAGTGCCGGTGCACAAACATATGCAGCAGCAGATTTGACAGCAATTTATTATCGTGAAAAGACAGACAATCCTAATACAATCATTTATTTTACCGACAATCGTCAAACACTGCACTTTAAACAAATCTTTCGTGCAGCGCGCATAGCGGGCTTTGCGACCGACATAGAATTACAACATATTGGTTTTGGGACAATAACTGGTACAGACGGGAAACCTTTTAAAACACGTGACGGGAACGTGCCAAGCTTGGACGAAATGATAAATATTGTTGCAGATTCTGTTCGCGCGCGCGTTAAAGAATCAGGAAAACAATTATCTGACGAAACAATAGAAATGATAGCCTTGGCCGCATTAAAGTTTAACGACTTGATGCACGATGTAAAGTCAGACTATATATTTGACGTTGATGCAGTAACCAGCTTTGAAGGTAGAACGGGGCCGTATATTCTTTATACAGCGGTCAGATTAAATTCTATATTAAAGAAAGTCGGCAATATATCAGCTTCTGCAAACTGTGAATTATTACCAGAAGAGCGAGATTTATTAATGTTCTTACTTGATTTTAATCGCATAATTGAAACGGCATTTGAAAAACGCGCGCCATATATATTAGCGAATTATGCTTACGACCTATGTAAAATGATAAATACTTTTTATCATACCTGCCCTATTATGCGTGATGACATACCAGAAGATATCAAAACGCAAAGACTTGCGATAGTAAACCAATCATTACACGTATTATCGAAATCGATAGAATTAATGGGCTTAAAAATTCCAGAAGAAATGTAAAAAGCTCCCGATTGGGAGTTTTTTTATTGTAATAGCTTTCCTATTCTTAGCAAAACATTAAAATCATACAAAAACCGACCTACTCGGTCGGTTTTTATTTTGGTGGGAGTGGGTGATTCCCTCGGCACTTTCTGCCTGCGGGGCATTCCTGACGATTTCGTTTCGCTACGCTTACAAAATCTACTCTTTGTCGAACCGGTGGTTCTCATCTCACCGCCCCTAGCACAAAACAAAAACCGACCTACTCGGTCGGTTTTTATTTTGGTGGGAGTGGGTGGATTCGAACCACCTCAGGCTTAAGCCAACAGATTTACAGTCTGCCCCGGCTCTCCAACTCCGGCGCACGCCCAATCTTGGTGCGGGCAGCGGGAATCGAACCCGCATTTCAAGCTTGGAAGGCTTGCATACTAGCCTTTGTACTATGCCCGCAACAAATTCAAAGCCTTGTGATTATATACTAATTTTACATAAACGCAAGACTTTAATTTTTACTACCTTATACTATGAATAATGTCTTCCATCTCTAATAAAAATTTTATATCATAACCGCGCGCTTTTAAGCGTTGCAACATTAGATGCGCCACATCTGCAACACCTAAACTTTTACAGATTTCTACAACCGTTATAATTTCATCACGATTCATTTTATCGGTTGGCATCAAAGCAACTGCTACCCCCAATTCACGTACTGCCGCACGCATATAAGCGGCTTTATTATCACAGCAACCATATTCATATAACGTCGCGTATGTCTTCGCGTTTTCTAAGAAATCGCTATAAGTATATGCCTGTGTATTTATATTCCGCATAACTCTATTTTCTATTGTTTCACAAATTTTTTCATCGGAATATAAATAATCTGCCGATGTCATAACATTACTTTCGGTGCCATATACCGCCTCTAACCCTTCTGCAATTGTTTTTCTACGCATTGCCAAATCTGAAAAAAGTTGTGCATTTTCTGGGCAACCGCGTTGCGATAAAACATCATAAATATGAACAGCTTCATATTGAAGTTCTACACGAGGCTCTGTTTCACTGCAAACATACTGCAATAATAAATCTTCTACAATTGCACACGCTGGACGAATTTCGACCTGCTCTGTTTCTGAAGATGCGGTTTCAACAGGTTGTTGTTCTGCAATGTTTTCCGTAACAACTTCTTCTTTAGTAAAATATTGTTTAATGTTGCCAAAGTCTATGATACCGCGCTTTTGTAACAACCAAACTACTCCTCCGGCAAGCAATATAATTATCAAGACCCAAAGCCAACCATGACGTTTATGTGTTTCTTTTTCTTTATTTACTTCATACTTTTGTTTTTTCATTTATTACTCTCTTATTTCATCTTATTGGAGGAAAACAATCTGATCCGTCTTCTGGACAGCAATTAAATCCCAAATCAGCCATATCCGTATAAATTTCACCAGCGCAACATCCATTTTTATCAGGTTCATTACCATCAGGGCAAGAAACGTAATCATAGTTTTTGGGCATATATGAATATGTCGAAACACCCCAGCCAACAAAAAGCCCTAAGAAAAAACAACATAAACATATTAACCAAATAGGTATATTTACTTTCATAATAAAGTCCCCGTATTTATTGGTGGATAACACTCACTGCCATCTTCTGGACAACAAGCAAAAACAAGATTACCTATATCTTTAAATGTTTCGCCTTCACAGCACCCAAACCGATTCGGTTTGCTACCGTCTGCACATAAACCAGACTCTATATTTGCTGCCACCTGCTCTGGATCCAACGTTTCTTCTACTACCATCTCACTAACAACAGCAGACGATGTATCATATTTAGAACAATCTTCTTCATACTGCTTTTGTAATTTTGCAATTTCATCTACAGAAGTTGATGTATTCTGTTTAAAACTATCAATAGAAGTTTTTAAAGACGAACAATTTTCTTTCTGTTTTTCAATAAAAGAATTTAATACGGTTTCAGCATTCAAAACGACCATTGTTTCTACTTGAACCGGTTCCGAAGAACTTTGCGCAACCGTCAAAGCGGTAACTCTTCCAACAGTTCTTCTTCCTGCCGCACTTTTAACACAATCTTTTCTATATTTTTCCTGTAATTGCGCCAACTCTTCTGAAGCAGAATCAGATAATTGTTCAGCTGAATTCAATTCATTTATCCTATTCTGTAGATCTGTGCAGCTCATTCTTTCTATAACCCCACTATCTGCTGCAAAACATTGCGTTGCCATAATTATGGAAACAGCAAAAATAAAAATATTTTCTTTTATTTTATTCATTTATTATCTTTTCCATTTTTAATATGAAATCTATCGCCGGTTCGGTTAACTTTTCTACTTTATCTAAAAAGACCTGAGCTTCGTGTTGCATATCAAGTTTTTTATAAGTATCTATTACAACTTCAACCTCAGGTTCATTCATTGTCTCTTCTGGTGCTAAAGCCGTAGCAATTTCTATTTCACGTATCGCCAAGGATTTATACATGTCCGAATTTTCTACGCATCCCTTTTCTGCTAAGGTGCTATAAGTATAAGCATTTTGTAAATGGCGCCATGCTTCTAATTCTGTTTCTGGGTATAATCTTTCCTTCAACAAAAGTTCTATACGGCTGCAAGTTGCTATAAATTCTTGATGCTGTTCAGAAGACTGTAAAGGTGCGTTTTTTTCGATCATAACAAGTCGCCCCGCACAACCACTTGAATAAGCTTCATTTAATTCACGTAAAGCATCTATATTTTCCGAAGTTGCACCGGCTGTAGTTATTGTCACTATTTCTTGTGCAATAGCATCACACTCTTCCGCCCCCAAGCCATAATTTTTTATATAATCATTTTGATTATAAGATAAACCTAAAAATAAACCACATGCAAAAAGCCCGATCAATGCCACAGCGGCCAAAAATTTATGTCCTTTACTACAAGTACATACATTTGTATCTAAAGTCTTTTTCGTATTATTTTTAATTTTGTTTTTCATATTCCCTCCATTTTTATATTTATATTATTCCACAAAACCGTCTTTAATTGTAATTTTTCTATCTGCACGCGAAGCCAGATTCATATCATGAGTCACAAATAACATCGCCATTTTACTTTTACGAACTAAATCCATTAAAATATCAAAAACAACTGTTGCATGCGCAGGGTCTAAACTTCCTGTAGGTTCATCTGCTAATAAAATTTCTGGATTATTTGCCAACGCACGCGCAACAGCTGTACGTTGTTGCTCTCCGCCAGACATTTCCCCTGGTAAGTGAGAAGCTCTATGTGCAACATTTGCAGCTTTTAATAATTTCATTGCACGAACATTCGCCGCAATTTCATCAACACCATTTGCCAACATAGGCAAAACAACATTCTCTAGCGCAGTAAAATCTGACAACAAATTATGTCGTTGATATACAAACCCAATTTTACTCCTACGCATCATTGTGCGCATTTCGTCATCCATTTTATGTACAGGAGTCCCAGAAACTAAAATACTACCAGATGTAGGTTTATCTAGTAATCCAACACATTGTAACAAAGTAGATTTACCGCTTCCTGATTGACCGACTAAAGCTATGATCTCCCCTTTATGCAAATCGAAACCACCGCCACGTAAAATATGCAAAGGCTGACCGCCTTCCATAAAAGTCTTTTTAATATCACGTACGGATAAAACAACGTCATCTTTCGATATTTTTGACAAAGAATTCAAAATATTTGCCATTTTATATAAACACCTTTATTCATTTCTAAGAACGTCTACCGGATCCGTATTTGCCGCTTTCCATGCAGGATATAACGTTGCAAGGAATGCTAAAACTATAGCCAACAATGCAATTCCAATAACAGTTTCAGGCACTAATTTTGACGGTAACTCTGATAAATAATACAAATCTGCCGGGAACAAGTCTCTACCTGTTGCCCATTGAAAAAATTGTCTTATTGGTTCAATATAGATAGCGATCAAAACACCAAAAAACGTACCGAACAACGCCCCAATTACACCGATACTTGTTCCAGACAAAATAAATATTTTCATCATAGATCGACGAGATACCCCAAAAGTACGCAAAACGGCAATGTCTTTAGATTTATCTTTTACCAACATAACTAAACTAGAGACAATATTAAACGCTGCAACAATTACTATAAGCATTAAAATCAAAAACATTACATTGGATTCAACCTGCAACGCTCCAACAAATCCACGATTTAAATCACGCCAATCCCTAACCACGAACCCATCCGGCAACAACCGTACTAAAGCCTGACTAACATCATCCGTATTTTCCGGATCTTTTAAAAACAAATCAATATGTGTAACAGAATCACCTATATTTAAATACTTTTGCGCAGTTTCTAACGGCATAAAAATATACCCAGAATCATATTCGTACATTCCCATAAAGAAAGAAGACATTACCGGATATGCCATAATCCTTGGCATAGATCCAAAAGGAGTCGGCGTTGCCCCATTAGCAGAAACCAATGATATTTTATCTCCCATACCAACACGCAGGGCACGCGTTAAAGAAGCCCCTGCAACCAACTCACCATCTGTAATTTTATCTAAAGCTTTTCCATAAATCTTTGTACCAGTTTGTGTTTTTGCGACCAAATCAAGCATCCTAATACCACGTATCATGGCCCCAGTATTATTACCATTCGCAGTTGCCATAACCTGCCCTTCAGCAATCGGAACAATACCAATAGAATTTTCAGATATAATTTTATTTTGTTTCATTTTATCAATCAGGAAATCATAATCTTGTATAACACCATCTTGATGATAAACGACGACATGACCATTCATTCCGATTATTCTTGATAACAAAGTATCATGAAAACCTCCCATTACAGACATCACAACAATCAAAGTTGCGACCCCCAAAGTAATCCCGATCAAAGACACCCAAGAAACGACAGATCCAAACCCGCGTTTTTTTGCGGCAAGATATCTAAAAGCAACCTTTCTTTCCAATCTTGAAAACATATAAACCAACCTTTTAATCGACAGTACCTAAAAAGTCACGCAAAGCATCCCCTACTAAAACATCAGGCGCAACAGCTTGCTCATCTGCATCTACGATTGATATTATCCGAGGAGACATAAAAACAACTAACTCTGCAAAAGGACTTATCAAAGTTTCTGGCGTTGTCACAAAAGAATGTGTAGGAATACCTATTATTATGTAATTATCACCAACACTAGACGGAATATTAAAAGAAGAAAGTTCCCCCAAGCTGGTTCGTAGAACTATTTTTGCATCAATTTTTTTGCGCCCCCCAAAGTCACCATATTTTCCAGTTGCCCCTATTATAAGATCTGTTTCCAATCTATCTTCTTTGCTACATTGCCCTATATCAAATCTTGACTGCCAACCATTTGGTATTACAAAAGTTCCCTGAGATATTAAAACGATATTCGCCTGTTGAGATAAAAACTCTTGTAAAGTTTTTGTATTTATTTCTGGGCTAACAACTAAAGCCCGCCCAACGACGCCAGGTATAGACATTTTTATATTCTTATCTCCGAATGCCGGCAACAAATTCATCCATATAATCGGATTATCTGTACGCGGATATACGCGATATATATCAACGTCCCAAGCCAACATATACTTTTTTGATGATATATCTGAAATTATTTTAGAAACTTCACGTTCTGTTTGATAATTTCCCTCAAAAACGACTGTTTTATCCTGCCAGTCAACTAATAAGTTTCGCATATCCGCCCCATGCATGGCATCCAAAAGAGCCATGATAATACTTTCGTCTTTCGGCATTTTTACCATCCACTTTGCACGATGATTTAAATGCAACTCTGCAGCATCCGCGTCATAAGAATAATAAACCCGCCCCATTTTAGTCATAAGTTCAATAGAGTCTTGTAATGTGCCAGAAGATATTGCACCAGATATTTTTTCTATCATATCCTCATCTTCTATAACAGTTATGTCGGTTCCTTCTAATAACTTATCTAAAGCTTGTTTTACAGTTAATTCCTTGAATTCATAATCAGAAACTTTTAAATTAGGCAAATCATCTCCGACTCCCAACCTGACGATTTCTATTTTTTCTTCTGGAACAAAAGATACAACCGTCTGGTTATCCCAATTTACCTCGCACCGTTTTGGAAGATCTATTGAAAAACGTCTTGCGGTATCAGTTGTCAAAGCCGCTTTTTTGGGAAAAATCGGAACAGAATTTTCATCTATAACAAGACTATCAACAACTGTCACTGTATCATATAAAGGCTGCTGTTCTTGATTTAGTGTACATGCAGCCCCCAGAATAACTACAACAAAGGCCAACAATATCTGACAAAACTGTCTTATTTTCTTCATTTTATCCCCTTATCCTTTTATGAATATATCAAATATTCATAATTCTTTCAAATTCTTCTAACGACATTTCATATATAGGTTTCTGGGTCGGTGTAGTAAGAGTTTTTACTTTTTTATATTGCTCTTCAAACTTTTTTATTACATCGACAACATCTGCTGGCACAGACTTAGGATCCGTCGCTAAAAGCCTTCTACCATACTCTGCAATAAATTCTAATGTATCAGCGGCAAAAAAACGTCCCACATAATTTTCAATATCAATACCACCTTTTTCTACGCAGATAGCCGACATCATCATAGCCATCTGATTATAAAAATTAGCCAATTTAATAAAATTCTGAACAGTTATTGCCATATCTCTACCTTATATCCCTTTTTCCCTATTATAAAAACTATTGCCCCTTTAAGGCAATTAAATTATAATATAAATTATGAGAATAAAATACTTAGCTATACTAATTTTTCTATTATCGTCTTGTGCATCGCCAAATCGCGGCAGTATTGACGACGCCACTATATTAAATTGGGAAAACGAATCCGTTACCATGGAACAATTCGTAAGAGATCACAAAGCATGCCTAGGGATAACAGAACCATCTTATATGCCGCGATCAAGAATATCTAAACTAATATCACCAAATCAAAGCAATATTATGCCAGACTGGGATGGGTTATGGGTAACATTTCAATCAAATGAATATACTGATGTAGGTCAAAGATCTTTGTTATCAGTTCCAAGGAACACTACCTCTAAAACTGTTGGTTATTATAGAAAATGCATGTTTAGTCGTGGTTATTTACTACGCGCAAGTTAAAAAATATTTTACTCATTCTCTTTTAAACCGAATGTTTTTGTGATATAATTTTTCGCATGAAACGTTCAATATGGTTTTGGCTGTATTTTATTGTTGCGATTGGATTAGCCATATATTTTGCTACGCGCATAATAATGGTAATTTCTGGATATGGGGTTAATTCATACGTACGTAATATTTCAATATCTGCGGATTCAAAAAACAAAGATCTAAATGTGATTGCAACGGCTGCTGCGATTGCCCCGGCAACAAATAGTTATACGATTGATTTACAACAAGTAAAGGATCGTATAAGGGCTGTACCCGGTGTAAAGGAAGCCGCAATAAGAAGGAAACCAGATGGAAACTTATCTATAAAAGTACAACTTTATGAAGCAATTGCTCTTTGGACCGACGGGGAAAATTATTTTCCTATATCTGCGGACGGAACAATAGTAAATAAACCGCGTCAAGAAAGAGATGAAAACAGCGTAGTTTTTCGTGGTCCTGTTCCAAACGATATATCAGAAATAACAAAAGCCGCACATAATTTACTTAGTGACTTAGATTATATGGAATGGATTGAAGGAAGGCGTTGGAATTTACATACATCTGGTGACATAACTGTTTTACTACCAGAAAAGAACCCCGCAGATGCGATCGGCAGTTTAATTGTATTAAATAAAAATCATAAAATATTATCAAAAAAACTAACTACAATTGATATGCGCGATTCGTCTAGAATATTAGTAAAATAAATAATATGAATTTATTTGATTCTTCTTTTCTATGCCTAGACATAGGCACCAGTGGTGTCAAAGGAATTGCGCACCGTATTCAATCGGGGCGCATGGAAAGATCCGCCTTATATACAGTTGATAGTTTTGATACTGTATTCGCCTTAAAATCTGTAATAGACGAACTAGAAAAACAAATTGGCACACATTTTGATTCGGCCTATATAACAGGTAATTTTGGTAAGGTTATTTTTGAAATGGTTGGTAAAAATACCGTTTGGGATAACGAACACAAAATAACAGCAAGCGATATAAAAAATCAAATATCACAAATAAAATCACCTGAAGACTATTACCCAATTCATATAATACCACTAAGATACGACACCCCATCGTCAAGAAATATGTTTTCTCCGATCGGTCATATAGACAGACAATTAATCTCTGCATTCGGGGTAATATTTTATAGCAGGAAAAGACTTGATGAAATATTTTCTTTATTACGCAAGGCTCACATTCAAGCAGAAGCTTTTTATGACCCACAATTTTTACAGAATAATGTATTTAGAATTCAAAAACAAAACACAATGTTCATAGATTTAGGGGCGCAATATACATGTGCATCAATATGGACAGATCGCGGACCCGTTTGGTATGAAAAAATCCCAATGGGAGGTACAGATAGAACATTTGAAATCTCAGAAACTCTAAAAATAGATTTTGACGAAGCAGAACGTATTAAACGTAACGTTGCCAGCTTAATACCGAAAGAAATGGATAGATTTACTCCTGCAGATACGGCATACGAATTTTCAAGAGCAGATGTAAATGACATAATTTTACCAAATTTAGTTGACACAGTTGCCGCAATAAAAAATAGTGCAAATACTGCATTATCAAAATATAACCCCACCAGCATAATAATAAGTGGTGGCGGTGCAGAAATAGAATCAATAAAAGAATTTTTTGAAAATTCTTTTGGTCTACCCGTACAAAACCTACACCAAGATGCGAATATAAGAGCTTTATCAACATATATATGGAACAGCGAAGCAGAACATATAAACGCTTATATTAACAGGCGTCAACGTTTAGAAAATTTTAATAAAAAATTAACCAAAATGTTTAAAAAGCGGCCAAAGAAACGAATAAAGTTTATACCTATAATGCCAAGTACATTATGTTTCGACATGAAAAAACCCGAAACCTATTCTTTATTTAGATCTGGTGGAATAACCATGATTCATGTAGATATAATGGACGGTTTTTACGTAGATAAAATTGCAGGAAGCATAAAAGAATTAAAATACATACGCGCTCATACAGATGCACATTTACATGTACACCTTATGACAGAAAGCCCTATAATTTGGGCAATGGACGCTATTTCAGCTGGTGCCGACACAATAATTTTATCAACCAATACCGCCGGGTTAAAAGCAGCAATAAAAAAAATAAAAGCAGCATCCAGACGTGCAGGCATAGCATTAAATCCAGATTCTTCTGTTGAAATTCTAAAACCAATTTTAAAAGAAATAGATGAAGTAATGATAATGGCAGTTATGCCTGGAGCAGCGGGTCAAACATTTAATGAAAACTGCCTGCATAAAATATCCGTTTTATCAGCAACACGCAAAAAATATGGTTTAAAATACATAATTTCTGTAGATGGTGGGATAAATGTTGAAACAGCTCAAAAATGTTGGGCGGCAGGTGCAGATTTATTAGTAAGTGGGTCTTACCTTGCAAAAAGTACCGATTTTCCTTTAGCTGTACAAAAATTGCTAAAGCGTCCAGAAAACAACAATTAAAAACCTGTGCATAAAAACACAGGTTTTTTGCAAACAATGTCATAAATAAAATTTAAATTTAGCAATAAATTACATCATTTAAATCCATAGGGATTTTGGTTCAAGACTATAAGAAAGCCCAGATTTATAACTTGTTTGCGGGTTGCTTAACAACCGTTTTTATTATCATATTTTCAAAAAAATGTTCAATAGGTAGTCTATCCCAATAATTATAAACATTTCATAAGTATTTTTCTACCGTTTCCCTGTTCTGTAATAAAAATATGTACAGTATTTTCTGGTAAAATATCTTCTGCAATTTCTGGCCATTCAATTAAAGTTATATCATTAGCAATTGCGAAAGGCAGCCCAATTTCAGTAAGTTCCGATTTGTCTTCTATGCGATATAAATCGAAATGAGAAATACCGTCATAATTTTGAACAATGGTAAAAGTAGGACTAGGAACAACAGTATCCGCCCCACGAAGTGTTTGAATTATAGTACGTGCAATTTCTGATTTTCCCATACCTAAATCCCCGTGCAAAGCGACAGTCACAGGCGCATGCAAAGTCTTAGCAAAATCTTTCGCCCAATTTCTAGTTTCTTCAACATTTTCAAGATAGAATTCTTTTTCCATGATTACTCCAATAATAATAAATCGTCTTCCAGTTTATGAATTGCGTCACGCAAATCCGCAGCCGTTTCAAACTCTAAGTTTTCTGCGGCATCGCGCATTTTCTTAGTCAATTGCTTTATTTCTTTGCGCAAAGAATCGGCATCCGCAACTCCACTAGAAGTATAAACGAATTTACGTTTTTTATCTGTTTTTTCTTCCTTATCCCCGACTTCTGCAAAGACCGCTTTTGTAACAGTTTTAGGTGTAATATTATGCTCTTTATTATACGCCATCTGCTTTTCACGACGGCGCGCCGTTTCATCCAGCGCAGCGCGCATAGAATCCGTAATAGAGTCCGCATAAAGAATCACGCGACCATTTGCATTTCTTGCCGCACGTCCAATTGTCTGAATAAGAGAACGCGTCGAACGCAAGAAACCTTCTTTATCTGCATCCATAATAGCAACCAACTCACACTCTGGAACATCCAACCCTTCACGCAACAAGTTAATTCCGACAAGAACATCGAATTTTCCAAGTCTTAAATCTCTAAGTAATTCTATACGTTCTAAAGTTTCTATATCGCTATGCAAGTATTTTGCACGAACACCATTTTCAACAAAATAGTCTGTTAATTGTTCTGCCATTTTCTTTGTCAGTGTTGTGACAAGTACCCTACCCTTAATTTTTTTGACTTCTTCTAACAAATCATCGACTTGATGAGTGGTTGGTCTAACCTCACAAATCGGGTCTAATAACCCAGTTGGTCTAATAACTTGTTCTGAAACTATACCACCCGATTGATTTAGTTCCCAATCCGCAGGCGTTGCAGATACAAATATAGTCTGTGGTCGTAAAGAGTCCCACTCTTCAAAAGTAAGCGGTCTATTATCGATACAAGCAGGTAATCTAAAACCATATTGAGACAAAGTTTCTTTCCTAGCCCTATCTCCGCGGGACATGGCGGAAATTTGTGGAACCGTCACATGACTTTCATCAATAAAAAGAACCGCATCTTTTGGAAGATACTCAAATAATGTTGGTGGCGGTTGACCAGGTAACCTTCCTGATAAATATCTAGAATAATTTTCAATACCACGGCAAGTACCGGTAGACTCCATCATTTCGATATCAAAGTTCACACGTTCTCGCAGACGCTGTTCTTCAATATATTTCATATTTTCATGAAAATATTCCAAGCGTTCTTTTAAATCTTCTCTTATCTGACCTATTGCTTGAATAATAGACGGCATAGGCGTTGCATAGTGAGTATTTGGATATACCGCAATTCTATCTAACTTTTGAAGTTTGGCACCCGTTAAAGTATCAAATTCCCATATTTCTTCGATTTCATCACCCCAGAAAGAAATTTTCCATGCCCTATCTTGCGAATGAGACGGAAACAAATCCAAAGTATCCCCACGAATGCGAAATGTTCCACGTTCAAAATTCATATCATTACGCTTATATTGAATATCTACCAATGAGTGCATAACATCTGACATACTAATTTTATCACCTGCATGCAAAACGATTTTCATGCCTGCATATTGTTCTGGTGACCCCATACCATAAATAGAAGACACCGAAGAAACGACAACGACATCTCGTTCTTCAAGCATGGCACGTGTTGCGCTATGCCGCATACGGTCAAGTTGTTCATTAATAGAAGCGTCTTTATCTATATAAGTATCTGTTGTTGGAAGATATGCTTCTGGTTGATAGTAATCATAATAAGAAACGAAATATTCGACATGATTTCTTGGGAAAAAGCCTTTCATTTCAGTATATAATTGCGCAGCCAGAATTTTATTAGGTGCCATAATTAATGCAGGTCGCCCAAGTTCCGCAATAACATTTGCCATAGTAAATGTCTTACCAGACCCAGTCACCCCCAGCAAAACTTGGCTACGTCTACCATCTAAAATTCCAGAAACCAACTCAGAAATAGCCTGTGGTTGATCACCCATAGGCTTATAATCGCTTTGAAGATCAAATATTTTTTTATTCACAAGCATTAATATAATTCATTATAATTAAAATACAAGGAAAGAGAGAATGGCACTTAAATCTAGATATAAAAGAAGAATTTTTTTAATAATTACATTTTTTTTCGGGCTATCCATTTTAGCACTGATTTTTGTTCCACCTATGTTTACACTTAATGGTTTAAAACCCAAAATAGAACAAACAATATTAGATCAAACTGGTATAACAGCCAAAATAAAAGGAAATATAAATTTTAGTCTACTAGGACACGCAACGATTGTAGCACACGATATAGAAACGCCAATCGGGGAAATAGGCTCTCTTTTATTTACAATACCTTTAACAAGTATATTTGATTTAAATAATGCCCCATTAACTGGGAACATTTCTGTATACAAAGCGAATGTAAAAATAACTAGCCTTATACCAGAAAAATTTGATCATCAAATAAAAATATATGATTCAGATGTATCTTTCAAAAATCGGAATTTTGAAATAATCCGTGCAACATTAAAAGACGGTATATTATCGGGCATTATTCGTACACAAAACCATAAATATGATATAGAATTTGAACATGATTTATTTTACGTTCGTAACCAAAACGACAAGATAGAAATAACAGGACAGATATATGCGGATGGTTCTGTACGTGGTCAAATATCTATGAAAACAGAAGATATAAACAAATGGTTTGGTTTTGAATATCCTGAAATAAAAGAACAAATAACGCTTATAACGAATTTTGAATGGGACGGTAATAGAAGTTTTGCGTTTAAAGACATAAAAGCCAATAAGTTTAGTGGTAATATATATATTTTCTCTGACGGCAGTAAAAAAATTGAACTAAACGGCAAAGATATAACATATGATTTCTCGTTTTTATTTCAACCATCGAATATACTTTATAAAACTAATTTTAATTTAGAATTTTACGGAAATTTAAAATTTGGTCTTTATAACTTTAACCATTTAAAAATAAATGCCGTTGGAACAAAAGAAGCATTACAAATAAGTGATATAATCGCAGATGATATCGCCATTACTGGCGGTTACATAGATGAATACGGCGCACATAATATATTGATAAACATGCCATACGAAGGATTGCCATCTAAATGCCTTTTTTCCGGTACACCAGATAATTGGAAATGTAGCGAATTTACATATGGTAATTATTCTGGTAGTTTTTCTATATCAGGTGATAAATTTGAAATTTTTATCCAATCAGATACACCTATGCCAGATAGAGAAACTTTAATAAGATGGGCAAAAAAGCTTGGTAATACCGGGCGCATAAATTTCCAATTTTCAGATATAGCTGGCAGCTTTGAAATAACGCCTCAACAAAACATGCTACCATCTTACACATTTGCACAGGATAAAACTTTACAATGGCTAAACCCAAATATAAAAAACATACCGGACTTCATGCGCAACGTCCGTGGAGATTTTATGTGGCAAGGCGACAGTATGTTTTTCGTTCCTGAATCAGGTCGTTGGACTTTAGAATTAACCAAAACATTTTTTAAAATTCATGGAAAAAATTTCAAAGAATGGTTCCCTAACATTGATCTGCAGGCTTTAAATAACTTAAATTATGTTGTATCCGGAACGTATAGCGGAAACAACGTATCCAATTTAAAATTAGAAATTGCGGGTCAGGAATTTAATGGCAGTGTAAGTGGGAACAACATTACACTACATACCAAAATTCTAAACATTGATTCTTTCTTAAATCAATCTTTCTTGGACTCTTATGAAGAATTAGAATTTTTAGTAAACTCCCCTATAACGATTCCCTTTGAAATACCTATAAATCTATCGTTATCGGCAGATAGTTTTATATACAATGGAAACGAATTTAAAAATTTTGTTTATTCATTAAAATCTGGTATACAAACTTTCTCAATAACAGATAATGCACGGGGTAACTTATTAGCGACATTAAAAAAAGAAAAAAATATTTATAAAATATTTGCTCAATTAAATAAGTTTGTAATAAATGGTTCCCTTTTATCATCGTATATGCCTCTAAACGTAAAGGATACAATGATAACAGCAGAAATAAACATGCAAACGTTTGGTAATATAGCACACGATCTATCTTATAATATATCCGGCGATTTAGACATGTCTTTTGAAGGTGGGTACCTTATAGGAATTGGTATAGATAATTTTTATTCATATGCAGAAAACATGACAACTTTAAACGCAGAACTAGCTCTTGCAAATGCTCTAGAATCAGGCAATTCTATTATAAAAAAGATGCGGATCATAGGAAACTATAAAAACGGTAAATTTCAAACAACCCAACCTATAACACTACAACTACATCATACAGATGGGACCGGTAAATTAGAAATTGTAGATAATAACATGTGGGCAAAATTTAATTTGACATTACGCGGAACGTCTCCAGAGCCAACACAAATTGAACTAAGTATTTATCCGGACAATAAAAGAAGTTATTCTTTATCGGAAATAATAACTACTTTGGATCCTAGTTTTATGAAAGCATTCATAAAAACACATGAAAAATTTTAATGTTTTCTGTCAGTAATTGCTTGCATAACAACTTGCCTTGGTACGGCATTTCCATCCTTATCTGCATAATATTTAAATTTACCGACAGAAACGCAATGAAAACCGCCTGCATAAAATTTTATTTTTCGCTGACCGCATAATAACATTCTATCCTGCCCGATCAAATCTGCAGAAGCCCCAGTCAAAGCACGTCTTGCAATTTCAAATATACTTTTTGTACGTAATAAATGCGGAGCATATAAAACACCGCCCCGTTTTACCAAACCCGACATATCATATTTGTCTTGATTTGATATTAAAATATCCTGCTGATATGGACTAAGTCCTAAATTTTTTGCTAAAATTTCTACATCCGCCTTTTTACGCATACCCTCTCCATTTTTTGCCTAAGATTATACATAAGGAAAATTTAATTTTAATAGGTTTGATTTCTCAATAAAAATACCCGCTACAAAGCGGGTACTTTTATTCTTCAAGAAATTTTATCCTTTCTTACGAACTTGGATATGAACTTCACGAAGTTGTTTTTCTGTGACTTCACTAGGGCTTCCCATCATCAAGTCTTGACCGCGCTGATTTGTTGGGAAAGCAACAACTTCGCGCAAGTTTGGTTCATCCAACATAATTTGGACAAGTCTATCCAAACCGAATGCACAACCACCGTGCGGTGGCGCACCATATTGGAATGCGGTATACATACCACCAAACTTTTTCTTAACTATTTCTTCGTCATAACCGGTTATTTCAAAGCAACGAAGCATAATTTCTGGATTAAAGTTGCGCAATCCACCGCTACATATTTCTGCACCATTTAATACCATATCAAACTGAGCCGCTTTAATAGATAACGGGTCTTTTGTTTTCAGTTCTTCCAATGTCGCCATAGGATACGAGAACGGATTATGAGTAAATGCTAAACCTGTCGGAGATTCTTCATCTTCTTCAAAGAATGGGAAAGCTTCAATCCAGCAAAGACGAAATTCTTTTGGATCAATTAAGCCCAAATCTTCACCAAGTTTATTGCGTAATTTTCCAGCGGCTTTTGCTGCTGCATCTTCTTTATCACAAATAAAGAACAAAGAAGAATTATCCCCTGAAATTTCACGCAATTTCGCGATGCGATCTGCATCTAATTTCTTCGCAACAGGTCCTTTTGCTTCTTCTGCGAAAACAATATAACCCAATCCGCCAAGTCCAAGTTCTTTAACTGCATAATCCCCCAGTTTATCAAACCAAGAACGTGGTTTATCTGCAGAATTTGGTGCAGGTATAGCACGAACAACTGCACCCTGCTCTATAGCATTTGCAAATATACCAAAGTCTGACCCACGGAATATTTCTGTCACATCAGAAATTATGATAGGATTACGCAAATCTGGTTTATCAGAACCATACTTTAACATAGCCTCATCAAAAGGAATATGCGGTATATCTTCACATACTTTTGCATCAGGTACAAATTCTTTGATAAGTGCCGGCATTAAAGTATTACCAACTGCCTGAATATCTGGCAAATCAACGAAAGACATTTCCAAGTCTAACTGATAGAATTCTAACAATCTATCTGCACGCAAGTCTTCATCACGGAAGCAAGGTGCAATTTGGAAATATCTATCAAAACCAGAAATTTGTAACAATTGTTTAAACTGCTGCGGTGCCTGTGGCAAAGCATAGAACATACCATGATGATAACGTGATGGTACGATAAAGTCGCGTGCACCTTCTGGGCTAGAAGCGGTTAAAACAGGAGTCTGGAATTCCGAGAACCCCATTTCCCACATTTTATCGCGAATAAACTTAATCATTTTATTACGCATTAAAATATTTCTATGCAAAGATTCACGACGCAAATCCAGATAGCGATATTTCAAGCGCAAATCTTCTGCGACCGTATCATCATCGCCAAAGACTTGGAAAGGCAGCACATCTGCATTTGTAAGGACTTCCCAAGATTCCGCTTTAACTTCAATAGCACCTGTTGGGATTTTATCGTTTACCGCCTCTGCGTCACGAGCAACAACCGTACCAGAAATTTTAATAACAGATTCTGGGTGAACTTTTTCCAGCGCATCATTACCACCATCAAACACACACTGTGTAATACCATAATTATCGCGCAAGTCGATAAACAACAGTGCACCATGGTCACGTTTACGATGAACCCAACCAGACAGAACAACAGATTGCCCTACGTTTTCTTTATTAAGTTCACCACAAGTATGCGTTCTATACTTAGATTTCAAAGATAACATATTTGGTCCCTTTTTTTGTTTATTCGAGAGCAAAAATCTAGGAATTTCGGCACCCGAAAAGATTCATTACAGGGGCGCAATTTAAGTTGCGCGGTGCCACCCTGATTTATAACTTAACTTGGGTTTAGTTCACTCCATGGTTGTCAGTCATATCACTGCGAACGCGCCCGTAAAAACATCTGGTGCCCTAAGCAAGAATCGGACTTGCGACTCGTCCTTACCAAGGACGTGTTTTACCACTAGACTATTAGGGCATCGGTAAGGTCAATTATACGGGCTGCGCGCGAAAAAGCAAGAATAAAAATCCCGCATGCAGCGAGATTTTCGGACTAACCACCCATAGAACGCATTTATTCTATACAACAATTTACAGCATTTTTTACCCAATTTTTTAATTTAGATAGTCCACCGCTTTTTTCACTTATAACTTCAGTTTCTTCTATTTCTTCATCTTCTTTTGGGCTTTTTTTTTGATTATTGTTCGTTTTTACCCACTTTACATCGGACTTACCCATAATACCCATATTCAATCCCCAGAATATGCAATATAAACCATAAGATCGGTCAAACAAATCATACGCATCTTTTTTATTCCCTGCCGCCAACGCTTTGGTACCTACTTCAAATAGACGCATTGAAGATGCTAATAAATGCTTAGAAATACACCAAACCTCCCCTTCATAAGAAGGTATTATTTTCTGCATCATAAGTTTGCGTTGTTCACGCACTTCGTTTATCAAATCATAAAATTCTGTCTTACCAGTTTTAGCACCAGAAAACATTAAGTGTTCTTCAATAGAAATTAAATTCATAATCCCAATAGTTAAATCTTGGTCAGAAGACAAATCTTTTGGGTTTACTTTTTTAGCACTATCTAACTTTTCTACAAATTCTTTAACATTTTTTATTTTTTCCATTTTTTCTCCTTTATTTAAAACCCACAAACGCACAACCACCAACTAACCAAAGCTAAAACAACAACAGGCATAACAACTTTTTCAAATGGGAAATGTGCACGTCCACCATTTTTGACTTTCATCCAGTCGTAAAGTTTTTCTGTTAAAATAAATAAAATCATTCCAAGGATCGCCCCAAATAAAACCGGGTCGATATACAACATACCACAGATCAAAACTGGCGAATAAGGCACCTGCCCCATATAAATAAACCCGATCATTGCAACAGAAATACTGATAAGTAACGCATTACGTCCCCAGAAATTCCAACCTTTTTTATCAAAGAACTTTATTGCCCAATACCCAAGCAATGTAAGCAAAGCACCCGCCCAAAGTCCGACAACAGAATCAGGCACCCCAAGTTGTCTTGCAATTTCCAAAGATGCGCCAATTGCGATAGTACACACAGGACATGCAGGATTGGCCAACACACCTGTCGGCAAAGAAAACAATGATAAAAGACCAATGGATTTAAAAAACTTTTTCAAAAAAATCTCCTTTCTTTATAGTTTTATATTTTATATACATATAAAAAATCATATATATTATTTGCAATATGTATTAAAAAGTCAAATTATTTATTTGCGAAAAAGTAAAAATCTTGATAATCTGTATATTACATAGGTAGCATATATGTCAGGCACAACATTACCAGAAGTAAAAATAAATCGTCAATTGCCAACACCTGTTATGGAACGTGCGGTACGTGGTTTAACATATATCGCCCACCCTTTAAGGCTTAGGATACTAGAATTTCTTGATGTAAACGGAATGTCGTCCGTATCTGCAATTGCACGTGCAGTTAACGCGGAACAAATGATAGTTTCACAATCATTACGAAAAATGCGCGAAACAAATTTAGTAAAGACGCATAGACGTGGAATATTTGTGTATTATGAAATATGTGAAGAATACCCTGCCAGTATTTTTGTTTGCCTGCGAAAATTATTCGGCCATATGACAGACCAATTAAAATTCTTACGTGACGGCTACAAAGAAATTTTACCTGCCGATTATACAACGATGGCAGCAAATAGAATCAAACTTTTTGCAAACTTTGATAAAATCAGAATTCT
Source organism: uncultured Alphaproteobacteria bacterium (assembly GCA_944392775.1). GTDB lineage: Bacteria > Pseudomonadota > Alphaproteobacteria > Rs-D84 > Rs-D84 > Enterousia. The sequence goes on from CALXXV010000006.1 coordinate 177,568, forward strand.
TGAATTTCTTGTATATAACGGCGAATCATGCGTAACAGAAATAGTTTCAGGAACCGGTATTCCACAGATAAAAGTATCACAATATTTAAAGAAATTATCAGATGACGATTTTGTAAAATCGCGTCGCGACGGAAGATTTATTTATTATGAAATAACTGCCGGTGTTCATAAAACAACAATCGGTTGCATACACAAAAGATACGAAAAAAACAAAGAAAATTTCTAAAAAATAAAAACCGGCAAAACCGGTTAATTAATTTTGGTAGCGGGAGAGGGACTTGAACCCCCGACACGTGGATTATGATTCCACTGCTCTAACCAGCTGAGCTATCCCGCCAATGGCAGGCATTATAGCAAATAAAAAACTGAAATCAAGAAACAAATTTTCTAATTATTGTCTAGGAAAACAATCACAAAATATGATAAGATATAATCTAACACAGGACACATAAATGATTTACAATTGGAAAATAAGAGATTTTTTAGCAAGGATCGTATCTTTTACAGGATCCAGCAGAACAGCACGTCGCATAATTCGCGACAAAATACGCTTCAAAGATATAATCTCTCATGACCTTCCCGATCAACTTCCTTTAGAAAAACAAAAAAACAACGTAAATATTGCATTTTGTTTTGATAACAAAGGGTATAAGTTAGCTGCGGTCTCTATAAAATCTTTATTAAACTCATCGAAAAATAGATGCGACTACAATATATATTGTGTAGTAGATAAAAAGCTGCCCATAAAACATAAAAAAACTATTTCTAATTTAACAAAAAACACCGATTCAAAAATAATCTTTATTACGGCAAACAATGATTTTGATCGATCTTTACGCCAAGGATGGCCTGTCTCTATTTTTTGGCGTTTAATGTTACCAAAACTATTACCGACGGTAAAAAAAATAATATATTCTGATATTGATATTATTTTTAGGAAAGACTTATTTGAAGTATTCAATACAGATCTAAAAGACAACCTTATTGCCGGTGTAAAAGATTATAAAAACGGCTATATAAACTCTGGTTTTTTACTGATGAATTTAACACAAATACGTAAAGATAAAATTTATCAAAAATGGGTTAACGTTTCTCAAAAAAAGGATTATAAAAATCCTGACCAAGATTTATTAAACTACACATGTCACGGTCGTATACTTTATTTACCGTTAAAATATAACTTTCAGCCAATGCTAGGAACATGGATATTCAAAACACATGCAAAACACGAAATATATGATTTAAAATACAATTTGGTTGTATTACACTACTCTAATTGGATGAAACCTTGGCACGAAGAAAAAAACAGACCTATTTTTTCTGATCTATGGTGGGAAATAGCGAAACAAACAAAACTATTTTAAAACATTAAATTTTTTAATAAATTTGATTGAAATAAACAGATATATATTATAATATCTCTGTCATGAAAAAACTTATACTGATTTTAATATTATATTTTATACCGGTATGCTCTTTTGCCGCCAATCCTTTTATGGGTGACAAAAACAACCAAATTGCATTTAATATCGGTCAAGGCGTAAATAGTGGAATAATAGTTCCTCCTCCAACACAGCTAGTTCCTTTTTACTTATTACATTTTCAATACTCACAACCAACAACATTTTTTAAGTTACCTGCAAGACAATCTATAAACGTCGCTCAAACAATAGGTTTCGGGAAAAAATATGATTGGGCTTGGGACAAATACACGATACCGATGATTTTCTTATCAGAAGATTTTGCATTATTTCACGGTGAAAACTGGTATTTCTCAACAGGCATCGGTGCAGGAATGCAGGCACAACAGAACGAACGTATAGGTTCTAAACTTATATTTCAATTTAAAATTATCGGTGGATACAGAATAACAGACAATATGGGAATCGAATTGTTTATACAACATTTTTCAAATGGAAATACTGCAAAAGAAAATAATTCTTATGCATTTTATGGTATGGGGCTTACTTATAATTTCTAAAAAAAGACCGATTTTTCGGTCTTTTTTACCAATCTATTGATTCTTTTCCATGAGCTACTAAATACTCATTAGCTTTTGAAAAATGATGATTTCCAAAAAATCCCCTATGCGCAGAAAGTGGTGACGGATGCACACTTTTCAAAACAAGGTTTTTCTCTGGGTTTACAAAATCTGCTTTTTTCTGCGCATAAGCCCCCCACAACATATAAACAATATTATCACGCTTTGATGTTTCACGTATCACAGCATCTGTAAACAACTCCCATCCTTTCCCGGCATGAGAAGCCGCTTGATGTGCTTGAACTGTCAAAGTTGCATTTAATAATAAAACACCCTGCTTTGCCCATTCTGTTAAATCTCCACTTGTTTTACTTGGACGACCTAAGTCACTTTCTATTTCTTTATATATATTTATAAGAGATGGTGGCACAGGTGTCGGCGGCAAAACAGAAAAACAAAGTCCATGTGCCTGTCCTGGTTCATGATATGGGTCTTGACCAATAATAACAACCTTTACTTTATCTAGCGGACACAAATTAAATGCGTTAAAAATATTTGCGGGCGCCGGATAAATTGCCTTGCCAGACAAATATTCACCACGCACAAAATCCGTAAGTTTTATAAAATAATCTTTATCAAATTCATTCGACAAAGCATTTTTCCAAGAATCTTCTATTTTTACATTCATAGTTTTATTAACCCATTTTGACACGCTTTCCATAAAACCACATCTATATAACCACGTGGCAAACCTGTTTCTTTAACAAGACGCCCAAACATATCATCACATGCTTTTTTTATTTCTGACGATAACTTTTTATTATCAATTTTTTCCTGTAAATCAACATCACCTGCATATAGCGCGCCTAGACGCTGAATCCATATATCATATTTTACTACATCCTCACCTAAATTTCTAGCCAAGTGATTTGCAGTAATCTTTCCTATATGAGGCAACTTTTGCAGATAAGAAATTTTAGAATCTAAATCACACAAAGAATAATAATGGTTACGAAAATCTTGTCTGTTATTCCAAACCTCACAAACCGCTTTAATTTTATTTTTATTATTAAATATGTTTAATAACTCATTGTAATTAAATATATTATTAACTAAACAATTCATAATTTTTTGATGAATTTTTTTAGCAGTTTTTTGTGAAAACCCACCTGCTAAAATCACATATATGACCTGCTCTGCAAATTCATCAGGATTACATTTTTTAGGACAAGAAAGATTTTGTTTTATTTCATCAAACGTCTGCGCATCGGAATCAAGTCCCATATCACGCAGGCGTTTATCTAAATCAAAGAACCAATCAGCAGAAAACATATGTCCTTTTATTCATTTTGCAAATCATGTTTCATTGATAAGATTTCTGAAACAGACATAGTTTTTTGAGCATTTGTTTGTATTTTTTGTTTTGCCTTTAAAAAAGCATTCTTTTTAGCGTTATCATCAACCCCCAGTTGCTTTTTTAAATCTTCAAAACGTTTTAATTTTTCAGGGCTTTTATCATTATGAGAAAAGATTTCATATTCCAATTGATGATATTCGTTCCACAAAGCATCATCTTCAACACGCGCCCCATTAGAAAGTCTTACCACTTCACCAAATTCATTAATTTCAAAATCTTTATCTGCCATATCTTACCTTTTTGATTAAACATCCAGATTTGCTTCCAGTGCGTTTTCAACAATAAAGTCGCGTCTTGGTTCAACAACATCGCCCATCAACATTGAAATAACTTCATCTGCTTGCGATGCGTCTTGAACTTTGACTTGGAACAAACTTCTATGATTTGGATCCATTGTAGTTTCCCACAACTGTTCCGCATTCATTTCACCAAGACCTTTATAACGTTGAATTTTCAAACCGTTCTTTGCATATTCAAATGCGGTATCTAACAAATTCAACGCACCCCAGATTTTCTGAGATTTTGCTTTCACACGAAGTGTTGCGGGTTTTGAGAAAGTCTCAATTAATTCTTCACGCCCCTGCATACGAAGCCATGCCCGAATTTCAGGACCATTAATTTTTTCGCGTGGTAAAACATGAGTTTCCGTTACACTACGTAAAGTACGTGTAATAGTAATACCAGTTTCATCGCCACTTACTTTCCAACCACGTTCAAACTCCAATTCTTCCGCATCTAACATCTTTGCAGCGGCATTAAAGTTTTCTTCTGTTTCGTTATCAAACACAGAATTCAACGCCAATGCTTCTACAAACCGAAGTGGCATAATATGATTTAGCGGTTGCAAAGTATTTTTCATATTCAAAACCAACGTCAACAAGCGCTTTAAGTCTGCACCAGAAATTTGTGCACCAGATGCAATTTCGATTACCCCATCTGTTGCCAGTTGGTCCATTAAGTAATCATCCATTTCACGTTGGTTTTGCAAATAAATCTGTTGTTTACCGCGCGTAACACCATATAGCGGAGGTTTTGCAACATAGATATAACCACGTTCAATAGCTTCTGGCATATATCTATAAAAGAATGTCATCAATAAAGTCTGAATATGTTGTCCGTCAACATCAGCATCGGTCATAATAATAACTTTATGATAGCGCATTTTTTCAATATCAAAGTCATCTTTACCGATACCAGCACCCATAGTTGTAATCAGCGCACCAATAGTATCAGACGTTAACATTTTATCAAAGCGCACGCGTTCAACATTTAGAATTTTACCACGAAGTGGTAATATTGCCTGTGTTTTGCGATCACGTCCCTGCTTTGCGGTACCACCAGCAGAATCTCCCTCAACTATGAACAATTCGCACTTTGCAGGGTCTTTTTCTGAACAGTTTGCAAGTTTTCCTGGCAAACCTCCAAGTTCAGGTCCAGATTTTTTACGTGATAATTCACGCGCCTTGCGTGCTGCTTCACGTGCCGTTGCCGCTTCTATAATCTTATCAACAATAGCTTTTGCAATTGCAGGATTTTCGTCCAAATACTCGTACAGCATTTCAGAAACAGTGCTTTCAACCAGCGGGCGAACTTCACTAGATACAAGTTTGTCTTTCGTCTGAGAACCGAATTTAGGATCAGGTATTTTAACACTTATTATACTTGTTAGCCCCTCACGGAAATCTTCACCAGATAGATTAATATCTTTCTTAGTTAACTTTTCACCAATATATTTATTTATTGCGCGTGTTAACCCCGCACGAAAACCCGCTAAGTGCGTACCACCATCACGGTTTGGAATATTGTTTGTAAAGCATAAAGAGGTTTCTGTATATGCCGTAGTCCACTGTAATACAATTTCAATATATGTATCATCTATCTGCTTAATCATTTGAATAGGTTCACGATTTAACAATTCTTTTGACTTATCTAAATAAGTTGCGAACCCTTTCAAACCGTCAATAGAATGAAATTCACGAGTCTTTTTTTCTGCACCACGCAAATCTTCTAGTATAATTCTAACATTCGCATTCAAATAAGATTGCTCACGCAGCCAAGTTTCCAAAGTATCAAAACTAAATTCTGTACCTGTAAAAGTCTCGCTAGACGGCAAGAAAGTCACTTCTGTCCCATGTTCATGCCCCGTCTTATTTTCTGTTATAGTCAAATCGCAAGTTGGCACACCATCTGCGAAAGTCATATGTGCTTCTTTATCACCGCGCCAAACACGAACATCAAGCCATTTAGACAAAGCGTTTACAACAGAAACGCCCACACCATGTAAACCACCAGAAACTTTATATGCACCATTACCTTCGTTATCAAATTTACCGCCAGCGTGTAATTCACACATAATTAATTCCAGCGCACTACGTCCCGTTTCATGATTTATATCAAAAGGCATACCACGACCGTTATCACGAATAGTTGCACTACCGTCCGCATTTAATGAAACATACACAGTATCCGCATAACCGGCCATAGCTTCATCGATAGAGTTGTTAACAACTTCGTAAATCATATGATGAAGTCCTGAACCGCCTTCACCAACGTCACCTATATACATACCAGGACGCTTTTTAACAGCTTCCAGACCTTTTAGAACTTTAATTGAATCACCTGTATACTCATTATTAACAGCCATTTACATTCCTTTCTTTTTTCTATGCAGAGAATAGCAATTTATGCTATAATTATCAAGGAAAAAGGGTATAAAAACAAAAAGATAAAACCCCACAGATTTTTGACAAAAGTTATTTTTTTAAACGGCTTATACAACACAAAAAGGGTAAAAGATATGAAGTTTAAATTACTATATTTCGGAGAAATTTTAATAAACCCCAAAAAACGTTCTCAACACATTTCGGACATTCGTATGCAGTTTCATCCACAACTAAAAAAACTGCTAGAACACCAACCATGGGATAACATGACAAAATATATGGTTCCCAATCCGACAAAAAGCCCAATTACGACACGCCATGTTGGTGGTATTGATTGGAATCCAATAATTACCCCCAATTTAAAATTACTGGCAGAAATAGATATACAAATGATGCACCCTGAAATTATAGGCGTTCCGCGTAGCGATATAGACAATCGCGTTAAGACCATATTGGACGGTCTTCGTTGTCCGCAAAACGAACACGAAATCGGTGAAAACACACCGCGCGACATAGGACCTATTTACACATTATTAGATGACGATCATCTAATAACTCGTCTTTCTGTAAACACAAGCCATCTTTTATCTACGCACTTGTTTAACCCTGAAATAATTCATACACCAGATACAATATTTATGTGGTTAGATATAAATGTTCGTGTTGCAGAAGGAACATTAGAAAACCTGCCTTTTATGGTATAAAAAAACCGCCAAAACTGGCGGTTTTTTATAATTAAGACAATGCCGCTGTAATTTGGTCTTGCATTTGAAAAGTACCAAGCACAACCCATGCAATAATTGCTGAAACTAACAAAATACCAAAACTATTTAAAACGTTTGATATAGATTCCATTTTTCGCACAGATTCTTCCAAGTAATCATTTGCAACCCTTGATAAATTTTCATCAAAGTTATTCATATCAGCATATATTGCTAAATCTCCTATAATTTCTCTATTAGGAAAATCTCTTCCGGTATTATTTAAAGCATTACCTAAATTATCACCATTAGCAATATAATGCAATGCATCTTCAAGAATATCGCGCAAATAATTATTTGAACTATCAGCTAACATTCTCATTGCATCTGGTATTGTTATACCTGCAGCGACCATAGAAGACAAACTCATCAACCAACCAACAGACATTTGAATTTTATAAATATTCCATGGTGGCAAATTATCAAACTTTGCTCTTAATTTTCCAGACCAATTAGGTAAGCTAATAGAAATAAGAGCGATCACAAATATAAATATAATAATAAACAAGAACCAATATTTAATAGAAAACTCTGATAACCAAACCAAAGAAGCCGCCATTCCTCGCCAATTCATGTTATTACCGGCAATTTCTGCCAATGGAGGAACCAAATAAATACCAACCAAAATTATGATACCGAATGTCAACGCCAATAAAAACAAAGGATAAACTATGGCACTTAACATCGCACGTTTCATACGTTGTGTTCCTTCTACAACCCTACTAACGTTTTCCAGTGCAACAACCAAATCAGACAAATTACCAGACGTTACCAATAAAGTTTCTTCTGGCGGAACCCAACCTTTTGTAGCGTCAGAAAAACTCATACCCTTTTCTAAATTTTTTTGCCATTCACGCATTACTATCGCGAAAGGTTCATTAGGCTTTTTACCATTTTTTGACTCGATATTTTCTAATCTATTCAAAGCGTCCATCAAAGTAAAATCATTATGCAACAAAGAAGCCAGCTTTCTAGCCACAGCCATTCTTTTTTCTGTGCTAAATTTAAATACCAGTTTTGCATATAACAATTCCAACTTTGTCATATTAATATACCCCCGGTCTATCTAATAAACCGACCCAACGTTCTAATTCATCTACGCCTATAATTCCTTGTAACATTAAAGAAGCCGCGGCCTCTTTCAATGTACGTCCATCCATTTCTTCCAACCAATAACGTACCGCACCATCCGTATTACCAGACAATGCAAGGCGCAAAAACTCGCTATTAGTAATAATTATTTCACCTGCTTTTATACGTCCCAAAGTTCCTGTACCTTTACATTCCTCACAACCTGGGCCACGTATATATACTTGCTGTAACCCCAAATTACCAAAAGCATCTAAAACTCTTTGATAAGCCGGATTTTCCGGATGATCTATCAACCTTTCTTTACAATATGGGCAAAGTTTTTTAAAAAGACGCATTGATATTAAACCTCTCATCAATGTTTCTTCTTTTAATTTGAAAGCTTCTATTCCAAGATCCAGAAGTCTTGTCAATGCAGCCATTGCTGAATTTGCGTGCAAAGTCGTCCAAACATTATGTCCAGACAAAGCCCCACGAACCGTTAATTGTGCTGCGGCCAAAGTACGAATTTCACCAACCATTAAAGTATCTGGATCACTTCGTAAAGCAGCAGCCAAAGCTTCTGTATATTTTTCTTCGCGCTGTTCTTCATTCGTTGTATTAACAACAGGCATCTGATGTGCACCGAATATTTTCTGTTCTACTGGATTTTCAACAGTTATTAAATTTATTTCATAATGCCTTTCTTTTAACATCAGCGACATATTTCTTACCAACGTCGTTGATTTTCCTGAACTTGTTGGTCCCGCAACAATCACTAAACCTGTCGGAAAAGAACGAAGTCTCATCAACAGTTTTTGCTCATATTCACCAAATTCTTGCTCTGTTTTTATACCTTCTGATGGATTATCATAAAGCAAACGCATTACAACATACCTACTACCAAAGGCGATAGGATTAAATTGCATACGTATACTTAAAATACCACGTGGCAAGTATAAATCTTTTGTACCACGTAATGGTGTACGCCCATCTTTCTGCGCGGCCTGATATTCATTCTGTGCATAGTTAGCATTTGACATATCAGACGAAGCGAACGCCGCACGAACAAAAGATTCACCCCATCCTGCATTATATTCAAGAACAGGTTGCATACTTCCATCTATACGAAAATAAATTGTTGTTTGATCAGCAACTTCGATATGAATATCTGAAACCTTTTGCGCCGCAGCTTTTGCGATAATATCCACAAAATCTTTTTGCATCTGGTTATCATAATCTTGACGAGAACGAGAAATTCCACCTAATCTTCCTTCATAGGCTTTATAAATACTAGAAACCAAACCCAAATCTGAATAAAAAGGTATTCTCATAGGCCGGGCACGTTTTTTTAACAAATCTAAGAAAGCCAGAACCCTACCATCATACCGATGTGTTCTAGATATAATTATTTCCCCACCAGAAAAATAAGCAATTAAATTTTGTGTTTCTTTTGGTAATTCTTGTTCTGCACCGGTTGCCGTTAATAATTTATTACCATTTGAAAACAGATAATCTACGATATCTTTATTTTCCGCATTTTCCAACCCAGCCGGTATAGACGGTTTCATATCATTTGGTATATTATTTAAAACATCATTTTCTACTTCGTTCATTTACTTACTCAATTTATTAATTTGCATTACTTACTACATTTAAAGTTTGAGTATCACCGTCTTTAACAAATATGATACCGTCATCCAAAGAAATTGATTTAACCGTATACCCATCAACGACCTTACCTACACTTATTTTTTTATCCTGACCGGTATTTAAATCTTTTATTGTGGCTTGCAATTGAGATCCCGCACCAAAAACATTTACTAACCTGTAATTTTCACTAAAATTAAATTTGTTTTCTTCATCTGCACTTTCATCAGAATAAGTTGAACTATACGAAGATTTTTTTGCCGCTGCAGCTTCTGTTTCTGCTTCAAAAGCTTCTTTTTCTCTTTCTAATTTTGCGGCCTCGGCTTCAAGTTTTGCCTGAGCATTTTCTAATTCTTGTTGTTGTTGTTCTGCACGACCAGACAAACTATCTATTTCCATATGAAGTTTTATTTTTTCTGCGGCTAATCTATCAAGCTCCAAATCAAGCTGTGCTCTTTCTTTTTCCAACTGCATTAAAACCTTTTCTTGTTCCAGACTTGTAATCTGCTCGAACAAAGAACCTTCTACATTATATGCAGCGACCGCATCTGCAGACAAATTTTCCATTTCCTCGTCAATATTTCCTTCTTCACAAAAAGCTGGCATAGCTATAAACGCAAAGATAGCCGCGACTAAAAAAGACCGAGAAAAAATAGTTTTCTTATTTAGCATAGATTATCACCTCATAGTTCCATGTTCGCGTAGAAACATTCCAAACACAGCGTGTCATATACACGCCGCCAAAATCCTGAAAAATTTTCATAAATTGCATAGGAATCAATTTTGATTCCGCTTCTATTTCCAAAACGTTCAAATAAACTGTATCAACACCATTTGTTAAAGTATCTACAACAACTTCTGTTTGAACAGGTGTATTTATCGCTTGAAAAGCACTATTTACAGATCTCAAAATCGTATCTATATCTCGTTCATCCAAAGACGCATATGTTCTAACATTTGGAAGTTTTACCCTTAAAAGCAAAGAACTATCATTTTCTTCTTGAACGAAACCGCCTGGCATTAAATTTGTTGCGACATTATAAAAATTCTCTAAAGTACCAAAATCTCTACTAAACCAAGCACTTGCATGTGTTTCTCCACATTCTATAGAAGTTTGGCTCCATCCCATAATTGGTTGCATAAGAAACGCTATTGCTTGATAGCAAACTTCCGCCCGCAATACAGGATCTGGCAAATAGTCATAAGGCATTATCAGTGGTTCTGGTGGTAAAGGTTTTTGTATATCAAACCTTTCATCTAATTCTTTATTTTTTTCTTCCAACAGCTTTTCATATTCTGCAGCCAGTTCTGGATCAACTTGTTCTAATTTTGGCTGTGGGGTCATCATTTGTTTTATTGGTTCACGAAAAATGTATCCTGTTCCTAAAACAAATAACAAAATTAAAAAAATTGAAAATAAACTTGTGCTTATTCTACTAATCGGTCTAAGCACCGTTTTCAAAGAATTTGCTATTAAATCAGGCAAATTTCTTTCTACTGCACGTGGCATTCCCCACGAACTGGGCGCAAACAAAGCATTCCAATCAGGTATTTCTGATAATTTAAAATACTCTGCCCTGGCATCTTCTTCACGTTCAAACAAAGAATCTTGTAAAATTATTCCATTTCTAACCGCAACCAAAAAAAATTTTTTATCAACAGCAAAAACAGCTAAAAAAGAACTATATTCAGTCAAAGCATCAGTTACCGCAGCCGCAGCACATTCCATTCCTGAGCGCTGACCATATTTTTTAGATCCAAGACCTATCATAGCCCTATATTCTGTGAATAAATTCAACTTTTTATCCACACTTCTGGCCAAATTCCTTGCATAAGAACGAGCAACATAACCAGCACCCGTGGGTTGCCAAAACAACCCAACCGCATATTTTTTTCTATTGATCGTTATTACTTGATTGAACAACTTCTCTCTCTATTTTAGATAATTATAACATAAAAATACCTAACATAGCAAACACAGAATGACAAAGAAAAACCCGTTAAAATAAAATTTAACGGGTTAAAAGAAATTATTTTCAATACCCGACTTCATAACCACCATACATATTACCGGAATTATCTTTTACCAAACCATCCGCAGCTGTTTGAACAGATCTTGCATTAGGACAATCATAAACATTTGCTACTAATATAAAAGCCCGCTCTGGTCCAAAGATTACCCATTCATTTGGTCTGGTGCGCTGACTAGTTATCCAATATGCATTACCGGGTCTTGCCTGATCTGCTATTTTATTTTCCAAATATCTACGGGCATCTTCCGCATCATATACAGAAACTTCTGATTCTATTTTATATAAAAAAGTGCAACCTATCGGTTCTGCTTTTAATTGCGTTAGATATTCACTACCGTTTTCATTTTTTATCATATTGCCACAAGCAGACAAAGACAACAGCAAAAAACAAACTGCTAATACTTTTTTCATATTTACCTTCTTTTTATACTTATATTATATCATAATTGTCTTTATCACTAAATAACTTTTTCAAGACCAAATTATTCAGCGCATGACTTCCTTTAAAAGATTCTAATTTTCCTATAACAAAACCACCACTTGTAAACATATCACCAATAGCATCAATTATTTTATGTCTAACGAATTCGTCCGGCCATATAAGTTGATTTAAAGTTGCATCACCTTTATCATTCAAAGCAATAACATTTGTTTCATCTGCTCCACGTCCCATACCATGCGCTTTTAAATATTCCCATTCTGAATATTTACCGAAAGTACGAGCTCTGCATATATTTTGTACAAAATCTTGAATTGATTTTTCATCTTCATTAAATTTATATGAAAAAGATTGTTTGCCTATTATCTTTTCTGGATAAATCAAAGTTGCCGTTATTTCCAAACCCTTTTCTGCAGGACTTAACTTTACAAAACCATTGCTTTTTCTGCCAGAAAATAAATTATAAAACCATAATTTTATACGTGCACTTAGTGGCAATTCTTTTAATAATTCAGAAGCCTTTGCGACGACTTCTTTTTTCACAACTATTTTTTTTATTTTACTTTGTTCTATTCCCGCTTTTACAAAAGCATTATAAAATTGAGCAGCACTTCCATCTAAAATAGGTGTTTCTTTTCCATCTATTTCTATTATTGCACTATCTATACCTGCCATAAATAAAGCCGCCATTAAATGTTCAATTGTCTGAACATGTGCACCATTGGGATTACCAATAGTTGTATTACGCATTTTTGTATCACCAACATTATCAAAAGTTGCTGGTATTAATTCACTATTAGCAATATCTATTCTATGAAAAAAAATGCCATTTTTTTTAGAAGGTTTTACTGTCATACTAACAGGCAACCCAGAATGAATACCCTTACCTTTTATTTTTACCTGCTTTTTTAATGTAGACATTGTAAATTCTCCTTTAACCAATTGAAGAAAGCGGAATCAATATTCATATCTAATCTTGCATACTTTATTTTATCTTTAGCCCAATCAGGTAAACGAACCCAGTCTTTTTCTGTTGTTACCAACTTTGCTTTTTTATTTTTTGCCTTTTTTATTAAATCTTCTAAATCGTTATCTGTATATTGATAATGATCCGAAAAAGCCTTTTTACCAACGACGTTTTTTAAAGAACTAAAAAATTTTTCAGGGTAACCTATACCCGCAAAAGCATATAACTTTTCATCTGTTTCATAAGGAGAAAAAGTTTGAGTTTTTGCATAAAAAATTGGGATATTTTTTGGGATAAAAAAACCGCGACGTGGCTTAGAATTACGAATAACTATGACCGCATTTGCACGTTTAAAAGCCTTTTTTGTTTCACGCAAAGGTCCGGCAGGTAAAAGGAATCCGTTACCATATCCCAGTCCTTCATCAAACACTAACACAGAAATATCTTTTTTTATTTTGGGATTTTGAAAACCGTCATCCATAACAATAGGAGCATTTTCTGATGCTTGTTTATTTAAAATTACTAAATTAGCTTTTCTATTACCCACATGAATCTGCAATCCGTCACGCATAAGCATAGTTGCTTCATCGCCAACATTTCCTGTTTTTGCACTTTTCTTATATCCGCGCATAACAACGGGTGCATCCAAGAAATTAGCAACTGCGCGCACAATAGGTGTTTTACCAACCCCACCTGCCAAAATATTTCCGATACAAATAATAGGTCTTCGTGATTTGTAAACATTTATTTTACGAAATAAAAAAACAATACGACTAAAAAAATAATAGACCAAAGATATAGGCAATAATAAAAATGCCAACGGAGTTTTATGTAAAAACCACCATGGAGTTTTCATGATACACCTTTATTTTTTCATTGCTTTTTTTGCTTCTTTTTCTTCGCGTTGTTTTTTCTTAAATTCACTAGCTGTTAAATCTTGTTCGACTTTAAACAGATTAAATTCACCATCCATATCACGAACTTGTTTAACCATAATATTTTCTATTTTCTGTCGTATATTTTCAAATTCTTCTGCACTAACCCTTGAATCAATAAAAATAGGTTTACCAACATTACAAGTTATCACAGAAAAAGGTAAGGCGACTAAATACCTATCCCATCTATTTTGGAACCAAGCCTTTGATGAAGAATAACAAACAGGTATAATAGGTGCCCCTGTCATTTTAGCAAAATATAACGCACCATCCTGCACACGCAACGAAGGTCCCCCAGGACCGTCAGGTGACATACACATAGAAAAATTACCTTGTCTAAGGATACGGACCCCCTGACGAAGAACAGAAATACCACCATCAGAAGTACTACCATATATTGATTTTAAACCGAACAATCGCTGTAATTTCGCCATCATTCTACCGTCTTTATGTTTTGAAGCAACCGCATATGCACGCATTCCCCCTAAACAAACTATAGGAGACAACATCATACTTCTGCCGTGCCAAAATATAAAAATAGCTGGTTTATTACGATATTTTTTAAAAGTTTTCCAATTTTTGACTTTTTTTCTACAAGTAAAATAAACGAACCAAATGGCAAGAGCCATAAGACCTGCCAATAACCATTGAAAAAAAGATAAGCGCAAAATGGGTTCCCAGAAAGCTTTCCATAATTTTCTAAATGTTTTATACATAATTACCGACTCTTTTGTAAATTATGAAAGATTTTAGCAATAAAAAAAAGACATTTCAAGACAGATAGGTATAAAATCCCAAAAGCAGACTAATAAAACGCACATACATTTTAATTGACAAACGGAGTAAAAATGGTATAATTAGCAAAGTTTTCATCGCGGGGTAGAGCAGTCCGGTAGCTCGTCAGGCTCATAACCTGAAGGTCAGTGGTTCAAATCCATTCCCCGCAACCAGTTAAAAAAAACACACCACAAGGTGTGTTTTTTAATTACCGTATACAGTTGTATTTCTTATATTTAAAAGCCATAACCAAGTCCACTTTGTATCAACACTCGTTATAGTTTTTATTCCATTTTTCTCAGCTATCTTATTTGGATAACAATCTTCAGAAACTTGTAAGCCTAAAAGATATGAACAACTACCTGAAGCTGTTATAGTTCCTATATTTTTATCTGTATGATTCCAAGCTTCTGAAAAATCGCTATACACACATCCAGACAATATAATTAACAAAAAAAATAATATAACATTTCTTTTCATTTTTGTAACCCTTATATTATATATAAATAATCTGTTTTTATTCTTTATAATTTACTCACAATCAGTACATTTTACAAATTCACGAACATAGTCGCCGTTTTTTAATATAAGTTTGTTTTCATCTACGCTTGCTATTTTGTATTCTTCTGTAAAGTCTATTGTCTGATGATTACCTATACTTTTACCTTTAAGTATTAAAACCCCATCTTTTACTTCCCAACCATTATACTGCAAAGTCGCCATACCTATCGATGTTGCTTTACCACCCTGCTCTAAATCAAAACCTTGCTTTATTTCAGGCATACTTGGTACAGGTTCTATCCATTTACCTTCTATACTTAATTCTTCGCCACCACACGCAGATAAAATCAATACAAAAACTAAAAATAAAAACCTTTTCATTATTTCCCCTTTAATTAACAATATTATTATATAATTATATCATGATACAAATTGCAAATAGACTCATAAATGCACAAAAAATTGCATAACAATAGACCATGGCTGATAAAAGTTATTCGAAACACTTTTTAAGACTTTGTCCTGTATCTATTTGATCAACTCTTTTATTTCTTATTTCTTCTGCAGCTTTTATTTTCTGCTTTATCAAAATTAAATCTGGATGCGCTTGTAACTCTGCATGTAATTCATTTATCGCAGCATCTATATCAGATTGATTTCTAACAAATATTGGCATAATAGAATCTGCTGCACTATAAATAGAATCTTGTAATTCTTTTTTATAATCATCTATTATAGACAAATATGCACGTATATGTTCATCTTCATGCGCTAATATTGCATTATAAGAACAGGTTTCTGGTTCATGACGAATATCTATTTGAACTAAAAAATCGCTATAACCTATATTTGCATATATATATTTTAAACTAACACAAAACCCGTCTTCTATATTAGTAATATCTGCAATTATATCATAATTATCAACCATTGTTGCAATTACATTTCCATGCAATAAGTCCATTTCTTTTAAAGGCTGAACAACTTCCTTAGACCAATTTGGTACATCAAGGTCAACACGAGGTGTTAATTTATAAGGTAAACAATCATCTGCCATTACAGGCATAGAAATAAATATGAAAAAAAAACTGATAATGTGTTTAATTTTCATAATTTATAAATTACCAGCTCCTTGCTTTTTCAAGTACTCTTCAACAAAGTTATTACCATATTGTTTATATAATTCTTCCGCTAATAAAACTGAAGAACGACCAGACTCAAATAAACGAAGCATATTTCCAAGTCCACCAAGTTCAGTATTTAAAATAACAGATTCCCCATTAACTGGTCTTGATAACAGAACAGCACGTTTTAAATTTGGATATGCTTTTCCTTGAATGAAAGCCATTTCCAGAGGATTCAAATTCCAATGTGCATAATCATTAACATCTGCAGCAGGATTTCTAAAGAATAAAACAGTCTGGGCTTGTCCACGAACTACATCACCGATACCTAATTTATCAAGAACATTAGCGCGTTGGAAAGCGACCATATAAGCCTGACGATTTTTACGACCTTCTTGTAAACCTGCTATAAAATTATCACGGAACATTTTATTTTCTAACATAGGTGCCGTTTCATCGATCATAATTAATGAAGGATTTCCTCCAGATACTGTTACATTATTTATTCTATGTAAAATATAAGAAATTACAGCTGGTGCTAAAACTTCATCTTGTAAAATTTCTGTAAAATCAAAAGTAGTAAGTCTTGAATCTAAATCTAACGTATCAGCAGTTTCATTAAACATATCACCATACTGTAAAGGATCGACCCACTTTTTAAGTGCGGCGCGCATATTACCCGAAGATGAAAAACAGCTTTCCCATAAATTTTTAAGTAACCTATCCTCTGTTTTTAAATAATCAAAATTCACAGAAACAGCACGTGCAATTTCATCTGCCGAATTTGGATCATTTTGTCCAGAAATCATTGCCAGCCAACGACGCAGAAAAGCCCTGTTTCCAGCATTATCCTGCATTTTTAACGGATTCAAATGTGTTTGAAAATCTATTAAAGATTTTTCTTTCTCTTTACATTGCATAGTAATATACTTACCACCAACAGCCAAAGTGAATATTTCTGCACCTTTATTTCTATCAAAAAAGAATGCTTTCAATTTTTTATGACGTAAAGATTGAGCAATCAAAAACGAGAATAAAGTAGTTTTACCACCACCAGTTGGACCTATTGTAAGCGTATGTCCTACTGCTGCAGGTTTATCAGAAACATGAAATTGAAATTGATAAGGTGTTCCTTGTGCAGTTGGGAAAATAACAAGTGGTCCTTGCCCCCAGTCACTATTAGTTACCCCAGTCGGTTGACTAGACATTGGTATACTAATTGCTGCTGTTCTAGATAACATTTTAAAACTGCGTGGGAATACATCAAAACCAGGTATTTGTGCAAACCACGATACTTTAGAAGCAAAAGTTTCTACTACCGGAGAAACACCGAACGAAGCAGATATTTTTTTAAATTCGTCTATAAAATTCTGCAAAGATTCTTCTGTTGAACCAAAAATTATGAATAAAGGATAATAATTTACCAATGTCTGATTTCCAGAAATATTTTCATCCATAGCCATCTTAGCTTCTGAAATTTGTTCTTCAGAAGAAAACTCATTTTCTTCTATTGTAGCTTTTTTCTGGCGAAAAACTTTTTCTACATCAGCTGTACCCATTATACCGAATGCATTCATACATATCATTTCCGTCTGAATTGTAGATATACTATTAAAAAAGTCTTCATCTAAATAATCAGGTGAAAATTTAAAAGAAATCATTGCTGCAAAAGATTGTTTATTTCCACTTAAATACTTTACTAAACCGTCTTTTAAAAATATGACATCATCAACAGTTGTAAGATCTGATATACGTTGATCACATACTATCGGTGAAGGTTTAGTAATAGGAGATAATATACGTCCAAAAAACTTTGCCATATTGTTTTTTGAATCATTACGTAATACAGAAGGTCTATACGCAGCTAAAATAGATTCTAAATAATTTCCGTACTGATTTAGTTTTTCACGGGCATTATTACCATTTACAGATAATATAACATAATAACTATTATTAAAAATTCTTAAACCTTGTTCATGCCATTTATCATATATTTTTTGTAAAATAGGTTGATCAAATTCATAATCATTATTTTCTTCAACAGCATCACGTATCATATAAAATCGTAAAAATACATTTGGATCGCGAATTTGATTAAATAATTGTGAACGTAGATCTAAAAATTTTTCTTTTGTTGCATTATCTTGCATACTTGTCTGTACACCATCAATTTTATAAACACGAATAATACTTCCATCAGTTAAAACCATAGAATTATCAGTATAAACCGTTTTAAAAGGTAAATATTGAGAATATTTTGCATAACTAAACTTCGGAAATATTTTTTTTGATAATATAGGTATGTAAATCATCAAAATTATAAAAAGAAAAACAACCGCCATAATTAAAATTATGGAAGAAATTGGAAAATTACCACCTACAAAATAATCAAAAAAACCATTCATTTTAAGCTGCTAATCTCCCTGGAATTTTTTTTATAAATAGTTGTATTTTAGACGAAATTATTTGTCCTAATTGTGGTTCTTTTTTAGAAAAGAAAGCCAAAATCATATGAACAATACATACAGAAATTAAGAAATATAACGGGGATATAGAGCTATTGAACCCATAAAAAAGCAAACCTAATACAAAAAAAACTATAAAAATAATAAATTGAACCGCAAAATTTATCACAGCAAGCGAATAAGGCACATAAAAAATACGTGCAGGGTTTGCCAATGCTTTTAATACTTGTTGTTTCATTTTTAGATATACCCTCTCCCCATTGCTTGAATTATAACAATTTCAACAGTTTTCAACAAGTATAAAAAACAAAAAACATTTTTTGTTAAAAATGTTGAAAAAATATAAATTTTTAAACTGTTTATAAATCTAAATTATTTTTAACAAATAATATAAAAATCCCTTAAATCTAAGAAAAAATTGTTAAAAACCTGTTAAAAAAAATATAAAAACCTTTTTCAACAAAAATAACAAACACAATAAAAACAACAAAAACATATAATAAATATTTGATTTTTTATAAAAAGCGTTTATAATTAGCCCGTAAAAAGGATTTTAATATGAAATTTTTAAGTTCATTAAAAGCTTGGAAAAAACGCGGTAATGTAAAACAAATTCGCCGTGGTAAGCAAGTTATTTTAATAGATCCAGCAAATCCTAAATTAAAGGCTAAGCAGGGTTTTAAAAAGAAATAAAATAGTTTTATACCCCTACAAGGGGTTTTTTTTATAAACTTTAGAGTAAACGTATGGATGTTAAAAATATTTTATCTTTAATAGATAAGTATATATTAAAATATAAAAACGAAAAAAATCCAAAAGATGAAACCATTTATAAATTAACTTCGCAAGAAGTTGCAAGTATGGACGATAGGTTTATTAGTAACGAAAAATCAAGGGTATATTTTTGTTTTTATAAATTTACTCCGGATAGATATGATATTGAAGGTGCGGCTCAAGAATTTGCTAGTGCATTTTTTATAAATGGTGATTTTTTACATGATAATAAAATGAATTTAGAAATGAATGTTGTTATGCCTGTTAGAGTTGATGGTAATGATATTTATATAGACAAGGCAATGATGGCAGAAATTGTATCACATGAATTGATGCATGCATATAGGAAATATAACGAAATTTTAGCAGGACATTATAAATGGGCGTCACCTGTTATAGATTTTTTTAAAAGTAAATTTTCTGATAAAAAGTATACAATGACGCAAAGATATCATTCTTATGAAAATACTACACCCGGTAATACTAAAGAAAATAAAATTGTAAAAAAAATGCAATGGGTTGGGTATACTTTTGTTGAAGATGAAATGTTTGCTAATCTTGCTGGTATAAAAGTATTTTTAGCTGCAGGTGGTAATATAAATGAAAGTCGTGCAATTCTATTAGTAAAAGAAATAAAAGATTATTTAAAAGATATAGAGCAAAATGCTACAGAAGAGGATTGGTTAAGATGTATGAATAAAACGTCTTACATATCAGTCCGTAAAAATGAAAATGTAAATCACTTTCGTAATCGTTGGTTAGCTTATTATAAAGATAGAATTTTACGTTTTGATAAAGAAGTTGAAAAAATTAAAAAGAATAAATCTGTTAACAAATTTAAGACCGGTCAGGCAAAAATATTATCAAAAGCAAATAAAGAAATATCAATAAATACCACATATGAAAGAGATTAAAATAAATTCATATCTTTAAAGAAGGCCTCTTTTATAACATTATTTATTTCTATACTTGATAAACCAGATTCTTTTAAATATTCAATTTGTATATTTTGTGGGGTATATATAGAAGCGCTATGGTCTGCTTTTTGTGGTACAGCAGAAATTTTTTGTGCAGGTAGAAATTCTATTTTTGCTGTTTCGTCAGATAGTGCAGAAAAACTTATATCTGAATTTGCGTTTATGCAATTTTTATCAATTATTGCTGTACCAGACAATTTAGATTTACTTTTTTTACCTGCAAGTAATTTAGTATTTACCAAAATTGTGGTATCAGATGCGCTATGTTTTGCTTCGCAATTAAAGGTTAAATCTGAATTATTTTCAAGCATAACATGTCCGCGAACTTCAGAATTTTTACCGGTATTTTTGATAAAAATATTTAAAAAAGCCGGTTTTTTATTTTTTATTTTTAAGTCTAAAAATACATTTTGATTTTTTGCGGATAGATTTATATTTAACTCATTTTCACCAGATATTTCGCCGACATATATAATATGAACAGGAAGTGAATATTTTTTATTTATATCTGTATTTTTTAGTGTTGATAAATCGGGGCAAAAAAGACCGTCGCAGAAAACGATAGTTTCTGCTGGAAAGGTTTTTATATTGAATTTTTCCCACATGTATGACATATTACTTTACATTATAAAGGAAATAAAAATGGGATTCAATTGTGGAATTGTTGGATTACCAAACGTCGGTAAATCTACATTATTTAATGCATTAACACAAAGTGCCGCAGCAGACGCGCAAAATTATCCGTTTTGTACGATCGAGCCTAATACTGGTCGCGTAGTAGTACCAGATGCAACATTACATAAATTAGCCGAGGTTGCAAAATCGCAAAAGATAATACCTACACAGTTAGAGATTGTAGATATTGCAGGTTTAGTAAAAGGTGCGTCAAGTGGTGAAGGTCTTGGCAATAAATTTTTAGGTAACATTTTATCTACGGATGCGATAATTCATGTGGTCAGGTGCTTTGAAAATGATGATATTGTGCATGTAAACGGGCGTATAGATCCTTTATCTGATATAGATACAATTGAAACAGAATTGATGCTTGCTGATTTAGAAAGTCTTGATAAACAGATGAAGAATTTGGAAAAAAAGGCACATGGGTTAGATAAAGCAGCGATAAAATTACTTGCAGATGCAAAGGTTATTCGTGAAGGTCTTGCAGCAGGTACACCTGCCAGAATGCAGGAAGTAGATAGCACGCCATTTAATTTATTAACTGCAAAACCAGTTATATATGTATGTAATGTTGAAGAATCTGCCGCGGCAAGTGGTAATAAGTATTCTGATATGGTTCGTGAAAAATTTGGAAATACTGCACCTGTTCTTGTAATTTCATCAAAGATAGAAATGGAAATTTCGCAGATTGTAGATTCTGCGGAAAGGAAGATGTTTTTAGAAGATTTAGGTTTAACAGAATCTGGTTTGGATAAAGTTATAAGAACCGGTTATGATACATTGGGCTTACAAACTTATTATACAATAGGACCAAAAGAAGCACATGCTTGGACAATAACAAAGGGTATGACTGCACCGCAAGCAGCGGGTAAAATACATACAGATTTTGAAAAAGGTTTTATTCGTGCAGAAATAATATCACCAGAAGACTTTATTGCACTTGGTGGTGAAGTTGCTGTGAAAGAAGCTGGTAAAATGCGTCTTGTTGGTAAAGAATATATTATGCAAGAAGGCGATATATGTCATTTCTTGTTTAATAATTGACATAAATAGAAAGATTTTATAAAATTAACATGTGTCATAACAGAAAACGAGGCGTGCATAAAAGAAATTTTTGGGAACGCCAACAATTTAGAGAAATCTAAAAGAGGTTATGCTCTGTTTTCTAACCCGATTTATTCGGGTATTTTTTTACATTGAAATCAGGGTTTCTAAATTTTCTGTGGCGCGTGCAATTTCAGAATTTATGAAGTTCATTTTTTCTTGTAGATCTTCACCAGCAAGCAGTCTAGCCATTATGTCTTTTTTTTCTGCATTAAGCTTTTCTAAGTATTTTTGTAATTTTAAAGAAACGATATATTTTTCTGCTGCCTTTGCATCAAGGTTCATTTCAGGTGTTTCACCATCTAAATTTATTTTTAAAGACGTTAAAAATTCTAAATACTTTTCCGCAATTTCTGGATATTTATTAGTTATAAAAATAAGAGTTTTTTGAGTAATAGAATCTATTTCAGGAAGTTCTATATTTATATTTTTTTTATCTGATTTTTTCCATTTATGCCAAGTACTAAATTTACGAGAATTATATTCTTGTTCATATTCTGCACGCAGTGCAACATCGGTAATTTTATCAGTTTTTTGCTTCAAAAATTTTTCTGCCTGTGCGCGTCCACCTGGTGTAGATACCAAAAAATTTTCATTAGTAATTTTCCATAAGAAGTCAGTAATAGATGTTGCTTCATCTATAATTTTATGCATGGCATCCGCGCCATATTTTTTAAGAATTTCATCTGGGTCTTTACCACCTGTGACAAAAGCAAATTTTATATCAGAATTATCACGCAAGAAAGGCATAACAATATCGCATGCCCTGCTTGCTGCTTTCTGCCCTGCACTATCACCATCAAAGCAGAAAATAATATTTCTATTTGATTTACATAAAATAGCAATATGGTCTTCTGTTAGTGCAGTACCAAGAGGTGCAACAGTTTCTGGAAAACCATTTGATTGCATTTGAATTGCATCAATTTGACCTTCTACGATAATACTTCTATTTGCACGATGAATAGCATCACGTGCAAAATTTAGGCCGAAAATAGTTTTTCTTTTATGGAATAATTCTGTATCAGCAGTATTTATATATTTAGGGTCAGAACCGTCTAAACTGCGTCCAGAAAAAGCAACTACTTGTCCATGTGCATTAAAAATAGGAAACATTAATTTATCGCGAAAAAAGTCGTATATACCATATTCACCGCGTCTGCAAAGACCTGTGGATAAAAGTTTATCTTGTTTTACTTTTGTGAAAGTATTAGCAATTAAATTATTTTTAGGTGCATATCCTAAGCGATACTTTTTTATCATATCATCGCTGAAGCCACGTCCGCGAATATAATCTAAAGCAATTTTTCCTTCTGGTTCAAATAATTTTTGTTGATAAATTTTTGTGGCTGCTTCGACTATTTGAAAATAAGTTTCTTCACGAGCAACTTGTTCAGATGATTTTGGTTTATATTCAGGTATTTTTATTCCTGCCTGATTTGCAAGTTCTTTTATTGCTTCTACGAAATCCATATTATTAGATTTCATAGTAAAAGAAATAATATCACCATGTTCACCGCAACCGAAACAATGATAAAAACCTTTTTCTTCATTTACAGAAAAACTTGGTGTTTTTTCATTATGAAACGGACAGCAACCCCAATAATTTTGACCTTTTTTTACAAGTGGAACGCGGCGCCCTACTACATCGACAATAGATAAACGGGTTCTAAGTTCATCTGTAAAATTCCGATCATATCCTGCCATTATTTTTTATCTGTTTTCTTAAATTTTGTACTTGGTTTTTTATTGTTTATCAAGTTTATCGCAGTTTCTAAATCTGGTTGTTCTTTAACAGAAACATTTACTTTATTAGAAGATATATATGCACCATATCTACCAGTTGGGTAATAGTAAATCATCTGGTCTGTTGCCGGATTTTTACCTAACTGTACAGGTTCTGCTTTTTTAGTTGCACCTGATAATAATTCTTTTGCAATTTCTAGTGTAATAGTTTCTGCATTATATTGTTTTGCAGCGACATTTTTTGCACCGTCTGTTACATATGGACCAAATCGTCCAACGCGGAAAGAAATACCTTCACCAAGTTCAATAGAATTAGATTTTGATTTATCTGCTTCTTTATTTTCTTCTTTTGTCTCGTCCGGTAAATCTGTACCTTCTAGTTTCTGAGTATAATTACATTTAGGATAATTTACGCAACCTATAAAAGGTCCATATTTTGATAACTTAATACCCAAATCACCACCGCATTTTGGACATTTATCATTTCCGTCTGCAAAAAGATGTGAATGCATAATTTCATTTATTGCATCAATAATTTCAGCAGTTTTAATATCTTTTGCGCCATCAATCATACCTTTTGTAGGTGTCCAGAAAGCGCGCAAAGCGTCTAACTTTTGCTGTTTACCATTTGAAACATCGTCCAAAGTATCTTCTGTTTTTGCAGTAAAATTGACATCAACTAAATCTTTAAAATATTTAGACAGATAAGAAGCGATAACCCAACCACCTGATGTAGGATGGAATCTGCGTTGTTTATCTTGCTCTACATATTTTCTATCTACAATTGTAGACATAATAGTTGCATATGTAGAAGGACGCCCGATACCAAGTTCTTCAAGTTTTTTTACAAGTGATGCTTCTGTATATCTTGCAGGAGGTTGAGTAAAGTGCTGTTCTGGTTCTATTTTTGTTATAGAAATCCCGTCACCAATGGACAGTGGCGGTAACTTTGATTCTTTACTTTCTTCTGCGTCATCTTTATCTTCTGTATAAACGCGCATAAATCCGTCAAAAGTTCTAGTAGTACCAACCGCATGGAAAACAGCGCGTTTATTTTCTGTTTCTATGTCTGCGGTAACACTATCGAATTCGGCGTTTGTCATTTGACACGCAATAGTTCTTTTCCAAATTAAATCATATAACTTTGCTTCATCACCAGAAAGTTTATGTTCATTAGTGTCAAAGTGAGTTGGTCTAATTGCTTCGTGTGCTTCCTGCGCATTTTTAGATTTAGTCACATATACATTTGGTGATTTAGGAACAAATTTTTCACCATAAGTATTTTGAATATAATTACGAATTTCATTTACTGCATCTGCGGATAAGTTTGTAGCATCGGTACGCATATAAGTAATCATACCTTGTTCATATAATTTTTGCGCAGTTGCCATTGTACGCTTTGAAGAAAAATATAATTTTCTTGCTGCTTCTTGTTGAAGAGTACTTGTTGTAAAAGGTGCTGCGGCACGACGCGTAGATTTCTTTTTATCTATGTTAATAACTTTTGCATTTATAACAGGATTTCCGATACCAGATAAAATATCATCTATTTGCGCTTTATTTTCTATTGTCATTTTCTCAATTTTCTTTGAATCAAATTGAGAAAGTGCGGCAGAAAAATCTGCATTATTTGCATTACATGTTGCCGAGACAGACCAATATTCAACAGGTTTAAACGCTTCTATTTCGCGTTCTCTATCAACAACTAATTTAACTGCGACAGATTGTACGCGACCTGCGGATTTGCCAAGGTTTCTGCGCCATAGTAAAGGTGATATACCGAATCCTATTAAATAATCCAAAGCACGACGAACAAGGTAAGCATCAACCAAGTTTTTATCTATCTCGCGTGGGTTATCAATTGCTTCTTGAACTGCTTTTTTAGTAATTTCATGGAAAGCAACGCGATAAACTTTTTTACCTTCCAGTACTTTTTTCGCTTTCAGAATATCAAGAATATGCCAAGCGATTGCTTCCCCTTCTCTATCCGGGTCGGATGCAAGGTAAACGGCATCTGCTTTTTTTAATTCATCAGTAATAAGTTTTAATTGTTTCTCTTTACCTGGCATAATTTGCCAGCGCATAGCAAAGTCTTTATCTGGATCAACACTGCCATTTTCAGGAACTAAATCGCGAACATGCCCGACAGAAGCAACAACGCGCCAACCTTTACCAAGGTACTTTTCAATAGTTTTTGCTTTTGAAGGGGATTCCACGATAAGTAAATTCATTTTCTAACTTCCTTTTGCAGACAACTGTTGGTCTTTATGAATATGTGCGTTTTGACATAGAC
This sequence comes from uncultured Alphaproteobacteria bacterium, assembly GCA_944392775.1. GTDB lineage: Bacteria > Pseudomonadota > Alphaproteobacteria > Rs-D84 > Rs-D84 > Enterousia. The sequence continues at coordinate 203,918 of CALXXV010000006.1, forward strand.
CGAAACCGAACATCAGCGATAAAAGACTGCTGCCACCAAAAGACATCAAAGGCAGTGGTACGCCTACGGTCGGCATCAAACCCAAAACCATAGAGATATTTATAAAATAATAAATGAAAAAGTTCAACATAAAACCAAAACAGACCAATTGTCCAAATCGATTTCTGCAGGTTTTAGCGCACCAGAATAGCACGATAATTATTACTGTATATAGCATTAATAGTGAAAAAGCACCCAAGAAACCGAACTCTTCACCAAGCATAGTAAATATAAAATCAGTTTGTTTTTCTGGCAAGAAAGATTGTTGTGATTGTGTTCCTGCCATATAACCCTTACCTAAGATACCGCCACTACCAAAAGCGATTTTTGCTTGGTTAATTTGATAACCTGCACCTTGTGCATCATGATCAGGATTTATAAAAGTAATAATTCTGTCGCGTTGATAATCGTGCAAACCACCGTACCATACAAGCGGTGCAGACAGTAGTCCAAGGATAATTGCAATAATAAACCATTTTTTCTGTGCGCCAACTATATAGAACATACCAACTGTAATCATACCAAGAGATAAAGCTGTACCAAGATCGGGTTGAAAAACTATTAACAAGAAAGGTACTGCCAACATAGCCGCAGGTACCACATAATTTTTTAGTTGTGATAATTCGACAGAATTCATCCAAGCAAAGTATCTTGCCAAAGCCAAAACAAGTGCAATCTTAATTAACTCTGATGGTTGAACATGAAAGAAACCAAGATTAAGCCACCTTTGTGCACCCATACCAGTATGTCCGACAAAAGTGACAAGAACAATCATTATAAAAGCGATAATATAAATTAAGTATGCAGACTTTATCCATGTTTTTATATTTATGAATGCCGCGAAAAAGAATACTGCAAAACCCAGTAAAATTTTAATCAGTTGCGACATAGCAAATGGTTGCCACGAACCGCCACCTGCAGAATATAGAACAACTATAGAAATGGCCAAAACTAAGCACATAGGAATAAATAAAGCCCAAGAAAAACGACTAAGTTTTTCAGAAAAACTCATCATATTAGCATTAGAAACGCGCGTTTGTCTGGTCATTTATTTTATTCTTTTTAACAATTCTTTCATTGTTGCAGCTGCCGTATTTGCTGCAGGTCCACTTCCACCAGAATGTTCCGTAATAACACATATTGCAAATTTTGGTTTATCAGTTGGTGCATAACCTACAAACAAACCATGATTTCGCATATTCCATTTCAACTGTTCGTTTGTTAAAACACCGCTAAGACGTTCTTCTTTTGATATACTGCGAACCTGGGAAGTACCGGTTTTTCCACCCATTTTTTTACCGTCAACATTTATTGCACTGCCAGCGGCCGTTCCTCCTTTTTTTGTTACTTGTTCAAGTCCGTTTAAAATTGCCTGAATATTCTTTTTTTGTAAACCTAAATTTGCAAATTGTGGTTTTTCTTCTGTTAAAATTAAACGTGGCATTACAGCTTTATTGGATGCAGTTCTTGCCATCATAAGAGCTAATTGTAAACAGTTAGTAAGTGTAAAACCCTGACCAATACCAGATATAATTGTATCTCCATGCATCCATTTATATCCAATTTGTTTTTCTTTCCAATATCTGTCAGGTATTATGCCACTCATTTCACGAGATAATATTCCATCCATATAACTTTGAGTGAACCCAAGTTTTATTGCCATTTCTTTTATTGAATCTATACCGATGCGCAAAGCCACCTGATAAAAATATATGTCACAAGAATGTTTTAATGCGCTGGCTAAATCTACCCAATCGTGTCCTTCTGGTTTCCAACAGTGATATCTTCTATCACCATAATCCCAGTGACCTGGACAGAATATTTTTTCATTTGGTGTAATAGCCCCCGCTTCTAATGCAGCCAAAGCAACAACTATTTTAAATGTAGATCCCGGCGGGTATAAACCTTCGATGGTTTTATTCATAAATGGTTTCATGTAATCTTTACGTAAAGAATTTATATATTCTTCACCATCATCTGCTCCAAAATTATTAGGATCAAAACTTGGTGCAGAAACCATTGCTAAAATGTTGCCTGTTTCTATATCTAATGCAACACCACACCCAGAACGATGTAACATTAAAGAATCATACATTATTCGTTGTGCAGCATCATTTATAGTTGTTTTTAAATCTTTACCTGTAATAGATGGTTTAAATTGGGTTTTGTCTTCTCCAGTTATACGCCCCGTAGCATTGGTTATCATTACTGTTTGACCGGGTGTTCCCGCAAGGAAATCATTAAAATGTTTTTCTAGACCTGTAACACCTTCTGTAAAAAATGGTGCATTTGGAACAGCTTCATTTGGGGATCCAACGTACCCGAAAATTTGTGCACCGGCAGGACCTAATTCATAAACGCGTGAAAAGCCGTTACGAAAATGTAACCCCGGTAAATTTCTAGCTTGTATTTTAGCCAATTGATTCCAATCTGTATTTTCGCTGATTAATATTGGTTGAAATCTAGGTTGTTTTTTTATTTGCGAATATATTTTATCAATTCGTTTCTTTTTTAATTTCAATTCTTTTGAAACAATAGAAATTAATTCTTCAAGATTTTCCGTTTCTTCTGGTATTATATATATTCTATATATGGAAGTATCCCTTGAAATTGGCGTTCCTTTTGCAGATAATATTTTTCCGCGTTCGGGTATATTTATACGAATTCTGAAAGAATTATTTTCACTTTTTTTTGTATATTCACGATAATTAAAAAGTTGCATTTGTAACATCCTTAAAACAAGTGCGGATGTAAGAACTGCACCTGCCGTTAGAAACAAAGCACTACGACGGTCAAAAAGGCGTGCAACTTCTTTATCTATCATCGCAAACCTTTTGTATTAAAGCTGTTATCGGAATATATAAAGTAGATACCCATGCAAATAACCAAACAGATTTTATGAATATAGAAAAATTAAAATTCATAAAGGATAATATCAATGTAGATATACCAAAGAAAACCATAAATATTTGTAAAGCATTTTTATCTAATCTGGACAAATCAATAAAAGATTGAAAGCCGTTTATCGCATAAAAAATACAATATGCCGCAGTCCAATAAAAAAGAGAATCAAATTTATAATCTATCAAAAAACAAAAAATAATAGCAAAAGGAGCAAACCATGGAATAGGTTTTACGAAAGAGCAATAAAATATGGGAATAATTGCAAGTATTCCAGCAGGATTCCAAAATACGACAGACAGTCGCCATAATATTATTACGGAAATATAAGGAAAAGCTAATTTTAAAAAATGTATTATTTTACTTTTCATTTATATTCGTCTTGTTTATCAAATAAAAGTACTATAACACGAGAAATTTCTTTAGGTTGTAAAATATCGACATCTGTTTCATTTATCATATTACCAACGAATATGCCATTTGGTAAAACGCCGCTTATATTACTTGTTACTAATTTTATACCGCCAGACGGTTGAAATTCAGGGTCACTAAAGAATCCTATTGTTGGGGTATCAGAACCATTTCCTTGCATAAAACCGTATACTTCTGAACCTGATATTCTAACTGGAATATTTGAATTAGAGTCCATTAAAGAACGAACGCGTGAAAAATTCGGGGCAACATCAGTTAAAATTCCTACTAAACGCCCGTCTGTAGAAATTACAGCCATACCATTTTCAAGTCCTTGTTTTATTCCTTTGTTTATAAAAAATGTATTATGATGAAAAGCGGAATTATCATATGTTATATCGGCTATCACAGAAGCATGTGGTTGAGATTGAATTATATCCAGTTCTTTGGATAATTTTTGATTTTCTAATATGGCTATTTCACATACGTTTTTATTTTTTAACGCTTCATCTAAACGAAATCGTAATTCTTCATTTTCAGTACGTAAATTAGATAATTCTCGTATTGTATCAACTGTATCACCTATTACGCGTATTGGCCAAGTTATTATATCTCCAACCCAGTTTGCAACTGGTAAAATGGCATGGGCCAATCCGTTCATTATTTTGTAATCGGGTTTTGCGATCATTATATATATGAATAGAATAGGCAAAACAGCTGCAGCAAGTGCAGATTTTATTATGGTATGTAATTTTGAAGATGTTTTGCTTTGTGTCATCGGGCATAAGTTTAAACGCTAAAAACCGAACATTCAATAAAAACTTGATTTTTCATTTAAATATGTCAAAATAACGCACGTATTAACTAAGACCGAAATGGCATTGGCATGCCATAAGGTATTAAGAAAGAGGTAAAAAATGCCAAAATTAAAAACAAAGTCGTACTTGAAAAAGCGCGCATCTATGACTGCAACAGGTAAAATCCGTGTTGCCAGAAATGCCCACAAGAAACTGTTACGCCACAAATCTAAGCGTGCAAATAACGCTGGGTCAAAGCCACAGTATCTAAATGATAACATGGTTGGTCAGGCTAAAATCTTGGCTCCATATGGTTTGAAATAATAAGGGGGTAGATTATGGCAAGAGTTAAACGCGGAACAACCGTAAAACAGAAACATAATAAGATATTGGCCCGTGCCAAAGGGTATTTGGGTCGTCATAGCACAACATATCGTGCTGCACGTGAAAAAACAGAAAAAGCAGGACAGTATGCATATCGTGATCGTCGCGTTAAAAAACGTGAATTTCGTGGTTTGTGGATTGTTCGTATTAATGCTGCTGTACGTAGCAATGGTATGACATACAGTCAGTTTATGAACGGTTTGAAAAAAGCCGGTATTGCTTTGGATCGCAAGGTTTTGGCGGAAATGGCGTATGCTGGTGATGAAAACTTCACAAAACTGATTGATACTGCAAAACGATTTATCTCTGCCGATGCTAAATAAGCCTTGGCGGCAGGTGGTTTATTTTGTATGATAAAGCCGTCTATTTGACGGCTTTTTGTTTTTTAAGGTGGAATTATGCAAGAACAGATAAAAAATATTCAGACGCTTGAAGAATTACAAGCTTTGTATACGGTGACTTTCGGTAAAAACGGTACGATGACGTTGCGCCTGAAAGAAATGAAAAATTTAGATAATGACGCACGTGCGGAATTAAATAAAGAAAATGTTGCTTTACGTGAATTGTTTAAAGTACGTCAGTCTGAACTAGAAAATGCTGCTATGATGGCAGGTTTGCAAAAGCAGAAGTTAGATGTTTCTTTAAATCCTGAACCAGAAAACGCGGGGACTTTGCATCCTTTAACACATGCACTGGCAGATATTTCAGGAATATTAGAATCTTTTGGTTATGAAATGTGGACAGGGCCAGAGGTTGAAGATGACTGGCACAATTTTACTGCATTGAATACACCTATGCATCACCCTGCCCGTGATATGCAAGATACATTCTTTTTACCTAATGGTAATATAATGCGTACACAGACATCTGCGATACAGATTAGAAGTATGGAAAAGAAAGGTGCGCCTATAAAAATGTTTGGTATTGGTGCGACTTATCGTAAAGAAATGGACGCAACACATAGTCCTATGTTCCATCAGATAGAAGGCTTGTATATAGATAAAAATGTGACGATGTCTGAATTAATTGGTGATGTTCAAGAGTTCTTAAAAAGATTCTTTGAAATGGATGACGTAGAATTGCGTATTCGCCCATCATACTTTCCTTTTACAGAACCAAGCATAGAAATAGATATGAAATGGCGCGGTGGTAAGTGGTTGGAAATTATGGGTGCAGGTATGGTACATCCAAATGTTCTGCGTAATTGTGGTATAGACCCAGATGAATATCAAGGTTTTGCGTTTGGTTTTGGTTGGGACAGACTTGCTATGTTGAAATATGGTTTGAATGACATACGTAAGTTTTATGACGGTGATATTCGTTGGTTAAAAAGTGCAGGATTCTAAATATAAACGAGGCGTAAAATGAAATGGACTTATGATTGGTTAAAAGACTATTTAAAAACAGATGCAGATGCGTCTCGAGTTGCGGATACTTTGACTCGGACAGGGTTAGAGGTTGAAGATTTAATTGAACCTGTTGCACCCATTGCTGCAAAGATTGTGGAATGCAAGGCGCATGAAAACAGTGACCATTTGCATGTATTAAAAGTAGACGATGGCAGTGGCACATTGCGTCAGGTAGTTTGTGGCGCACCAAATGCGCGCGTTGGTTTAATATCTGCGCTGGCGCGTCCTGGTTGCGTAATAGAAGGTCATGAAATACAAAGTGGTAAATTGCGTGGCGTATTATCAGACGGTATGATGTGCAGTGGTCGTGAACTGGGGATAAATGAAGACCACAGTGGTATTATTGAATTACCAGAAGACACAAAAATAGGTTCGCCTGTAATAAATACAGAAACTGTTTTTGATGCAGGTATTACACCAAACCGTCCAGATTATTTAGCGGTACGCGGTATAGCACGTGATTTGGCGGCTTGTGGTTTGGGTGAATATATCGCACCGAAAGACGAAATCTTATCACCTGTAAAAGGTGCAAGAAAAGTAAATATAGAAACAGATAAATGTCCTGTATATCAATTCTGTGAGATACATGACATAAAAATTGCACCAAGTTCAAGCACTGTAAAGTCACGCCTTGCGGCGATTGGTATAAATCCAAAGAATGCACCGATAGATGCGACAAATTATATTTGTTATGATATGTCGCAACCTATGCATTGTTTTGATGCAGATGAAATCGAAGGTGATATAACAGTTCGTAATGCAAAGAATGGTGAAAAGTTCACAGACTTGTTTGGCAGCGAACATGAATTATCTGATGCAGATGTAGTAATTGCGGACGAAAAAGGCATACTTGCATTAGCGGGCGTTGTTGGTGGTGCGCGTGGTATGACAACAGATAATACAAAGAATATTATTTTGGAAAGTGCGTATTTCAATCCTGTTTCTGTTCGTAAGACTTCAAAACGAATTGGTGTATCAACAGATTCTTCATATAGATATGAACGTGGTATTGACCCAACGATTACAGGTATAGCATTATCAAAAGCGGCTAAAATAATAATGGAAGCATGCGGTGGAAAAATAGTGGGAACAGGAATTGGTGGGGAAATACCGAAAGAATCGCGTGCGATAAAATATAGTCCGGACTTGTTTAAGAAAAAAACAGGTATAGAAATGGATGCATCGCATCAGCGCGAGATTTTAGAAAAACTAGGGTTTAGTGTTTCAGAAGATAAAGCTGTTTGGACAATAGTACCGACATCTGCACGTGTAGATGTAGAATTACCAGAAAATATAGTATCAGAATTAATACGTGTTTATGGTTATGATAATATATCAAAGGTTGCAAAGCATACAGCATCTGACGCAGCAAAACATATTGATTATTATATGAGTATAAAGAAGGAGCTTGTAGCACGCGGTTTAAATGAAGCGAAATCATTTGGATTTGGAAATTCAAAAATAGAAAGTTTGCTATCGGATAAACCCAGCATAAATATTGCAAATCCTATTGTAAATACGATGGATACAGCAAGGAATAACTTGCTTGGTTCATTATTAGAATTTGTTGTAGAAAATGAAAAACGTGGCTTACCTGATTTAAATATATTTGAATTGGGAACAGTTTTTGATGGTGATATGCCGGAACAGCAGCATACACAAATATGTATAATTCGCAGTGGCAATACATCGCCGAAACATTGGCAACGCAGGAATCGCGCGTATGACATATATGATGTAAAGGCTGATTTGATTGCATTAATGCACGGACAGAATTTTACTGTATGTGCAGATAATGCGCCACTTTGGGCACATCCGTTCAGATATGGTGCAATTATGCAAGGCAAGAAAAAAATAGCAGAGTTTGGTGAATTACATCCGTCAGTTGCACATTCGTTGAAGATAAAAACGTCTGTTATGATAGCGATTGTGGAAGATACAGAAAATTTACCGAAAGCAAAGAAATCGAAAGAACCTGTAATAAGTGATTTTCAGCCTATTACGCGTGATTTTGCATTTATTGTAGATTCTGAATTTTCTGCAGAAAAACTAACAAGTGTCGCGGTATCAAGTGATAACAGAATACAGGATGTTATAGTATTTGATGCATTTGATATGGGTGACGGAAAGAAGTCAATAGCATTTACAATAACGATAATTCCGACAGAAAATATGTCCGATGAAGATTTACTAAAACTTCAAGATAAAGTCATAGAAAATGTCGAGAAGAAATGTAATGCGAAAATAAGAGATAAATAAAGAATAAAAAAGCCGGTATTTACCGGCTTTTTTATATAATTTTATCTGATGCGTTACACCATTGTGCAACGGGACATTCTCCGCATTTTGGGCGAAGTGCTTTACAAATATATCTGCCATGCAAAACCATAACATGATTTACCATAGAATGATATTTTTTTGGGATTTTCTTTAATAATTTTTCTTCGACTTTTTCTGGTGTGTTATCTGAAGAATCTGCCCAACCAAATCTATGTGATAGTCTGAACACATGAGTATCAACACCTATATTAGGTGCCCCCCATAAAACATTCATTACGACGTTCGCAGTTTTTTGCCCAATACCAGGTAATTTCATCAACGCGTCACGGTTATGAAATTTTTTTGGGAATTTATAATTTTCATCAGAATTATTTTCTTCATCCATTAATCGTGCGGATAATCCTATAATACTTTTTGCTTTATTATTAAAGAAAGAAATTACACGAATGTATTTTTTAATCCCGTCTTCACCAAGTGCCAGCATTTTTGCTGGACTTGGTGCGATGCGGAATAATTCAGGGGTTACTTCATTTACTTTTTTATCGGTTGCTTGGGCAGATAAAATAACTGCAACTGCAAAAGTAAATTCATTCGTGCTATACAATTCAGAACGAATGTTCATATTTATCGTTTTTGGTACTTCACGAAAATAAATTTCAGGTGTCATGGTTATAAAGAAAATTCTGCCAATCTTTCTTCACAAACTTTCTGACAGTTTGCTTCACATTCTGCTTTTACCGCATCTGCACTATTTGCGGACATTTCAACAGTATCAACCCAAAGTTTTTCGTATGTATCATTAGAAACATAACATAGACATCTGGTCGTATATTGTTCTGACTTTACTTGTTCGTCTTTTACAACTTTACCATTCTTAGTTTCATATTTTGCAGAAAAACTTTTTTGCACACCAGTACCTGCGCATTGTGAAGTTATTATTATTTTACTTTTTTCTTTGCTGTCCAGTGTTCCAAAATAAAATCCTGCAGCAAATACCCCACATATTAATGCAATACTTAAGATAATGTATAAAAGTTTACGCATAAAAATCTCCTTTAAGCTTTTTGAATTGACACAGATAAATTATAACCTTCTATTTCTGTGTTATATTCACCTGTCCCGCGTGACATATCTGTAATCAATGCTTCGGACATAATATGTTCACGGTGTTGTTCAATCGCATTTGCAAGTGCCGGATCTGCATCATATTCTAATTTTATTCTATCAGATACATCCATTCCAGCATTTTTACGTGTATCTTGTATAAAGCGTAATGCATCATTTGCAAGACCTTCTGCAACCAGTTCAGAATTGATTTCTGTATCTAAAACAACAACTGCGGTACTATCTGGTAGTGCGGCACCCGTCAAACCTTCTTTGACGGTCAGACGATTTTCAAATTCATCTGCGTTTAATGTATACGCCCCAACTTTCATTGTATTGCCCGAAATTTCGTATTCACCGCGTTTTACGGCAGGTATAATTTCTTTTAATGCCCCACCAAGTCTTGCGCCAATTTTAGGTGTGATTAGATATACAAAAGAATCTGCAACAGATGAAATTTCAGAAGTAAATTCTACCGATTTTACATTTAATTCATCTTTAATAATGTTTGCATATTCTTCTAAATCTATGCCCGCAATAGTTAGTTTAGACAGTGGTAGACGATTACGTAATTTATATTGTTCACGCAATTGTTTACCAACAGAAACAATAGATTGTACACGACGCATATCATCTACGATTTTTTTATCATAACTTTCTGATGTAGGGAATTTTTCAAGATGTACACTTTCTGCACCTGTCAGATTCTTATAAATATAGTCACTAATAAACGGTGCAAAAGGTGCAAGTGCGCGACACAAATTCGTTAATATGAAATATAATGTATCGAAAGCATCTTGATCTTCATCCCAGAAACGTGCGCGTCCACGACGAATATACCAGTTGTTAAGAACGTCTAAGAATCTGACAAATTCTTTTATTGCTACATCTGGTTTATATTCATCCAAAGCAGTTCCGACAACGCTGATAAGTTCATTTAATTCAGCAATAATATATTTATCCAATGTATTTTCAGAATTTACAGAATTGCGTGCAACGACATTTCCTGCATTTGCATAAAGAGTAAAGAAATGATACGCATTCCATAATGGTGTCAGAATTGTTTTTGTAGATTCTGTAAAGACTTTACCTTCAATATCAATACCGACAGGTTCTGCTTTTAAGAAATTTGAACCTAGTATGAACAAGCGTACTGCGTCTGCACCATACTTTTCTATTTGTTCTTCTGGGTTAACAAAGTTCCCAAGAGATTTAGACATTTTCTTTTTGTTATCATCAACAACCATACCGTTTACAGAAACGGTCTTGAAAGCAGGTTTATCAAATAACGCGGTTGCCAGAACCATTAAAGAATAGAACCAACCACGTGTTTGATCTTGTCCTTCGATAATATAATCTGCAGGAAAAGTCGCGTTAAATTTATCTGCATTTTCAAATGGATAATGCAATGATGCAAAAGGCATAGAGCCAGATTCAACCCAGCAATCCAGAACGTCAGAAATTCTTTTCCAACCGTCTTTTGTAAGTGCATCCAAAGTTGGACGATGCAGGTCATGAATTTCCACACCAAAGAAATCTTCTATTTCTGCGATAGAGCCGAATATTTTATACTCACCATCTTTTTCCCAGATAGGAAGTGGCGTTCCCCAGAAACGATTTCTTGATACAGACCACGGACGTGCGCCCTCTATCCAAGACAAAAAGCGGTCACCAGCAGAAGTCCATGTTGTATATTTCTTTGTGTTTTCAATTAATTTTTCGCGGATTTTTGGTACGTCAATATACCAAGAATCTGTTGCACGATAAATCAGTTTTTCTTTACTGCGCGGTCCGTATGGATAACTGTGCTTATATTGTTCTTTCTTAACTAAATGCCCATTATCACGCAAGTGCTGTATAATTTTTGGGTTTGCAACAAATATATTTTCTCCTGCCCAGTCTTTAACTTCGGATGTAAAATTACCATAGTCATCAACATTTAAGATTACAGGAAATTTTGGGTCAATGTTTTTTGCTGCCCAAAAGTCATCTTCCCCATAAGCTGGCGCAATATGAACGATACCAGTACCGTCAGAATCAGATACATATTCTGCAGGTATAATTTGATATAACAAACCTGTTTCGTCATTTGAATAGTAATCAAACAAAGGACGATATTTTTTTCCGACCAGTTCGCTGCCTTTTAATTCACCAATCTTTTTTGTGGTTGCAAATTGCTTTTCATATGCAGAAAGTCTGGTTTCAGCGATTACATAAACGCTGCCATCTTCGTCTTGCATGCGCAGATAGTTCATATTTGGGTTTACCGCTAAAGCAGAGTTTGCAGGTAATGTCCAAGGCGTTGTTGTCCATGCTAATACTCTGTCCCCATTTTCTAATTCAAACCAAACAGTGATTGCGTCATCAACGACGTCTTGGTATTCGCTGGATGCTTCGGAATTAGATAAAACGGTACCTAACTTCCAATCAAACGGGTTAACGCGATAATCTTTATATAATAAACCTTTATTATGAAGTTCTTTGATTGCCCAAATGACGGATTCCATGTAATTTTTATCCATGGTGCGATAACCCTTTTCATCACCGCCATCAACCCAACGACCGATACGTTCAATAAATTTTAGCCATTCATTAGAATAAGTTAAAACGTCATTTCTGCACATATCACAGAATGCTGCAATACCGTCTGTTGCGACAATATCTTTTGCTTGTCTGCCCTGCTTTTTTTCAACGGATGCTTCTGCGGGCAGTCCATGGCAATCCCAACCAAGTTCGCGAACAACATGTTTTCCAAGCATAGTTTGATAACGGCCGACCATATCTTTTACAGCGGAAACACCCAAGTGTCCCCAGTGTGGCAAATTATTTGCAAAAGGAGGTCCGTCATAGAACGAGAAAGGATGCCCTAATTTAGTTTGATTCAAAGACTTATGAAAAGTGTCATCACTTCTCCAGAAAGTCAGCATTTCTTGTTCCAGCTTTGGAAAATCGGCTTTTGGTTCTGTTTTTGGGTATGCCATAATAAAAACTCCGTTTACGCATGTTATTATAAAAAACGGGCGCCTATGCGCCCCAGCCACGTGCAGAAGCGCGGTGCCAAGTTATTTTATAATAATTATGCTTGTTAATTTCATCAGAGAAAATGTTAATACAGAAAAATAATAATTTCCAGTATTTTTTATTTCTGGTGCCGGTTATAGGACTTGAACCTACGACCCCCTCATTACGAATGAGATGCTCTACCAGCTGAGCTAAACCGGCATACGTGAAAATATCTTAATATATGTTTTTAATTATTTCCACATTTAATTTTACGCAAAACTACCATTATTCCTGCAGGCGTCATACCTGGTATTCTGGATAAGTCCGCTATGTTTTCAGGACGTGTTGCAGTTAGTTTTTCTATTAACTCGTTTGTTAGACCAGGCAGATTTTTATAATCAAAATTTACAGGTATTTTCATTGCGGCATCACGCTTATATGATGCAATTTCACGTTCATTTCTTTGAATATAGCCCGCATAAAATTTATCATTTTCTTTTATTTTTTCTGCATGCAGGTCATATTTTTTGTTATATTCTTCTTCTGTAATAAGCCCCAGTTTTACAGCCATTTTCCCCAGACGTGCAATTGCATTATCACTACGCAGTGATAATCTGTACTCTGCACGTGAAGTAAACATACGATAAGGTTCATCAATACCAAGCGTTGTTATATCGTCTATCAGCACGCCAATCATAGCGTTTGTTCTGTCTAGATTTAATGTTTCTAAATTCAGCGCAAAAGCCGCTGCATTTGCACCTGCAACGATTCCTTGGGCGGCGGCTTCTTCATAACCAGACGTACCATTTATTTGTCCCGCAAAGAATAGCCCTGAAATATCTTTTGATTCCAAGCATTCATTTAGCACGCGCGCATCTATTGCATCATATTCAATTGCATAACCATAGCGCGCAATTTTTGCATTTTCTAAACCTGGTATTGTGCGAATCCATTTATCTTGAATATCTGCACCGAAACTTGTGGATATTCCATTTGGATAAATTAAATCACTAAACAATCCTTCTGGTTCCAAGAACACATGATGAGTTGTATGTTCTGGAAATCGCATAACTTTATCTTCTAGTGACGGGCAATAGCGCGGACCTGTACCGCGAATATCACCGTTATACATAGGTGCATTTGATATGTTATCACGGATAATTTTATGCGTTGTCTCATTCGTATGAGTTATATAACAAACTGCGCTATAGTTGTTTTCTGGGTTTGGTTCTGAAAACCAATCGTGTGGTGTGTCGCCTGGTTGTAACTCGCATACAGAAAAATCAATAGAAGATTTTTCAATACGTGCTGGTGTTCCTGTTTTAAGACGCATTAAAGAAAACCCAGCATCTTTTAGAATACCAGAAATATTAGTATCAGGTTCTTGATATGTGCCGTCATCTTGTAATCTTCCAGACGGTATTTTTTCTGCGCCACGTGTGACAAGTCCTTGCAAGAAAGTCCCTGTTGTCAGTACGATTGCACGTGCGTGATATTTTCTATTTACAGTTTTTTCTTTTAAGTTGAGACCTTCAACTTTTTCAAAAACTATATCTAAGTTTTTATATTCTGACAGAATTTTAACGATTGCATCATGATAAAGTTTTCTATCAATTTGCGCGCGCAGAGCCTGTGTTGCAGCACCATGCGAAGCGTTCAGCGTACGAAAGTGAATACCTGCCGCGTCTGCAGCTTGCCCCATAACGCCACCCAGTGCATCTATTTCTGCAACCATTTGAGATTTTCCTGGCCCCCCGATACTAGGATTACAGGACATGGCCCCCAGGTCAGATTTACTTTGGGTAAGTAATAAAGTTTTTGCACCCCTACGTGCAGCAGCAGCAGCGGCTTCTACACCGGCATGTCCACCACCGATAACAATTACGTCAAATTCTGTCATAGTTATTAAAATCTTCCCATACCACCGTTTACATGCAACGTTTGCCCGTTGATATAAGATGCTTCATCAGAGGCTAAGAATACACAGGCATTCGCAATATCTTCTGGTTCGCCAAAGCGACCTGCAGGTATTTGCGCCAGATAAGATTGCTTTAGTTCATCAGACAGAACGTCCGTCATAGGTGTTTTTATAAAGCCTGGTGCAACACAGTTAGCAGTAATCCCGCGTGATCCTACTTCTGCAGCAATAGACTTTGTCATTGCAATCATACCACCTTTTGAAGCGGCATAGTTTGCCTGTCCTGGGCCGCCGATTGTGCCGATAATGGATGCCATATTTATAATACGACCAAAGCGTTGCTTCATCATAGGCATAATAGCCGCACGGCACATTTTGAAACAAGAACGTAAGTTCGTATTAATAACATCATCAAATTGTTCATCTGTCATACGCATCAAAAGAGTATCTTTTGTAATACCTGCGTTGTTAATCAGAACATCGATTTTACCAGCTTTTTCAATAGTATTCATAATTAATTCAACTGCCGCACCTTCGGATGCAAGGTCTGCAGGAATTTTGATATAAGAATCATCAAATTCTGTTTCTAACTTTGCTAAATTTCTACCAGACACAACAACTGTTGCACCTGCTTCTTTCATTTTTTTAGCAATTGCGCCACCGATACCACCGGTTGCGCCTGTAATTAATGCGACTTTACCTGTTAAATCAAACATATTATATCTCCAATTTTTTTGCTGTCATGTCAGCGCATATACGTACTGTCAATCCTGTTAAAACTGCACCAGGGCCAACTTCGATTGTTTCTGTTATACCAAGTTCATGCATCTTCAAGACGGATTCACGCCAATGAACACCATGTGTAATTTGATAAACCAATGCTTCTTTTATTTCTGCAGGGTCACTCATAGGTGCTGCAGTTTTATTAGAAATTAGAATTGCCTGTGGTGCTTTTATTTCAATAGATTCCAGTGCTACGCGCATTTCTTCTGCGGCTGGTGCTTGAATTCGACAGTGAACTGGAACAGACAGGGCAAGTGGCATAGCACGCTTTGCACCGGCTTCTTTTGCCAAAGCCATTGTTGCTTCTACAACATCTTTTGCCCCAGATATAACGACCTGACCTGGGCTATTGTCATTTGCAACATCACAATCTGTTTGCGCACAAATTTCACGAACTTTTTCAATATCTAACCCAAGAATAACCGCAGTTAATCCTTCACCGACGGGCACTGCGCGTTGCATAGCATCCCCACGCAGACGAAGCAGTCTTGCAGTATCTGCAACTGATAAGGCGCCCGCTGCACATAAAGCGGTATATTCGCCCAAACTATGACCTGCAACATATTCAGTAAGAGGCACACCACTTGCACGTAACATAGCAATAGATACCGCCATAATAGCAGGTTGAACATTAGTTGTAAGTGTCAGGTCTTCCATAGGCCCATTGAAAATGATATCAGATAATTTTTGATTAAGCGCATCATCAACTTCATCAAATACGGCGCGTGCCGCAGGATTGTTTTCGTATAAGTCTTTCCCCATACCGACGGCTTGCGAGCCCTGCCCCGGGAAAACAAGAATAGATGACATATTTACATCCTTTTTTTAGTTCATACCCAGATTATACTTTGCGCACAGAGAATTCGCAACCGCAATAATTTTGACGATAAAAATTAGAATTTCTGCCAATTTCTTGACGTAATTTTTCATCCCATTTAATGGACATATAGCAAACATCGCCCAAAGAACATTGTGCTGCGCGGTCAACTTGTGATTGGTCTTTATGACGTGAAACACCAAATACAGATGCGACTGCGTCATAACCATTTTCTTTTGCCCAGCGTCGTGCAAATTCAAATCTGAATTCAAAACACCGACTGCAACGCGCACCGCGTTCTGGTTCTGTCTCTAATCCGCGTACTGCACCGCGCCAATCTTCATGATTGTAATTCCCAACTGCATACTTAACACCCAAAGATTCACAATACTTTATCTGTTCATTAAGACGTTTAGTGTATTCCGTTTCAGGAAAAATATTTGGGTTAAAGAACAGCACAATAAAGTCATCAACATCAGGTATTGCACCATCTGCTAATTGCTTTATTGCACCCGCACTGCATGGTGCACAACAAGACATCAGAACCAGTTTCATTTTATTTCCCAAACGCTACCTATTTTTGCATCACTATCCAGTTCTATTATTTCATCTGCGTTATTGCCCTGTCCCAGTTCTGCAGCGCTGCACATCATACCGAAAGACTCAGTTCCTGCAACTGTGCGCTGGGATATCGGTTTTTTCATTGTCGGCAGCACGCAACCAACAGGTGCCAATACGCCAACTAAACCAACACGAACATTTGGCGCACCGCATACAATTTGCAAGTCATGGTGTGTACCGTCATCAACCGTTAAAATATGCAAGTCATCACGTGATGGATGATTTTTTACTTCGATTATTTTAGCAACAACAGGTTTAATACGGTTGTCTTCTTTTTTAGCATATTTTTCGGTCAACTCTGCAACGCGCGCATCATCAATTCTGGAAAATAAGTTTTCTGGAACAGTGAAGGCTTCGCCATTTTGAATTCTGCGTTCAAATTCTTTTGGCCAAGATAAATCGTGCGTGTTGTTAAATACATGCTGTATTTTTTCTGCAGCAGCTGGAATAAATGGGGCAGAAACGCGCGCATACAAGTCTATCAGTTGAAAGCATTCGTTTAGTACTGCGCCCGCTTGCTGGGCGTTTCCATTTTTAACAAGTGTCCACGGTTCTTTAACAGTCATATATTCGTTACCAATTGCATACAACGAACGCAAAGCAACAATAGCAGCGCGGAATTCGCATGCGTCCAGCGCAGCAGTAAGTTCTGCAATTTTTTCGTTTACTTGCGCAGTTAAAGAAGAATCTAATTCGCCTGCATTTGGAACGGTTAGTCCAAAGTTTTTATCAGTCAATTTGCAAACACGTGAAACAAAGTTACCCAACATACCGTTTAGGTCTTTATTAACGATGTCCGCAAAGCGCGCAAAAGTAAAGTCTGTATCATCGGTTTCTGGTGCGGATGCAATCAGTGCATAACGCCAAGCGTCAGCGGGTGCAATGCTGACAGCTTCGTCCAAGAACACACCACGCTTTTCAGATTTAGAAAACTTACCACCTTCAAAATTCAGGAAGTTCATTGCTTTTAACTGGTCAACTGTTTTCCAGTTATTTTGCAAAGCCAACTGTTGTTCAGGGAACAAAACCGCATGGAACTTAACATTATCCTTGCCCATAAATTGTGCATAATGACAATCAGGGTTTTTCCACCATGTTTCCCAGTCTTTATTTGCAGCCTGCGATATAGAAACATAACCCCAAGGCGCATCAAACCAAACATAGAAAACTTTATTTTCGTACCCTTCTTTATTTACAGGAATACCCCATGACAAATCACGTGTAATAGAATAGTCCAACAGACCGATTTTCTGCCAACCGTATGCGATACTTTTTGCAGTTTTTGACCAACCACTTGAATGAGTAGTCAACCAATCGTCCCAAAGCTTTTGCGCCTTTGATGCTAAAAAGAACAGATTTTTTGTTGGGCGTAGTTCAATATTACTGCTGCCAGATATTGTGCTGCGTGGGTTTAAAAGTTCTGTTGCTTCATATGTCGCACTGCACTTATCACATTGGTCGCCACGTGCCTTGTCATAACCGCACTTTGGGCAGGTTCCAATTAACTGACGGTCGGCCAAGAACATATTGTCATCAACCGAGAAAGGTTGCAGTGTTTCACGTTCTTCAATCAATCCCAGCTCATCAAGACGAGAAAATAAATCTTGGACTAATTTTTCCTGCAATTCTGTATGTGTACGTCCATAAATATCAAAAGATAAGTTAAAATTACGAACCGCACGTAAATGTTTTTCGTAATATTTATTAGAATAATCTATATAAGAAAGCTTTTCCTTCATAGCCCCGACAATGACAGGTGTACCATGTTCGTCTGCCCCACAAACATATAATACATCACGCCCACATGCGCGACAAAAGCGGGCATATATATCAGACGGCAGCCAGCACCCAATAAGGTGCCCCAAGTGTAGTTCTCCATTAACATATGGCAATGCAGAAGTAATAAGATATTTTTGTTTATTGTCAGTTGTCATATTGTTGCCTTTGTTATTTAATAAAAAGGTGCCCAACGGGGCACCCAGGAATCCCGTCAGAAATTTTAGTAAGATTAATTGTACATTCGCATCATTTCTTTTTTTTCATTTTTTTATAGTGGTGGGTGGTATTGGACTCGAACCAACGACCTTTACGATGTCAACGTAACGCTCTAACCAACTGAGCTAACCACCCAATGTTTTTTCGGTGCTATGTCCAGAAAGCCAACGACCTTTACGATGTCAACGTACGCGGCTGACCAACTGAGCTAACCACCCAATGTTTTCTTAAGCGCACAAATTATAGCAAAGAAAAATACGATTGCAATATCAAAAAGCAGCATTTATAATACATACCGCAACAGGTGTTCTGTTGTTGGGCTTACAAACCCATTCAATCAGCGTCAGCGATGGCGAAAAATATCTCCAACTAATTGGTTGGAGTGAGTCTGAATATATTGAATAAGACCGCAATTTCTGATTGAATTGTTTGTAAACTCCAACCACCTGAATTTTCCGGTGGTTTTTGTTTGTTTTAAAATTCAGGGGGGTGGTATGACAGTTGGGGCGGAAATTGATTCTATTCGCAAGAATTTAGGTTTGTCTGTTATAGATATGTGTAATATTTTTGATGTAAAAGAATCCGAATATTTTTTAATCGTTCGGGGGCAATATAAATTAAGTGTCTTTCAATTAATTATGTTTATTTCTTCTGTTAAAAGCCCCTTAAAGTCTATTAAGAATTAAAAAACCGGCATTTGCCGGCTTTTTTAATACATTGTTTGTAAAATGTGTTTGCTTTTATCCAGGCTGGACAACATTTTTCCAGACCCACATGCAACGCATGCCAATGGGTTATCTACCAAGAATGCAGGCAATCCTGTTGCAGCGCGAATTGCAGCGTCTAAACCACGCAACAATGAACCACCACCTGTCATTGCGATACCCAGATCCGCGATATCAGCGGACAATTCAGGTGGGGTTAATTCCAATGCTTGACGAACTGTATCGACAATTTTTGTTACTGTTTGTGCCAATGCAGATGCAATTTGTGATTCTGTGATAACTGTTTCGCGTGGTGTGCCAGATAATAAATCACGACCTTTGATTTTCATTGTCAGTTCGTTTGCTTTATCTTTTGGTGAAATAGCGGTACCAATACGCTTTTTAATTTCTTCTGCTGTGTTTTCCCCAATTAATAGATTCTTATTTTTACGGACAAAGTCAATAATGTCCAAGTCCATTTGGTCGCCAGCAGTGCGAACTGCATTAGAATAAACTATGCCACCCAATGACATAACTGCAACCTCTGTCGTACCACCACCGATGTCAAGAACCATTGAGCCAACTGGTTTTTCAACAGGCAGTCCTGCCCCGATTGCAGCGGCGGTTGATTCTTCAACAATATAAACCTTGCGTGCACCTGCGGCATCTGCGGCTTCTTGAATGGCACGGCGTTCCACCTGCGTTGCGCATGAAGGTACACAAATAATAATAAGTGGTGCGGCTAATGGGTTTTTATGATGTACTTTGCGGATGAAGTATTTAATCATTTCTTCTGCAACTTCAAAATCTGCGATAACGCCGTCACGCAACGGTCTGACTGCAGAAATAGTACCAGGTGTACGCCCGAACATTTGTTTTGCTTCTGTACCGACGGCCAAGATTTCTTTACGCCCCAGCAATCTATTTTCTGCAACTGCAACAACAGAAGGTTCGTTTAGAACAATACCACGACCTTTTACATAAATCAGAGTGTTTGCCGTGCCCAAATCTATGGCCATGTCGGCGGAAAAGAATTTCATCAGCCAGTTGTACATTTTTTTCCCCTAAATTAGTGATTTTTTTGAACTATAAAGCCTTGAAATAAAAAAATCAAGTTTTCCTATATATAAAATGTGCTTTTTTGTTTGATTCTGACAAGATTTTGTTATTATAAGGGGCATGAGAAATACAATAAAAAGACATACAGACTTTTTGTGTACAGATAATGAGCTTTGTGCCCGTTCTGTTTATTTTATCGTTCGTGCAAAGACAGCAAAAGTGGCAGATGATCCTAAATATGGTTTAACTGTTACTAAAAAAACTTTTAAACATGCTGTTGATCGCAATCGGGCAAAGCGGTTATTACGTGATTGGCTAAGGTTTAATGAAAAATATTTAAAAAGTGATTATGACTATATTTTTATTGCACGTCAGCCCATACTAGATGCAACGCGTGACGCTGGACGTGAGGCTATGAGAAAAGCCTTGAATTATATAAAAAAGCAAAAACTTGAAAAATCAGCAAAATAATATTTTTACTTTATTTATGCGTCGCACAGCAATATTCCTTGTGCGCGCATATCAGGTGTGTATATCGCCTATAACAGGGGGGCGGGCTGCGTGCAGGTTTATACCGACTTGCAGTGAATATACAAAGCAAGCAATTCAAAAGTACGGTGTTCTTCGTGGTGGATATATGGGAATACGAAGAATATTGCGCTGTAGACCGGGTGGTGGCTTTGGTTATGACCCTGTCCCTTGACAAGTATCTGGATTGTGGTAAAATTCCAAACGCTAATACGAAAAAAATAAATATATAAAAGGATTAAAAAAATGTCTTTTCGTGCAACCGTAGAATCCATGTCAAAAATTATGGATGAAATGGGTATTACAGAATTAGAACTAGAACGTCAGTTCTTGTTCGGTGTTTACCGTAAACATATTCACCTTTCTAAACAGCAGGCTGCGGCTGTTGCTATGCCGAACTTCCCTGTCGCAACAGAAGCAAAGAACACAAACAGTGAACCTTCTGAAAATGCGGTTAATGGTTATGCATTAAAGTCACCTATGGTAGGCGTTGCATATCTTGCACCAGAGCCGGGCGCAAAACCATTCACAACAGTCGGTGCACAAATAAAAGCGGGTGATACAGTTGCTTTGATAGAGGCGATGAAAACATTTAATCCTATCAAATCCGACAAAGATGGCGTTGTAAAAGAAATCTTGGTTTCTGATGGTCAGGCTGTTGAATTTGATCAACCAATAATTATTATCGAATAGTATAAATAAAATGTCTCAGATAAAAAAAGTTTTAATTGCTAATCGCGGTGAAATTGCTTTACGTATTATTCGTGCATGCCGTGATATGGGAATTCGTACGGTTGCAGTTTATTCAACTGTTGATAAAAATGCGATGCATGTACAGTTGGCAGATGAATCTGTATGTATCGGTCCTGGTCCATCAAAAGATTCTTATCTTAATGAGTCTGCTATTTTAACAGCAGCGTTGTTAACGAACGCTGATGCAATTCACCCAGGGTATGGGTTCTTATCAGAACGTGCGGACTTCGCACAGAAAGTTGAACAGCATGGTTTAATTTGGATTGGGCCATCTGCAGCGATGATTGAGAAAATGGGTGACAAGGTTAACGCAAAAAGAACTGCTATTGAATGTGGCTTACCTGTTGTACCGGGGTCTGACGGGGCAGTTTCTTCTTTGGAAGATGCGCTTTCTTGGGCTGAAAAAATTGGATATCCTGTTATGTTAAAGGCTGCTGCTGGTGGTGGTGGTCGTGGTATAAGACCTGTTATGTCTGCCGAAGAAATGCCAGCGGCTTATCAGATTACAAAGCAAGAAGCGAAATCAGGCTTTGGTGATGACACATTATATATGGAAAAGTTATTGTTGCACCCAAGACACATTGAATTTCAGGTCTTAGGTGACCAGCATGGTAATGTAGTTATCTTTGGTGAACGCGATTGTTCTTTGCAACGTAAAAATCAGAAAGTTATGGAAGAATGCCCTGCTGCTATTTTAACGCAGAAACAACGTGACGATATGATTGAAATTTGCAAAACGGCGGCAAAGAAAATGGGGTATACAAATGCGGGTACTTTCGAATTTATGTTCGAAAATGGTAAGTTCTATTTCTTGGAAATGAATACACGTTTGCAAGTAGAACATCCTGTGACAGAAATGGTATATGGTGTTGACCTTGTGCGTGAACAGATACGTGTAGCAGCAGGTGAAAAACTGGGGTATACGCAATCTAATGTTGTCCCGCATGGGCATGCAATAGAATTTCGTATAAATGCCGAAGACCCAGAAACGTTTATCCCAAATCCTGGAAATATAACACTGTATGCACCATCTGGTGGTATGGGGGTTCGCGTTGATAGTGCGGTATACACAGGTTATACTATTCCACCGACTTATGATTCTATGATTGCAAAATTAATCGTTCATGCACCAAATAGACCTGCGTGTATAATGCGGGCTATGCGTGCGCTGGACGAATTTGTAATTGAAGGTGTAAAAACTACAATTCCTTTGCAGCAGAAGCTATTAAAGAACAAAGATGTAAAGACATTGAACTTTGATAATCACTGGTTAGAAAGCTATCTGCGCAATGAAAAAGAACAAGAAACCGAAAATACAGAAGAGCAAGAAGAACCACAAAAACCAGAAAAGAAGAAAACTGTAAAAAGAAAGAAATAAAAAGCCGGCGTTTGCCGGTTTTTTTATTTGTTTTTATTTTTCCTAAATTCGTCTAAAGAAACAATACGTCCTGTATCTGGTATGGTTCCCGGTTTTTCTTCTAATGGTAACTCCATATCGTTGTCAGCAGAGGCAACGCCTTTTGGATGAAAAGACAACATAAAATCTACCGATGGATCTTTAAATTCAACCAGTGCAGAAAAAGGAACCCTTATAAAAAATGGTCTGCCATCAAAAGTTAGTTGAACGCCAAATTCTTTGTCTGAAACATGCAAATTATTATAAGAATATTGCAAAACTATAGTCATTAAATCTGGGTATCTTATTCTTAAGAAATCCGGTAAAACCACCCCTGGTGCCCTTGTTTTAAATGTTATGAAAAAGTGTGTCCCGTCACCAAGTCCATTAAATTGTGCATGGATTAAAGCCTCTTTTACAACGGACTTTAAAGCATTATCTAGTAAATTCTGATAATCAATTTTACTCATCTTTGTTCTCCGCAACAAGTATATTATTTATAATTCCATTGTTGCAAGCAACAAATATTGCATCAGGCACGTCTGCAAAAACTGTTGCATCCAAACCGGTTGCCCAAACTTGTGCATCTGCGTTCTTAAGTTCTAAAAATAATTTTTTCCTTGCATTTGAATCTAAATGTGCAGCTGCTTCGTCTAATAATATAAGAGGTCTGCAAGATGTTTTTGTGTGAATAAGTTTTGCATGGGCTAAAATTAAATCCAATAAGGCCGTTTTTTGTTGGCCTGTACTGGTTAAGTTTGCCGGCAAATTTAATTTTTTATTAAACACCCCAAAATCTGATTTGTGCGGTCCATCTAAAATCATCTTGTCACCAATAAGTTCGCGGTTGTTATATAAATAGTCTAAATATTTTCTTTCAGATTCTGCTGCAGAATCTCCATTTATTAACATTTTTTCAATTAGGCCCGTAACAGTTATCGCGTAATCTTTTAAAAAGAAATTTAATTCACCTGCATATTGTATCCTTGCGACAGTAATTGCGACAGCTGTTCCAGCTATTTGCGTATCAAGTGCGTCTATCCAATTTTTGTCACGACCATTTTTTAATGCAAAAGCTCTTTCAGTCATAAGTTTAGAAAGTTTTGCAACACGCCCTGCATGAGTTACGTCAAAACTTGTTACAAGTCTGTCAAAAAATGCGCGTCTATCTGATGATGCGTCTACAAAAAGTCTGTCTTCTTTAGGAGTTAACCACACTATATGGATTTCTTTTGATAAATCAGAAAGTGTTGCATTCTCGCCATTTATTTTGGCATGCCTATTTGTATTGCAAGGTAAAAAATATACGGATAATTCGGTTTCATTAGTCAATGTTGCAAATATAGAAAAACTACCGTCACCATTAAAACGAGCAATTTCATTCATTGCTGCGCCGCGAAGCCCTCGATCTCCGCCAAGCATAGATATCGCTTCTAATATTGCTGTTTTTCCCGCGCCATTTGGTCCTGTTATAATAATGTTATGATACCCACGCGTAATGATTCTGCATGTACTATGATTTCTAAAATTTGATAGGGTTATACTTTCAATCATTACGAAAATTGGAGGCCTGGGTCGGAATCGAACCGGCATAGAAGGATTTGCAGTCCTCTGCATAACCACTCTGCCACCAGGCCATTTAAACGTGTGCAATTATACTACGCAAAAAAAAATTGTAATTCAACAGAAAAATTATACTATATATGATATAATTTGATAAAAAGAGAGAATGTTATAATGAGAAAATTGATGATTCTTGCTTGTTTGCTGCCGTGTCAGGTATGGGCGGCTCAAGATTGTATGTCCATAAATACTGTTCCAGAAGGTAAGTTGACCCTGCAAGAAGTTATAGAACTTGGGCTTTGTAGAAATCCGGAAACGGCGTCGGCTTATTTGTCGTTGGAGTCCGCTAGATTTAGTAAAAATGCCGGTTATGCGCAATATTTACCAAGTGTAAGCGCATCAGGTTCGGCAAGTTTGCCTTATAGAAATAAAGAATGGTCAGATTGGTCCTATGGGGCTTCTCTTTCTGCATCATATTTAATATTTGATTTTGGTAAAAGGTTTTCTGATGTAAGTCAGCTAATTTTAACTTGGCGTGCCACGGGCTTTGATTATAGTGAGTCTGTTCAGAACTATGTTTATAGCATTATTGGCGCATATTATGCATTATTAAATGCGGATGCAGATGTTTTTACAGCTGAATCTTTGCGGGTTGTCGCACAAACAGCAAAGGATACAGCGGATAAAAAATATAAAGCCGGGGTAGTTGCAAAAGCAGATGTGTTAAAGGCTGATACAACGCTTGCAAGTCGTGTGCTGGACTTAGAACGTGCCAAAAATAATCGTGAGATTGCAAAAGGTACGTTGTTGTCAAAATTATCTTTCCCTGCTGATCAGAATATAGAAATTGCAGATATGCCCGCAGAATTTGGTAATGAATCAGAAAATAAGAATATTGATGAACTTATTGCGCTGGCTGAAGAAAAACGCCCTGATCTGCTTCGTGCGTCTGCTAATAAAGATGCGGCATGGCATCGCAGAAATAGTGCATTTTTAAGTAATTTACCAAGTATTTCTGCGTCGGGTAGCTTGTCTTGGAATAATACGCCAAGTGAAGTTTATAATTCTGGGCAAGACAATATTAGCGGAAGTATCGGTATTCGCGCATCTATGCCAATATTTGCAGGATTTGCTAACATGTATAATGTGCGTTCTGCACAGGCAAATTATGAACGTGCAAAAGAGCAAGAACGTGCAACAAAAGATGCAGCTGTATTAGATGTTTTTACTGCATACCAGAACTATAAAACAGCACAGACTGTTCTTAAACAAACTGAAACATTATTAGCTTCGGCAAAAGAAACTGAAAATGTAACGGCTGGTATGTATAAGGTAGGTAAGGCAACTATGTTGGATTGGCAAACTGCATTAGCGGATTTAGCGGATGCACATAAACAAAATAACGCAGCAAAATATGATTTGTTTACAAAGCGTGCGGCGCTGGCACTGGCCATCGGTGATATAAAAGAAGGATTGATAGAGGGGGAAGAAAATGAATAAAGACGTACAGGGAAAAAAGGGTTTATGGTCATGGATAAAGCGCCGTAAATGGTGGTTAATATTGTTTGTCATAGTTGGGGCTATATTTGTTTATTTTATAAATTCTGGCAGTAATTCTCAAGCTACTGGACTTGCTACAGCAACTATTTCTCGCGGGGATTTACGACAGGTAGTAACAGCAACAGGTGAAATTCAGCCTTTAAATACTATTAATGTTGGATCTCAGGTTAGTGGTACGATCGAAGAAATATTTGTTGACTACAATTCTAAAGTAAAGAAAGGAGATGTTTTATTAACAATAGAACCTTCTGTTCTACAGGCGTCTGTTGATGAAGCAAAGGCTTCTTTGGTTAGCTCTGAATCTCAGCGTGATTATGCAAAAAGTGAATATGAACGTAATAAAATTTTATATGAAGACGGTTTTATTGCACGTGCAGAATTGGAACAATCTCAGACTACTTATGAACAAGCGGAACAAAATGTTAATAAAATGAAATCGCAGTATGATCGTGCAGTGACTAATTTAGGTTACGCGACGATAACATCACCGGTTGACGGAACTGTTATTTCACGTCAGGTTGATGTAGGTCAGACTGTTGCCGCGTCTTTCCAAACACCTGATTTATTTGCAATTGCTGAAGATTTATCAAAAATGCAAATTGAAACAGCTGTTTCAGAAGCAGATATTGGTATGATAGAAGAAGGACAGACTGTAACATTTACTGTTGATGCATATCCTACACAAACTTTCGAGGGTAATGTACGTCAAGTCCGTTTGTCACCAACAATTACATCAAATGTTGTTGTTTATACTGTTGTTATAGACGTAGATAATAGTGATTTGCGTTTAAAACCCGGTATGACAGCTTTTGTTACAATATTAATATCAGAAAAGGACGATGTTTGGAAAGTTCAAAACTCTTCATTATTGTTGCGTAGTTTTGATGGAATTGTTGAAAATGCCGGTGATGCTACAACAAAAACGCATTTGGCAATCCAAAGAAATATAGACGGTAAACAAACGGTGGTTCTGGTTCCTTATGAAAAAGGTCTGGTTACTGCAACTGAAACAGAAATTATCTCTGATGATATACAAGAAGGTGATAGAATTATTATCGGTAGATATGGTCAAACATCTTCGTCGTCTTCTATGCGGATGGGTGGACCAAGAATGTAAATAAAAAAATCAAAAAAAGACCAGTGTGATACCGGTCTTTTTTTACATTATTTTTATAAAATTTTTAATATCAGATGATATAATTCTGTCATAAAAGAGAGAATGTGTATGAAAAAGCAAAAAGAACAAATTAATATAATTTCTATGGATAAAATATGTAAAAGTTTTCCTGTCGAAATGGGCGGAGAACAACAGGTTTTATTTGATATAACATTTGATATAAATCAGGGAGAATTCGTATCTATAATGGGACCTTCGGGAAGTGGTAAATCTACGTGCATGAATATTATCGGTGCTTTAGATACCCCAACTAGTGGAACATATAAGTTATATGGAAAAGATGTTACGCATCTTTCCACAGATGAACTAGCTGTGGTTAGAAATGAATATATAGGTTTTGTTTTTCAGCAATTTAATTTATTATCAAAGCGAAGCGTATTAGATAATGTGATGTTGCCTTTAATGTATAGAGGACTCCCAATGGATGAGCGTATTCGTAGAGCTCGCGAAATGCTAAAAAGGGTTGGTTTAGAAAAATTTGAATCTTATTTGCCGACACAATTATCTGGTGGTATGAAACAACGTGTTGCAATAGCAAGGGCACTTGCAGGGAATCCTAAACTAATCTTGGCTGATGAACCTACTGGTGCATTAGATAGTAAAATGGGAAATGATATTTTAAGTTTTTTTAAACAGTTAAACGAAGAAATGGGAATTACAATTGTTATGATTACTCATGAATTTGAGATTGCACAATATTCAAATCGTTTAATTCATATTTATGATGGGCGAATAACTTATGATGGGAAGGTCCCTAAAGATGAAAAAGCTTTACAGAAATAATAATAAGAGAGAATAAAAAAGATGACAATAAATGATATTATGAAAGAATCTTGGTTATCAATAAGCGGTAACAAGATACGATCTTTTTTGACGGTTTTAGGAATTGTTATTGGGGTTATGGCGGTTGTTATTATGGTTGCAGTTGGTGAAACTGTATCAAAGGAAATTAGTGATCAATTTTCATCACTGGGGACAAATACGATAATGATACGTGCTGGTGCTGCACAAAGCGCAGGTGTTAGAACCGGAAACAGACAAACTTTAACAACAGAAGACGCAGAATTTATCGCTAAGTTACCAGATGTTATGGCCGTAAGCCCTGTACAAAATGCTGCAGCTCAGGTAATTTATGGTAATCAGAACTGGGCTTCTTCTATGGTAGGTGCGTATCCTGATTATGCAACTGTTCAGAATTTAGAGATGAAATATGGTACATTTTTTGACCAGTCCGCAGTTCGTAATGCGTCTACATATGCTGTAATTGGACCGCAGACAGCAGAAGAACTTCAAATGCCGGAAAATCCTGTTGGGGAAATTATTCGTATACAGAATATGCCTTTTGTAATCATAGGGGTTACAAAAGAACGCGGTGATTCTGCTATGGGTAGTCAAGATGATATGGTTATTATCCCAATTACAACATTAAAAAAGCGTTTACAGGGCAGTCGTTTTCCGAACTCTGTAAATATGGTTACTTTAAAATTATATTCAGATGCTGATAATAATTTGGCTATTGAACAAATAACGGCTTTGTTGCGTGATAGGCATAATTTATCTGACGAAGATGAAGACGATTTTCAGATAATGGATATGAAGCAAGTTATGGAAGCGATGGATACAGTGACGGGTTATATGACGATGCTTTTGATAGCAATCGCTGCGGTTTCATTATTGGTTGGTTCTATTGGTATTATGAATATGATGTTGGTATCTGTTGCAGAACGAACGCGTGAAATTGGCATACGTAAGGCTATCGGAGCCCGCGAACGTCATATAATCATTCAGTTTTTGTCGGAATCAATATTGATATCATTTATAGGTTCTTTTGCCGGAATGGTAATAGGAATAGGTTTATCTCAGGGGGTTGGAAGATTTGTTTTAGGTTATTCTGTCCCATTTAGTGTATGGCCTGTGGTTGTTTCTGTCGGCGTGGCGGTTTTTGTGGGATTGGCATCTGGTGTTGTGCCGGCAAGAAAAGCGGCAAAATTAAATCCTATAGACAGTTTGAGGTACGAGTAAACAAAAAACCGGCATTTGCCGGTTTTTTATTTATATATTTAATTTTTTTTGCATCTCTTTTAAAACAGGGACGTCTATATTTAAGTTATCTGCTCTTTGTATCAGACCATGTAAAGCAAAAATTCCTTCAACTGTACCTTCTGGTTTTTCTCCGCGGGCGATTGCCATCCCCCCAGCAAAATTTCTGCTGGTTGCCGATGTAGCAGATAAAAACAAATCCCCTATTCCGCATAAATCTAAAAAGGTAACCATCTTTGCGCCCGTCGCTATTCCTATATTCATAATCTCGTTCCATGCACGTGTAAATATCATAGCGCGTTCATTTTCTCCGCCAGATGCAATAGAACAATATCCGCAAATAAGTGCAACTGCATTTTTCCCGACACCGCAAATTTCTGCACCGATAACATCATCACTATCTTGTAAATAAAGCTTGTTTAAAATTTTGTGGCCTATTTTTAGTGCGGTCGGGGTTCCCGCTAATGTAGAGCCCGTTGGAACACCCCGGGCAACCTCGGCGGCGAATTGCGGGCCAGATAAAACGGCAAAATCTACTGCATTCGGTAATTCTTTACAAATGATTTCTGACATAAAATTACCGCTAGAATTTTCTGCACCTTTTGTACATATTATGATTGGCTGATTGTTGTAAAAATTGGCGGCCTTTTTCACCGTTTCTCGAAAATAAGCTGCCGGAGTTACAAGTAACCATGCTGTGCAATCTTTCAAATGCTCCATATCAGATGTTGTTTTTATGTTTTCAGGTATGGATACGCCTTCGAATGTTTTGTGTTCTCCGTCATAAGACCATAAAACAACATCTGCCCCTCCCCTTGCAGAAACAATAGCTAAGGCCGTTCCCCACGCGCCAGAACCTATAATACCGACTTTCATTTAATTTTCCTTAATTTCTTTTTTATTTCTGAAACAATTACTAACCCGTCATCAGATAATTCAATTGCACGTAAATAAGCGTTTTTTGCAGCTTGCTTATCGCCTGATTGTATATAAAGGTCACCTAAATGATCAAATAAAGACGAACAAGATGCAGATACTTCACCAACGCGTGAAAGAACTTCTAATGCGGCTGCTACCCCTTCCCTTTTTGCAACAACGCGTCCTAGTGTATCCCAAGCCATTATATCTGCTGGATTTTGTTTGATTAACATCATTGCATAATCATATGCAGTCTCTATTTCTCTGTTTTCAGACGCCCATATTTTTGATTGTAAAGAAAGAATTTCTGTATCTAATGGTAAGACTAAAGAAGCATCATGTAAGTCTTTTTGTGCTAAATCAAAATCATCAAAAACAAA
The DNA here is from genome assembly GCA_944392775.1 of uncultured Alphaproteobacteria bacterium. GTDB lineage: Bacteria > Pseudomonadota > Alphaproteobacteria > Rs-D84 > Rs-D84 > Enterousia. The sequence continues at coordinate 234,458 of CALXXV010000006.1, forward strand.
ATATATTTGTGCCCTGCTCTTTAAGAAAAAAGCCCGACCAGTATCGTTTAGCTCTTTATTGTTTAATGCAGAATTCACTACACGTAATGCTGAACGCTTATTACCATTTTTTATATGATAGGAAATTAGTTCGTTTACAGCTGGTACAAATAAAGAATTTTCTTTTATTATGCTTTCTAATGCTCTTATATCATTATTCTTTTCTGCTATACGTAAAGTTGCGAATAAGTAAAATGGGCTATCGGGTTTTACTAATTTAAAATATTTTTCATAATTTCCGTTATTTGTGTAAAAAAATTGCCCTATATAATAATTAATGGCATCATTGACCGTGTTAAATTTATCACCGGTTATTTGCGCAAATCGTAAAAGTAATATGGCTAAATCTGAATACATCATTATTTGTGTATGAGATACATTTTGAACAAGGCTGAACGCTAATTCATTATTATAGCCAGAATAAATAGACCAGTCCGGAATCGTATCATATGACGACATAAACATTCCGCCCGGTCTAGCGATAAAATTAGATTTTAAATTTTCTGCTTCATCTTTCAGGTCGTTGTGATTATAAAAAGACATAACGTATAAATAATCATTTATATTCATGAAGTCGGTTCGTACTTTTTCAAAAAAATCCGTGGCTTTTTTGATATCGCCCTTTTCCGCATATATTTGACCTCTAACGAAGTTTTTCCAAGATTCATTGGTTGGTAAATTTTCAATGAATTTCATCGCGTCTTTTTCATGTGATGTAGCAATCGATGACCATATTCTAAGCGGTGCAGCTAAAGCAGATTCGTCTTTTTTATGTCGTTTATAAAGTTCTTCCCATTTATTTTCTTTTACAAGGTATGCATCGTAAATTAGGCGAGAAGCGGTGGCTTTTTCTTCTTTTAAAACTGTTACGTCTTCCGGCATTTTACCGCTAAGAAATTCCGATAAAAGTTTCGTAGATTGGGTTATGTCGTAATCAAGGTCAGATATTTTTTCTGAAAATTTTGCCGCATTTTCGAAATCGTTTATATATATTGCATGTTGTGCAGCAAGAAAGGCACCGTATTTAGTTTCTTCATATTGAAAATTATTGTTTGTGTTTTTAGAATTATTATTTTGCCAAAACACAGTGCCCATAATTACAATTATGGTAATTAAAAAGGTACCTACTAATAAAGTTTCTATTTTTCTCATTTAAAAGTTATGCTACAATAAACTTTATGAATAATAAAGAAAAATTTAATTTATACGAAGATTTGTTAAAAAGTTGGTCTGCAAGGATGAATCTTGTCGCGCCAAGTACGCTATGTGATATAAAGAAACGTCATTTCGAAGATTCTGCCCAATTAGCAAGCATTTTACCACATGACGTAAATATCATTGATTTGGGCAGCGGCGCCGGTTTCCCAGGCGTTGTTTTGGCTGTATTAGGTTGGAATGTAACTTGTATAGAGTCCGTTGGTAAAAAAGCACGATTCTTAAATGCTGTAAAAGATGCTTTAGAACTTCATAATTTAACTATTTATAATGGACGGGTTGAAGATTTTATATCTGCCCTGCCCTTGGGGTTAAATGATATTGTTTTTACTGCTCGGGCCTTTGCACCACTTGTAAAGATTTTGGATTATGTTTATAAAACAAAGTGCCGGCTTTTTCTATTAAAAGGCCGGGAAATAAATTTAGAAATAGAAACGGCAAAGAAAAAGTATGATTTCGATTATAAATTATTTAAGTCAAAGACTGGTGACGGGTTTATGATAATTGTTGAAAATGTTCGGCAATTTCATGTGAAATAGCGTATAACGATTTGTTTTTAGCCGTTTTTTTTGTTTTTTAGATTTTGTTTCATGTGAAATAAGTTGTATTGTATTGTTTTTAGTTGTTTTTTTTGTCTGTTGTTAATATTTCTTGACTGTGTGACTGGGATTTTATATTCTGCTTTATGTTAAGGAAAGGTTTGATTAAATAATGACAGAAATAATAGCTTTTGCAAATCAAAAAGGCGGTGTTGGTAAAACAACAACCGCTATAAATATTGGCTCGTCTTTAGCGGCAATAAAGAAAAGAGTTCTATTAGTTGATCTTGATCCTCAGGGAAATGCGGGGACAGGGTTGGGGTTTGTGCGTTCTTCGCATCGTCAAAGTGTTTATGGGGTAATTATGGGAACTGCTAGTGTTGCAGATAATATTTTGTCTACGGCTGTGCCGGGATTGCATATATTGCCCTCTTCTATGGCTTTGGCTGGGGCGGAAGTTGATCTGTTGGATATTGATAATCGTGAATATCGATTAAGAGATGCGCTAGAAACTGTTGCGGGGCATTATGATTATATATTGCTAGATTGTCCGCCTGCTCTTGGCTTTTTAACTTTGAATGCGCTTACAGCGGCTAATCATGTGATAATACCTTTACAGTGCGAATTTTACGCTCTTGAAGGAATAAGTCATTTAGTTAATTCGATAAAAGAAATAAAAAACAAATGGAATCAGGAACTTGATATTTTAGGCGTGCTTTTGACTATGTATGACAAACGTTATGGTTTGACTAGGGCGGTAGAAGAAGACGTTCGTAATACGTTTGGTGAAAAGGTTTTTAAGACGGTTGTTCCCCGTAATGTAAGGGTTTCAGAGGCTCCAAGTCATGGAAAACCGGCTTTGTTTTATGATTTTAATTCATCGGGTGCACAGGCTTATTTGCGCGTTGCAACAGAGGTTGTGCAAAAATTAGAAAAAAAGGAAATATAATGTCTACAAAATTTGGTTTAGGACGAGGGCTTGCGGATTTAAAAGCAGAAATAGGCAGTATTCCTGATATTTCCATTTTGACGGGGGCCGAGAGAGTCGTTGTAAAGCAAATACCGTTGGTTCAAATAGGCGCAAATCCTGAACAACCGCGAAAAACATTTTCTGATGAAGAATTATCAGAATTAGCTGCCTCAATAAAAGAAAAAGGGGTCTTGCAACCCATATTACTACGGGCGGTTACGGGAAAAAACTATATGTATGAAATTGTTGCAGGAGAAAGACGTTTCAGAGCAAGTAAATTAGCCGGCTTAAGTGAAATACCTGCGTTGGTAAAAAATATAACAGATGAAAATGCGATGGAAATAGCGTTGATTGAAAATGTTCAACGTGAAAATTTAAATCCTATAGAAGAAGCAGCAGCTTATAAAAATCTTATGGAAAAATGTGAATATGAATTATTAGATGTGGCTCGTTTAATAGGAAAATCTGAAAGTTATATAAGAAATGCAGTGCGCTTAATGGATTTGCCTTCAGAAGTAAAAGACATGGTAGAAAAGGGCAGGTTGTCAGCATCGCACGCAAGAACCATAGCGGTTGCAGAAGATCCTGTCACGTTAGCCAAAGAAATAATCGAAAATAAGATGTCTGTTGCAGAAACAGAACGAAAAGTAAAAAATACTAAACGTTCATCTAATAGTCGTGCATATGTATCAAAAACAATGGATGACGAAACAGTTTTAGATATAGAAAAACGTTTGAGAAATGCGTTGGGTGTGCCGGTAAAACTTCAGGAAAAAAAAGGCGGAGCAGGGCAGATTGTGCTGGGGTTTTCTACAAGAGTACAGCTGCAAGAGTTAATTGAAAAATTAATGAAATAAAAACCGGAAAAACCGGTTTTTATTTTTTTGTTTGATATTAAAAAAATACCGGCATTTGCCGATATTTTTTAAACAATTATTTAACGGTTGTCGTTGCGTTACGATTCCATTTCCAAACTTCTTCACCCGTTCCTTGAACTAATGGACGTTCTTTACCGTAAGAAATTGTAGAAATACGTTTAGAATCTATACCGTCTTTTACCATAACATCTTTAGCAGCATTTGCACGACGTGCGCCCAATGCTAAGTTATATTCAGTAGAGCCGCGTTCGTCGCAGTTACCTGCAATTTGGATCTTCGTTTCTGGATGATTTTTCATATACAATGATTGTCCTAAAAGATTATCACGAGCTTCTTCTGAAATTTCAGATGAGTTAAACGCGAAGAAAACGCGTTGGTCGTTTAAATCTGCTGGTTCAACGATGCTGGAACCACCGCATGCGGCCAACATGCCTGCAACACCAGCCAATATAGCAAAGTTTTTTATTTTCATGAAAATACTCCCTTGAGTTTTTGTTGCTCGTGTTTTAGTCTATAATAAAAGGCAAAAAAAATCAAGGGAAAACAAAATTGGTTAGCGATGATTTAAGAGATTTGGTTCTGTCCGGCGTGAAATGGGAATTGATTGATATTCCTATGGTTCTTATGCCTAAACAAACAGAAATAAAAGATAAAAATGACGATACGGGAAATGCTTTTGTTGCTAGAACTTTGACATCGATTGTTCCGCCAATTGCACCGGCTGTACCTATTTCTGTTGATACTGTTATTTCAATGGCGGCGCGACCAAATGACGTGGAGGCTTTAAATCGCTTGATTGCAGAGTTCAATCATCCTTTAAAAGCTGGTGCAACTAATGTCGTGTTGGCTAATATTGCAAAAAAACCAAATGGGTTAGTTATAGTTACGGATGTCCCAAGCGGTGAAGATGATGTATCAGGAAAATTATTTTCTGGGGCCGCAGGAGATTTATTGGATAAAATGTTAAATGCTGTTGGTATGAGTAGGGAAAACGTTTCCATTGTGCCTTTAGTGTTTTGGAGAACGCCAGGTGGTAGAACGCCGTCTAGGGATGAATTGGATCTAGCAAGACCGTTTGTAGAACGTTTTTTGGAATTTTTGATGCCTAGGGTAATTATAACTTTTGGTTCTTTGGCGACTAAAGAAATTTCTGGTGGTAATTTGCCGCGTGATCATGGAAATGTACTTAGTTTAGAAAGTGGGGTAATTTGTGTGCCTTTATATCATCCAAATTATTTGATATTAAAACCTACCGTAAAGCGTGATGTTTGGATTGCGTTGCAAAATATTCAAAATTTGTTGAAAAATTCTAATGAATAGTTATAATTTCTCCATAAATAAAAAAGGAGCCGACAATTAAAAATACTTTTAATCGAGATAATAGACGGGATATGGGACCGCGTATAAATAATAAAATTTTTGCGAAATCTGTTCAGGTAATTAGTTCAGAAGGACAAAATCTTGGTATAATGCCTACTGCGCAGGCGCTACAAATGGCCACAGACGATGGATTGGATTTGGTAGAAATAAATGCTAATGCTGATGCGCCGATCGTAAAAATTATGGATTATGGGAAGTTTAAGTACGAACAAAAAAAACGCGCCAGCGAAGCCAGAAAAAATCAAAAAACAATAGATGTCAAAGAAGTATGGGTAAAACCTTTTATTGAAGATAATGATTTAAACATAAAGATGAAAAAGGTTTTTGAATTTCTAGGTGAAGGAAATAAGGTAAAAATAGCAGTTATGACCCATGGTTCAAAAAAGGTTCTTGCGCGTGGGAAAGACGCAATACCGGCATTGTTTGCGAAGATATTGGAAATAATAGGAGATAAAGGTACATTAGAAACGAAATCAAAACCAGAAGATAGAACAAAGTCTATTTTAATTTCTCCGGTAAAATAAAAAAAACCTGCGAAAAGCAGGTTTTTTATTTTTTATATTTTATATGTATCTTTTTGTTTTTTTGGCTTATTTTATTTGCGTTTTAGTTTTTTATTTTGTATTGTTTCCTGTAAGAAAAAGGAATACACATGGATGATAATAAGCTGTCTTTTGAAGAGGCGTATAAGCAACTTACAGAACTTGTAAAAAAAATGGAATCTGGTGAATTGTCTTTAACAGACTCTGTTGCCGCATATGAGCAGGGAATTAAATTAAAAGCATATTGTGAACAATTGCTAAAAGAAGCTGAATTAAAGATAGAAACATTAAAAATCGGTACTGAAGAATAACGGATTGTGTCGTGGCTGATAAAAGCAAATTAACCCCTGTAATGCAGCAATACGTTGATATGAAGGCAGAAAATCCCGATGCGCTGCTGATGTTTAGGTTAGGGGATTTTTACGAAGCGTTTTTTGAAGATGCAAAAGTAATTAGCGAAAGTTTAGGTTTAGTTTTAACGCAACGTGGTACGGATGGGGCCGGTGAAAATATTCCGATGTGTGGGATACCTTGGCATGCGGCAGATAATTATTTCGGGCGATTAGTTAAGGCAGGATTTCGTGTTGCGTTAGTGGAACAGATGGAAACGCCGGCAGAAGCAAAAGCACGTGGACATAAATTTATTGAAAGAAAAGTCATTCGCGTTTTAACGCCGGGAACACTTACAGACGAGAATTTATTAACACCTAAAAATTCTAATTTTTTGGTGGCTATTACTGTATTGTGTGACGGAAAGTTTGATATTGCCGGTTGCGATATTTCAACAGGAGAGTTTTTTGTAGGACAAACGGCAGATGTTTTAGATGATTTGGTTCGTATTAATCCTGCCGAAGTTATTTATCCAGAAGCCTTGGCAGAAAATGAAACAGTATTGCAACTGCGAAATGTCTTTAAAACCACTCCTGTATATGAGAAGCTTTATCATCGTGCTGATATTGGGCAAATAGTTTCAAAGGTTTTTGGCGGGGTCATAAGAAATGAAAATGAAACGACAAATTGTGAAAGTGCGGTTAGTTTATTAGCAGGATATTTATTTAATACTCAACGTGGGGCATCAATTGCTTTTCGTGCTCCTTATGTTTATAAATCTGGCCGTCAATTATTAATAGATTCTGCAACGTGGAAAAGCTTAGAAATAGATACGCCTATAAATGAAGGTGGAACGTGTTTAATAGATGTTCTAGATAATACAAAAACTGCGGCAGGAGCCAGAAAATTGCGTTCGTATTTACGTACGTTGTCTGGCGATATAGATGAAATTAGACGTAGACAAGAGCATGTCGGGCATTTTTTGCTGAACCCAGATGTTATGGCAAGTGTTTCTTCTGCGTTATCATCTGTGCCTGATGTTGGACGTAGTCTGTCGCGCTTACTTGCAGGTCGTGGTACGCCACGTGATATGCGTCATATTGCTGATTTTTTGATAGAGTTGCCTAATTCAAAAATGCTTGCTACAAGACTGGATTCTAATTTCGCATCAAAATTTGCAGAGATAAATACTCATGATAACTTAGGCTTGGAACTAAATTCTGCACTTGCTGACGAATTGCCGACGTTCTTTAGAGATGGCGGGGTTATAAGAAATGGTTTTGATGTATCATTGGATCATATGCGTGGGCTTGCCCATGGTGCGAAAGAAACTATTGCAGGTATGCAAGCTGAATATGTTGCCAAAACTGGTGTTCACACATTAAAAATCAAATATAATAATATTTTAGGGTATTTTATAGAGGTGCCAAGTAGTCGTGCAGATATTTTAATGAACCCTGAATCTGGTTTTATTCATCGTCAGACGATGGCTGGGAATATGCGCTTTACAACTGCAAAACTGATAGATTTAGATAATGATGTTCGTAGCGCAGCAGAAAAGTCTGCTGCAATAGAGGCAGATATTATAAATAGTTTGATTCAGAAGATACGTGACGTATCTGATGATTTGCTTTCTACGGCGGAATTATTGGCAGATTTAGATGTTTGGTATTCGTTAGCTGTAACTGCAGATAGATATTCATGGGTGCGTCCAAATATGACCCAAGATAATGCTTTTGATATTGTTGGGGGGCGACATCCCGTTATAGAAGCCGTATTACGTAAGCACGGTGATAATTTTGTAAAGAATGATTGTAATTTGAATACAAAGTCTATTGCGTTATTGACGGGTCCTAATATGGCTGGAAAATCAACGTATTTACGTCAGAATGCATTATTAGTTGTTTTGGCGCATATGGGATCTTTTGTCCCTGCAACAAGTGCTACAATTGGTATTTGTGACCAGTTGTTTAGTCGTGTGGGAGCATCGGATAATTTGGCGGCAGGGCAGTCTACATTTATGGTAGAAATGAGTGAAACTGCAAATATATTGCGTCGTGCAACAAAAGAATCTTTCATAATCTTTGATGAAATAGGAAGAGGTACGGCCACTTATGATGGTATGGCGATTGCGCAGGCGGTATTAGAGTATTTAAATGATTTACAACCAAGAACACTTTTCGCAACTCATTATCATGAGTTAACGGCACTCGTTGGGTGTAATCCTGATCAATTGCATAATGTGTCTTGCTTAACAATAGATGTGCGCGAGCATAATAATGAAATTATCTTTATGCATAAAATCGTTGCAGGTATTGCAAATAGGTCGTATGGTATACACGTGGCAAAAATGGCCGGTATGCCGGAATCTGTGGTTGCACGTGCAGAAAGCGTTTTAGCAAGTTTAGAAGAACATAATGCCAAGTTGCGTCAGGATTTGCCAGATAAATCAAATGATAAGGTGCAGGTACATACAAAAGTTTCACAACCAGAACTAAAAAAACAATTAAACCTATTTGGTTAAAAGGATTACTAGTGAATATGAGGATATTTTACGTTTTTAAAACGCCTTTTTATCAACCGAAATATAAAGAATTTTATAATTTTGATGAACTGAAAAAATTTTTGCAAAGTTTTAATTTTATGCAACCGCATTTTTCTAGTAACATCCCTACTGGACTACCAGAATTTCAATTGGGGTGTTGCTTTGGTTTGAAAATAAATGGCGATTTCTGCAAGTCTGAAATAAAATGGGGCCCAAAATTTATTGTTGGACGTAATGTAAGGGAAGATGAAAATGGAAAGGTTTTTATAACCGTCCCAATGGATGTAAAAGGAAATCAAGCCCAACAAGATCTTGTTTTCAGAGAGTATAAAGAAATCAGATTTAATAAAAATATGGCCGATGCTATAATAGATCTAGATTCTTTAAGACAAATATGGCCGAAACGTAAAAAAACGAAAACAGAATTAGTCAGATTTTTTATGACCGCAGCAAAATTGCAACGTAGAGGTTTGTATAGATAAAAGGGAAAAATATGGAAGTAAAACCGTTATTTGTGTTCAGAACAACTTTATATAACATTGTTGAAAAAGAATTTTTTTCTGCAGAAGATACAAAAAAATTTATAAAAAATTTTGATTTTAACAAATTATATACTCCACATGGTTTACCTTTTTCTGATGGACGTCTTATTGATGTACCTGTTTTTAAATTAGGAATTCGTTTTTCTTTTATGTTTGACGGCATTTTATTTAAATCGTTAGTAGAGTGGGGACCGGATATTTACGTTGGCGATTCATTTAAAATTAAAGATTATAAGTTCGATAAAAATAAATTGGTTTATACAATAAATATACCAAAATATGAAACGAACGAAAATATTAGTCAAAGAAGAAAAGAAGAATATTCTGTTGTTTTAGATAAAAAAATAAAACCTATAATAGTAAATACAAATAAGTTAAGACAAATATATCCGGTAACTTCTATCCCTGAAATTGATAAGTTTTTTGCTGCTTCGGAAAAACGTAGATATAAAATAACTAAAACAAGAGTTCGTTAAAGTTGGTGCATGGTTGGATCTTATTAGACAAGCCTTCTGGCATGTTCAGCCGCAGTGCAGGTGGTCGTGTTGCACGTATGGTTGGTGCAAAAACTTTCGGGCATATAGGTACGCTTGACCCAATGGCTTCTGGTGTTTTACCTATTGCGCTGGGGGCAGCGACTAAGATGATACCATTTATAGAAGATTTTTCTGACGGTAAGAAAGAGTACTTATTTTCATTAAAATTTGGTTTTGAAACGGATAGTCTTGATATAACGGGGACAGAAATATCACGAACAGATATTATCCCAGAAGAAACGCAGGTTATATCTGTTTTACCAGAACTTGTTGGAGAGATAGAGCAGGTGCCTCCTGTTTATAGTGCGATTCATATTGACGGACGCAGGGCGTATGAATTAGCGCGCAGTGGAAAAGAAATAGATATACCTGCAAGGAAAATAAAAATATATTCATTAGAATATACTGGAAAAACAGAAGATTCTTGGGGGTTTAAGGTGGTTTGCAGTCGTGGAACTTATGTCCGTGCGTTGGCACGTGATATAGCAAAATTATGTGAAACGGTTGCTTCGGTTGATATGATACGCAGAACCCAGACAAATGGTTTTGATATAAAAAGCACAGTAAAACTTGATTTTTTAGAAAATATGTTTAATAATGGTGCAGATTTCAAGGAAATCTTGAAATCAATTGATTTTGGACTGGGGGACATTCCGGTTCTGAATCTAGATGATAAATCGACAGATTTTTATAAACATGGTGGATTTATCAAAATAGACGCACCCGACGGAATTCGACGTGTATACAACGGAAAAGATTTTGTTGGAATAGGTGTCTTGGCTGATGGGGTATTGCGTCCAAAGCGAACAATATAACTAAAAAAGGAAAAATAATGTCCGTTACAAAAGAAAAAAAGACAGAATTGATTAATGCGTTCAAAACCACTGAAAAAGATAACGGTGGTTCTGCTGCTTCTCAGGTTGCGGTTTTGACAGAACGTATTCGCAATTTGACGGAACACATGAAAGCAAATCACAAAGATCGTCATTCAGAACGTGGTTTGTTATTAATGGTAAATCGCCGTAAAAAATTATTGGCTTACATAAAGAAACGTAATGTAGCCGAATACGAAGAACTGATTAAAAAATTAGGTCTGCGTAAATAATAAAAAAACCGGTATTTATTTGCCGGTTTTTTATTTGCAAACGTTCAATTATACTTTATAATCGAGATTGCGAAGGGGAAATTGTTCTTTCTTGCATTTGATGTCAGAATGCAAAAACGAATAATTTTTCTTCGCATATATTGAACTAATAAAATGGAGAAATAAATGTTATTTGGTTTGTTTAATAAAGATGAAAAGTCACATTTAAATAACCCTGTTGCGGTTGAAATAAAGTATGGTAATGAAACTTTGCGTTTAGAAACGGGGCGTATGGCAAAACAAGCGAATGGTTCTGTTTTGGCAACTATGGGTGGAACAATGGTTTTGGCAACAGTATGTGCAGAAAAAACTGCGGTTGAGGGTCAAGACTTCTTCCCATTAACTGTTGATTATCAAGAAAAATTTGCTTCTGCGGGGCGTATTCCTGGTTCGCGTGATAGACGTGAAGGCAAGGCTTCAACTGGTGAAACATTGATTGCGCGTCTGATTGACAGACCTATTCGTCCATTGTTCCCAGAAACCTTTAAGAACAAAGTTCAAATTATTGCGCAGGTTTTTTCTTATGATAAAAAGAATCAACCAGATATTTTGGCTATGATTGCGTCAAGTGCGGCATTGGCATTGTCTGGTGTTCCTTTTCAGGGGCCTATTGGTGCAGCACGTGTTGGTTATATGGATGGTAAATATATATTGAACCCGTCAAAGAAAGAAACGGAAGAATCTGAAATGGATTTGGTTGTTGCTGCAACAAAAGACGGTGTTTTGATGGTTGAATCAGAAATCGGCGAACTAGACGAAGCAACAACACTGGGGGCAGTAAAGTTTGGTTTTGATGCACAACAGGCAGTAATTGGTGCGATTAACGAACTTGCGGAAAAAGCAGGCAAAGAACGTTGGGAAACACCAGAATTATCTGCAGAATATGTCACTATGCAGAAAGAATTTGAATCTTTTGCGGGTGAAATAGAATCTGCATTACAGATAAAAGAAAAGTTAGTTCGTTTGGAAACTTTGGGTAATATTCATGCTGAAGCGAAAGCAAAGATTCCTGAATTATTCCCAGAAACAACAACTGCAACATCTACTTTGGAATCATGGGCAGATGAAATAGTTGAAAATTTAACTGCACATATTATGCGTAGCAATATTTTGGCTGGGAAACCACGTATTGATGGTCGTGATAACAAAACTGTTCGTCCGATTGAAATTGAATTAGGTATTTTACCACGTGCGCATGGTTCTGCATTGTTTACACGTGGTGAAACGCAGGCATTGGTGTCTCTTACATTAGGTGGTGGTAAAGATGCGTTGCCAATAGAATCTTTAGATGGTGAAGAAGAGCGCGATTTTATCTTAAATTATAATTTCCCAGGTTATTCTGTCGGTGAAGCCAAAGGCTTAAAATCGCCCGGTCGTCGTGAAATAGGTCACGGTAATTTGGCGTGGCGCGCCTTGCATCCAATGGTTCCAAGTCGTGAAGAATTCGACTATGTTATTCGCGTAGTTTCTGACATTTTGGAATCTAATGGTTCTTCTTCTATGGCAACGACATGTGGTGCAACGCTGGCTATGATGGATGGTGGTGTACCTTTAAAGCGTCCTGTTGCAGGTATTGCTATGGGGCTGATAAAAGAAGGTGATGATTACGCTATTTTGACAGATATTTTGGGTGATGAAGATCACTTAGGTGACATGGATTTTAAGGTAACAGGTACAGACCAAGGTATTACTGCGTTGCAGATGGATATAAAAATTACGTCCATTACTTTCGAAATTATGGAAAAGGCTTTGGCGCAGGCAAAAGATGGCCGTATGCATATTTTGGGTAAGATTGAAAAAGCAATCAAAGCACCGCGTGCACACGTATCAGAATTTGCACCACAGGCATATTCTATGAAAATTAATCCAGATAAAGTTCGTGATGTTATAGGTAAGGGTGGGGCAGTTATTCAGGCTTTAACGCGTGAAACTAATACTCAAATTGACCTAGATGATGACGGTAATATCAAAATTATGGCAACGACCAAGGAAGAAGCAGAAGAAGCGATAAAACGCATTAAAGACATAGTTGCAGAACCAGAAGTTGGCGTAATTTATGAAGGTACAGTATCTGGAATTAAAGACTTTGGTTTGTTTGTAAAAATTTTAAACGGTTTTGAATCTATGGTTCATATTTCTGAAATCACTGGTGAAAGAATCGCAAAAATTGAAGATACGAAAATCAAAGAAGGAGATAAGGTTTTTGTAAAATACTTAGGTGCAGATAAACGCGGAAAAACACGTATGTCTATGGTAGGTATTGATCAAAAAACAGGTAAAGAAATAAAGAAATAGAAACAAGTCCCCATTTTTTGGGGACGATATTTTCAAAGGAGATATTAATGGATATGGAAGCTTTGATGGCGCAGGCAAGTGCATTGCAGGATAAAGTTGCTGCTGCGCAGGATCGTCTGGCTCAGATTCATGTAAAGGGAATTTCTGAAGACGGTGCATGCATTATTGATATGTCTGGTAAATATGATTTATTTGACATAAAAATACGTGAAGACATTATTGCTCGTGGTGCAGAAGGGGTCGCAGCTGTGGTTGCAGCTGCATATAAAGACGCGAAAGCAAAAGCTGATGAAATAATCGATCAAGTTATGGGTGAAGCGACTGCGGGTATACCGATGTCAGAATAAAATACTGGACAAGCGCAAAAAAATGTTTTAATATATGCGCGCTGTTTCGGATGTTTAGCTCAGTTGATTAGAGCATCTCGTTTACACCGAGAGGGTCGGGGGTTTGAGTCCCTCAACATCCACCAGAATTAGAACCGCAGGAAACTGCGGTTTTTTTCTTAGAATATTTTTTTGAAATTTATAAATATTATGTTTACAATAAACTGGTATTAATAAAAAAGGAGAAAGATTTATGAAAAAATTGTTAGCAGGTTTAATGATAATTTCTATGTTAAGCGCATGCGCAACAGTAAATCCTTATACTGGTGAAGCGCAGACATCAAAAGCAGTATGGGGAACTGCAATTGGTGCCGCAACAGGTGCGGCGACAGGCGCGTTAGTATCAAATAATCATGGTGCAGGTGCGTTGGTTGGTGGTTTGGCAGGTGCTGCACTTGGTGGTGGTGTAGGTTATTATTTGGATGTGCAAGAAGCGGAATTGCGTCAAGAATTAGCATCAACTGGTGTAAGCGTTGTTCGTGACGGTGACAGTATTCGTTTGATTATGCCAGGTAATATTACATTTAAGACGGATTCAGCAGATATAAATGCAGGTTTCTATTCTACATTGAACTCTGTTGCGAAGGTATTAAACAAGTATGATAATTCAACAGTAATGGTGCTGGGTTATACAGATAGTACAGGTAGTGCAGAATATAATCAGACATTATCACAGCAGCGTGCAAACGCGGTAGCTGCATACTTGCAAGGGCAGGGCGTAAAGTCGTCTAGATTCGAGATTATGGGGCTAGGTTCATCTAATCCAATTGCGTCTAATTCGACAGCCGAAGGGCGCCAGCAGAATCGCAGGGTAGAAATCAAAATCATTCCAAATAAGTAATGAATGTAAAACCCGCGTAAGCGGGTTTTATTTTGTTTTTTGCCATTTTAATGTGGCGTTTATATATTGTTCGGCTCTTTTTATATCAAATGTTTTTGTACCTGGCGTTTTTAATTTACCTTCTGCGTCTATCCATATATCTGTTCTGTTGCCGGCAACCTTTGCAATTTTATCAAGGTTTTCCGAAACATTTTCTGGTGACAGACCACCTGCGTAACCTTGTGGGTGTGCTTCAAATAAAGGCGCGCGCCAGTTTTTTGTCAGTTTGCCTGCACCACCAGATGTATCGTATAAAATGGAAAAGTTTGTTTCTACATTAAACCTTTTCATTCTATTATCAAGTCTTTGCATTCTGTGGTATTCGGATGTGCCGTATTGAAAAATAAATTCACGATTAGGATAATTTTTTAATATTCTGGCAATATTATCTGTTTTAAATAATTTAGTTTTACTTCCATGAATATTTATTTGCCAGCGGTGAATAGCTGGTGTGCCATCTTCACGAAGTAAAAAGAATAAGTCTATTAAATCTGGTGCCAGAATTCCCTGACAGAATTTATCACACCAGTCTAAGTTTAAGTGTACAGCAAGATTCGGTGCGGTTGGCATACTTAAAGATTCTTTTAAAAGACATTCGAACCATTTACGTCTAGGCATATCAAAAGACATTTTTGATGGATGCGCTTGCACTGCTATTTCCACATTTGGTGCAATTTGGGACATGCGCAAGATATCTTCAATAGGGGTATCTTCACGTGGGTCAGAGCAGGTTATATAACGTAATTGCATGTTTATGCCTTTTTGTTATTCAGACGTAATTGACCACAGGCACTCCCTATATCCTGCCCACGTTCGCGTCGTATTCTGGTGTGAATACCATTTTTTATTAAAATATCTTGGAATCTGTGAACTGCATTTCCAGAAGGTGATGCAAAGTCGCGTTCATCAACCGCATTCCATGGTATTAGATTTACCATACAGTTTTTGCCTTTTAATAAATCAGACAATTTTTCTGCATATTCTGGGGTGCAGTTAAATAACGCTGTTTCACCGTCAGAATTCTTTTTTCCAAGTAATATATATTCAATCATCAATTGACGGTTGTGCAGGTCTGAAAATTCAAAAGCGGCATCTAATACCTCTGCCAACTTGTATTTATTATTAATCGGCATAATTTGACTGCGTAATTCGTCGATTGGTGCATGCAGAGATATCGCAAGATTTATAGGTCTGCCCCATGTAATTAAATCTTTAATACCTGGTACGATACCGCAAGTAGAAACGGTAATTTTCCGCCAGCCTATACCCATATCTTTATTTGCGCGTTCTATGAATCCAATGACATTTTCTGTGTTCTGTAAGGGTTCGCCTGTTCCCATAACAACGATATGCGATACATCCTCATTATTTGCGTCACCATTAGGTCTGATAGCGCGGTCCGAGAACCTGTCAGAACGTAATTCCCATTGGGCTACAAGGATTTGCGAGAATATTTCATTCACAGTTAAATTACGTTTAAGCCCTAACAAAGTACTTGCACAGAATTTGCATCCCATTGCGCAACCTGCCTGAGAACTTACGCAAACACTATTACCATAACTTGTACGCATCAGCACGCATTCTATTTGCTCGTTATCGTGTAACTCCAACAGGAATTTGGTAGTTTGTCCGTCAGAAGATTCAAGTTTTTTTACTATTTTTACTGGTAATGTCTGAGCATTTTTATCCAATTCCCTGCGCAGATTTTCTGGTAAGTTTTTCATAGAAACGAAATCTGGTGCCCCACGTAATAACCATTCACGAATTTGCTTTGCGCGAAATTTAGGTTGCCCAAATTTTTCTAAAAATTCTATCAGTTCACTATCTGTGAAGTTAAAAAGTATAGGTTTCATAGTTTGTATCTGTCGTCGTTTATTACAATTACGGCCTTGCGACGTAATTGTTTAAGTTGTTGATCTGCGATAAACATAGCCTGTTTATACAATGCGTTTTGTTTAATTACTTCATCTAATTTACCATATTCATCCGTTTTCTTTGTACTACATACCAGCAGAACAGAACGGTCAACGACCGGAGACCATGTTAATTTAGGTAAACTTACTACGCGTTCGCGAATGTCTTCAGATAATTCATATTGAAGAGCCGTAAATTTTTGTGGTGCACCACCAAGGTCTTCTGCCATTTTTATAGCTTCGTCGCAACTTTGGGGTTTCGTAAGTTTTGTCGCAACATCCGCAGGAATATCAACCAATCTTACAATTGTCATTTCTATAGGTAATCCATGTTCACGTGCTAAACTTGTTTTTTCTGCTGCAATGTCTTCTTTTGATATTTCTATTGTTGGCATTATTGTTCTAGCTATTATAATTTGCCAAGCAATCTCTGATTTCATTGCTGATATTGCCATTGCTTTTTCAGATGCGGTTAGGTCACCCAGATTCATTCTTTTTATTTCTTTTTCTGCGTCTTCATCTTCTGGTGTAACACCGAAATTAGCTGCATAAGTAAGTTTTATATTATCGTCGATAATGTTTTGTAATGCTTGGCGTCTATTGTCAGTTGAAGTTTGTCCTTGTTTGTTCATTAATTTTGTGCGGGCAGTTATGTCTGTATCTGTTATAGGGGTTCCGTTTACATTTGCTACTATTACCGCGCTAAAACATGGAAAGCTAAAAAAACAAGAGATCATTATAAATATAGCTTTTTTCATTCTTTCTTCCTTTTAGTATCTTTGACCGTCAATACTCATTCCAAATCTGAATTGGAAAGTAGTTGTTCCGACATAGTCATCTTTTATTGCATTATCATGACGATATTCTATAGATAAATAATAACATGGATGGGTATAAAATAAACCACCGGAATGTCTTTGAAAGTCACCATATGTCATGTTGTATATAGAGTTAAACCTTAAAGACCATCTATTAGAGATTTGTAACCCAAAACCTGCCGCAAGTTCATTTATGTCATCGTCCATAGTATAGGCATCAATAAATTGTCTAGACCATATATGACCAATGTTTATAAAGTTTTTAGAGGTCCCTATTATTCCTGTTGTTTCAATATGGCGCAGTGATGCATCCATTCGTGATAGCCTGAAACGACTTGATACATCAATCCATTTCATATTGTTGTATTCTATTCTGCCAACAAAATCGGATGCACCGTTATGAAAACCGCTATTCGGGTCTGTTGTATCCCTGTCTTTAAAATCATAAGTTTGACCTAGAAATAATTCGAACATTTGATTGTCCGCATTAAATGCGGCCCACCTTACGCCGTAATCAGCATATGTGCCGTTTTCCCATAAATCTAAACCTGAAAATCTGTTGTTTGAGAAAAGCGTTGTATCTGATAAAAATGCACCAGCTGAATCGTTGTTTAAAGTAAATTGATCTTCTTCTGTATGGCGCATTATAGTCAGCCTTGCACGAGGTTCTATCACCTGAGTCCATGTGTCTGTAGGTTTAAATAAAGGCAATCCCCATTCTATGTAACCACTGGGTAAAAAGCGATCTTTTAATCCCGAGAATGTTTGCTTGTTTATCATTTCTGTATTGTCGAAATGATATACATCATATCTTGCTGATAGGCTTGCCGTTATTCTATTGCCCCCCCATATTGTCCAAGGAGATGTTATCCTTGCATCTCCTATCATACGTTGAGAAGCGGTTTTTTCGCCAGATATTCCAAGTACATCCGCATTAAATGTAAGGTATGTTTCTTTGAATATAGGGGGCGTTTGATATGTAGCACGAATATTCGGTAAAATATTTCCAGTAGGTGCAGAATAATTTCCGGTTGAATCTCTTAATTCTTGGAATATATGGGCGTCAGCAACAACATAACTAGATTGACCAAATAATTCGATTGAAGCCCCAGAATCTAAATATGGTTGATCATCATAAAATCCGTATTTTTGTAAAAATGTTTTATCAGATGCCCTTTCTAAAAAAATATTTGCACGGGCATATTCCCCAAGTTCTATAAGATCATTGTTGAAAATATACCATCTGTTTTCACCAGCTTTATTATGGGTATAAGCACCGCTAGTTCTATATTTTGAATGAGGCATATTTAATCTATGTTCAATTTGGAACAATGGATTTTCTTTTGTAATGTATGATGTCGTAAACGTTATATCATGTGTGTCAGATATTGATATGTATAAAGGTACGTTTATCTGCGTTCCCATGTTGTTGGTTGATTCAAAATCAGGTGTTAAAAAACCTGTTTTATGTTTTATGCCTGGGTCAGGCATTTCAAAAATTGGCAACCAAAGGACTGGTATGTTATAAGTCCATAAAACAGGATTGTAAAATCGTAACATTCTATCGTTCATGTCGTGTACGATTTTTTGTGTTGAAATACGCCATGCATCTCCATATGCGTCACAGTTATCACATGCAGTAAACGTTGCGTCTAAAGCGATGGTTTCATTGCCTTCACGTGTAATGTTATCTGATTCTATGTATACATGATTCCCCAGCCAAAGTTTTATGTCATCTCCGGATAAGCTAGACCCGTCTTCAGAAAGATAGGAATCTGTTAAAGTCATTCTTTGGCCAGATTGGTTTACAATCTCTGTTTCACCAGATGTTTTTATCGTTTCTGTTTTTACATCGTATTCTATTTTTTCTGCTGTAATTGTTTTAGGGGCGTCTATGTCAATAGATGCGGCATAAACCGCACTAAAAGTCATATAAAAAATAAAAAATAAACTTAGTCTTTTCATTTCTTTAATAATACAAATAAAATCCCACACAGTACAATAAACAAACTAAGCGCTAATAAACCAAGCCCCGTTATACTGCCTATAATATTAGATGCAGACATAAATAAAGACATTGCAACTGCCATTGCAGCTACGGCAAAAGCAGGAGCAAAACTTGCCCTTCTTCGCAGCAAGGATGTTTTTAATAAAATTGTTGCGCATAGTGCAGCTAGTATAATATTCATAAATGGACCAAGAAATCTTGTGCATAATTCTGCTAAAACCATTTTATGTTGTTTTTCTGATGGCGAATCTAGAACTGTAGATATTAAATTGTAGGTAGGTATTCTTCGAACTTTAAATACAGATTCTCCTTCTTTATCAGCAACATTTAAATCCATATCAAAACTTTCGAATGTCCCTGTTGTCATTGTAGAACCGTTTGTTTGCAACGCGCCATTACTCATTACAATTGATAAACCGCGTGTAGTAGATACTAACTTTCCTTTTTCTGCAAATATTGTAATTGGTGCACTTTCGTCACGCATATCAGACAGCATTACTTGTGATAAATCGTGACCTGACACCTTATCAACATATACTACTAATCCATTCGCTAATTGCGTAAAAGCAGATTCTTGCAATTTCATATGGGCAAGCCCATAACGTAAATTCCATTGGGTATTATAAAATTTTGCTTGTGTAATAGGAACAATCCATAAATTTAAAATTAAATGCAATACTGTTAAAATGGCGGCAATAATTAAAGCTGGCTTTGCGATTTGATATGGGGATAAACCTGCCGCAGCCATAACGGTTATTTCATTATCAGAAATCAACTTATTATATACGAATATTATTGCTATAAAAGTTACAAAAGGCACAATGATTGATATTATAAAAGGTACCATCAAAATGGTAAGACCTAAAAAACTGGTAAGTTCTATTCCATAACTCAATAAAAATTTCATCATGGTCATAATCTGAACCATCCATGCAAGACCTGTTAAAACTAGCAACAGCATGATGAATATGGCGATTAATTGTCGCGTAAAATACCGATTTATTATTTTCATAATTTCAAGTATAAAGCCCAAAATCGACACCGTCAAATTATATTTAATTAAATAAGCACTTAAAATAGTTAATTTTAATAGATTTTGCTTGCATTTTAATGATTCGATGATAATATAAATGATGTTCTTAAAAGTTTTTTAAGGGCGGGGTTGAAAAACCCCGCTCTTTCAGTAAAATAATAAATAACAAGGAGAATACAAATGTCTTTTGTTTCGATGCCACGTCAGGATTTATTATTAGCTATTGATTCTTTGGCACAAGAAAAGCAAATCGACCGTGACATAGTTATAGAGTCGTTAGAAGCGGCAATCGCGAAAATAGCAAAACATAAGTATGGTGAAGAATTTAATATTATCGCTGAAATTGATCGCAAAAATGGTGCAATACATGTAAAACGTTTGTTTGAAGTCATTGAATCTCCGGAATCAAAAGGCGAAGAATATGACGCCAATACGATGCTGACTGTTGCGCAAGCAAAGAAATATTCCAAAGAACCTAAAATTGGCGATACGGTTGAAGACCCGTTGCCGGAACCAGAATTTGGGCGTATGGCGTTTCAAACGGCTCGTCAAATAATGACAGCACGTGTTCGTGATGCAGAAAAAGGACGTCAGTACGAAGAATTTAAAGATAATATTGGTGATATAGTAAGTGGTGTTGTAAAACGTATAGAGTTTGGCAATGTTTTTGTAGATATAAATGGTAAAGCCGAAGGGTATATAAAGGGTACAGAACTTATCCCTGGTGAACGTCTGGCGGTTGGTGATCGCGTTCGTGCTCTTATAATGGATGTTGCGCGTTCTAATTCTGGTCCTCAGATTTTTTTAACTCGTACCCATCCTATGTTCATGGAAAAATTATTTGTTCAGGAAGTACCAGAAATTTATGAGGGAATAATAAAAATTAAATCTGTTGCGCGTGCCCCTGGTAGTCATGCAAAAATAGCTGTTGAAACACAGGATCCTTCAATAGATGCTGTTGGTATGACAGTGGGTATTAAAGGGACAAGAATACAACCAGTAATAAACGAATGTCATGGTGAAAAAATAGACGTTATTTTGTATTCAGAAGATCCTGCTGTCTTTATAGTAAACGCAATGCAACCAGCAAAAGTTGCTAAAATAATTGTTGATGAGGATACGCGTAGTGCTGCAATTGTTGTAACAGAAGATCAGCAATCTTTGGCAATTGGGCGTCGTGGTCAGAATGTTCGTTTGGCGTCTCAATTAACGGGTTGGAACATTGATGTAATGAACGAGGCTGAAGAACAAGAACGTAGAACAAAAGAAATAAAAGAAAAAACCGAGCTGTTTATCAAGGGGTTGGACGTTGATGAAATGATAGCTCATTTATTGATAACAGAAGGTTTTAGAACAATAGAAGAAATTGCTTTTGTTGATAGCGGTGAATTAGAAAGTATCGAAGGGTTTAATGCGGAATTAGCCACAGAATTACAAAATCGTGCCAAAGCATATTTAACCAAGCAAGAACAGGATTATAAAGATGAAGGACATAAATTAGGAATGTCAGACGATTTATTAAACTTTGACTTTATTAAACGTCCTGTAATAATGCAGTTAGGTAATGCAGGTATAAAATCACTAGAAGATCTGGCCGATTTGTCTACAGATGAATTGGTAGAAATCTTGGGTGAAGATACTATGAGTTCTCGTTTAGCAGGTCGTGTAATCATGAAAGCACGAGAATTAGCATATGGAATAACACAGGGTGAAGAATAACGAATGGTTTGAATCCGCGGGTAGTCCCGCGGAACATACAAAGGTTGAAATATGGCAACATTAACACTTGGAAAATCAGTAACAATAGATGCGGTACAAAGCAAAAAGGGCGATGCAGTGTTTGTAGAACGTCGTCGTCGCGTTGTTGCACCGGGTAGTAAAGAATTACGAGAAGAACCGACTGCGCCGTCTGTACCGCGTAATGCAGCAGACGAGAAGTTGCGTGCAGTATTAGAAGCCGCGCGTGCACGAGAAGAGGAAAGAAAAAAGCGTGAAGCAGAAGAAGAAGCTTTACGCGCAGCGCGTGAAGCAGAAATTGCTCGTGAAAACCGTGAATATGAACAAGTAAAAGAACAATTAGCCGCGCGTGAAAGTGCTATAACTGTTCCAGATGAAGAAAAAAGTGCACCTGTTTCTAAAAAACATCATACTCAATCAGAAAATCAGCAATTTAATTCTTGGAATAAATCTTTGCGTGATGACGAAGATATAAGACCAAGTAAATTTAGTAAAAAAGAGTTTAAAAAAACCGGTAAGATTTCGTTACACGATATTGTTATTGGTGAAGGTGATGATGAAGATGAAATCGGATTACGTGGTGCAAATAGACGTAGATCAGAAGCTTCTTTAAAACGTTTCCGTGAAAAAGCACGTGCTGTATTTTCTGCTCCTCAGAAAGTGGAACATATTGTTACATTAGGAGATACAATAACAGTAAAAGATTTAGCTGCAGCAATGGCCGAAAAGGTCGGTAATGTTATCAAAAAATTGATGGAAATGGGGATGATGGCTTCGCAGAACCAGTCAATTGATGCGGATACGGCGGAATTAATTGCAGGCGAATTCGGAGCAAAGGTAAAGCGCGTTGATGTAAAGCCTTATGCAGAACAGTTGGAACGTGAACCAAATCCAGAAAATTTGGTACATCGTGCACCTGTTGTTACTGTTGTAGGACATGTTGATCATGGTAAGACTTCGTTGTTAGACGCTTTTAGGCATGCAAATGTTGCTGCACGTGAAGCGGGGGGAATCACACAACATGTTTCTGCATATGAAGTTAAATCTAAATCTGGTCAAATGATTACCTTCTTGGACACGCCAGGACATGAAACTTTTACGGCTATGCGTGCACGTGGTGCGCAAATGGCTGATATTGTGGTTTTGGTTGTTGCGGCTAATGATTCTATAATGCCACAGACTATAGAGGCAATAAATCATATTCGTGCGGCAAACGTTCCTTTTATTGTGGCCATAAATAAAATAGATTTACCAGAAGCCGATCCACAACGTGTAAAAATAGACTTGCTTCAGCAAGAAGTGCAGGTTGAAGAAATGGGGGGGGATGTTCAATGTGTTGAAATTTCTGCTACCAAACATATCGGTTTAGACAAGTTAGAAGAAGCGATTTTGCTTCAGGCAGAAATGATGGATCTAAAGGCAGATCCTGATATGCCGGCAGTTGCATACGTTGTTGAAGCAAAAATGGAAAAGGGGCTTGGTGCGGTAGCTACTGTTTTAATGCGTCAGGGAACATTGTCTATTGGTGACGTATTTGTTGCAGGTGAAACATATGGGCGTGTTCGTGGCTTAATAAATTCAAATGGGGAACGCATAAAATCTGTAAAACCGGGGCAACCAGCGGTAGTTTTAGGTTTGAATTCTGTCCCAAGTGCAGGTGATGATTTGCATGTTATGGAAACAGATGCGCAAGCACGTGAAGTTGCTGCATATCGTGTGCAGAAAGCGAAAGACAAGGCAAACGCGGTTAAACGTTCTTCTTTAGAAGAGTTATTTGCAAAACGTGACGAAAATAAAAAATTGATATTGCCAATTGTTTTACGTGCCGATGTTCAAGGTAGTGTGGAAGCAATTACTGATATGCTGAAAGAAATCAATACAGATAAAGTAGGGGTAGAAGTATTATCTTCTGGTGTAGGTCAGATTACAGAAGGGGATATACGTTTAGCGTCTGCGTCTGGTGCGGTTATAATTGCGTTTAATGTACGTGCAGATAGTATGGTTCGTGATATGGCACGTGCGAACGGTGTTGATATACGTTATCATAGTGTTGTATATCGTATAACTGACGAAATAAAAGAAATCTTATCTGGTAAACTTGCACCGGAAAGAAAAGAAAACTTTATTGGTTACGCAGACGTTATTGCATTGTTTACAGTGGGCAAGGGTATACGTGTTGCAGGGTGTCGTGTATCTGAGGGCATTATAAAGAAAGACGCATTTGTCCGTTTGTTACGTAATAACATTGTTATTTATGATGGAAAAATCGGTGAATTGCGTCGCGAAAAGAACGAGGTCAAAGAAGTGTCAGGTGCGGGTGTTGAATTCGGTATGTCTTTTGATAAGTATAATGACTTAAAAGAAGGTGACCGTGTTGAATGCTACGAAGTTCAAGAAGTTCGGGCACAATTGTAAAGACGTAAAATCGTTTTTGTAAAAAACGACCCATGTTTGAAGATGGGTCGTTTTACTATGTCGGTACAGATTGATAATATTTATCAATCAAAAGGATTATCATCTTTTTTGTATTCTATTTCAATAGGTAGGTGTTCCCATTTTAAAGCTTCTGCTAAACCCCGACGCAAATATCTTGTATAAGATTCTGGTATGTCGGATGCGCCCCCGACATTTATTGTTATTTTCATCGGATGACGACCTGTTTGTCTGGCGAATTTAATTTTCATTGGTCGTTTTAATCTAGACATTGGTGGTTGGCGTGCTTCGATCAATTTCCCTAAAATTTTATTTATTAGGCTGGTCGGCGCGTCGCTGTTTGAAAGATCCCATTGCTCATATATTCTACGAAACATATTTTGAACCCCTGTTCCCGTTTCTGCAGATATTGCTAGAATCAACGGCTTTATAATTTGATGAAAAGAATTTGAAAACTGGTGTTTTAATTTTAAGAGTTTTTCATCTCGTTCTGCCGGAAGTATTAAGTCCCACTTGTTTAGAGCAACGCATAATATTTTTCCAGCATCATAGACTTTAGATGCAATGCCTAGTGCCTGATTTTCTATGTTTTTAGTCGCGTCAATAACAAGTATTACTGCATCTGCTTTTTCTATTGCGTCTAATGATTTTAATGCTGACAGAGTTTCTACATCATCTTTTATACCGGATTTTCTTCTTAAACCTGCTGTGTCCATTAAAATTATATCGCGTCCGTAAAAATTTGTTGGGATTTTTACCGTATCTCTTGTTATTCCGGGCGCGTCTAAAACAATTTGTCTTTTTTCGCCTATGACTTTATTCACGAGAGTAGATTTTCCGACATTAGGTTGCCCTAAAACAGCAATTTTTAACTTTGTTTTTCCTGGCTCTTCAGTTTTTGTTGTTTCATTGCCTGCCAATTTATCTAAGAAATCATAAATTTCATCAAAGCCACGTTTGTGTTCGGCAGAAATAAGAACGGGTTCACCAAAACCCAATTTGTAAAATTCGTGTATATCAGAAAGTCTTTTATTTGATTCTGCTTTGTTTATTAACAGTAATACAGGAGATTTAGTTTTTCTACGTACTAATCTTGCCCATTCAATATCTTCATTTGTAAGTCCTGTTTTCCCGTCTACAACAAATAATACTGCGTTTGACTTAATAATTGTGTCAATCGCCATGTTTGTTGAATCAGAAGCTATACCAGATTTGGCGTTTTCAAGTCCGGCGGTATCTGATATTTCATATGGTCTGTCACGCATAGTTCCGCTGATCGTGTCGCGTGTAACGCCTGGTCGATCATGAACTAAAGCATCGCGTGTGCCTGTTAGACCGTTAAATAAAGTTGACTTTCCTGTATTAGGGCGTCCTGCAATAGTTATTTTAAACATTACTTTTTCCATTGATTTTTTTTTATTATAAAGCAAAAATATAAATAATCAAATGGGGGCAATAAATGATGAAGAAAATAAAAAATGCTTTGAAACATGTTAAAGATATTTTGATAAATCCAAAGCGCTATTTTACGAAAATTGTTGCGGATGGTAACTTAGAAGAATCTATGTTAAAAGCTTTCATATATGGTCTTATTGGCGGATGTTTAGTCTTGCTGTTACGTTTAATTGGCGGCGCGACAATAACGATAAGTGCGGTGTTTACAGCTATTATAATAGTGCCGGTTTTGGCGGTTGCTTTGTTATTTGTTATGGGTGGATTGTTAATGCTTGTATCGGAAATTACCGGGGGTGAAAGAGACTGGGAAATAGCCATAAAAGGCTTAGCGTCTGTATTTTTTATATATCCTGTTATTTTAGTATTGAATGCTTTAGCGTTTAATTGTACTTCTATGTGGATTATAAGTTTGATGGTTGATATATATGTTTTATTCCTGTTTTATAATATTGCCTTGTATTGTATGAGGGGTAAAAAGACGAATGTTATAATTGTTATTGGTATTTTAGCACTGTTTTTAGCAACAGTATATGCGACAGATTATCATATTGGGTGGTTTATGTTAAAAAATGCAAGTGCTACATTAGCTTGTTTGTTGTGATAGAGTAATCGTAAATTATAAAATAAAAAAGCCTGTTTAAACGGGCTTTTTTATTTTTCTAAATTGCCACTTGCTGCGTTTATCTTTTGTTTCCCAACAATTATTGTTTTATTTTTATATACAGGTTCTGATTGTTTCTTTATTTCTGTGCGCCAATATACGGCACCATCAGAGTTCCTGATAGCATATAAGTAATTGTCTGTTGAAACAACGAAACTTACGTTTTCTGTCGTTATAAAAGGAACGGCAACGCTGATAGGTAGACACCAGGTTTTGTTGCCTGAACTTGCGTTTATACGACAAAAAGCGTCACCTAAACCACCGACGTATACAGAATTTCCTTGTACAATAATTGGGGCGATTATATCAAGAATCGAAGCCCCACCGGTCATATTGCTTGCACGATAAATATCTGCGATCCATAATATTTGTTTATTCTTTGGGTTTATTTTTACTAATTCACCTGTTGTTAAGCCGGCATATACGTATTTACCGCTACACACTGGTTTTTGAGAACTTTTAACGGAATTATTTGTTGGAAAACCGCTAAATATTTTTCTGTCCCCATCCCATACAATATTAGATGCATCTTGGGTGTATTTGCAATCTATGGTATCCAAAGGCATTAAATTTTCTGGTAACCCTGAAATTTCTTGATTTATAATATCTAACGTTTCATTTTCAAAGATGGCAGTTCTTTCTCCTGGTAGAATAGGGTCTTTTTCAGAACAGCCACACACTAGTAATGAAAAATAAGCAAGCAATGCAATTTTTTTGTTCATAAAAAACTCTTATTTTAAAGCTTGTGCGTTTGCAGATATTATATCAGGTACATCTTTATCATTTATAATGATATCTAACCATTTGTTAGCGTTTTCCTTGTCACCGATACTCAAGTATTTTTGGGCAACAAGCAGTCTACTTGTATAGTAAAACGGAGATTTTTTAGTATTTAAATCAGATAAATATTCTTCTACTTGAGGTGCACTCATTTCATCGCCTTGTAATCCGATTATGTGCATTTTTGCTAAATCTCTAAAATCTCTTGTGTTTCCGCTATGTGCAAGACGTTCAAGTTTTGTTATATCATTATCCAACATATAGGATTGAAACAAAGATAAATCCGACATTGCACCAGATGAATTTTCCGATAAAGAAGCCAAAGCTTGTGCGTCAACATTTTCAATTGCGGTTTCATAGTTTGTTGCAATGGCTATTTGGTTTTGATGATGTGTACGAATACCAATCTGTATGGCTGTGGCTATTATAAGTATTGCCAAAGCCCCAACAATTAAATGTTTAGAATATTTTTTTACGAAAGCCAGTGTTTTTTCGTTGTTTACTTCTTCCCAAACTTCGCGGTATAAAGCATCTTCTGCGTATTCTTCACGTGTTTTTTTCTTTGGTTTTATATTTTTATTTCTTTCCAAAATTGAAGCCATGGAAAAATCTCCTGTATTATTTGCTACCTTGATAAATCATATTTTATGGTATACTATAAAAGTTATGAAAAAGCAAATCAAGAACGCTTTACCAGTTATACAAAATCAAAGCTTGGTTTCTGCCCGTGGGGTTAGCGACGAAGCTGGATTGGCACAATATATACAGACAATACAGAAATTTCCAATCCTTACTGCTGAAGAAGAGTATGAATATGCTAATAAATGGGCAAAAGAGCAAGATAAGGATGCCGCAGAAAAATTATTGGCCAGCCATCTAAGATTGGTTGTTTCTGTTGCTTATGATTTTCGTAATTATGGCGTTCCTGTTTCAGAGCTAATCGCAAGCGGAAATATGGGATTAATGCAGGCTATACAGAAATTTGATCCAGAGAAGGGTTTTCGCTTTTCTACTTATGCTATGTTTTGGATAAAGGCAGAGATATATGAAACAATTTTAAATAATTGGTCTATTGTAAAAATTGGTACATCTGCTAATCAGAAGAGAGTTTTTTTTAATTTATCTAGGGCTAAAAGGGCTTTAGGAATAATTGATAATAATTTATCTGATGAACAAACTCAACAGATTGCGGATTATTTAAATGTGCCAGAAAACGATGTTAAAAGAATGTCGACGCGTATGTCTGCGCGTGATGTTTCTTTAAATGCACCGGCACATATGGATACGGATAGTCATGATATTTTATCGAATCTTCCGGATGAGAAAAATAGCGTAGAAGAATCTATTGAACAATTAGAACTTAGACGTCGTGGATATGAACTTTTACGCAAGCATTTAGCACTGTTACCGCAGCGTGATAGAGAAATCTTGCAGGCACGTCGTTTATCTGAACCGGTTGCAACATTAGAATCTTTATCTCAGAAATATGGTATATCGCGAGAACGTGTTCGTCAAATAGAAGAACGTGCTTTTAGTAAATTACGAGAGGCAATTCTTAAAGATACGCAAGGTTAAATATGAATTCGTCGTTTTTTAAATACTTTTTGTTTACTTTTTTTATTTTGTATTTTCCTAATCAGGCAAATGCTTTTCAGTATGACACGGGTCGTTTTTCTTTTCGCTTAAATGGTTATGGTACTGCTGGTTTCCTAGAGCCTGATTTTCAAGAACCGAATTTTATAAATGATTGGCGTATAAGAACGCAAATGAATTATGGGTTTTCATCTGGAAAATCTTTAGGTTTAGTATACGCTTTAGATGCTGCTGCGGTGGATGAAAATAAATTTATGCGAGAAGCTTTTTTGTTTTTTGAAAAAAATGCAATGGGGCGTATAGAGTTTGGTTTTACAGATTCTATCGCTAGAAAATTAAGTGTCGGACTGCCAGATGTCGGTGGTTTGCGCGTAAATGATAAACCTTTGTTTTATAAAAAAATTCCTCCGAAGGGGGCTGTTATATCCGATACGATTTTAACAACTGGTCGAAGCGCTTTACGTACAAATATCGCTTCTGTTTCAAAAAATGGTTTACAATATGGTTTTTCTATTTCGGGTATTACAGATGATTATAATTATTCTTTAGATGGGGCATTAAAAATAAAAAATTCGTCTGGAAAAATAAAGACTGTTTATTCTGTTGGTGCTTCGTTTATGGATAAGCCAGATAATTATCGTACAGATTCTTATACCCCACGTGTGACAGCTGATTGGCGTGCACAGGTTTCTAGTGGTATGAATTTACAGTATAATAGTTGGATATGGGGTGTTTCTGCCAGATTGATTTACGACGAAAAACCGATTGGGGCAATTTCTGATGGCTTGGCAGTAGGTAGCGGGATTAGTTATGATATATTGAATTATAGTTTGTCTTTAACTTATATCTTTTCTGATACGGGGATATGGAATAGGAGCATAGAAGATTATATTGATCATACAGCTGTTGCTTCTTTTAGGTATAAATATAGTGAGAACTTAGATGGTTGGATGTCTTTAGGAATAACAACAGAAACTCCATTTTTAGCAGTTGGTTTAAGGATTTCTTTTTAAATATTAGAAAATAAAAAATCCCGCTTTTGCGGGATTCTTTATTGTTGTAAATCGTTCATTAACCCTTGAATTCTTTCTATGCTTGCTTTATCTGTTAAAGCCGCTGCAATTGTGTAGGCCGATTCTAAGTCACTAATTGCGGCATTTGGATTTCCTATTGTTAAATTCAAGGCTGCAGACTTTTCAAAATAAGACATTGCTTGGCTTGATAAAGATTCTCTTTCTTCTGTTGTTGTGGCCCCTTGGATTTGCTCAGATATTACGCGAATTGCAGAAGAATAATCGTTTATTGCGTCGTTGTAATTACCAATTGCTGTATATGCTTCTGCTCTTTCTGCATAAACAGAAGGAGATACAACACCGTCAGGTCTTGCAAGAGAATTTGTATAGTCCGCGATAGCGCCTTCCCAGTTTTTTAGCCAAAGATTTAATTGACCACGTTTAGCATATAGATCTCTCATTTGTAATATTTGATTAGGATTTGCTGTTTGTGCGGCCAGTGCATTATTTATATCATTTAATGCGGTATTATAATCTTCTAGACGCATATTTAACAAAGCGCGATCGTAATATGCAATTGCATTTACCGGATCTTTTTCTATTACAGTGTTAAAATCTTCTAGGGCATTTCTATAATTTGCAGATTGCATATATGCTTCGCCACGAAGTATGTATACTTCTGCTGGGGCGTTATTAGAATCTATGGCGGTTGTTAAATCAGCAATTGCACCTTCTATGTCGCCTTGTAATAATTTTGTTTTTCCATTTTCATAATAATCATTTGTTTGTAATAAAACTTCTTCTGTTATTTCTACATTGTCAGATGTAATTTGTGCATTATTAAAAGAACCGTGGCTGCGTCCTAGAATATAAAATGTTGCTGCAATAAAGAATAAAATTATAAACCAATAAATATAAACAGATAAGGACCAAGAGCTTGGGCATGATTGTTTTGTAGACTTTGTTACAGTTTCTGCGTTTTTATATGTGCGAGTTGTTTTTTTCTGTACGTTATTCTTTTTAGAGGTATTTTTTTTCATAATGAAACTCCCTTCCTTTAATAAAGATATTAGAGAGATTTTATTAGCGCGTCAATTGTTTTCTGTGAAATTTTACGAATTTTTCCGACAGACAAATTTCCTAGCTTTATTTCTCCGAATGATATTCTGTGTAATTTTGTTACAGGACAGCCACAATGTCGTAAAACAATTCTTATTTCGTTTTTTTTACCCTCTGTAACTTCTATTTTTAATACATTATCATGAAGTATTTCTATTTTCATCGGTCTGTATGAAATACCTGATATAGTTATTCCCTTTTTTGCTTTTTCTAAACCATTTTTGTTTAGTTTTTCTACTGTTGCAATATATGTCCTAGGAATTTTTGATGATGGTAGCGTTAGTTTTTTTATCAGGTTACCATCGTTTGTAAGTAATAAAAGTCCTGTTGTTTTATAGTCTAATCTGCCGACATATTTTAATTGTTTAAAATCTTTTGGCAAAATGTCATATATTGTTGTCCTTCCATCTGGATCTTTTGATGTGGTCATAACGTTTATTGGTTTGTGAAAAGCATATAACAAGCATTCTTTTCTTTTTGTTAAAATTTTTCCGTTTACAGATATTTTGTCGTTATCGTCTACGAAAAAAACGGGAGTTGTAATTTTTTCACCGTTTACAACGACCGCACCAGATTCAATTAGCTTTTCTGCTTCTCGTCTAGATGAGGTTCCTGTGTCAGCTATAAATTTCGCAATGCGAATTTTCATTCTTCTACCTTACTTATTGCGATTGCGGCTGCTAATTCTGCACGTAAAATAGTTTTGCTAAGATTAATACCTTTGCAACCAAGGGAATCCAGTGTTTCAAATTCTTTGTTAGAGAAACCGCCTTCCGGTCCGATAAGTATTTTCTTTGCGCCTTTGGCAACAGAATTAAAAGATTTGTTATAAGCAGTACGTTCATCGGCAAAATACATTTCTGTAAAATCTAGTTCCGAAAAGTTTTTTATAGGTAAAATTTCTGGTATGCTATTTCTATTAGACTGTTCTGATGCTTCTATAGCTATTTTTTTTGCGCGTTCCCAATTTATATGACGAGCAGTAACATGTTCTGTCATAACTGGTTGCAACGCTTTTACGCCCATTTGTGTAGCCATGTTTATTAGTTCGTCGATATGTTTTATAGGCGCAAAATATAATGTTATATTATTTGAAGGGTCTTCGTGATCTGTTTTTTCTCCGACTACAAGATGCTTTGTGTCTTCAGATAAAGAGGCTTTATATTCATTTCCTGCGTTAAAACACAGGCAATCTCGTCTTCGCATAACTTTAATAAGATAATGTAAAGTATCTTTTGAAACAGGAATAAATGATCCTGAATGGATATCTGTATCAATAAATATTCGTGGGATATTTTTCACGTTTTTTATATTTCCTGATTTATCATTTAATATTTTTCTGATATAATATAACACAATGGTCGAAAAGTTCAAGATTTTATCCGCAGGCGGAAGCTCTAAGGGCTTGAATATATTCAAGTCTAGTGCATATAAAGAACATCAGCGAACGCCAATGGCGTCGCTATTTTGGTCTTTACGTTGGGCGATTGGTATATGGCTTGTGTGCGCCCTTGCTTTCGGATTGTCTTTTATTGTTGAGCATTTGTGGCGATATGGTTGGTCGCCTGCGTCTGCAAAATGGATTAGTTTATATTTTCAGAATTTAATAACTAGTGGCGGTTTGTCTGTGTTAGCTGAAATACCGGCGTGGTTGACCCGAACAATTGTTCGTACTGATTTGCCATGTATGGTGCCGTTGCTACCGATAATTGCGTATTATTTTATGGCAGATAGCACATTGATAAAAGAATTTAACCCTTATGGTAACGATAAATTTGCGGAAAAATCTTCAAATAAAGCAACAAAAGAAGATATTGAAAAAATGGGGCTGTTTAAGGGCTTTATGATGGTTTTGGGCTATTTTAAGAAAAAGCCATTAATGATGAACGAATGCTTATCTGCTTTGTGCGTTGCGCCCCCAGGGACAGGTAAAACGTATGGGGTGGTATTGCCTACAATTTTTGAATGTAATAATGTGTCGATGATTATAAATGATCCAAAGCCAGAGTTATATCAGATTTCTTCAGCATATCGTTCAACAATTGGACCTGTATTTATTATGAATTGGGCAGGGCAGGATGATCCAGAACGTGGTATTTATTATCCTTCTTGGAATCCTTTGTCCCCAGAACATGTACCGTTTGAAACAGAGCAGCGTGATTTATATATTGATTCTATTTGTAATGTTCTGATCCCAGATGTTGCGGCTTCTTCTGCTGACCCGCATTGGACGATTTCTGGTCGTGCCGGTTTGTCGGGTTTAATTCAGTTTATGGTATCAAAAGTAGAAAGAGCAAAGGCGGATGATTATTTTTATTCTCGTATAACATCGGGTACTTTTGATGCGGAAGATGCGGCTGTTTTATCTGATTATTATTTATCTATGATAAGTGATCCAAATGCGTATGCGGCTCATGCTTTGTTGCAACGTGGGGAATTAAATGAAATGAACTATGTTCATATTGGCACATGGGACAAGATACCAGATGCGTGGATTGGTAAAGAAGCATCTCTTTCAATGATATTAGATTGGATAAATGCCAGTCAAATAAAAATAGGGCAAGATTTAGAAGAACGCAGACGTCAAGGCGATCAAATGGTTATGATGGCGGATCCTATGAAAGATTTGTTTTCTGATGCTGTTGAAGAAGCGCGTCGTTATGCGTATTCTCATCGTGCTGTTTTAGAGTTGACTCAGCTTGCTAATACGCCTGATAAAGAACGTGGTTCTATTTTATCAACGATTATGGCGGGACTTGGAATCTTCCGTAATGCAGCTGTACGTAACAGAACAAGTCATTCAGATTTTCATTTTGAGGATTTACGTGGCTTAAAAGATCCACGTGACGGCAAAATAAAACCTGTAACTGTTTATTTGTCGATAAATATGGTTGATGCACAAGCGTTAAATCCTATAACTGGAATTTTTATTGAATTAATGACAAATTTCTTGTTAGCTAATGCGCCTGAACAATATCGTAATGGTCACAGGTTGGGACCATATCCTGTATTATTTGTTTTGGACGAGATGCCAAAGATGCAGAAATTGCAGGCAGTTATCCAAGGACCGGACCTTGGGCGTGGTCAGAAGGTTTCTTATTTGATTATCGGACAGGACTTGCATCAGATACAGGAAAAGTACGGTGCGGATGCGGCTGCAACGATTATATCTACGACTGCGGCAAAGATAGTATTGCGTCAAAATGACCCAGATACAGCAAAGCGCTTTTCTGAAATGATGGGATATAAGATGAAAGTTAAAACCGTAAAAGGTGCGGACGGTAAAGACAAAGAAGAAACTAGTGAAGAATTACTTTATACCCCTATGGATATTATGAAGTTGGATTACAAAAAACAACTTGTGATATTCCAAGGGTGGTATCATAGACCAATAGAAGCGGATAAACAGATGGCATTTGATGATCCAAAACTTGCTAGTTACATGGCAATGGGAGAATCAAGTCCATTACCGGAATTTTTAATTGCCTCACATCATGCTGCACTGGGGTATTCGGGTATTCCAAAGATATATATACCACAAACGAAAGAGACAAAGGTATTAGAACAAATAAAATAAAACCGCCAATTTAAGTGGCGGTTTTTCATATTTCTTTATTTTTCGTCTTGTGGTTCTAAGATTGCAGAAAATGTAGCTTCTGCAACTTTTTTGCCGCTTACCATTGCAATGCCATGGAACTTATATAAACGCATTTTAGACATAAGCAATTCAACGTGTAATTCCAAAACGTCGCCAGGCATTACCATATGTGAAAATTTAATTTTTTCCATAGTTGTAAAATAACCAAGAGTTTTCCCGTCTGTTTTTCCAATTTTTGCCATTGCAATAAAGCATGCTGTTTGTGCCAATGCTTCTACCTGTAATACGCCCGGCATAATCGGTCTGCCAGGAAAGTGGCCTGCACACCAAAATTCATCGTCACGAACATATTTGATGCCCACGCCACTGGTTTCATTATATTCACGAATTTCGTCAACTAATCGCATGGCACCACGATGTGGAATGACTTTTTCTATACCTTTTGCATCTATCATCATAGCCTCCTATTAACCTTTTATTTGTTTTTTTATCCATGCGTAATGTCGCATAAATTCTGTTCCTGGGCCTGCTGGGTATCCCATGTGCTTTTGTCCGTCGGGTACACTTCTAAATACACCGCTGTGTGCACCGACTTCTGCATCATTACCAATCTTTACGCCGTTTGCTATGCCTACTTGACCTGCAAGAAGCGCCCGGTCACCAACTACGACCCCACCAGCCAGACCAACGCCAGATGCCAAGAAACATTCTTTGCCGACAACAACACCATGTGCAATTTGGCATAAGTTATCAATTTTTGTTCCTTCACCAATCTGAGTGTCTGTCATAGCACCGCGATCAATACAGGTATTTGCACCAACAGAAACCCTATCAGCGATTATTACGCGACCTACATGTGGAATAAACACATTATGACCATTTTGACGGGTGTAACCGAAACCGTCTTTCCCGATAACTGCGCCTGCATTTATTACGCAATCTGCACCAATAGTAGCATTTTCAATGTGTGCGCCAGTCTGTATGACGGTGCCTTTACCAATTGTAACATTACGCCCGATAAAAGCCCCTGGGTATATTTTTACATCTTCTTCAATAACTGCACCGCGTTCAATAGTTGCATATTGTCCGACATACACGCTATTGCGTTTTCTAAAAAATACACCGCGTTCAATAGTCGCTTTTTTACTGATACCATAGCGTGGTTTTTCGCGATATATTTCACCTAATATTTTTACTATATTACCACGTGGTGTTTCTGTTATAAGCAATGTGGCATTTTTTGGTGCATTTTTTGCCTGTTCCGGTTGAACAAGGATTACACTTGCCCGGGTGTTTTTAAGAACTTCTATCGGTAATATCTTAAATGCCGCACTATTTTGTTCTGTTGAATAAAAAGCAATTTGACCTGGTTTTGCGTCTGCTATTGGTGCAACCCCGCAAACAGTAGTTTCCGGATCACCACGTAATTCCAGACCGAATTTTTCAGCTAATTGTCCTGCTGTTGTTTTTGTGGCCGCTGGTGCCAATAAAGATTTAATTTTTTCTAACATGTCGCGATTATACCCAATATTTTTTAAATTAAAAGCATAAATATAAAAAAACCGCCATTTGGCGGTTTTGTTTGTTATTTAGAAGCCTTGTGGAGTATCCATTTTTACAGTGGTTACTTTTTTGTCTAATGCAGAAATAACTTCATTCGTAATATCAAGGTTTTCTGCATTTATGCCTGTACGGGCAAAGCGTCCATCAATTACTAAAGATAAATTTTTCTTTTCTATTATAGCTTCGATAACGGGATCAAGGTGTTTTGCTTGTATATCGTTCAAAGCTTTTTGATATGCAATTTCGATACTTTGTGCGCGTTCTGTTAAGTTGCGTTGTAATTCTGTAACTTTGTTTTGATAATCAACTACTCGGCGTTGTAACGCATCACGAGATAGCACATCCTGAGATTTTTCAATTTCTGTTTTTTCTTTTTCTAATTCTTTTTGCTTGGTTTCTAATTCATCGCGCAATTTAGATTCGTAAGATTCTTTTTGCTTTTTCAAGTCTTGCAATGCTTTTGCTTCGTTTTGTATTGCGTCCATACGAATTACTGCCATGCGCAACTCGGCACCATTTGCGGCATCTGTTGTAACAACTTCCATTGCTTCTTCAACGGATGTTTCACTGCCTGACCGTAATGCGCTGATACCCCATGCCCCTAATGCAGCGACTACAATAACAATAGCAGCAATTATGCCAGTTTTTTTGTAATTTTTTATCGCTGATTTTTCAGAAGATTTTACCATGTTTTCTCCTTTTTTTTGTTCGTTATCGAAGTATAGCAATAAATTTTTTAAAATAAAGAAGAAAGTGATTTTTATTTATCGTGCTGGTGAAATTCGTATTTCAACGCGACGGTTTGTTAGTCTTCCTATATCATCTTGGGCGGCAATAGGTCTTGTTGCACCGCGACCTACTATGAACATGCGTGCGGTACTAATCCCATGTTGAGAAAAATATACGCCTACGCGTTGTGCCATATCTAAAGATAAAGCATTTGCAGCCTGTTGATTCCTCATAGAATCTGTGTATCCTGCAATTTCCATGAATGTGGCGTCATATTTCTTTAATATTTTAGATATTGTTTTAAGTGTGTCTGCGCCAGTTTCTGATATATCCGCGACATTTAATTCCATTATGGCATCGCGGACGAGTATTATTACTACGTCGGGACCAGCGCGTTGCACAGATATTCCTGGTTTTCTTAGAGCGTTGTATAGTTCGTATTCTAGTTTACTCATATAATTTATGCTTATGGCATTATCATTTGAAATCTTGTCACCATATTCCATTTGTGTATTTTCGTTTTCACTGGTAACTAATTTTCCACCAGTGCCAAGGAAAACAGGTTTTTTTGCAATTTTTGACATTTCTGTCATTTCTGTAAAACTTGCACCTTGTAAATATGTTGACCAAGTAGAACGTTCTGGGCTATGATAAGACACACAGCCAAAAAATAATGACGTTAATGATAAAAATAAAATGTTAAATATTTTTTTATATATCATTCCACAGTAAACGAAACTTTATTAGTTTTTGTTGAAAAACAATTTATATCTATATCTGTTTCTAGTCCGTTTATTATAATTTTTGTTGCCCAATTTTGTTTTGCGGTGGCAAAATATTGACATTCACCAGAACTTAAATTCGTTAGATTTATTGAAAATCCTTTGCCGTTATTTATTGCTTCTACAGACCAGCCTTCGTCACCTATTGGGGCTTTATCAGATTTTAGTGCACCCGATGAAATTAAGTATTGAATTGATACGCCTGTATAATCGCCTCGTAATTCCATAAGTAATTTAACATTTTTAGCAATTTGTTCTATTTCCATAGAAGCTATTTTCCTAGCCTGATTATTCTTTATTACGTTATAGATGCTTATTGCGCTGGCACTCATAATGCCAGCAATTGCTAAAACCCCTATAATTTCCATTAAAGAACGTCCTGATTCTTGATTCATTTATAGCCCTTACTTTTATTTTGATACACCTATTATTTCCGCGTCTGTAAATAAATCCATTGCGCTAGAAACAAGTGGATCCGCTTCTAATTCTTCCTGTTTTTGTTCTGTTACGGTATGAGTATGTAAAGATTCTGTAATTTTTTCCAAAACCCAATTTTTCCCAGTTTTTTCTAATAACCACCCAGATAATTTTTGTGGAAAATCGTTTTCCCCTTTTCTGTCAAAATACTTTATTTTTCCGTCAGAAATTTCAACAACCTCTATATTACTGCTATAGTAAGAGTATAATAGTATTTCTTTTGATTTTTGCAGTGATTCGGCCAAATCGTTTGCAGAAGATATTTCAATTTTGTTAATGCTTTTTTTCTGATCTTCTAACGGTATTGAATTTTCATTGTTAGAATTTTTTATCGACGTATTTTGTTGCTTTAAAATTTCAGGGACAGATGGCATGTCAGCTATGTGCATAAGTCTTATTACCAACATATCAAAGCATTGTTTTTGATTGCCTGCAGCTTGCATTTCTGCCACAGATGCAACCATAACTTGCCATATACGAGACAGCGTGTTTAGTGATACTTTTTTGTTTATTTCATTAATTTGATCTCTTTGGTCGGCAGTATAAGGAGAATTGGTTACGTTACCTGCATGCAAGCTGGGGTGCATTCTTGTCGCCCAATGTGTCCATTCCATCATGTCATTTAACAACATGGTTAGATCTGCACCGTTCGTATAAATTTCATCGACTTTTTCTAAGGCAGCCGAAGTATCGCCAGATAGTAGTATTTTCATAAAGTCTACTACTACACCGCGATCTGCCCGTTTTAACATATCTAAAACGGACTTTTCATCAACATGTCCCCCTGTTTGTGCAATTGCTTGATCTAATAAAGATAGCCCGTCTCTTACAGAACCGTCAGCTGCCCTAGCTAATAATTCGTTTGCTGCGTCAGATAATTCGATTTTTTCTTGTTCCGCTATCCAATTAAAGTGTTTTTTTAACGTTTCTACTGGAACGCGAACTAAGTCAAAACGTTGACAGCGTGATAATATAGTTACAGGAACTTTTCTTATTTCTGTTGTTGCTAAAATAAATATAACGTGTGCTGGTGGTTCTTCAAGTGTTTTTAACAGGGCGTTAAAAGCACTTGTAGATAACATATGTACTTCGTCAATTATGTAGACTTTATATCTACCATTCGTAGGTCTATATTGTGCAGCATCCAATATATCGCGCATATTATCTACGCCTGTATGAGATGCAGCATCAATTTCTAGTACGTCAATGTGTTGACCTGCGGCAATTGCACGACAGTTTTCGCATACCCCACATGGTGTCGCGGTAGGTCCGTCGGACGATAAACAGTTTAGTGCCTTAGCTAAAATTCTTGCTGTGCTAGTCTTTCCAGTTCCACGAATTCCTGTGAATATATATGCATGAGCAATTCGACCTGTAGTTATCGCTGTCGTTAATGTTTTTACCAAAACATCTTGACCTATAAGAGATTGAAAATCTTGACTTCTATATTTTCGTGCTAAAACTGTATAATTACTACTCATGCTAAAACTTCCTTTGTAGAAAGCATAGCAAAACGTCATAGAATTTCAACAATTAAAGTATACAAAATCTATGTGTTTTTTTATTTCAAGTCAGTTATGAAATCTGGAAAAGTACTTTCTTCTTCATCTTCTGTTGTATCTGCTTCTAACGGCTCTTCTGGTACAGGGGTTTTATCTTTTGGGTCACGTGTAGAGTCTATTTTACCCTGTTCCTCGTTTACAATTCTGCCATAGTGTTCTGCCGCTTGCATTAAACGTTCGCGTTCAACTTCGTCAGCTGTTTGTCTTGCTTGGTCCATATATTGTTTTCTTTTTTGGCGCCATTTATGACAACGCTGAATCATCATACCAACAGAGGATTGATTTTTTTTGTTTTGCATTTTTTTTCTTTGTTATAGGAAATTATATTAATAACAATGATTTTTTGTCATTGTTACTCATCAATGATGAAATGATAAATGATCTTAAAACCGATTGCAATATTTTTTTTCAGTTGCTATTCTTTATTTTATAGGAGGCGTTAGTGCAGGGGCAAAAGGGAAGTTTTTTATTGCAAGCGTTACTTGCCTTGGCGTTGATTTTTTCTTTTATACCGTTCCTTGCTCAACGTTTGGCAGAAAGGGATATTGATGCCCAAATGTATTCTTCCACAAGAAAAGTAGAGCTCGCACAAACTGCAGCAAGAATATTTATTCAAGAACGTGCAAACGATTTACCTTATAACAGAACAGTTGTGTCTGGTAATGATTTTGCCGATTTATTAGAACCTTATGGTTTGCCATTAGGGTTTGTGCCTCGTACTGCTTTAGGGCAAAATATTTCTTTAGTAATAAATAAAAATGCTACAGAAGTTGGCGCATACTTAGAAGTTACGGGCGGAAATTTAACCGGGGTTCAATTAGCAGAATTAGCACGCAGAATTGGTTTTTATGCATCTGTGGTTGGAAGTGATATCATCGTTGGTTTGGCCTTGAACGAAACCTATGCGGATGTTGTGAAAAGAAATGAAGCCAACTTGGATAACTCTGTTTTTTTAACAAATTTAGATATGGGTGGTTTTTCTTTAGATAAAGCCGGTGATGTTTTTGGTCGTCGTGGTATATTTGAAACAGGAGAGTTTGGAACTTTATCTCTTTTTGGTCAAGAAAACGGACGTAATGAAAAAAATAATATAGAAGTTATGGCTTCGGAAAAGGCAATTTTTCAAAGTAAAACTGGTGAAAGCGCACTTTCTGTAACCAGAGGAACGCTTTTGGTAGGTGATTTAAGTGCAAAGACGATTTCTAATTTTGGTGATACAGGAAGTTTTGCTTCTAATACGGCGTCTGTATATAGTTTTGCCATGACAGCCGGCAGGACGAGTTTTTATGGACCAAATGATTGGAATGTTGGTGGTGATGTAGTTACTGATAATATAAACTTTAGTTTAGAGCGTTTAGAAATAGATTCTTTTATAAATGTTTCTCGTGGGCAAGATGTGTTTATTGATCCCGACGAACTAGAATATAGTTCTCGTAGTGGAATAGAAACAAGTTATCTGGCGGCTTCAAATATAACAATGAGAGATCAAACTTCAGATGCCTTGAATGATGGTGAAACAGGTGCTGTTATTTTAGATATTAGACCTGCAG
This sequence comes from uncultured Alphaproteobacteria bacterium, assembly GCA_944392775.1. GTDB lineage: Bacteria > Pseudomonadota > Alphaproteobacteria > Rs-D84 > Rs-D84 > Enterousia. The sequence continues at coordinate 275,503 of CALXXV010000006.1, forward strand.
GAACGTCTGTTTTGCCAGACGCTCTTTTGGATTCAATAGATAATAATGTTTTTAGCATTATAGAAAAACCAAAATCAGATGACGGTAAAATTGTAGATTGTAAATCTATAATAAATTCTTTAGAAGGTCGATATAATCAAAAATCGTTATCGCAATATATAATATGTCAATATGTTTTTTGGAATAGATTAGAAAAGCGTATAAATATAAAACAATGTTTGTTGGACGGTAAAAGTGGCTGTTTGTAAAGAAGTTTTTTTATTTGATAACAATCGTGGCGCTAGTATGCTAGAGGTGCTATTGGCGATGGCTATTGTTGCTATGGCTATGCCAGTTGTCTACAGTCAAATGAACGAGGTTAACGAATCTTTGAGAGATATGTTAGATGCCCGTAAAATTATAGATTCTCGTGATGATGTATTAAATTTTGTTCGTTTAAACCAAGGCAGTTGGCCAGATGTTGCACAAATCCGTCTTGCTGATGAAGAGTTAGATGCGATTTCAGAATTACCTAAGGCCGGCTTTATAGACAAGTATTTCGTAAACGGTGCTACAGTTACAGACGTATATCTTGCGTTTGATTTAGGGAAAACGAAGATCAGAACAAATAGAATCGCAAAAAATATAGGTACTGATGCGGCTGTCGTAGGTATTGATGGAATTGCTTATGGGGATTCTTGGGCCGTTGCTGCGCCCGATTTCAAAGAAGGTGATCTAATATACCGTATATCTAAAAATATAATTGGTGAGGATAAATCAAAATTTTTGCATCGTACAGAAATGGGTGAAGAAAATTTAAATACGATGTTGCGTGATTTAAATATGGGTGGAAACAAGATATTAGACGTAGGGGGGATAGATGCAAAATCTGCCAGAATAAATAATGCGTCTACTTCTTTTATTGAAGTTGGTAGTCTGTTGTCTGATAATATTTACTTTTCTTCGGGGGCAAATTTATATGCAGATAATGCAGCATTTGGTGCTTTGCGTGTAACTGGAGATATAACCGGTTTTCGTAATATTTATGTTGATACATTAAATGGGAAAAATTATACGCCAAACGGACGTATAATTGCGGATCGGGCAACGATATATAATTCGATAAATATTGCAAATAATTTAACGTTAAAGTCAGATACTTCTCGTACGATAAGTGCATTTACAGGAATAACGGCGCACTCATTAAATACTTCGTATATTTCAACAGAAGAGATAATTTTTTATGAAAATTTTGGTTTGACTATATCTGGTGAATTATTGATGTCAACAACTTCTCCCCTAAAGATAGGGTCATGGGTTTTTCCTTCGCTTACGCCACCAAAATTTAGTGTGTTAAATTTACAGCGGGCAACGTTACCTGTTGCACCAATAAGTAAAGATTTTAGCGTAATAATGTCAAAAGGATGGCAGTTAGCGATACCAAAAGAAATGGAAATTAAATGATGTTTTCAAGAATTTTTTTTACAGAAAAAAATAAAAATCAATGCGGAAGCATGTTGGTTGAGTTGTTGATGAGTATTGCTTTGGCGGCGATTATTATGCCATTTATTTTTAGGTATCAAAAAAATGCCATTATGCGCGCAGAAAATATTGCCATAACAAAAAAAATGGAGGGGATTCAGGACGCTTTAGAATTATATATTATTGATAATCGGGATATTTTGTTAAATACTATTGGCAGAAATATTTATAGGGTAAACTTATCGGATTTATCAGAATATGGTTTGTCTACAGATTTATTCTATGGCGTTGAAGATGATTACCAATTACGTATTTTAAAATCAAACGATATAGATGGCAAGGCCACATTACAGGGGGTAATTGTTTTTTCTTCAGATGAAATTTCTCCTTTGCGAACAAGGGAAATTGTAGCATTAGGTGGCGATTCTATGGGCTTTATAGAAGGGAAACGTGCTTATGGTAATTTTGGGGCGTGGCACACAGATTCTGTAGATTTAGGGGTTTCTGTTCCAGAAGGCATTATAGAAACAACTAGTGTAAATCGTGATAACGCACTTTATTTATGGCGTGCCCCTTCTGATAACGCTTCTGACGCTACGATGTTATCGGGTTTAAATTTAGGGGGGCATAACATAGAAAATGTTGAGTTTTTTAATGCCAAAGCAGCCCAATTTGATGAAACTCTAACATTAGGAGTTGCTGTCGCAAAAGATACAATATTTCAAAATAGGGTAACTATAGAGCAATTATTTGAAAGTGCGAACGCCACTGTTTCTGGTGTTTTATCATCAGATTCTAGAACACTAGAAGTTTCTGGTACTTTAAATTTAGCGGATACGGCAAAGTTTTCTAATTTTGATACAAATGATTTGTGGGTTTCCAATATGACGCTTGGGGGATTATCTGTTTATTCGGAAGATGACGAAGCGGCAATATTAAAAGTAAATAAATCAATTGATATGACACGCGGTCGTATAAACGCAATGTATGTTACTGTTGGGTTTGCTGGTTCTATAACACCACGTTTGGTCGTTTACGATAGAATAGAAGATTCTACGAATCCAAATTATTTTTGGGATGCAAGTTTAGGGGTTGCAAACTTTTTAGACGTTTCTTTTGAAGAGTTAAATAGAATGGCTATTTTAGCTGTTTATGAAGAGGATAAAGATACAGAAACTTATGAAATATTTCAAAGTCTTCTGGTAAATAAAAATGTTACCGTTTCTGATTATATGAATGCCATACAAAAAATACAAGAAATGGTTAGTGCAAAATATAGAAAGTTGAATTTGGAATAAAATATGCTATGAATCGTCGTATGAAAACAGTATGTGATTTTTGTAAAACAGAATATTCATTAGATGCAGTGCCTAAAACGCCTGTAAAGTGCGCCGTTTGTGGAAATGTATGGACTGTGCAAAGTCCTGTACGAAGAAATACTTTTTTGACTTTTGTCGCGGCACTGTGCGCTTTACTTGCAGCCGCTGTTTTCGCGATTGCTGTTATTGCGGAACATCAAATAAAACAGGTTCAAGAAAAACCGTTGGTTGCAGAAATTACAGAAATAAATACAGTTGTTGATGAAAAAGGTGAAAATCGTTTCGTCGTTAGTGGGGTATTACATAATAGATCTGGACAAATTTATGGCGCACCAAGTTTGGTTATTGTTTCATATGATGATGAAGATATGGTGCTGGATAAACAAAAATTTTTGCCACCTGCTACGTTATTAGATGCTGGTGCAAATGTAGAGTTTGTACATGTTTTATCTGTTCCGACAGATAATGTAAAAAAAATAGGTGTAGATCTAGAAAAATAGGGGGAGAAGAATGAAAAAAATATTATTCATCTTTTTGAGCATTGTTTTTTTAGGAACTAATGTCTTTGCCATGACAAAAAAACCTGTTCAATCAAGAGATATAGATAATCTTCCGCAACCCCGTATAAGTGTTTTTTCAACCAGTACAGATTGGGAAGGTTTGACGGGACTTTTGTTTCATGAATATCATGGAAATTTTGTTTCTGCTTCTGGTCTTGTTGGGAAAGGGTTGGTTTTATATTATTTAGATGGGTTTCCATGCTACGGTTTGGGCGAAGGCGTTAGGGTTTGGCTTGGCCCGAATGATAAACATGATGGGGAATTGAGAATTGCGTGTTTATATCCGCCAAAGGAGATAAAGTTTACGTGGCGTAATGCTAGTAGAGATGCTGATGAGGCCGTAAGTACAGGAATGCTTACTTGTCCTGTGGATGATGATGCACGAGAACTTACAATAAATTTATCAGAGTGTAAAAAAACAGAAAGCTGGAAAGATTATAAATAAAAAACATGCAAGAAAAAATTAATTTCATAATTTCAGAAGACGATGCAGGTCAAAGATTGGACAAATTTTTGACAATAAAATTAGACGGATTCTCTCGCAGTGAGATTCAGCGTTTTTCTGTTTTTGTGGATGGTAATACCGCAAAATTTTCTAAGATTCTTAAAGTTGGAGATAAAGTATCTGTAGAAATACCAGACAGGCATACAGATGTAGCCGCAGAAAACATTTCCAGTGATTTTGATCTGGATATTTTATATGAAGACGATGATTTAATAGTAATAAATAAACCAAGGGGGATAGTAATGTATCCTTCTGCAGGTAATAAATTGGGGACGCTTGTTCAAAATGTTTTATCGCATACAAGGCTTTCTGATTTAGGTGGAAAAACAAGACCGGGTGTTGTTCATAGATTGGATAAAGATACTAGTGGAATAGTTGTTTTAGCTAAAAGTGATACGGCGTATCGGGGGTTGGTTAAAACTTTTTCTGAACACGATTTGACCCGTAAATATTTAGCATTCGTATGGGGAGTGCCTTCTTGGGAAAGTGCAGATATAACGGGAAATATTGCGCGTTCATCAAGAAATAGACAAAAGATGACAATGGTAAAAACTGGTGGTAAACCGGCTCGTACAGAGGTTAGTGTTGTGGACGCTTGGGTAAAAGCGGGGGTGTCTTTATTTAGGTGTAATTTATTTACGGGTCGTACACATCAAATAAGAGTACATTTGTCTGTTCATGGTTTCCCATTGTTATGTGACCCTATTTATGGTAGGGGGGCTTCAAGATTGGGTAGCGTAAAAAATAAATTTTTATTAGATTTTATAAAAATGCATGACGGTCAGATGTTGCATGCAGAAGTTTTGGATTTTAAACATCCAGTTACAGGTAAAAGCATGCATTTTAAAGTACGTATGCCCGAAGATATGCAAGAATTAAAATTTATTTTGGATAAAATTGGTTAGATAATTTAGTTTCGTAAAATATAGTTTTTTTAATGCATTATTTTTTTTATAAAAGTAGTTATTTTTGCGTATATTTTTCTTTATCAAAAAATGATTTTATGTTATACTTAAACAATAAGTATGGAGTGAGTCTAATGAGTCTTCTTAAAAAAACAGTTGGTTTTATGGCGATTTTCGGTGTTGTGCCGGCAGCTTTTGCGTTAACTGCACGTCCAAGTGTTGTTGGTAATGCCGCAGCACGTATGCCGACAATGACAGTAAATATTTCTGGGGCGACAAGTTCTTCTTCGTCTACGTCTAGCTTGCTAGAAAATGCGGAATGTATAGATGCGTATACTAGTTGCCTTAAAGGTTCCGATGTTTGCGGGGCTAATTTCGAAGAATGTACTAATAAGACGTTATTTTTCTCTAAAAGACCACTTTGTGCCAGTACTTTATTACAATGTAGTGCATCTGGGATATCTTCTTTATTTGGTACAAGCAATCAGACAGCTTTTTCAAATAAAGATTCTGATGGTGAATATACTTACCCGACAGATGGAAGTGTTTTGGGGCAATTGATTGAAGCTGCTGCAATTTCAAATCGTTATGATACCAGTGATTGTGTAAAAAGGTATACTAACTGTTTAAAGAAAGATGACGTTTGCGGTTCCGATTTTGAATTGTGCACAAGCAATACCGAATTTAAAAAACAAAAGCTTTTCTGTGAATCGACTTTGGCGCGTTGTCAGGATGATGGAATACAAGAATTGTTTGGTTCTTCAAATACTTCAACAAATCCGACAAGTAATAGTAGATTGGGTATAATGATTTCTGAAGGTGCCGCATTGGCTGCAGTAAATGCTGTATCTACTTGCTATAAGGTCGTTGACCAATGTTTCTTAAATGCGTGTGCAAACAATCCTTATAAGTGCAAGGAAGGAAGTTCACAGGAAATTATAAAGTATGTTGAAAATGTAAATAGTACAGACGGAACGTTGGTAAGCACGTCGACAAATGATCTTGTTCAAACAACGATTAGTCGTAGCGAAGTTTCTGGATTCTTGAAGAACGCATGTTTGGATACAATCGGGGCAAATAAATATTGCTATGCAACATTTATTGGAAATGGTGTTATGCCAACAAGTTCTCAATTAAATAATGAAGATAATAAAGATGAAATTTATTCGGAAGCTTATTCTTCGCGTATGAACGATTCTATGCGTGCAAAGATTGATGATTTGATAGAACAATTCGATAAAAAAGTAAAAGAACGTTGTTCTGAAACGATAGTTTCTTGTGCAATGCGTACTTGCGGTGAAGGAAGTGGTGCTGCATGCTATGCGTCTGCGTTTAATAGTTCTAACACTGTTAAAGGTGTTACAAATCCGTCTACTATGGAGGGTATTAAAACAGGTTGTGAAGCTGTTATAAATAATGATACAGCCTGTCAGTATGCCGCAGCAACTTTTGATGAGGTTACAGGTGTATTGATGTTTGAAGAAAACAGCATTTTTGATAAGTTGTTTACTGCACCAAATGATACAAACGTATCTAATCCAGATCCAGTTGGTGCGGTTGCTACATTGAATGCAAGCTTATCAACATCATATAATCAATCTGCATTGGATAGTATGAAAAAGCAATGTCAGCAGATTGCAACAAATTGTGTAAAATCTATGTGCGGTACGGACTATCAAAATTGTTACCGTAATCGTACAGATATTTATTCAACATTGACAAATACTGGCAATGATAGCTTTGATAGCAGTATGAATAAGGTTGGTGGGGTCTTGGATCATACAATTGTATTGGGATTGTGCTTAAATACAGTAAAAAATAATGCTGTTTGTGAAGAACATATAAAGGCTGAAATGGCTCGTAGCTCTGCAAATTCGTCTTATACGGTAAATTCGTGGGGTAGTGGTGTAACAAATGCACGAGAAGGTTGGTTGGATGCCGGTAACTATAGTATTACAGCAGAAGTTCAAGATATTGACGCGGATGGTAATTTGTTGTGTACAACCGCTGAAAACGGAGACGGTACAACGGGACGTTGTGATGATACCAGTGGTATGTATATATATCCAAAAATGGTGTCTCAAACAACTTATGCACAAAACTTGGCAGAAAGACAGGTGTTCCGTGATCTGATTTCGGATTTGGAAATGGAAGCGCAGGCAAAATATAATGCAAAGCTGACAAAACAACAAAATATGTGTATGTCCGGAAATTCTGGTGGAATTATGGGTAGTAACGATATGGGCAGTACATATCTGTGGGTAAAATTGAAAAATAATAAAGTTCCTGCAAATTATACTGTGTCCGGTTTGACATCAAATGATTTCGTAGCTAGTAACGAGTTGTATGGTTCATTCTGTCGTATTCGTATAAATATTCAGTCAGATGATACATATATACAGGATTTGATACGTGGCGGGGCTGATTGGGCAACTGCTTATTTTGCTGCGGGTGATGCGTTTACTTGTGGTAGCTGGATCCCAAGTTCTGTTTTAGAGTCAATTAGTGAAAATGTTGGTAAGGACGCCAGAGAAGAAGCAAAAGACGCTCAGTTCAGGGGGTGGCAGTGGATTGCACCTGTCCTTGGTACTGTTGCTGGTGGATTAGGTGGGGCTTATCTTGGTAGCGGTATAAATCAAGGAACTGTATTCAGTGGTCTAACTAACAAGAAAACCGAAACAAAAACTACGGATAATTCGGCGACAATACAAATGTGTACATTAAATGTAGACAATGCTAAGAACTATGTTGATTCGGATGTTGAAGGTGCAAAAAAGTATGCTAACGAAGCTATAAATGCGGCCAAGAAATTAAATGTTGCAGAGGTTGTCATTTCTAAAGCTCAAGCTGCCGTAGATGCGCTTAAAACAGCGGACGACAATACGGACGACAATAAAGATGATACTGATGCAAAAGAAAAAGCCGTAACTGCCTTTAACAATGAGTTAGAGAATTTGAAAACATATTGTAAAAATGCATCTTCAACAAGCACTTCAACAGGAAACGATGCACGTGCGCATAATGTTGCAACAGGTGTTGGTGCTGCTGTCGGTGGGGTTATTGGCGGTGTGCTAAGCTGGGGGATAACTCAGACAGTACAAGAAGCTAACCTTGATTCTGCAGAAAGAGAGGCTGTGGAAGAATGGATGAATAATGTCGGCAGTCATATACGTTGTGTAATAGGATCGCAAGAAGTTGGTGTATATGGCGATATGATTACTACCAGTATGGAATGAAAAACGCCCGAAAGGGCGTTTTTTATTATCTGGCACCGCGTGATAATAATTTGTTACTTAAAAACTCTACCTTTGCTTTAATTGTTTTGTAGTTCTTTATTTCTTCTGATATATTTTTATTTATAAACTTTATTGCATAGGTAATTTGCTTTGTTGTGTATGCATTAAGTACAAGGTATAAATCATCCCAAGGACGATATAAGATAGTATTGGTTATTTTTGATATATATTTCGGTTTTTTAAAATTTTCTGGAATTATTTTTATTGCCCCCATATCTGTTATTGTATTTCCATGACAATTGTTTTCCATATTCAAATCGTATAAAATTACGCCTTTGAAATAATCGTAAGGATTTTCACTACATATTCTTGGCTCTGCGTTTATAAAAGGATAGATTAAATATCTTTCGCCACGTTGAGAACTTAGAGTCGCAGTCGAAATCTTTCTAAAATGGGTTTTACCAAAATATTTTTTACCGGATAACAAAAAGGAATTTTGTATTTCTATGTCATGATTCCAGTTGGCAAGATCATGATTATATAAATCACTGTGATATGTTTTCCATACATATTTTTCATGATCATTTAATTTTATTAAATAAGCTTTTGAAAAGAAACCAGAGTCTAGATATTCTATGGTTATGTTTTGTTTGATTAAAGATGATATTGCATAAGCTAGGTTTTGCGTTTCTTTAACTATAACCGTTTCGTCAAAAATAAACTGTCTGGAAGGAGTATATAGTTTCCTTGTTGAATCTAAGAAATGTCGATGTAACATTTCCGAGATATTTTTAATATCTTGCTTTGGAATGTTTTTTAGCCAACTATATGGAAAGCTTCCAATGGTTTTATATCCGTCGTTAGTTAGTTTATATAAATCGTCCTTATCTAGTGGGTGCCTTTTTACTTTCTTATTTAGTTTTTTATTTGATTTTTGGGGTGGACTAAATAATACTTTTTCAAGTTCGTGAAACGGTAGTTTTTGTAATTCTTCAACTGTTCTACTTTTTGGATATTTTCTTAAAAAGCTTGCGATCTTTTTTATAACAAGTGGTAATGTATTTTCTTTTTGTATGAATTTTAGTTTATCTTGTACATAAATATAGTTTTTTTCATCTATAGTGGCTTCAAATGAAGATTCTAATATATGTTTAATTAAAGCACTTTTTAAATGAGGCTTTTTTTGAAAATATTCACGGATTATGTTGTTAAAATATATTTTCATCAGTTTGCTTTTCATTTGATAGAAAAGGTTTGATATATCATAACCAAAAACTTCTTGGTTTTTACTTTTTAGCAAATAAAAAGTTTTCCCCGCAAGGTCATCAGATTTAAAAAGAACGTTTTGTAAGGTTATAATTTGTGTTTGGCCGATAGTTTTACGTGCTTTTTCTATAAATAGAGTTTCTTGATATTTAATTACATTATATTCGGCTGTTTCGCCATTTTCTTTTTCTCGTAATATTTTTCTTAGACTGTCATAAGCATGAAAAAAGAAAGTGATAAAGCTGCCGCTCCAATTTCTTGGGACTCTAATGCCAATTATATTTTTTGTGTTATAAAAAGAATTCTTAGAAATTTGTTTAACGTTATTACCAAAAAATATATATTCTAGTGCAGGCAGACCACAAAATGCCTTGTCGTTGATTATTTTTAAAGATTTAGGAAAAAATATTCTTTTTATGCGATTGGATTCGCATAGGGCGTTAGTTTTAACTTCTATAACACCTTCTGGAATATATAAATCGCCATCTGGCGTCAAATCGCCTTCGTTTAAAGATATAAGTTTGTTTTTTTCTATTTGCATGAAGATGATTTGTATTACAAAAAATATAATTTGTCAACTTTTTTATGTAGTTTTTTGTTTTTATTGTTTATTTTTGGCTTTTCAGAGCGTTATTTTTATGTTAAAATTCAGTTTAAGAGAGAATATGAAAAATATATCAAGATTTTTAGTATCTGCTGTTGCTTTAGTGTCTGCAAATGCTTTTGCTGCGCCTGTTGCGACGACGGCGGGAAGTAATTTAACTGCGTATAATCCTAGTTCTGGATCAATAAATAATAATAATTGGAATTCGTTAATGAATACTAGGAGTAGCAGTGCCGCCAATGCACCTACGGCTGATTTTGGTAATTGTAATGCGTTAATTTTGCGTTGTGCCCAACCTAAGTGCGCAAGTGGGGGGTGTACAACGATGGATGTTGCCAGACCAATAGTATCTGGCTGTGTCGCATCTAATGAATCGTGTAAGGAATATGGAACGGATTTAATAGAGTATATTTCTGCGCAATTAGTTGCAAGTTCTACGGCAAAGTCAAATCAACAGGTGGCGGATGCGCAGGTCGCTGCGGCTCAGGCAGCGGCACAGCAAAGTGCACAGCAGTTGCAACAAATGCAAAATCAGATGCAACAGATGCAGGCACAGATGCAACAACAGAATGCTGAAACTACGGCGCAACTGCAGGCAGCATTAGAAGAACAGAAACAATTAACAGCACAGGCAATTGCGCAGGCAAATACGGTGACAAGTGCATCTGCAACAACATCCTCTGCCACTACAACAGCTGCTTCTGGTACGAACTTGACAGTGGCGGCATCTTCGGGTGTTTCTGCGGACGTTTTGGCACGTCAGCAGATTTCCGGACAGATTTTATCAAAGATAGAAAATGCAGAGGTTTCATTAAAAGAAATTAAGGCAGTTTTATCGGATGTTTATGAATATGCAGGGTGTGATTCTTCTGGAAATAATTGCAGTGGACCGAAGCGTGTTAAGGCTTTTAAACAGAAAGCGATGAATTTCTTTGATCCATATAATAACGTTTTGTCAGAGTTATATGATGCATTAATTTTAGCACAATCGGTTGGCGTTGATATTACCGATATTTATATGATGTTAAACGGTACATGCAACGTTTGGGGAAAATATTTATGTGGTCCTGGACAGGTTATGCATTATACCAACACAAATTGTATTAATAACATATCTGTTCCTGTTGCCAATGTTGGTGAAGAAGGCTCTGTTGTTGGAGGGGCAAGTTGTAAAATAGGTCAGGTTGTTCCAATGTCAGACGGTGGTTGTCAATTGATAGAAATGCTTACATCGCAAGATGAAGTTCAGAGTGCTTGGTTGTATCCAGATGTCGGATCTGATGAAAAAACGCAGGTTCGCGTTGGTTGTGCGTCAGAGGCTTTGGAAAATTCTATGCTGTTTTCAGGTATGAAAAAACAATCTTCTATTGATATCGAAACATTGCAAAGAATAATAGAACAAGATGCCCCATCTGTCTTCGGTAATTCTGCTTTTGGAACTGGAAAAACGACGCCGGAAAATGACGGATTTAAATATTGTGCGTTAAATGCGGAAATGTACGCAGATTTACAAAAATTGGTGTCGTTAAAGCAATTACCGGAATCTGTATGTGTTTCTGAAAGGGACTTAAATAAAAATGCCGGCATGGATGCAGCTGGGTTGATTTCCGCTACTGACAATCTTGCTTTAAGTAATGCGCTGGCTATTTGTAGAAGTAAATCTTTAGAATCAGACTCCGCTTTTAATTTAAGTAAATGTTATTGTGAATATGCTGGAACTTACGACTTTTTTGCTTATTGGGATGGGAACAAGTGTGCATGTGCATCTCAATATGGTGTAGAATATGAGTTTGATAATAATACTCTAAGCTGTAAAGAAAAGAAATGAAACCGTATAAAAAAGATTTTATAAATAACCGTGCTTTACGTTCTTTTGTAATAGGGGCGATTTCTTTAGTTTGTGTGCCAGGTGTGGCATTCTCTGCAACTGATAATGGTTGTGGGGTCAGCAGTAATAGTTATATTAATCCAGAAATAGCATTGTGTAGCACGCATGTTTATAATATCAGACAAACTAAAAATCCTAGTGATGCAACGTCTAAGCAGGCAATGCGCGATGTAATTGCATTAAAAACAACTTTAATGACACAACAGTTAGAGCAACAGTATGACTTTTTAGAAGCAACAGTAAGTCGTTTAAAAACGCAATTGCAGAAAGCTGTTTTAACAACAAATCTTGAAGCTGCAGGTGCATCATCGAGTTCTTCTTCAAGTAGTTCTGTTTCTAGTGATAGAAATGTTGTTTTGATAGGTGCAGAAAATTGCATGTTGAAGTCCAGTACATCAGACGGTTTGTCTTGCATACAGAATAATATTCGTATAGTTTTGCAGGCGGTAAGCGCAGGTAATATTGGTGAGGCTCATCGTCAGTTGCAGAAAGATATAGAGTTTGCCAAGGCATATTCTGTTAGCGGAGTTGTATACGATACTGCTAGTAAAAAATTAACACAACCAGAGGCATGTTCTGATACTAAATTAAAGGCACAACGCGATTCAGTAAATAGTTGTGCGTATGCATTAAATATTGCGGTTATGCAGGCAATAGAAGACCAGCAAAATAAATCGCGACAAAATACAAACACACCACAAAGATAAAAATGCGCACAGGCGCGTTTTTTATTTTTTTGTAGAAAGAAGTATCTTTAATAAAAATCCCCGTTTCAAACAGGGATTTTTATTTGGTCTTTAACTTTTGTTTTATGGGCACAATGCCAGCTGGTTTAACACGTTCTGTACATCGTTATTTACGGATACTGTTATTTCGCGCTGCAAGCCATCTGTATAAGTATAATTAAATTTATACTCTTTGAATTCTGGCATGGCTTTATATACGTCTTTAAATGGCGCCAGCATTGCTTCAAACCATTGACGACCACGACATAGGCAACCGTTTCTTACGTCTGCGACAACCATTGCTGTTGCGGTATTAGGATACTTGGTATCCAATTCCTTGTCTGTAATCATAAGACAGCGGGCGCCCAAACCATAGAAGTTGGCATCATCTGCTAAAAACTTATATATTAACCCATCTGATGCACCTGCTTGCTTTAAAGAATAAGCCATGCCTTCTGTGCAACATGCATTTGCTGATCCCATCAACATTTTATATCTTTCTAATAGTGGGGCTGCGACTTCATCATTTGCGGTTATTTCTTTATTGCAACGTGCAGCGCTAATAAAATCGTATACTTTTTCTGCACGTAATTTAGGGCTGCGCGGAGAAACCGTCTCTCTAACAATTGGTTTCTTGCGCCATATTTCACATTCGGTTTTTGTTTCAAAAGGACAGCCGTCAAAATCGTCAAATGTAATTTTTACAACTTCTGTTAAGTCTTGTGCAACATATTCAGGTTTTGGTGCAGGCAACTCAATTTTTTCAGAAACAGTTTCTGTTACAGTTTCGTCTGGGCATCCCCATAGATTTCCAGAAGGCTTTTTAGGCGATAACAATTCTTCTACGCGTGCGCGCGTGGCAGCAGCATCTGCCATGTTCTGGCGATATAGTTGCATTGCTTCTATATCCTTTTTTCCCGATTCTTTACCAGATTCATGAAGATAAATTTCGGGTAATGGTTCTAAAAACCAATCAGAAAAGTTTTTTTGTTTATAATTAGAAATTGAATCATCCCAAATAGGAACGCCGTTTCGCCAATCTACTGTTTTGTCATAAGTTTGTGATTTATAGTCGTTATTTGTACCGTCCCATAATGGCGGTCTGTTGTCTTTCGGAACGGGCTTTATAGATAATAGTTTTGCTTCTACCATACGCGTTGGTTTAGAATAAAACGCTTCTGTCGTTTGTATTGTATTAATCGGTAGGTTTTGCGAAGATTCTATTACAGTTTGTTCTTCAACAATTGTCGGCATAGAAATTGGTTCAATGTCACATTCTGCACCTATACAGTCGGATGCATTAGCAGTAAGCGTCTTGCATAGACATAGCAGAGACGAAAAAATGATAATTTTTCTTTTCATACATTGAATAATATCACAAAAAACATAGGTTTTGAACACAAATTTAAAAGTATTTTTTTGTTGGGAGTTTTTTTTATGTTTTGTTATAATGTTTTTAAAGTATAAGCAGGAGAAAAAATGAAAAGAATATTTATATTTACCTTATTATCTGTGTTAGTAGTACCTGCGTTTGCAGAAGATTCCGCTATAAAAGACGAAAGTGTATTAAAAGAAGAAAGCATTCAGGATGCTGCGTCAGTAAAATCTGATAAAAGTAAAGACCTAGAAATAAATGAAACTAATAAATCTGAATTTTCAAATCCTGATGTAAGGTTCCCTCATGGGTTGCAGATAGGTGTTGGCCTTTCGGTAACAAGTGGTTTAAACGGTTTTGTTGGCTATGCTAATAAAAATTTCGATTCGTTTTGGTTAAAACGTTTCGGCATTAGGGCGGATTTTGCAACGACTTCGCCTTTAAAATCATTAATAAATTCTGGTATAGATGCTGTTATGGGGGATGAAGGAATAGATATAGGTGATGGAATTATAATTAAAGATGGTGATATAAAAAATCAGCATTTTGCGGCACTGATAGATTTTTATCCTTTTGGTAATACGTGGTTCTTAGGTGGAATAAGGCTTACAGGTGGGTACTATTGGGGTGACTTAGAATTGACGGCGAAGCTGACAGGGCATGTTGAAGAGTTGCCTGATTCTGAATTTGCCTTTGAATTAAATGGGGCAGATTATAGATATGTTGGCAATCAACTATATGGAACTGCAAAGGCAGATTGGAATTATCGTGGGCCTTACCTAGGTGCTGGTTTTGATTGGGGGTTGTTTGCCGGGTTTAAGATCTATATGGATGCGGGGGTAGTATTTACTAATAAAACGGCGCAACTTGGTTTAGATTTGCCTACAGATAATTTGCAGAAATGGAATGGTACTAGTTGGGAAAAAGTGGAACTAGGCGGAATAGAAGAGTTTGAACAGGCGAAACAGGATGCGCTAGCAGACGCGCAAGACGAGTTAAATAAATTAAAGTTCTATCCTATGATAAAAATAGGCTTTATGTATCGTTTTTAAAGATTTGCATATAAAAACGTCGATTCGATGTTTTTTATAAATTGGCGAATCGTTAATCTTGGTTTTCGAATCGTATTTTTTGCTAACAAATATAAATATAAAAAATAATATGAAAAAGCAAAAGTGCAGAAAACCGGGGTTTTGTTGCTACTTTTAAAAAAGATAAAATTTATTTTTTAAAAATCTCTTGACTTTTTTTGAAAATGTGCGCATACTATGCGGGCTTTCAAGTTGGGAACAAATCAAAAAAGATCTCAACCCCTGAAATTCTGCGGTTAACGGAACAAACCATAAGAATAGGGTTCCATTAATTACGCAAACATTGTGAATAAAAGCAGCTCATCAAAAGATTTTTGAGTAATTCAAGAATCTATTCAAGAAGAGATATGCAGACAGTTGAATTTGGAAATATCCAAACTTTGACTAAGTCAAATGTGCATATCTTAGACAGGTAGTAGGTTTACAATAAGTAGAACCTCGTTAAAACTTGTCTTGCGAATGATATATATGTAAAGACGAACTGATTAAAGTCAGCTTTGTTTAATATGCACAGGACTTAACTACAGGTTTTTTAAAACTTGAGAGTTTGATCCTGGCTCAGAACGAACGCTGGCGGCAGGTCTTAGGCATGCAAGTCGAACGGGTGAAGCAGGGCTTGCCCTGTGGATCTAGTGGCGCACGAGTGAGTAACGCGTGGGAAACTGCCCATTACTGGGGAATAACGTTTGGAAACGAACGCTAATACCGCATACGCCGGAAACGGGAAAGATTTATCGGTGATGGATGTGCCCGCGTTGGATTAGCTTGTTGGTGGGGTAA
>CALXXV010000007.1 GCA_944392775.1 uncultured Alphaproteobacteria bacterium
TCTTGCATGAATAAACTCCTTTCTTTATTGAAAAGAATCATATCAAGAAAAACGATAAAAGCAACACCTAAGCATTTGACAATATTCATATTGCTAACTTGCCTTTAAGACACTAGCGGCAACTGAAAAAAGGGTGTCGCATGAAGTACAAATCTTACAAGATATCAAACCAAACAAGGGTTCCACTTGCAGTATGCTTTATTATTGCGCTTGTCGTATTTTGAATAAAATGGAGCATCGTATTAGACGCCGTAATGTCGGCTACCTGCCCTGCCGTGACAGAATATTATTACGTCGCCTTCACCTTAAAATTACACAACTAGCTGCTGTATATAAAAACAAAAGCAACTAAATACTTAATAAAATATTCTGCAGTTGCGATCTAACTGAATGATATTTCGTGCGCAATTCTTGTGATTGACCAACCAAATGTTGTCCAGATGCAGAATTATCAGACACCAATAATATTGCAGATGCCTGTTTTTCTATCATTTGGATTGCTTTGAAAAACGTTGCGCACTCCATTCCTATCAAACTAGCACCCATACTTCTGAACTCGTCTAAATGTTGATATTCACACAATATACTGTCTACAGAAATTGGAACAGCATGTTTTACAGTCAATTCCAAATCATTACATATATTTCTTAGAACCGTATTCAATTCTGGCGAAGAATGTGTTTTTTCAAAAAGGTTTTCTTTATCTAATTGTTCGTGGAAGTATAGTGTTGCACCAGTACCTGATATTGCTGTTTCTGGAATCACGATATCCCCTATGTTTATTTCTGGAACCAACGAACCAGCTGAACCTATAAAGACGTACTTATCACAATTTAAACCATAACAAGACAAACAGAAGTCGGCTATATTTGGAGCCCCCACTTGTAATTGAATATACAAATATGTTTTTGAACCATTTTTTATCCTGAAAGACCTTGAGAATCTACCTTGATATAATTCAGAAATATTATCTTGTCCTGTACCGAAAATTTTTTCTATTGGCCATGAAGGTGCAATAAATACACAATCAAAGTGTTCTTTTGAAGAAATTCCGTAAATCTCTTGCAGGACATCTTCTGAATGAGAGTTATTTATAAATTCCTGAATAATTTTATTCATAATATTTCCCTTTGATTCTGATTATATCACAGAAAAATAAACAAATCTATTTAACTTGACTTTCGGGGAAAGGTAAGCAGTAATTGGCCAAACTTAAAAATACAGTAAATACAAAGGGGTCCAATATGCCTAAATATCCTGATATAAAGGTTTATTTAACCAATCGCGATGGTAATGCTTTCGCTATCCTTGCGCGGTGTAAAAACGCTCTGGTCTTGGCTGGGAAAGAAGATAAATGGTCCGAATTCTTGACCGAAGCCACCAGCGCCGATTATCCACACCTGCTTGTCACTGTTATGAAATGGTTTGAGGTTGAATAATGCCATATAAAAATCCGCCTAAAACGACCAGATTCCATATAGGTAAGTCCGGTAATCCGTTCGGGCGTATGCCCGTAATTACCAACAAAGACCTGTACTACAACCTGCGTATTCTACGTATGTTGGTTGATCTTGCTATGCAGCTTCTGCGACAAAAAGGAAACAATAATGCAACGGAAAGTTAAAGAGATTTTGCCAAAGACATTTGAAGAATTAAAAGCGTTATCACAAGATGAGCGTGCGCGTTTATGGGCACGGTATTCGCCCCACCATTTTAATGGGCAATTGCGGGCTTTGTGGTATTACATGCAATGCAGGACGTCACACATTCATCTGGAAACAAAATATCTGAACAAACTAAAAAAGTATAAAGCCGATCCAGCAGAATGCGCGAACTTGGTATACCAACATAGATACAGCCTGACCCCAGGTACAACAATCACCAGAACATTTCGTGGCATAGACCACAAAGTATTGGTTCAAGACGACAAAACATTTTTATACAACGGCAAAATATTTTCGACCTTGTCCGCCGTTGCAAAAGAAATAACCGGAATAAAAATATCTGGTCCCGACTTCTTCGGATTAAATAAAAGAAAGAAACGTGATAGATAGACGCAACATATTGATTTCTTTATATTTTTACCTATATAAATTGTGTGGGGTGGTTTATTGGCCCCGTACGTTATCTATAAAACTTCCAACTTTTATTAAACTTTATCATGGCATTGAAAGCCTGCACCGCCTTGGACGTGCTGATTTGGCTTTGCCAGAAAACCAAAAGGACAAAATATGAAAAAAATTACACTGACTTTACGCTTGGACCCTGATGTTGCATTGGCTGTCGTATCTATGTTGAATAAAAAGAAAGCGGTATTAGACAGAGTTTATATTAAAAAGGTCGATTCAATTATGGCAAGTATTCCACTGATGCAAAGACTCGCAGAAAAGGAATAAAAATAGTATATATAAATAAATTTTATCAAACACTTACATCTAAGCCATCCAAAAAACTTGATTTGTTTTTCCCATCAAACAAAATCCAAAGTTGCTCCTTTGCACGGGTTA
>CALXXV010000008.1 GCA_944392775.1 uncultured Alphaproteobacteria bacterium
GGTGACAAACTATATTTAGCTGCGCATGAGATATGTGAGGCGCAGATACCGGAGTGTTCTAGTGAGCTGTCAATGTTGCAGTTGATGTATTCGCAACAGATACGTTCAGATTGTACAGCATACGAGAACAGCTTAAAGCAACAAAAGAATTCGAGTGCGCAAAAGGTATTGGCAGCAGAGAAAGCATTAAGGGATGCGGCATTAGAGCAATATCAAAATTCAAATAAGTATGATCTTGGACAATGTGCATTACAGTTTAAGAATTGTATGATAACGACAGGTGGGTGTGGGGAAGATTTTTCAAAATGTGCATCTGTTGTTGCATCTGACAACACTAATGTGAATAAAAGTACAACGAAAGGGGTTTCGACATATACGATACAGGGAAGCATAACGAATATAGAGATATCAGCATCAACATATGATGCATTATTATCAAAGAAGCCTTTATGTGACTCTATAACGAACTCTTGTGTTGCGGTGAGGGAACAGGTATGGGATACCTTTTTGAAGGAAGCGGCTCCTCAGATAAAATCAGCAGAATTAATAGCAGAAGATAATGCGCGTCAAAATTGTATAGGTTCTATATCAGATTGCTTTCAACAGGCGTGTAAAGATAATATAGATCCGAAAGATCCGGACGGTTCTTATGATATGTGTTTAACACGACCTGAGACGATGCTTAGTTTATGTAAGGTACCGTTAAATGCGTGTGGTATAGATGCATCTAGTGCAGAGAAGGCAGAAGAGTCACAGATATGGGATTATGTATTAGCTCGGTTAGCATCTATGCGAGTGAATTCATGTACAACAGCTGTGAAAGAATGTTTACAATCAGAAGATAGATGTGGGGAAGATTATAGTCAATGTATAGGGTTAGATACCGATACGATAATAAGGATGTGTCCGTATGAAAGTTTACCTGGTTGTCAGTTAGTATATGGAGAAGAAGAGATAAGGGGTGATGCCGTATACGATGAATTAGCAAACATGGTTCAGGGAGTTATGCTGAATATAGACAATGCGATGTTAACGGAATGCCAGAATGCGATGAACGAGGCTATGATAAGGGTTTGTGGAGATACGGAGAATTGTAATAATTTAACAGTAGATGAAAATATCGGTGCAAGGACTTTAGAATATAAAATATGTGAATATAAGAGTAGCGCAGATACTCAAAGTTTAGAAATAGATTACGATAATTGTAAAACAGATGTTGCTCAGATTACAGATACTGAATTAGGCAGAGTTTATAATTCTACCAGTAATGAGTTAGGAAATGTTAAACCTTTTGCAGGTGTTTTTGACGGTGTCATGTTTTGGGAAAATGTTAGTGTAGATGAAAAAGGGCATCTAACAGATTTTGATACCTATTTAAGTAAAATTGAGATGGATAACGTTTCCGATAAAGATAAAAATGTAATAAAAATGGAGTTAGGGACTCTGCAAAGCAGTATAGATTCAATAATTCAAACTATAGAGTCTGATCCGATAGTTCAGTATTGTATGACAGGACGAGAAGTTCAAGGGATGAAGACGTCTCAGGATAATACAAGGGCAGTTATAAATCGTGGAGAAGAAATAGTTGGTAGATTCCCGAATTTAACTGCTAGTATGCGTTTAAAAATAGCGAACTCGGCATTAAAAACAGCAAAAGATAATTATTATGAAAAATATGATGAATTAAATGAAAAAATGATGGAAGATTATGTAACGATTGCCGAAAGAATGGCCGAAATAAAAGGTGAAAACGCAAAGGATGCAAGAAGAAATGTCGCAAGAATATCTTGTGTAAATCTTGCAGATTTAAGTACTTTGCCAAAGTCTCCTGATCCCCCAAAGAATATAATTGGAATGATAATAATAGGGGCGATTGTGGTCGCAGCAACTGTTGTGGTTACTGTTTTTACTGCAGGGGCTGGCGCTTTTGCGGCAGCAGCGGCTGCTAGTGCTTATTCTGCGGCTTTGAATACAGCTGTGGCTACAGCTGCTGCAACAACTTCTGCTGCAATAGCCTCTGGTACGGCAATTGGTACTGCTGTTGGAACAGGCCTTGCTGCCGGAACCACTGCAAGTTTGGGCGCGGCATCTGCAGCGATGCTATCTTCTTATGCAGCTAGTGCGTTGGCTGCGGGTATCGCTACTGGTGTTGGGGGTGGGGCGCTTATTGGGGGTACTACTGGGCAAATATTGTCTAATGTAGAAGAGGGAAGTGAGGTAAATTCTGTGGCGGAATTATCAGGAAGAAGTGAAATGGAGCAGTTTAATTATAAAGAAACAGTTATAACAAATTTTGAATGGGATTCTTTGATTTGCCATAAGTGTACACAACAAACATATTGTGAGAAAATAAAAAATCCTATGTTTGGTAGTAGTTATTGTACTAAGTGGGGAGAGACGATAGAAACGTGTACGGATATTCAATTCTAAAAAAACTGCTGTTTTCGGCAGTTTTTTATAAATTGTCTAAATCTGATATTTTTTGTATCGTTTTGATACCCGATTTTTCCCATTTATTAAGACATAAATTTAAGTCCATTATGTTGTCTTTTAATAAATATAAGACGGGTGTTTTGTTTTTAGTGGCTTTTTCTAATAATTTTTTTATCGGGGATGGTTTGTGTTTGCCCGCTGCAAACCATGTTTCGTCGTCTGCAATCCAAAAGTCGCTGTCCTCATGTGTTGCTATGGCAAAGTTGTCAGTTATTATAATGTCATCTTCTATTTTGGGGTTTTGTCCTTTTTCTTGAAAATATTTTAATACTTCTTTTGTGGCTTCAGATTTCGGTTGGGAGGCTTCTTTGTCTGAAGATTCTTTTTCAAGGTTTATATCTGTGAAGATCGGATTAAAAGTCGGAATAGACGTAAAATCTTGTTCTTCAAAATTTTCATCGGAAAAATCAAAATCTTCTGGTAATGGAAGATCTTTGTAAGAAGGAGAAATAGACTCGGTTTTTTTTGTGTTGTCATCAATATTTGCGTCATTTGAATAATTTGTTCTATTCATTAAAATAAAATTACTTTTCGGTAATGCGCTTAAATTTTCTTTTGCACGCAAAAATGGTGTACGTAATTCTGACGGTAAATTTTCTGGTAGTAAAGGTAAAACAGGTCCTGTTTTTGATTCTTGTTCAATATTTTTTATTTCTGGTGTTTCTTTTTTTTCTTCTGAAACCGGTTTTAAAAAATTTGGCAGTGATAAACTAAATAACGGTTTTTTTGTGCGAATTATAATTAGGGTTGTTGCGATGTACATTGGAACAGCGGCTAAAATTAATATGCCAAAAACAAAACCCGGAAAACCTTGCAGGCGTGCATGAGCCAGTTTTACCCAATCAATACCGGAAAATATATTGAAATTAAATAAACCAAGTAATACGATCCACATTATAAGACAATAACTTATTGTCCAAAAAAATGCGTATTTATTAGATTTTATAAAATCAAACAATCTCTTCATATTGATTATTATAGACAATATATTTGTTTTGTCAATATTTTGTTTGCTTAAGTTTTTTTGTTTGTTATAAAAAGTGCTTTTTTTTGGTCTGTTTTTAAGG
The DNA here is from genome assembly GCA_944392775.1 of uncultured Alphaproteobacteria bacterium. Taxonomy (GTDB): domain Bacteria; phylum Pseudomonadota; class Alphaproteobacteria; order Rs-D84; family Rs-D84; genus Enterousia. The sequence goes on from CALXXV010000008.1 coordinate 3,561, forward strand.
TATAATTTAAAAGATAAAAAGGGGGATTTTTATGAGGGGTTTTCTAAAAAAATTTGGAACTTCTTTTGCTGTTTTAGGTGCGTTTGCGGTTGTTGATGCGGCTTATGGTGCGGATGCGACAGGGCGTGCTGCATATGACGTTCGTGGGTTAAATAGAAGTGGTTCTGCACAAGTTTCTTCACAGCGTATGCCGACAATGCCTACTTTGCCAGGTGTGTCTGTTGGAAATACATCCCCCAGTGTGCCATCGGGCGGAAATGATAATAATAACAATGTACCTGATATCCCTGATGAGCCGGATAATCCACCTGTAGAAACAGATTGCCCAGACGGTGGGGTCGCGAATTCTGATTATACGGTTGAAAATTGTATGAACGACGTTTTAAGTTGTGTAAATAATGGGGCTTTGCCGGGCGGGTTAAATGATCTATTTAACGAGGATTTACGTAATGCAATTGTAAATGGTATGGGATTATGTTCTGTACAGGTTGATAGATGTGTATCGACTGTTCGTAAGGATTGTAGAAATGTTTATCGTTCTGCTGCTGATGTGTGGATTGATTTTAATACGCGCAAGATTCAGCCAGAATATTATAGCTTTGTTTTACGTAAAACTGGTTTGACGCCGAATCAGGCAGAAAATACATGCTTGTTGTTAGATAAAAATACGTATGGTTCTTCTTTTAATGCGGTTTCAAATTCTGGTGTTGTAACAGCAGAATATAACAATGTTGTTGGGGCATATAATAGTCAGGCTGGGAATATCCTTATCAAAAATCAACCGCAAGGGGTTCAGGTAAACGACGGTAATTCTGGTGTTGATGGTCAGCGCGGTCATTACGCACGTTGGGATCCTACGACGGCAGAATGCTGGATAAGGGTTGCTGCTTATAATAAAGATGAGCAGATAAAAAATAGTTGGCTGTTCGGTGCCGCAGGTGATGATCAATTGGCGGAAGTTTGGGAGGCCGCAGGAGATACCTTTACTTGCAACAGGGATTTGTTCGGTTTTGCATTGATGAATAAAACAAGTACGGCTGCAGTTGTTGGTATAGGCGGTGGAACCTTGGTTGGTGCTGGAATAGGTGCGTTGGCAGGGCATGGTGATAGATTGTTTGATTGTAAAAACGAAAAGCATCGTGAAATGTTGACAGAAGAATTAAGAAAAAATGCCGGAATTAATATTATAAACGAAAGCTTAAATACAAATATTCCTTTGACAGTTGATAATATAACTGAAACACAGTGCAATAAAATTTTACAACTGTATGATGAATATAACATAATATCTAGTACGGTAAAAAGCGGAGACGTTTTCTGCGTAGTATCTGATGATTTTGGTGTAGAAATAAAAATACCAGATAATGCAAATACTAGTCTTGAAGACGTTGCAAGCGTTGTTGAACAAGTTTGTAGCGCGGAAGGAAATGATAATCCTGTGGCGGTTGATCCGAATAAGTTGAAAATTGTATTTACGGAAGATGTTACTGATTTGATCTTAAATGGCGAACAGGCTAATATTGGTAGAAATATTGGTATTGGTGCTGGTATTGGTGCTGGTGCCGGTGGTTTGGCAACGGCAATAACCGCTTTTGTTGAACGCAGTAATATAAGTTGTCGCGTTGGTGACGGATTAGATCAGGTAGGATTTGGTAAATCTTATTCAATAGGGACGCTGAAAGATTTTTATGTAAAATGGAATCTTCGTTTACCGGATACAATATCGCCAACGGCAACTGTTACAGATTGTGCATCATGGAAACAAACGTGCGCAACTTTGACGGATTTGAATCAATGCAATGCTGCGCAGATAAATTATAAACCTGCTGGTGCCGCAACGGTTACTTTAATTCCGGCTGCCTGCACCGCATCAGGAAGTGCGTGTATTGAAAACTATCCGGTTGCAAAATCATACGGTGCATGCGAATAAGCTGTACATAATAAAAGATAAACCGCCTTGCCCAAGGCGGTTTTATTTTGCGCTTATTTGTGTGGTGGTGGGTAAATTAAAAAGTTATGTGCCGGTTTATACAACGTTAAATAATACGTATTTATAGAATTTATAATAAATCAGTTAATAAAAATATGGCGACTTAATTTATAATATAAAATATTATCTCTGGTGGGGGGATCTGTTATTCTTTTGTCTGCCAAATAATGCACAGATATATTTTATATATGTATTAAAATAAAAGCATGGAAACGTTAAATCTCAGATAAATATTTCTTGTTTTATATTGCTGTTATCATAGGTAAATCATAAGAACATTGTATTATCATAAATAATAAATCAGATTTAATAAATTGCGATATAAAATTCTTATGCACTGCAAGCAGAAGAAGTAAATTCTATTTCAACTTTTCTACATTCTTTTTGATAACCTCCTTGTTTACATGCTGTTGAGCCGGCACCGTATGTTTTGATGTTATTTCCTTTTATACCGGCTTTCTCAAGAGCAGTTTTTACGGCTTCTGCACGTTTTCGTGATAACGGATTATTTATTTTATCGGTACCTGTTTTATCTGTATGTCCTGTTACATTAATGCAATATGCTGTTTCATTTGTTAAATTTTTCTTTATTTCTGATGCAAACGTGTTTATAGATTCTGTTGCTTGTTCTGTGAGAGTTGACGAGTTTAACTCAAACAAATTACTTGTTGATAAAGTTATTGATTGTGAGGTTGGTGTTGGTGAATTGGGCGTTTGTTTTTCTACGCATTGGCTGTTTGTGTCTAAGGTGTGAGTATCTGTTGGACATTCACAGTTTTGCCCATTAGATGTTTTTATATATCCGTTTCTACATGTGCATTCACCTGTTGTTGGGTTAACATTTATGTTAGAGTCTTTTGTGTCACATTGTGGGGTTGCTGTTGTATCTGTACAAGTGTCATTATCGCCGGGGACAGTTCCATTTGGACATTGACATTCATTATCTATAGCGATTTTATCGCCGGGGCAAGTGTCGCAACTGTTTGTATTTGAGTTATAAATTTGTTTGTCTTGTGTACATGTACAATCTGAGTATGTACCTGTTGAGCCTTCTGGACATTTTGCGTTTGCTTCTTGGTTTGGTAAAGCCTTTATGTCGTTTTCAAGAGTCTTTAACGGTTCGAATTTTGCTATGATTTCATCAGAACTTTCTTGTGCAGCTTTTTTGTTTTCATTTATTGCTAAGTTACCGATAATACTTGCGGCGGCACCAACACCAACTGTTATTAAACCACGTTGTAATTGGGTTGCTGTATCTTCCCGTTGTGCTGCCCATTCTGCTGCATCCGCACTGTTCGGATTGGATAATGCGGTTGCCAAAGATGTATAGGCACCGTCCGACCTGCCAGAACCTATGTCATCATATAAGCCCGTATTCGCTTTATCAAGAATGGTTTCTGATTCTATTCCAGGTGTTAAGCCCAAGGCTTCTTTGCGGGTTTTTAAATCTGCCGCCAGTGTTTTATATTCGTTGTATAACGAGAATAATTGATTTCCCCCAGGTAAAACAATTCCTGTTTGGCCACCTTGGATATTTCTGCCTTGCCCGAAATCGCAACGAAATGTCGCAAGATAAGCGGACATATCAAGTTCGGCATCTTCGTCAACACGTTGTTCGGATAGGGCAGATAATGCCTGCATGCCACCTATACCCATTGCGCCTATGCTTGCGGCGCCCAATAATTTATTTGCATCTGATTGTTCTTTTTCCTTCATTGCATCTGCATTTTCTTGCAGTTCTTCTATTTTTTTATTTGAATCTTCTTCTGAAAGTGTCGGCTCTGTTGATTTTTCTGTTCCCTGCGTTGTGCCTGCATTTTCTTGCTGTTCTTCTGATGGTTTAGGATTTTTTGTATCTTCTGCAAGTGCAGGTATTACGATTAATGTAGAAAAGAGGATGTATAATATTTTTTTCATTTTTTATATCGTTATTTTTGTTGTACTACACTTTATTTTTATTGGTTATCTGTTGCTTCGTTCTTTTTGCATGTGTTTTCACTTGTATATAGAGTATAATTTCTTTTACATTTTTTTATCTCGCAAATTAGTTGGTTGTTTTCCCATTTATATTTTGCTTCTTTTGCATTGGGGTCTGTTGAAGTGCATTTTTCACCGACTTGATCTTCGCAACGGTTCTTGTCGGAATTCAGTTTATATCGATCAGATTTGCATTTTTTTATTTTGCAAATTAGCTTTCCTTTATCATTCCATTCATAATTATTATCGCTTGTGTCCGCGTTTTTATCGTTTGAAGTACATTTACACTCGGTTTTTTTTGAGGTTGATGTGCATCTGGTCATTGTGAAAGACAGATCTTGTGTAATATTTTGGGAAATGGTGTTTGTTTCAAATCCGTCTATTTTTATTTCTATTGAGGCCTTGTTTCCTAGAGAGTCATCAAGTGTAATAGCCCCGTTTCTATTTGTTCTATATTTTGTTCCATTTAGTGTCACTGTTGTATTTTTTATTGGGTTTTCATTGTTGTCTACAAAGTTGACTGTTATTTTAGGACTTCCTGTATCTGATGTTGCTTCACTATCATCCGATCCTTGGGCATTGTTTTGTTCAGTTTTTTTACCATCTCCGTTTGCGGCATTAGAATCATTTTCTTCAGATTGTGCGGTAGTAGAAGATGAGGATTTATCACCATAGTTTTCTTCATGTTCTTTTTCTGCGTCTTTTAGTGCGTTTTCTGCTTTTTGTGTATCTATTGCACGACTAATTGCGCCAGATGTAAATGCACCAGCTGCAACCCCAAGACCAGAACCAAGTAAGCTTGAACTGGCAGATGTTTGGGCACGCGTTAAACGATATGCGTTTTCCATAAAGGTCGTGACGTCTATGCCAAACCAATTAGGCGTACAATCAAACGTGTTCCCTGCGTATGCTTTTTTAGATGCGTAAAGCGTAGAATCTTCCCCCGCATAAAATTCAACAGTATAAACGCAATCTAAACTGCGTTCGTCAAACGCAGCACCCAGCAAGCGACATTGTTCCGCCATTAAATCACGTAATTCATATAACCGATTTTCATCTTTTTGTACTTGGACTTCTGCGTTTTGTCGCAGTGTTGCAAATCCCTGCATCGCACGCCCGGCAAGACCACTGTCTTGTTGTTTACAATTGTTTGCAATCGTTGCGCATGCCGAAATTGCAGCGTCGCCGGCGGATTTCCCTAAACATTTGCTGAACGTTGTACCGCACTGCGTAATAATACAATCGTTATATCGGTTACCACAGTCTATTATTTCGTTATATAATGCAAGTCGGGCATTCATGTCACGATCTGCTTTTATTTCCGTTGTAAATAATCTGTATTCTTCACCTGTACAATCGGCTTTTTGGCGACACAGGTCCATTTTGTTTCCCCATGTCGTGTCTGTATCACCACTGCATTTAGAAAAATCATTACCGCACTCGGCTTTCATACATTCGCGTAAGGCTGTGTCGCATGCGTTCACACCTTTTGAAATTGCATTTTGCAGACTTTGGGTCGCTGTTGCAGATGCGTCTTGGGCATCAAGGGCCGCCCGCTGTTTCTGAATCAGTTCTGATAATTGAGAATCGCTGCTGTCGGTTGATGCATTCGTGCCGCTTTGGTTTAACACTGTATCAAACTGTGATGATTTATTCTCTATTACAAGAGTTTCTTCAATAGATTCTGGTTCCGTTGCCGATTCGATAGTATCTGTTTCTTCTAAAGTTGTTTCTGGTTGCGCCTGACTTGTGCTGACTGTTGTCAGGCGATTAGTAATATTAGTTCTGGCGACGGTTGTTGGTCTGGTCGTTGTGCCTGTGCCACTGCGTTGAACAACAGATGCTGCATTCGCAGAATAGATCCCAAAAGTTAACGCAAAAATACCACATAAATTACCAATTCTACTGATGCAGAAAAGATGTGGCGTTTTATAAAAATTGTTTTCCGTTTTTTTCATTTGGTTCCTAACATCGTCAATCTAAGGTTTCACATGCGGTGTCATAAAATGCACATAATTGGGTCGCAACTGTTTTTTCTGATTCGTATCCTGTACCGCATTTGTTCGGCATATTTTTTTCACATACTGTTTTTATGCACGATTCGCGGGCGGCGTTATCTTTACAAGAAGTTTGCGCTTCGGTTAATTTATTCTGCCGAGCAGTTTGGTATGCTGTTACTATGTTTTTTAATAACTGTTCAGAATTCGCAATCATTGTATCTCGGTCGGATAATAATTCTGTACGTATGTCAGATAAATATTCATCGCATCCTGTCGCGTCCACACTGCAGGAAGAAAAGAAATTATTAAATTCTGTATCTGTTTCGCAACCGCTAAAATCAGAACCACAACGCTTTTCGTCAATCAAACATGCATGAATGTCTGTTTTACAACTGTTTTTACTTACTTGTTTTGTGTTGGCTGCCCTGACTTCTGCCATTTTTGCGCTTATGCCGGCGGCTTTACAAGATTGCTCTATAAGGGCATCATAACTTTCTGATACATCATCTGCAGTGCAACCTTCTATCTTTTTTATACATTGTTCGGTTGCCCATATATAACGTTTACCCGGATCTGTCGGTGCGTCTTCTAGCTCTTTTTCTGTCAATGTATACTTAGTAGATTGACCAATAGACAGACTGCGCATTCCCGTAGATGTCTTTGGGGTTCCCGCACTGGCCGTACCGCAATATTGGCATCGGGCGGCGGGATTAGATGAAACGTTTATTGCACAAATAGAGTCTAAACATCTTGTTAAATTTATTTTTGAACACGTCGTTGCACCAATGGCAAGACCGGGAAGTAGCTGAAACGCTAGTAAAAAAAATAGGCTTTTTTTGTTCATTTCTCTCTTTATGACAAACTATATCAAAAAATAGTGGGATAAAAAAGAAAAATATTAATTTTTGTTTTTTTTGTGTTGACAAAAGGTTTGTTTTGTACTATATGTTAAGTACGAAGTAAAAAAGGATGTTTTTATGGCGGTTAAATTAAATAAAAAAATTTTGGTTCATACTACGGCTGGTGTGGCTGTGGCGGCATTGTTGATTTTCGGCATTTCTCAATGTTCTGAAAAAAAGACTATACAAGAAACAACAAATGAACAGCTTGAAAATGTTAGCATGGCTTTAGGAAAAGCACGTAAAAGTATAGAAAACTTTTTAGAAATTAAAGATAGTTTGTCAAATCAAATTGATGAACAGGCGAAAGAAATTGTCTTGCAGGCAGATTCTATCGTCGTTTTAAATGATTTGGTTAAATCACAGGCAGATTCTATAGTTGTTTTGAATGATTCTATAAAGGTTTTGAATAAAAATTTGAACGATTGCAGAAATAAGAAAGTTCAAGCAAAACCAGTCGTAAAACAAAAGAAAAAAAACGTACCGGTTGTTAAAAAAGACACAAAACCAAACGTCGTTGTCAAAAATGACGGTGAAAATATTACAAAAATAAATGTAAAAGATACCAGTGTTAATAATAATCTTATAAACGTTCAGAACCAACCAAATAAATTTAATGAGACAGAAATAAATGTTCAGAATGGTTCTTATAATAATGGCATTATAAATGTAAACAATGGTGGTAGTACTATAAATGAGGTAAATAATTATTATCCTGATACTACAAAATATATAACAATTACTATTCAGAAACGTAGATGCGTATATTACGGGAAAGTAAGATAAGTAAGACTTGTTTTTTAAACCGCTTTTTTTAAAAGCGGTTTTTTCATATAAAGTTTTTTCTAGACATCTAATTTAAATGTATGCTAAAATCTCTTGTAAAGAGAGAATTTTAATGAAGTACATCAGATTTTTTATATTTGCTTTGTTTTTTATACCTTGTTCTTTGCTTGCTGCGACAAATGAATTTACTGTTGCTGCTCAACTGTTGTCCGCGGCAAAAAACGCTGATATTCAGCAGGTTCAGGTTTTAATAAATAGCGGTGCAAATGTAAATTATGTGGATAGTACAGGTTTGTCAATAGTTTGTACGGCGTTAATGAATAATGATATTAGGGCTGCTCAGATCCTTCAAATGTATGGGGCGGATGCGTCTAAGTGCGATCAACAAATAAAACAATATAATTCAAGAACTCAAACTAAAAGTAGCGGTGGTTTATTTAGTGGCTTGTCTTCCGCCCAAGGTATGACACTAGCGGCGGCAGGGGCCGCCGTTGTCGTAGGTGGACTTTTTTTATTGACAGATGTGCTTGATCCTGGAAATGAAAACGCAGGATCTGTAGGAAGTGGTACGCGTCCAGGTGGGGATGCCGGTGATGGCAGTAATGGTAGCTCAACTGCTGCATTTACTATTCCTTATGGACCTGCTATGCCTAATAGTACGTCTGAATCTGCTAATTATGCTTCTAATTTGAATTACTATAGCCCCTCAACTGAAGGAATTTTGCAAGATAATTTTGATTTGATGACAGATACTTATGGTCAAAACTATTTGTTGATGATGCGCGGTTATTCGCCTTTGGCACGTGGTTATATGGGGCAAAGAACACTTAGATATACAGATAGAACCCCTGTGCCAGGAAGTGTTTTGGGTGATTATTCTATTGGTGGGTTAATTGTTGGTGGTGGGCGTCCTGTAACGGTTGCTTTGATTACAACAAATGGTATAAATGCGGCTAATAAACCAGCCGGAGAGGCCACAGCACAAGTGAATTCTTTGGACGATAAATTATTAGCATGGTCCGAAATGAATGGAACGACCGTTGGTAATGCCGAAGTTAGTATGCTATCAAGTAAATATTATAATAATGTTATTCAATTAGGTAGCACATCAGATACGCAAGTTACGGATGCAATAACTTCGGAAGACGGTACGTTGGTAAATTCTTTTGACTTATCTGGATTTGGTACAGCGGTAAATAATACGTCTGCAACGGCATCGGATGATTTATTAGCAAAGGTTGTTGGCGGTAATGATTCTGGGTATAGCAGTGCCGACTTTATGGGATTTATGCCGAACGGGCAGATGTTGATATATAGAACAGGTGGCGGAGAAGGGCTTGTCGCAGTAAGCGGTCAATCTGCAACAGGTACTTATACTATGGCGGGCGAAAGCCTTGCAACTGGTGATACTATCAATCTTTTTGATCAGACTTTAACGATAACAAGAACAGGAAATACAATTGTAGCTTCTGATTCTGATTCTACTTATACAGGCTATATCGGGGCGGACGGTTTGCTATATTTGCCAAGTACATCTGGTGGCAGTGTTAATCAGGCGTATCAGATGTCTGATAATAATTTAACTTTGGTCAAGCAAGAAGGTACTTTAGATTATTATAATTATAAGGCTTTGGTTGATGCGGCGGCACGTTATTATGCGGGGGATTTATCTGGTGGGCGATCCAGACCGTTTATATTAGCAAATGCATCTGTTATTGCGCCGTTAAAGGACACTTCTTCAGCAACTATTGATGATGTTTTGGCATTTAGTGAAGATAATATGCAGACTGGTTTTATATCTTTGATAAATCAGTACTATGACCAAAATGAAACCGATGGGGCAAGTGGTACAAACTCGTTGCCAGGAACTACTGCTACAACATTTTTTAATGGTTTGGGGTCTACTTATTTACCATTAGTTATTTTCTCTACAGGTTCTTTTGAAACAGATAGTACATATTCGGGTAAGACTTTAACGGCATCATTTGAAAATGCGGCCCCGCTTGTTTTTGATAATCTGGAACATTTGTTTATGTCTGTAGTACCTGTTATTCAGAATGGGGATGGTACAAATGGTACTACAAGTGTAAGCGGTTATACACCAGATAATAAGTACGTTATTTCGCAATGGCAAAATACTAATAATACGCCTGATACAACCGAAGATGATACTTATTATAAAGGGCGGGTTTGTGGTATTGCTGGGACTGGTGCAAATGGTGTTGATCCATGGTGTTTTGCGTCTGCTGGTGTTACAGATGAACTGGCGGTTGCTAGTGCAGCAGGGGCTGCTGGGGCACTAAAATCCGCTTTTTCTTATATGAGTAGTCAACAATTATTTGCTTTAATGGCTTTGACAGCGGATGGTGCTTATTTGGGTACAGATTCTAGTGGAAATTCTTTTACAGAATCTAGTTTGATTGCATATCTTCAAAATATGTATCAAATGCCAAATGAGTACGAATATCGTTGGCAAAATGGCGGTGAAAATTATCTGGATGTATTTAAAGAAGTTTTTGGTTATGGGGTAATAAATTTGGAAAGAGCGACAACACCAGGAAAAAGCATATACTATTATAATGGTACTGATATTGTATCTGCGTCTGGTAACGCGTATTGGCGTGCGGCAACTGATACTATTTTTCGATCTTCTTCTGTTTTTAACCCTAGAATTTCTTCCATAAGTGCGCCTTTTTTTGATAAATTAGAAAGTTTAGATGGAGAATTAAGTCTTCCGCGTATTTGGAAAAATGAATTTGCGCTGGGAACGCAAGATAAGCGTGGATTGTATATGGGGGATGTTTTAGGGGAACTAAAAACTACAGATGAAACTACTAAGAAAGTACAGATAGGTAACATGGGTTTTTCTATGTCTTTATCTGAAAAACCGTATGTTGATAATTTAAATGGTTTAGATAATTTACATTTAGATTACGCTTTGGGTAATTGGGAGTTTGCCGCTGAATACCAAAGGCATCTTACAGATGGTGCCAACCGTTTTAATGGTATGATGAACCCAATTTTGGCATTGGCCTCAAATGCACTTACTTCAAATGTTGAATATAATAAAGGTGCTTGGACTTTCGGAGTAAGGGCTTTTTCCGGGGCTGTAACAGATGAAGAAATGTTGGATACAGATCCTACTATTTCTTCTCAGTATATGCCGGCACAGTTGGGATTGATACAGGGGGGACAGACAAATGTTGCGTGGAATGGTGAAAAGTTCGGTTTTTATTCTGCATTTGGTACGGCTTATGAAACGGACACTTTATTAGGGGCCCAGACTGGTGGTTTGTTAAATTTAGGGCAGGGAACCACAACATATGTTGACACAGAGTTTAGATATTCGCCTGTAAATAATCTTGATTTTAAAATACGTTCAACTTTTGCTTATACAACCTCAGATGCAAGTGGTAATTACATATTGGGTTTATCTGATATAAGTTCAAATGCTTTTGCTTTCGGAATGGATACAGGTAATTTTAGCTTTAGCGTATCTCGGCCTTTAAGTGTTAGTTCTGGATCGATGAAATATGCTTATGCTGATTATGAGGTTTCAGAATTAGAAGATGGAAAATATGATTTAGTTATTAAAGATACTCATATAGAAGATATAAACTTGGCTTCTGATTCTCGCGAAATCCGTTTTTCCGGAACGTATCGTCATAATTTTGGCCCTTGGACAGATGGGGCGATCGGGTTTATTTACAGAATAAATCCAAATAATATAGATGATTTTGGAAACGAATCTATATTTATGTTTAAATTACATCATCGTTTAGGTATTTAAATTCTTTGTCCGGCACCATTCCTCATACCATAAATAATGGGGAATGGTTTTGTATTATATCTTCTTGATATTTTTTGTCTTTTTTATAATATGATTTAACTCAAATAAAGGGTTTAATATGTATTCTTTAAAATTTTCGTTTTCTATTAAAGATATTTTTCATAAATATGAAATTTCGGGTGGGCTTAGCAAATTTGCTGACAATGATATTAAATTGTTATCTTTTTTATCTGTCGATTCTTTTTTTCTAAAAGCTAAAAATGGTAGACAGTATTTTTATTATCGTTTAGCCGATAATGATAATATCGATTTAGCTACTTTTTTAATGGCAAGGAATGGTTTAAGGGCAAAAGTACATAAAAGTTATTATTTTTATTCGCCTTTAACAGTTTTACGTGTACGTAGTAAAAGTTTTTTAAAAAATGCAGATCTTAAAATGTTTGTAAAAAGTATCAAACCTGCTTATAGTAAAGAAGATAAAGAAATGCAGAGTTTGTTAAATAATGCTCGTATGCAAATGAAACAAAATATAAAATAAACCGCATTTTATGCGGTTTATTTTATTTATCAAAAAATCTGTTGAATATTTTTTCGTTTATTTTTACGGGGTATTTTCGAATTAAAAACGAATTATAATCATCAAGGATTTCACGAGATAACATATTTTGTGTTTCTTTACGAGTATCTGCCATCTTTTTTGTGTCTGTTGTCGGTTTGATTTCTTTTTCTATGTGTAAAACATAAAATGCATCAGAACTTGGAACAATCATATTTGTATTTAAAGAAGAATTAAAAGTACTTACTAAAACATCTGTAGGCGCACCAGATGTGCGAGATACAGTAACTGTTTTTTTATCCCGTAAATTACCTGTTTCGTTTAAATTTATTAAAAGTTCGTTTGCTTTTAAATATGCTGATTTTCTTTGTTCTTCCTTTTTCCATTCTGTGACAAGGCTTTTTTGTACAGATGAAAAATCGGCGTTATGCGATGGAATTATTTTATCAACACGAACTATTATAAAACCTTTTTTTGTTTCTATAATTTCGCTTTCTAGACCTTCTTCCATATCGAATATTTTTGTAATCATTTGATCCGTAAGTATCGGGTCAACTGGTTTGTTGGCCGAATCAAATGTTCCCAGAGAAATGTATTTTGCTTTGTTTTTTGATGCAGCAGAAGACATGGTTTCACCTGCAATGATATCATCTTCTACACGAATCGCTTGTTCATACCCTTCGTCATAGCTATCTGGTTTTTCCATGTCTGCTGAAATTAAAACATAGGATACGCTTCTTTGTTCTGGTACGATATGTGGTTTTTTTGCATAAAATTCTTTTAGTTGTTCTTCGGTTGGATCTGGTACATCAAATTCAGAAAATTTAACCGTTGAATAATCAATCGTTCGTTGACTATATTTTGCATCGTATACTGCATTTACAGCAAAATCTGGCACAGATATAGGTAATGACATGGCACCCAGTGCATAAGAACGAAGAATTTGATTGCGTAAAACTTCTGCAAAAGCCTTTTCTGTATAGCCCGAATTTGATAAAACGTTATCAAATAATATTGTTGAGAATTCACCTTCTAATTGAAATTCTGGGAAAGATCGAATTTCTTTTGCTATACGGGCGTCTGTTACGAAAAAGCCTAGATCGTTGGCATGATTCTCTGTCATTTTTTGTGTTGTTAATGTTGATAGTACTTTTTCGTTTAATTCTTTTATTGCAATTGGATCTGTGTAAAAAGCCCTTTGCTGTTCACGTGTCATATTTGATAATTCACGTGATTTTTCCAAACTGAATTGTTGAATTGTTATTTCTGTATTTCCAACGCGAACAAGCGAGTCATCACCAACTGCACCACCGAAAATCCATTCTGCGACCCCCCAACCAACAAAAGAAAAGGCCAAAATCCCAATAAGAATCTTTGCAACAGGTTTATCCGCTGCATTACGTAAATATTCTAGCATTTAATCCCCTTTTGCGATACCATAGCAAAACGATATCAGAAAAATCAACGAAAAAAAGGGGAAAAACATGAAAATAATAGCAGGAAATTGGAAAATGAATGGTTCTAGAGCTGCTTTGTCCGAAATGGTTTCGGCTTTGCAGGTTGTAGAAACAGATAATAAAGTTATTTTATGCGTTCCTTATACAATGTTATGTATTGATTCAGGGCGTGTAGCTTTGGGCGCGCAAGATGTAAGTGTTCATGAAAAGGGTGCTTATACAGGAGAGGTTTCTGCAACCATGATTGCGGAAACTGGTGCGAAATATGTTATTGTTGGTCATAGCGAACGTCGTCAATATCATGAAGAGACGAATTCTATTGTTCGTCAAAAGGCCGCTACCGCATTGAGTGCAGGTCTGACCCCTATAATATGTGTAGGAGAAAATATGGATGAAAAACAAGCAGGTAAAACCATGGCGGTAATAGAAGCCGGAGTTCGAGAATCTGTACCAAGTGATATTAGCGGTGATATTATTATAGCATATGAGCCACGTTGGGCAATAGGGGCAGGGCTTACACCGACAGAAGCTGAAATTGCCGAAGCACATAAATTGATTGCGGACACTTTAGATTCTATGGGGCTTTCTGGAACGCCCGTTTTATATGGTGCCAGTGTAAAAGCTGCTAATGCTGCTGACATAATGTCTATTCCAAACGTTGGTGGTGTACTTGTTGGAGGTGCCTCCTTGAAACCGGATGACTTCATACCTATAATAACAAGTGTAAAATAAATATATAGTTTTTATGGGGGGTGAAATCCGCCGCCCCCATAAATTTGAAAATGAAGTAGGTAAGATATGGAAGATAAAAACGTCAAAATAGATGAAGTATCTATAGATGATACAAATGATGCAGAAGAACAGAAAAATAAAGAAGAACCCAAAACTGTAGAAGAAAATACTAAAAGTGAATCTGATATAGAAAAATTAAATCAACAGATAACTGATTTAAATGATAAATATTTACGTATAGCGGCTGAGTTGGAGAATACAAGACGGCGAGCAGTATTGGATGCGGAATCTAGTGCCAGAAATAGAGCTATATCAGTTGCAAAAAAATTTTTGCCGGTAATGGATGCTATTGATGCAGCTCTTAAACATAATCCTGAAGACGAAGGGGTTAAATCTATGGCGTTAGCTATGGAGAACGCTTTTACACAATTAGGAATAACAAAAATAGAAACTGTAGGAAATATATTAAATCCACAATATCACAATGCTATACAGGTTGTACAAATTGATGATAGTCAAAACAAAAAAATAGAATCTAATATGATAATAGAAGAAATGCAAGCTGGTTATATGTTCGGAGATTCTGTTTTACGTACAGCGATGGTTGTCGTGGCTAAATAAAAATCCGCCTTTATGGCGGATTATTTTTATGATAGTTTATGTATTATCAAGCCACTACGTAATTTTGGTTCAAACCATGTTGTCTTTGGAGGCATTATATTACCTGTGTCCGCAATATCTATAATCTGACGCATTGTGACTGGATACAGCGCAAATGCCGCAACCATTTCGCCAGAGTCGACGCGTTTTTGTAATTCACCCAAACCTCGAATACCACCAACAAAGTCTATTCTTTTGCTGGTGCGCAGGTCACCTAAATTTAATATCTTATCAAATACTAAGTTAGATAATACTGTAACATCTAAAACGCCAATAGGATCGCTGTCGTTATAAGTACCTTCTTTTGCAGTTAAAGAATACCATTTGCCGTCTAGGTACATTGCAAAATTATGCAATTTAGTCGGTTTGTAAATTTCAATACCTTTTTCTTCAATTTCGAAAGATTCGGAAAGTTTTTCTAAGAATTCCGCAGGTGTTAAACCATTTAAGTCTTTTACAACACGGTTATAGTCTATAACTTTTAATTGGCTTTCTGGAAAAATAACCGCTAAGAAATAATTATATTCTTCATTGCCTGTATGGTTTGGATTGGCTTTTCGCTTTTCTTCGCCAACCAGCGCAGCCGCGGCAGTTCTGTGATGACCATCCGCAACATACATCGCAGGAATTTCTTTGAAAATTTCTGTAATGCGGGCGTTTATAGCGTCGTCTGTAATTGCCCAGAATTTATGACCAAATCCATCGGATGCAATGAAATCGTATTCAGGTTCATGATTTTCTACATAGTTTTTTACTATGTCGTTCATTTCTGTAACGTCGGGATATGCGAAGAAAACAGGTTCTATGTTTGCGTTCTGAATTCTGACATGAATCATTCTGTCTTCTTCTTTATCTTTACGAGTTAATTCATGTTTTTTTATTTTCCCTGTCATATAGTCTTCAACATTTGCAGCAGCAACTAACCCATACTGAGTGCGTCCATCCATTGTTTGGGCATATATATAATACATTTCTTTCGGGTCTTGAATTAACCAACCACGCTCTTGCCATAGTTTAAAATTTTCTACGGCCTTATCGTAAACTTGCTGGCTGTGTTCGTCAGCAATAGGATCAAAGTCTATTTCTGGTTTAATAATGTGTAATAATGATTTTTCACCAGCTTCAGCTTTTGCTTCGATAGAATTTAAAACGTCATAGGGTCTGGATGCAACTTCGGCTGCAATTTCTTTAGGTGGACGTATGCCAGCAAAAGGTTTTATCTTCATTTAATTTCTCCTTTTATGTAAAAGGATTATATTCTAAAGGTTATAAATTGCAACTGTATATAAAAACGCCGCTTTTTAGCGACGTTTGTTCAACGAATTTGTATCGGTATGATCGTTTCTTGTTTCGTTTCATCTAGTGGAGCATATTGAAAGGGAACATTTGCGAAATCTATTTTATTCAAATCAATAGAACGAATCGTTCGATTATACATTGTGTGATAATATATAACCCTATCTTTCATATCTGTTGCAATTGTCCATTGTGTCGCGGAAGGCATGTTAAAAGGTGCCTTGCCAACCGGAAATTCTGTACCAAGCGGTACATCAAAATTATTTAGTATATGAAATGCTAACATTGCCGAATCATATGACGTATCTTGTTGAATAGAATATGTCTGGAAAAAAGATGCACGAACAAAGCGTGATGGCGGAGTCATATCTCCAGGTAGTCCTAGTAACCCGCTGCCTGCACCAAAGGCAGAAAGTGTTATCCCTCCCATTTTTACGGGACCTGCTGTTCCAGGCATAAGGTTTACATAGTTGTTTAGGTTTTTTATTTGCCACGGAAATTCCGGTGAGTTTGTTAGAACCCCTAAATTATTTTCATATATTTGAGGTTTCCCATTAATAAATTCTATAACAATTTGTTTGCCGGTAGAATCTGTTACACGCCAGTGCGCTGTTGATGCGTTGGGGTAGATGCTTACAACATCAACATTTTGAATCGCGGCTTTTACTTGTTCTATTGTTGAAAAGCGGGATAGTATCCAAGATACTAATTGAAAGTCCGATATTGTTTTTCCCTTGTTCGCCGGATTGTATTTTGGATATTGGCCGTATCCTGGAAAGTAGAATAGGGCAGCAGATAATCCTGCTTCGTTCATACCGTCAACGACCCAATCCGGTTCGACTACAGCTAAGCCGACATATCCGTACATGCTGGAAAATGTCATTCCGCCCGTTTCTCCGTCAGGTAACATAGATTGTTGTATGTGATTGCGGGGAACAATTGCATACAGGTTTTCCATTTCTGATTCTCCCCATTCAATTGTTCTTGCAACCACAACGCCATTGTCTTTTGATTTCAGTGTGATACCCGTACAAGCATCAGCCACTGTTGCGCTGGTCAAAGTCAACAAGACCGCCAGGCTAAAAATAAAGTTTTTGTTTTGCATACTTATATTATTAGTCTTTGGCGTACGTTTATCCACAGGAACCAAATCATTAAAAAAAGAAGCCCGAGAGGGCTTTTTTATTCCAAGTAATATACAATAGTAGAAACAACTCTTACAGTTTTGTTTATTTGTTCGCTTTCGTTTGTACCAGGAATTTGTTCACGTGGTAATACAGAAAACACTCCTTGATTAGCAGTTTTTATATTGCCGACTTTGCTGTTAGAACTTTCTGCAAATTGTTGTGCTGCTATTTTAGCATTTTGTGTTGCTTCTTCTAACATTGCCGGTTTGATTTCGTTCAGACCAGTAAATAAGTAAGAAACTGGAGACATATAACTTTGATTATCAAAAATTACCCCCTGGGATACAAGTGAACTTATTTTACTTAAAGTTGTTTCTACTAAATCTACCTTCTGGGTACGTACAGTAATTGTTTGATCCAGTATATATCTGGAATCAATCGGTTGTGAAGAACGATACGGGTCTGTCATCAAATCGTTTGTATTGATTCGTTCAATGGAAATTTCCGTGTCAGAAAAACCTTGTTCTTTAAGAAAGTCAGTAATTAAATTCAAATCTTTATTTAGTTTTTGTTGTGCTGCAAATAAATCGTTACCAGTTGTTTTGAATTTTATTTTCCAGAAAGCAAGGTCGGCTTTTACATCCATTTCTGCCAGTCCCTTTACTGTAACGGTTCTGTTATTAATGTGTGAAGTGTAATAAAAATATCCCGGGAAAAAACCCGCCAATACAAAAGCCAATGCAATTATTATTATATTTTTCATTTTTTTATCAATCATAGCTTTCCTCTCTCATTTTATATAAAAGTATTATTATTTATTATTACATAATTATCATAATAATGTACATAATATTTTAATAAGACCAGTTCCATAATCCTTGTTTGCCAGATGCTTTTTGTGGTGGTGTTAATATTTGTATGTTTTCTAGTTTCCATGCATAATTTCCAATGCACCAATTTCCAAGGTCTAATTCGCTTTGTGGTTGTGATTTGATAAATTTTTCTGTCATTAAAATACAATCGGTCAAGTCTGCGATAACGATTATTTCACCGAAAGAAAAATTTTTTATATCGTATTTTTCGGCTAATAATTTGCGTTCTTTGGATAAAGGTTTAACGGAAGCATGAATTGCGATTTTTCCCCTATACTTTGTTGACCAAGAACGTGTTTCAAATTTTTTAAGCCCCAGAGCAATAGCTTGGGCATAAGGTTGCCAAATAGTTAAAGCTTTCATGTTTTTATTATAAGCATATAAAGGAGAAAATGAATAAAATTTTATATTAAAGTATGCAGATTAAAAATAAAGCTTGTATAGAAAGGTATAAGTCTTTGAAAAATTGCAACTGATTCCCTTGGCACTTTGTGCCTGCGGGGCATTCGTGACGATTTGATTGCGCTGGCTTATCAAATCTACTCATTGTCGAACCAAACCACTTCGTTGTGTGATTGAACCAACGCCACAAGAC
>CALXXV010000009.1 GCA_944392775.1 uncultured Alphaproteobacteria bacterium
TTGTCGCAGGTACATTCATCTTACATTGATTCTGGGCACTCGCTGCAGATCCATCCCTATATCCCGCAGGACACTGTGTCCTACTAGATGTGCTCCCTTGACTTACTGTCTTAGACGCTGCCCAATATCCTGTGCCTACACTTGTACATGAGGTAGCATTTGCACTTGCTAAATATGTTCCACCAGAGCAGGTTATCTTACAGTCATTTGCTGCATCGTGGTTTGTTGCCGCAGTGCCACTTATCGTATAGTTAGACAAACACGTGCTTACACTACTCGTACTTCCTTGACTTACTGTATGTGACCCTATGTACCAGTTACCACTTGGCGTTGTACATGATGTTGCATTTGCACTTGCTATTCGCGTACCAGCAGCACAACTTATCTTACAGTCTGTCGAAGCATCATGGTCTGTAGATGCCGTACCACTTATCGTATAGTTCGTTAAGCAACTACTTACACTACTCGTGTTCCCTTGCGACACAGTGTGTGCCCCCACATACCAATTACCACTTGGTGTAGTACATGCCGCATTTGCACTTGCTACACGCGTACCAGCAGCACAACTTACTTTACAAGATGTTACACCGGCGTGATTTGAAGCAGATGGTCCACTATTTCCATATCCATTCGTCGTATTACATGCCGTACAACTTTCTGCACCAGAATTTGAATAAGTATTATTTGGACATGTTTTACAACCATTTGGATCAGAGCCTGTTATTACCAAATCCATATAATATAATCTATGCTCTGTACTATAGGTTCCAGCCGCACAAGCTTCTAAATCCCAATCGTCATCTGCTGCATAAAATCCTCCCGGTATAATAGCATAACAATCTTCTTCAGAACTTGATCCCGCATCAGATTGATCATAATTTATACTTCCGCCCCAATCAAAATTACAACGTTCCAGCGAACTTATGCTTCCTTGTCTTACAGTATGAGCTTCTTTAAAATAACCCGCAGGGACAGTTTCACAAGCTTGGAAAGCTTCTGCAACAAACTCTCCACCATCACAATATGTTACACAATCTGTCGACTCATCATGATCGCCTGATTGTCTTGAGTTAGGAGTAGAATAATTCGTCGCACAGGACTCCACATTCGTCCCTGATGTCGATCCCGCTGATACTGTATGCGCACTTGTATACCAACTACCTGTCGGTGTCGTACATGCCGCGTCCGCACTTGCTACTCGTGTCCCTGCCGCACAACTTATCTTACAGTCTGACTTCGCATCATGGTAAGCCGCAGTTGTTCCACTTATCGTATAGCCCGTAGGACAACTATATTGTACACCACCAGAGCAATATGTATTACCAGTGCATTGTACTTGTTTACTACAGGCTCTTCCTTGTGATTCACATGCTGTAATTGTTGTCTCTGTTGTACCCGTTGTATAATGTCCAGAACTTACAGGTTTTTTTACACCCCCAGAGCAATAATAATTTCTACCGACGCAGGCTTCTTGACCTGTACGCGTGGTTGATGTACCACCCGTAGTATAATAACCAGCCCAAGCCTGACTTCTTCCCTGACTAGATGAAGACGGGGTAAAGGTACCACCAGGACAATAATAATTATTTCCACCACAAGCTGAACAAGATGTGGCATTAGCCGGCAAATAATATCCTGGACTGCATGTCACAGAACTTTTTACAGGACAGGCGGTACCACCGGCACATGTATAACCACTGCCCATTGCAGAACACGGACGACATGCGTTACCCGCCACAGCAGTCGTATTACAAGTTTTAGACGTTGATGATGCCGTCATATAGTACCCCGACTTACATGACGTATATTTTTTAGCAGAGGATTGACAAACATACCCTGCAGCTAATGCATTACCAACAAAAAACAAAGCAAATAAAAAAACAAAAAATCTTAGAAATCTAGACATTCTTCTCACTTCTTTTTCTCTTTTATATTTTATTTTATGAAAAATATACCATGCGTTGCAAGCAAAAAATCCCTTTTTATTTTATTTTAATTGAAATCTACATAAATGATGTTAAAATCTTGCCTGCAGATGCACAGAGCATAGCCGCATAAAGCGGAGGAAAGTCCGGACTGCTTGGGACAGCATATCGGCTAATTTACCGAGCGGAGCGATCCGACGATTAGAGCAACAGTGACGAATCGATTTTTATCGGGTGAAACGGGCAATCTCTATGCGCAGCAACTTCAAATAGGTCCCCTATACATTGTCCCATGTTGGGGACGGGTAGAAGGCTTGACATTATGTGGTAACACATTATGCAGATTAATTATGCTCGCTACCTTGGTTTGGTTATAAACGACGAGATCTTGGCAGAACAGAATCCGGCTTATAGTGCATCTGTAAGAAAGCCCTTTTTAGGGCTTTTTTTTACATTACTTTGCCTTGCGTAGGATAAAAAGTAAGTTGAATTTTTTCCCACTTATCAAATTCACTTGACGGTAACATTTTAAACGGTTGGCATACATCTATGGCCCGACGAATCGTATCCAGAACGTAAGCAAACGCAGGATCTGTTTGTGCACGGGCGGCAGATTCAAACCAAACATCACGAACAGTACCATTCTTACGCAGTGTTAAATGTGCGACGGCTCTAATATCTTCTATATCTGTACGATTTGTATCTATTACCCAACATCGCGTCATTGCAACACGTAAGGCATCAATAACGGAAACAGTCAAAGTCCTATCCAAAGATACTACTTCTCTGTTTACGCGCACAACCATTTTCTTTTTTTTAGGTTTCGGGGTTTCTTCTTTAGACGGTTCTTTTATTTCTTCTTTTTTATTTTCTTCAACAGTTACAGGTTCCGGTTCAACCAGAGTAGGGGTTTCAATTTTTTCTTCTTCTATTGGAACGACATCAACAGATTCTTGATTTTCTACAGCCTGATCTTTTTCAATATCTTTTATAACAGGTTCTTCTTTCTCATTTACATTATATAGTATTGTATCATCACTACTAACTTTAACTGTTGATAAATCTATTTCCATTATTTCTATACGATCTGGTGTAACTAACTTCGCCCTATCCACTACAACAACAAAAGACGTTACCAATATCGCAATCAACAGAAGATGTCCGCAAAGCGACATCAATAAATTTTCTGATGAAAATTTATTTGTAATATCCATATCTAACTATTCTTCAATTTGTGTTCTTAAGCCAACACGTTGAAAACCAGCATCTTTTAATTTACCCATTACCACCATTACAGCACCATAATCTGCGCGCTGATCACCATTTATCATAATGGTTAGCTGTGGATTTTCACCCCGCATTGCAACAACCCTTGTTAAGACACCTTCCAAATCAAGCTGCGTTTCCCCGACATAATAATTTCCTTTCTCGTCAACACTAATTTGTATGGCATGATCATTACCAGATAAAACAGAATGCCCCGCGCGTGGTAAATCCAAATCTATTCCCGTTGTCATCATAGGTGTTGTTACCATAAAAACGGCCAATAGTACCGTCATTACATCTATCATAGGCGTCAAAGAAATACTAGCATCCGAATTTTTCCGTCTTCTTCGCGACATAATAAAATCCTTATTTGTTTTTTGACTTAATATTTTTTAATTCTTTACAATCTTCAGTTAAAACATCGTATAAATCGTCAGCTTTTTTACTAAAATATTGATATGCAATTGCCGCAGGGACTGCCGCAATCAACCCCAGTGCTGTAGTACCAAGAGCTGTAGCCAACCCCGGTGCAATTACACCGATGCTTACCGACTGATTTACACCAATTGAGGCGAAAGAATCCATAACACCCCATATAGTTCCAAACAAACCTATAAACGGAGCAACATAAGATACCATTGATAAAAACCACAGGTTTTTATCAAATGGCTTTATTAACTTGTCTGCAATTACAGATAAATTATCTCCATTTTTTACTTTTACAGGCATTTTTTTCTGAAAATGCCACAAACGTATTTTTTCTATTATTATTGCCCAAGAAACGACACTGCCGAAAACCAGAACCAAAGATATAAACAATGTCATTATATCTCCCGTAAACAACGTCAACAAAGAAAACGTATTTGTCATTTTTTCCCCTTTTTATTTATTTTAAGACATTTTACCGACTATATTATCTGGAATTTTCTTTGGATGCAAGTCAGAACCTATGTAAGCAATATTGATATTCATTATAGCACAAATTGTATCATCTTTAATAAATTTCTGTTCCGCATCTAAAGAAGCATTACCAACTTTTTTTATATAACTTTCTACAAAAAAATCTTCACCTAAACGAAGAGGTTTAAAATATTTAATCCCCAATTCTCGAACAACAAAACCTATATCACCATCAGGAAATTCAACATTTCGTAACCATTGCATACGAGCACGTTCTGCAATTTCTACATATCTTCCATGATACATAATTCCGCCAGCATCTGTATCAGCATATGCAACAGAAAAAGGAAATTTATGAGTTTTCATTTTCACCTCTAATGAACTTACTTGAATCTATTTTAAATTCTTTTTTCAATCTATTAGAAACTCTTATTTTTATTTCTTCAAAAACGTCTTTTAACGCGGGTTCAAAATCAAAACTTTTTGCAAAATCTTCCGAAAAAAATAATTTCCAATAAAAATTATCTTTAAAACCGCCCACATAAGTTAAATCTTTTGCACACAAATGCTGCACCCCTGTATCTAGTCTATCCAAAGCCTTAACAAATCTTGCTTCTAAAGACACACGTTTTTCATATTCTTTAAAACAATTTGATATTTCAGGGTTTTCTAATAAGTTAACAATCTGAGCAATTACACAAGATTCCTGATCATGCTTTTTTGCACATATGTCAGGATTTTGCTGATGAAGAGGAACATCATGTGCCACAGCTTCCGGCAAATCGTGCAAAATACACATTTTTAAAACCTTTTCCATATTAATAGTTTCTTTCAATAACGGTTGTAATGCAATTGCCATCATAGCCATATTCCAAGAATGCGAAGCAACAGATTGACAAGCCCCATCAGACATACGTGTTAATCTGTATTCACATTCCAATCGTTCCGCAAGTTTAAAAAAATCTACAACTTTTTTCATATTTGTAACTATTACCTTTTATATTCTAAAAACGTTAATACTTAGACTTTAAATCAGGGCATAAAACATAACATATAGGTGAAAACTTCTTTATTTTTCTAAACCTAAATGAGCATAACCAGATTCTGTAACTATACGTCCACGCGGAGTACGCTGAATAAAACCTAATTGCATAAGATAAGGTTCTATTACATCTTCTATTGTATCAGCAGGTTCTGCTAATGCTGCGGCAAGATTTTCAATGCCTACAGGTCCACCAGCATAATGCTTTACAATAGTATTCATATACTCTCGATCAATTTCGTCCAAACCGCAACCGTCTATATGTAACTGTATCAATGTAGTTTTTATTGTATTTTCAGAAATATCGTTTTTCCCCGATGCTGCTGCAAAATCACGCGCTCTTTTTAATAACCTATTTGCTATACGTGGCGTTCCACGAGCACTTTTTGCCAATATTTCTGCGCCGACAATATCTATTGACGTTCCAAGTATATTAGCACTTCTTATTATAATTTTTGCTAAATCTTGTGGTGAATAAAAAGATAAACGCAAATCAATTCCAAACCTATCACGTAATGGATTGGACAGCAAGCCAGTACGAGTTGTCGCACCAACCAAAGTAAACGGTGGCAGGTCAATTCTTACACTTTTTGCGCTGGGACCTTCGCCCAACATAATGTCTAACTTAAAATCTTCCATAGCAGAATATAAAACTTCTTCTATTGCTGTTGGTAGACGATGAATTTCATCTAT
This sequence comes from uncultured Alphaproteobacteria bacterium, assembly GCA_944392775.1. Classification (GTDB taxonomy): domain Bacteria; phylum Pseudomonadota; class Alphaproteobacteria; order Rs-D84; family Rs-D84; genus Enterousia. The sequence goes on from CALXXV010000009.1 coordinate 5,827, forward strand.
AAATAAAACATCCATTGGTTCCAACGACGTCAATATCGCAGCCAAATCTCCCTGTTTTGTCAACATAGGCGCAGATGTCGCCCTAAAATTAGTTCCTAATTCATTAGCTACAATATGCGCTAATGTCGTTTTTCCCAATCCAGGAGGACCATAAAGCAACACATGATCCATTGCCTCACCACGTTTTTTTGCACCTGATATAAACACAGACAAATTCTGCTTTAAATTCTCATGGCCTATAAAATCAGATAAAACCCTAGGCCGAATAGTTGCAGCCATTTCATCTGGAATATTCGGATCTAAAAATCTATCGTTTTTCTGCACGAAAAATCCTTATAATAACTTATCTTCAGCATTTTCCCGTCCGACATATGCTTTCAGGTCGTTATACATCTGTCGCAAATCAGCCGGTTGCCCATAATGTTCGTCTGTATTTTTAACACGTATTGTTTCTAAATCTATTTGAGCCTGTTTCTTTAAAACCTGCGTTAAGTGTGTTGCAAAGGCTTTCGCATCATCAGATTCTAAAGCCCCTTGTAACAACAAGCCCCTATTAGGTCTTGGTGATAAAAAAGCAAAATCTGAAATTGAAGGATCAGGTGAAACTAACGCAAATCCTGAAACTTCTGGTCTACGCATCATAGCTTGCAAAACATACCACGCCCCCAATTGATTGCCGGCCAACCATATTTTATCGCTATCTTCATTTTTATTTTGTATCCAATCTATAACAGTTGCAATATCCAACATATTTTCAGAAGTTGTACCTATTGCACCTTCTGAATCGTTTACACCTCTATAATTAAAGCGTAAAACAGAAAAACCTATATCCATAAAAGCACGAAACATAGCATATGAAACCCGATCATTCATATGATATTTCTGTCTTGGGTTACCAGATAGCACCACCGCCAGTGGAGCCGCAGGCATACCAGATTTATGGTATACCGCATGCAACTTACCCGCTTCTCCAGAAATTACGATATCAACCATTTTCCACCATCCTTAAAAATTAATCTTGATTTACTTTATAGAACAAACCGAACATATTTTTCAATAAAAATATTTTTACTTTGACAGAATACGTAATAATATTCTAAAATCTTTTTCAGAGAGAAAAAAGGCTTTGACATGGCTAGATCTATTTTTATAGCAATTTTCATTACACTATCCGCTTTTAATGCTAAAGCGGCTAACGAAGAAATTGTATATAATGACTTTCAAACAATATATACAGAAACTCCCGTTCAATCGTATTATGCATACCCTGACGACCCTAACTTTATACCAGAAACTGAATTTATGGAAAGGGCGGACAGTATAGATTATGACCAAAACATAATAAATGCTCGTGAACAAGAAGTTGCTCTACATCCCGGGGTCATATTTGCGGATAGACCTATGATAATATGTAGGAATTTTGGGTGTACTAAATTAAACGACAGAATAACTAGAACTTTTTTATTTAATAGTTTAGCAAATATGTTCATGATGAATGAATATTCTCGTTTATATATTTGTGAAGCAGACCCTTTTTCTCGTGATTGTCTACAGTCTGGGATATCTTTTCCTGTACGTAGCGGAATTGCAAATGCACTAGTAAAAATACCAAAAGCTACAATTTCTAGGGTAAGTGTATCTACTGGTTTATCAAAAGCAACAGTTGGCATGACATACGAATTCTTAGTAAACGGCATTGACCGTCAATGCGAACCAACAATTATGGATATAATGGTTCCGATAAATTCACAAGCAACCTTATCAAATCGTGAATTTGCATGCAATATTACCAGTGACGGATTAAGCAACGTATCTCTTTTAGTAAGTATAGATTATATTGACTTAGATTATGGGATACTAGGCGGATATTATTCGTTAGGAATGCAAGGGCCTACGACAGGTGGTGGAACAGGTTACGCACTATTTAAAACAGAATTCGCAACCGGAGGCATGCAATTCAGGGCTGCAGTAAATATAGAAGAAGAAACTATAAACACAAACAATTCTATGCGGACGATACAACCTGGTGAATATGCAGTAGAACCATTAAACAAATAAATTATTAAGTGGTTGATTTATCATAATATATGAAAAAAACAATTTTAATAATTGATGACGACGATATGTTACGCAAAACGTTAGCGCACGGTTTGCGTAACGAAAATTTTAACGTCATAACGGCTAATTCTTCAGAAACGGGAAAAGAAATCTTAAATCGCGTAATTGTTGACGCAATTGTCTTAGACAGAATGATGACTGGGCTAGACGGTTTAAGTTTTTTGAAAAATTTGCGAAACATTGGTAATCAAACACCTGTAATAATGCTAACTGCTATGACAGGTCCAGAAAACGCAATTGCCGGTTTATCAAGCGGTGCTGACGACTATCTAGCAAAACCTTTTCAATTACAAGAATTAGTTTTACGGTTAAATAATATTATTAAAAAACATTCAAATTCAGGGAAAAAACTTCCGGCCGGTCTTTTATTCATTGATGATGAATTTTTTATACAAACCGATAATACCCCAAAACTTTTGGCTTTATCTGGCGAAGAAAAAAAATTATTACAAAATCTTACAGAACCAATAGGCAATATATCTTCGGCTTCACCAATGGTGGCAAAACGCTTGCGCAACAAATTAAATGTAGTATTATCAAACTTGGACATAATAACTATTCGCGGTCAGGGGTACAAACTTGTAAACACGAAACAAGAAAACCAATAAAAAACGAAGGACAAAAAATGAGATTAATACCACGTAGTTTTCTTTGGCGCACAATATTGATGATATTGATTCCACTTATTATAGCAGAAGTTATAATCGCAAATGTTTTTTTTGGGAACCATTGGGCACGTGTTCATGCAACTTTAGCAAGAAGTTTATCTGGGGAAATAGTCACTATGATGAACTTCATGGACAGAGGCGAAAACAATGCAGCCAAATCAATGGCACAAGACATAGGGATAAACGTTTCTGTAAACACTAAATTAAACCGTCCTAAAAATAATGATAATAATTCTAGAGAAGCAGGATTATTAGCTTCGGAGTTGTCTAACAGGCTAAAAAGGCCTGCCCAGATATACATAGATAAAGGGAAAAGACTTGTTTTTATTGATGTTCCTACAAATGACGGGAAAATCGCAACATTTGGTACGTCTTTATATAGAATTTACTCTACTAGTACAGAAGTTTTTATAATATGGCTAATAGGATCAATTTTAATTGTATCTATATTGATAACGCCATTCATAATAATGCATACTCGCAGCATTCGCAGAATAGCCAAGGCAGCAAGCCGCTTTGGTCGTGGGTTAGACGCCCCCGGCTTTCAACCAACCGGATCAAAAGAAATTCGTGAAGCAGCAAACGCAATGATAACTATGAAAGAACGTTTAAACCGTTACAACAGAACAAGAACAGACATGTTAAACGCGGTTAGTCATGATCTAAAAGCACCACTAACAAGAATGCGATTAGCTGTTGAAACAGGGGACGTATCAAAACAAGAATTACTAAAAGACATAGACCGTATGACAGAAATGGTCAATGGTTATCTATCTTTTGCCCGCGGTGAAATGCCGGAAATAGAACAAACAACCGAATTACCAGCAATGTTGATACGTATTGCCAGAGATGCAGCAGCAGATAAAAAAATAGAAACCGTTTTTCCAGAGGAACCAGTTCAATTTTATGCACGCCCTATGGCTTTGGCACGTGCATTTAGTAACATAATAGAAAACGCTGCAAGATACGCAAAAAAGAAGATACGCATAACAGAAAAAGATTCTACAGATCAAGTTGAAATTATTATTGAAGACGATGGTCCTGGTATACCAGACGATAAAAAACGCGACGCATTACGTCCGTTCGTTCGCCTAGACGAAGCTCGTGGCGACCAAACTGGTGGGACAGGGCTTGGATTATCCATTGCACAAACAGCAATAGAAAATCATGGGGGACAAATGTTTTTAGAAGACAGCGAACTTGGCGGTTTAAAAGTAAAAATAATACTTCCTATATAATACGGTATTATTATACCATATACATTTTTTCTTGACTTTTCCAAGTCATTAAGCCATAATCGTTCAGCAAAAAATTAAAAAAGGTAAAAAAATGGCAGCGACGAAATCGTTAAAAAAGTGTGAATTAGAATCTAAATGGTATCTAATTGACGCTACGGATTGTACGTTAGGACGTTTAGCGGCATATACAGCAAACATCCTGCGTGGGAAACACAAACCGACATGGACACCAAATATGGATTGTGGGGATCATGTTATAATAATAAATGCCGATAAAATTGCTTTGTCTGGTAAAAAAGCAGATAAAACAAAATTCTTTTGGCATTCTTTATGGACAGGTAGCACAAAAGAACGCACGTTGGGTCAGATGCGTGAAGAGAAACCAGAAAAATTGATATTTAATGCTGTTAAACGCATGATGGGTCGTCGTACAGCAGTTGCTTTGGCGAATCAAAGACTTACAAAACTGCATATCTATGCTGGTGCGGAACATGCACATGAAGCGCAAAAACCTATCGTAATTGATTTTGGCGGATTAAATCGTAAAAATAAAAGGGGCGAATAATGACAGAAGTAAAAAAGACTGCGACAAAAGCAGCAAAAACAACAAAAAAAGCGTCCCCAGCAAAAACAGCGACAAAAAAAACTGTTGTTGCTGATATCAAATTATCAAACGCCATATACGCAACAGGAAAAAGAAAAGACTCCGTTGCACGTGTATATATGACAGCAGGTAAGGGGACAATAATAATAAACGATACTCCTATTAACGAATATTTTCGTCGTCCAGTATTACAAATGATCATTGCACAACCATTTGCTATAACAAAACGCGAAGGCGCATATGATATAGTTGCGATCGTATCTGGGGGCGGATTATCCGGTCAGGCAGGTGCTGTAAAACATGGAATATCAAAAGCACTAGAAAAAGCAGAACCAGAATTACGCAAAGCCTTAAAGGCAGCAGGCTTCCTGACACGTGATAGCCGTGTAGTTGAACGTAAACACTTTGGACATCACAAAGCACGTCGTTCTACACAATTTAGTAAACGTTAATATTTATAAAAAACCGCATACAGCGGTTTTTTTTATACCATCAATTTTTTAAGTTTGTATTGCGTTTATAAAAAAACTGTGTATAATCATTCAGCAATTCATATTTTTTAGGGGAAAACTATGTTTAAAAAAGAAAAAATTAAAGATTTACATTATTCTGTAAACGGAACAATTTCTGCAACTGACTTGCAAGCTGCAGCAGATGAAATTTTAACAGAATACGGTAAAACGGCGAAAATGCCGGGTTTCCGTCAAGGTCATATACCGCTTTCTGTTTTACGTCAAAAATATAATGCGTCTGCATATGGCGAAGCAGTAGACAAACTTATGAATAAAGATCTAAATGATTATATAACAGAAAAGAAAATCAGACTCGCAGGTGCACCAAAAGCAGATCTAGCAGGTTGGGAAATTGGTAAAGACGTAGAATATTCACTTGACTTTGATATATTACCAAATCTTCCAGAAATTGATTTAGAAAAATTTACAGTCATAAAAAAGACTACCACATTAGATGAAGCAGAAGTAGAAAAAGCTTTAGAAAACATCCGCAAAAGCCGTAGCGTTGCAGAAAAACAAGCAGAAGATTATGTCGCAACAAACGGCGATACTGCGGTAATCGATTTCAAAGGGTTCTTGGGCGAAGAAGCTTTTGAAGGTGGTGCTGCCGAAAAGCACCATTTAATACTAGGATCTGGTTCTTTTATTCCGGGTTTTGAAGACCAAGTTATCGGTCACAAAGCCGGAGACGAATTTGATGTAAATGTTAAATTTCCGAAAGATTACCATGCAGAAAACTTGGCAGGCAAAGATGCAAGATTTGCGGTAAAAGTACACGAAGTACGCAAGCATATTTTACCAGAATTAAATGACGAATTAGCAAAAACTGTAGGTCAAGAAAGCGTAGATGCATTACGTGAACACATTCGCAAAATCATAAACGAACAATATGAAGAAGCTGCAAAACGTGATATGCGTAATGAATTATTAGATCAACTAGCCGACAAAATTAAATTGGATTTACCAGAAACTCTTGTAGACCAAGAATATAATATGGCGAAACAAGAACACGACCACCAGCATGCTAATTGCGGGAAAGACTGTGGCGACGATCATAAATGGGATGAAAAGAAAGAACGCAAAGAAGCTGAACGTCGTGTAAAACTGGGCTTAATTTTGGCTGAATGGGGGACAAAAAACAAGGTCGAAGTTTCCAGAGATGATTTACAACAAGCTATTTGGGCAGAAGCATCCCGCTATCCTGATCCCAAGCAGGTATTTGAATTTTATAACAAAAATCAAAATGCTTTAGCAATGTTACGTGGAATGATATTCGAACGCAAAGCTTTAGACGCAATGTTAACACACGTAAAAACGAAAGAAAAAAGCGTAAAACCAGAAGAATTATTCCAACAAGCTTCAGTTCGCTAAAAAAAACAGGTATGCTTTTTGCATGCCTGTTTTTTTAGGAATTTATTTTACCTTGCAATTAATATACTGATATAGCAACATATATTTGTACATTAAGATAAATTAAATCTTAATGTACATATAGAAAAGGAGAAATTCCATGAAAAAAATATTATTAACTTCTTTCGTCGGTATTTTAGCAGTTTCTGCAGCATCTGCCATGACTTTTGCTCCGTATGCCGCAGTCCGTGGTGGCTATAACATGACAAATGTATCAAATAATTTTGATGATTTAGATGGTAACGGATTCTTGGTTTCTGGTGCATTAGGTCTAGAATTATATAGCGATGCTATGTTCGGCATTCGTGCAGAAGCAGAGTATAATTACATTACAGCAGACATTGATGTTCCGAACTCAAATGGTGCAGACGCAACAAATAGTACGGTTCTTGCAAACTTTTTTGCTGACTTTAAGACAGATTCTGTCATTACGCCTTATGTTAGCCTTGGTATAGGTTATGGTTGGACAACTATAGAAGATGAAGAAAAAATCAATGACAGCAATATTGCTTGGCAGTTGGGAGCAGGTATAACATATGTTGCAATGGACAACTTTATGATAGATTTAGGATACAGATATCTTAACAGCACAACATTCACAATAGAAGATCCAGATGGAGATATAGATTCAGATATAACCTCTCATCAAATCTATTTAGGCGCAAGATACGCTTTCTAAATCAAAACCATTTTATAAAAAACGCCCGAAAAGGGCGTTTTTTAATTGAAAGTCTGTTCATTTATTTATAAACTAAAAAAAAGGAAAAACAATGAAAGCATATCTAGACATTTTAAAAGAAGTCAAAGAGCACGGGGCGGGGCCACATAATAACAGAACCGGCATCCCTGACATAGGTTTAGCTTATGGCGCAACTTTTATACATGATATGAACAACGGCTTTCCACTGCTGACAACAAAAAAAATGGGTTTAAAAAATATTGCGACAGAACTAGAATTCTTTTTGCGTGGTATAACAGATAAAAAATGGTTACAAGATAGAAAATGTCATATATGGGACGAATGGGCAAACCCTGTAAAAGTTGAGCAACGCTATAAAATTTACACAAAAAACATAAAAAACATGTCTGATGATATGAAATACAGTATAAAATTTAAAATTATGGACGAAGAACGAGATTTAGGTCCTATATATGGTTTTCAATGGCGCCATTTTGGCGGTGAATACGAATGGGATCAATCAAGGATAGAAAAGAACCCAGAAGATAATTTTAACCCACGCAATCCTGGTATAGATCAAGTAAAATTAGCCATAGAAAAATTAAAAAATTCCCCCAACGACAGACGAATAATTGTTAGCGCATGGAATCCTATGGCAATGAACCAAATGGCCTTACCACCTTGCCACATGATGCATCACCTTATCGTAAAAGAAAATCGAATTTCTTTAATATGGACCCAGCGTTCTTGCGATCTTTTTTTAGGCGTTCCTTATAATATCGCAAGTTATGCTCTTCTTTTATTACTATACGCAAAAGAAACGGGGCTAAAACCAGGTTTTCTAAAAGGCGAATTGCATGATGTCCATATATATACAAACCATTTGGCACAAGTACAAGAACAACTTTCACGTAAACCTTATCCTTTACCAACAGTAGAAATTCCAGATGACAATTGGAAGGGCATGTTAAATTGGTCTGCGAAAGATGGGTTTGTATTAAAAAATTACATTTGTCACGAAAAAATTCAAGGTGATGTAGCCAGATGATTTTCATCGTATAAAATCGTTTTTTCATTTTTGTTAAAACAAATAAACAACTAAACAAAATCTTGATTTTTCTGAAATATATGCTTATAATCTATAAGATTTTGCGGGTGGGCGCATTATCAATCCGATTAACCCCACAAGACCTCGCTATTAAACATACATATTAGTGACGGCAAACTTTGTATGAAATTTCTCTTATGAAAGATTTATCCAAAGATTTATTTAATCCATTATCTGGTGAAGATTTTGTCCAGATGTTCAATCAAAATTATGGCGATCAAGAAACATTGCAAGGCTATGCTACAAAAGGTACTGTCAAAGACATCCGTGGCGATTTTGCAATGGTTGACGTAGGTTTAAAATCAGAAGGACGCATACCACTAAAAGAATTTGGTGCATCTGTTCCATCTGTTGGTGACATAATTGATGTGTTCGTAGAACGCTATGAATCACGTGAAGGGACAGCTGTTTTGTCTTATACAAAAGCGCGTGCTGAAAAAGCATGGAAAGAACTTGAAAAGACAGTCGCAGAAGGTATTGATCCAGAAGGAACTATTATCGACGTTGTTCGTGGCGGCTATACAGTCGACATTAATGGCGTATTCGCATTCATGCCTTCTTCCCAAGTTGATCATAAACCTGTTCGCGATGCAAAATCTTTAATCGGGTTAAAAGACAAATTCCGCGTATTAAAGATGGACGCTTTGCGCACAAACGCCATTGTATCACGTCGTGCAATCCAAGCTGATACTATCGCTGCGGCACAAAAAGAAGCAATGAAAAACATTGAATTAGGCGCAGTAATTGAAGGTACAGTAAAGAACATTACTGATTACGGTGTGTTTGTTGATTTAGGTGGGATCGATGGTTTGTTACATGTAACAGATCTTTCGTGGAAACGCGTAAACCATCCACGTGAACTAGTACATGTTGGTCAGAAAATCAAAGTCAAAGTCATACAATTTGATCCAGAATCTCATCGCATTTCATTAGGTGCAAAACAATTGGAAGAAGATCCTTGGGAAACAGCATCTCGCGCATTTAACGTGGGTGATACAGTAACGGGCAAAGTATCTTCTTTGACAGATTATGGTGCATTTATAGACCTAGGTAATAACATCGAAGGTTTAGTTCATATGTCCGAATTATCTTGGACAAATAAAAACATTAACCCAAGTAAAGTTCTACAAAACGGTCAAGAAATCAATGTCGTCGTATTAGGTATAGACCAAGACAAACGCCGTATATCTTTAGGTTATAAACAACTGCAACCAAATCCATGGAAAGAATTTGCAGAAACGCATAATGTTGGCGACGTTGTCACAGGACCAATCAAAAATACAACTGAATTTGGTTTATTCGTTGCTTTGACCCCAGATTTAGACGGTATGGTACATATATCCGACTTATCTTGGAATAAATTAGACGAAGAAGAATTGAAAAAATTCGTTCGTGGTCAAGAAGTCACAGCAAAAATTTTGGATATCAACCCAGAAAAAGAACGCATCACTTTAGGTATCAAACAATTAACTGAGGGTGCAGATAACAATGCGGCCGCAATCAAAAAAGGCGCCGTAGTTTCTGGTACAGTATCTGAAATAACACCAGATGAATTGATTTTGGCATTGCCAAATGATATCAAAGGCGTTATCCGTCGCACAGACTTGTCTCGTGAAAAAACGGAACAAGATACAAGCAGATTTAATATAGGTGATACAGTTGAAGCTTCTGTTGTTTCGGTTGACGACAACACAGTAAAACTGTCCATCCGTGCTCTGCAGGTAACATTAGAAAAACAGGCAGTAAAAGAATACGCCAATCAAGCTGATAGTGGCTCTGTATTAGGAGATATTCTTGGTGCTGCTATTGAAAACAGCAAGAAATAAAATATTTTTGCATAATTTCAAAAACAATCCGACGCACTTGTCGGATTGTTTTTTTTATGTTATAATAAAACGCATGAAAGAAATGATAGTACTTATGGGCGGTCAGGGCGTTGGCAAAGGAACTTTTGCCCGTATGTTATGTGAACAACATAATTTTAATTATATCGAAACAGGTGCATTATTACGTGACGCGGCAGAAAATGACCCAGAAATAAAAAAAACAATTTCTAGCGGGGATTTAGTACCACAAGAAACTTTATTTGAAATTATTAAAAATCACATTACATATAAAGATGATATTATTTTAGATGGTTTCCCAAGAACAATGACACAAGCCGAATGGTTGATAGATAAATATAAAAATAAATTTAAAATACATATAATATATTTAGAAGTACCAAAAAAAATCATGATTGAACGTATTCAAAAACGTATTCGTGAAGGTGGTGGGCGCGCAGACGATGCAAATATTACATCTATACAAAATAGGCTGGATATATTTTTAAAAACGACTTTACCTGTTATAAAATGGCTAGAAACAATTCCTTACATAAAATTTTCAAAAATTGATGTTAGCGGGGAAGTAAAAGAAAACTTTCAAAAAATTGTTTCTGCTTTAAACGATAAAAAATAAATTTTATTTTTTTATGATATTCTGCGTCTTAACAAACTGAACATAGCGAAAGCTAACAAGAAAATCATTATAACAACAAATATTGTAGTTGCAGTTTCCTCATTGTCTGCGAAAGGTAATTTCATATTCATTCCATAATATCCAACCACAACCGTTGGAACAACTAATATTATATTCCACATTGTTAAACGATTAATATACGTATTAGAATCCATATTAATAACACTTTCAAAAGTTTCTTTAATTGACTTTAACATCTTACTATAAGAAGTTACAACTTCTATGCCCTGAGATAATTCTATACGAGCGTCTTCTGATAATTCTTTTGTTTCTTCGGTTTTAACAAAACCACGAACTTTTTCCAACTTATCAAGAACAGCAACATTACCTTTTAGTCCAGCCATATACAAAGTATATGTATTTTCAACTTCCAACAAAGCCATCAATTCTTTTTTTCTAATTCTTTCTAGCAAAACCTTTTTAGACGAAACAACCCTTTTATTTAATTCCTTTAAAGATCGCAAATAAGATTCGGCAATATAGTAAATTATATTTAAGATAAATTCTTCACGCGAAGTTTTCTCGTCTTTTTTTATTTTATCTAATAAATCACAACGTTTACGACAAACCGTTATAACCCGATTTGCAGAATATATAATCGACAAAGGTTCTGTATGCCACAAAGTATCTATTTCTCGGTTAATGATAGGGAAACGAACAATTATAACTTTGTAGTCATCTTCTATTTCAAACCTAGGTTGTTCATCGGGATCAAGAATATCGGATATAGTATCTTCATCTATTTTGTATTCTGTCTGTAATTTTTCAAAATCTTCATGATCCGGGTTACCGACATTTACCCAAGAGAATGTTTTTAATTTTTCGGTAACGAACATATCCATTCTCCTTTTTTAATTAAACGGAGATATTTTAAACCAAATTAAGAAAAAAATCAAACAAACACTGGTCGGGGTGACAGGAATCGAACCTGCGACCCCTTGCACCCCATGCAAGTACTCTACCAGGCTGAGCTACACCCCGACATAACTGTATTTATACAATCGCAATAAAATAAAAGCAAGAATATATTTTCCGCTTGCA
>CALXXV010000010.1 GCA_944392775.1 uncultured Alphaproteobacteria bacterium
TTATATATAAACTGTCTTCTTCGGGCAGGGCAATCACAGGTTCTTTATGTGAATATTCAGTCAAAAAATCTGTTGCCAGCTGTGTGCGTTCTGCATTTTTATTTGTATAGTGTGCCGCCAAAGAAAATCCAAATGCGGAATTAAAGCCGCTGGTATCTTTTAATTCTACTAAATTTGGGTCTGCATACAGACATATATCTATATCTTTTCCAAATATGCATGCCCCAGCACTGCAGCCATAAACCAAACCGCCATTGTTTATGTATTCTTGAATTTTGTTGAACGCGCCAGATTCTTTTAGTTCTTTTAATAACTTAAATGTATTTCCGCCACCAATAAAAATAGCCGCATAATCAGATAAGTTTTTATGAACAACTTCAGATAAGGATTCAACTGTATCAATTTCACCGTGTTTTATATCTTTGAATTCGCCAAGCAACCAAGGTTTACAAGTAATATAACCCGCAGGGTCACGGTCGCGCGCCTGTGGAATATACAGAATAGGTTTGTTAGGATCAATTAAACTCTCAAAAACTTTGTTGGGTATGACAGTTTTTTCTGCCCAGCCGCCACCACATAATATTAGCTTCATTTATATTCCTTTAACTCCGAATATGTTTGTCCGTTTGCAATTGCGTTTAATACTTGTCTGGTTGTTGAAACAACGTTTTTTGTGTTGTTTACTTCATCCAGCGTCATATAACGCATCTCAACACACTTATCACCTTCGCAATTTCTGATTGTGCCAGTAAATTTCTTTACAGTGAAAAAGAAATCAAAACTTTCAGTTTTACTTGCCAAATTGCTGATGATATGTGAAAACTCGATGTCTTCGGGCAATATATCAATATCCAGTTCTTCTTTTGCTTCACGTATTGCAGCGGCCAGGGCTGTTTCGCCTTGCTCAATATGACCTGCGGGCATTACCCACCAACCGCCACCATAACTGAAAAATCCATCGTTGCGAAAGAATAATAATGTCTTGTCGCCGTCCTTGATAATCAGGTTTATTACGCCTTTGAATTTTGCACGCTCTGTCATTTTTTATCCTTTGCGGCTGATTGTTATTTCAAATTCGTTGCCGCGGGCATTCATTTTGCAATACGCGCCCGTTGGAATTGTTAACAGGGGCGTTGTATGACCGAAATCTAAATCCATTATAACAGGTACATTTGGCAGGCGTTTTTTTATTGTCTGATAAATAGTTGATATATTCGGGTTCGTTTCTTTTTGAAAACGACCAACCAATATGCCACGAATTTTATTTGCAAAGTCTTGCATCAAAACGCCATTTAATTGACGTATAAACGTGTCTTCGCTGGATTCAGAATCATCCTCCACGAATAAAACTATATCATCAAAATCGGACGGCATATATTTTGTCCCTTGCAGTAGCGCAAATGTTGATAAGTTGCCACCAATCAGATTGCCATGTGCTGCGCCAGTATGCATAACGGGTGCGCCTGCATTTTTGATAAAAGTGCGGTTATCTTGGTCTCTGTACCACGGGTCATCGGACCATTCAGGGCTGACGCTGATATCAAATTCTTTATCACTCATAATTGCTTTTTTGAAAGCGTCCATAGTAAATTCAAAACCGTGCAACATGCCAAAGCTTGAATAATGCGGTCCACAGAAAGTTACTAAACCAGTTTGAGACAATATCGCATTGTTTAATGCAGTTATATCACTAAAGCCACAAAATACCTTTGGGTTATTTTTTATCAAATTAAAATCTAACAAGTCCAATAATTGATTACAGTGATAACCACCTAGTATAGTAAAAATACATTTTACAGTTTTATCTGCAAAAGCAGTATGAATATCATCAACGCGATTTTGAATACTTTCTGGTGTGCTGATAAATAAATCAGAATGAAAGTTTGGTGCGAACTTAACCTGCAAACCCAATTCATTAAAGCGCTGCTTTGCAACCTGCATAACGTTTTCACGAATATAAGTGCTTGGACTACTTGGGGCAATAACCATTACGGTATCACCAGATTGAAGCGTAGACGGATATAACAGTTTCATAATCAAGACTCCTTTATGTTAGTTTATCAGAGTTTTTATTCCGTGCAAGCAATTACAATAAAAAAACTTGCATTTATAAGCAGATATTATAATCTTTATATAATTTTTTAAGGGGATAGTTATGGCAAGTTATGTTGCGGGTATTGATTTCGGTACAAGTAATTCATCGGCTGCAATAACTAATGGGAATACCCCAAGGATGGTTGATGTAGAAAGCGGACATAACACAATTCCTACTGCTTTATATTTTCCTGAAAAATCAAGCGAAGTTTTTTATGGTAGAACTGCCCAACAAAAATATGTGGATTCTGAAACAGGTGGTCGCTTTATGCGCAGTATGAAGCGAATTTTAGGAACACCTCTGATGGACAGCAGTACACAAATAAACGGTCATATGGTTAAATTTGACGATATAATCGGGGCTTTCGTTTCTTATATGAAGCAAAAAATAGATGCATCAGCAAATGAAAATGTAGAATCAGTTGTTATGGGGCGCCCCGTACATTTTCGTGATAATGACCCAGCTGCAGACGATAAAGCGCAACAAGAACTTAAACGAATTGCACGCAAGGCAGGTTTTAAAAATGTTTGTTTTCAATATGAACCAATAGCTGCTGCTTTTGCACACGAACAAAAAATTAACTCTGAAAAATTAGCGTGCGTTATAGATATTGGTGGTGGTACTTCGGACTTTACAGTTATACGTCTTTCACCAGAAAACAGAAATAAAGCGGACAGAACCAAAGACGTTTTGGCAAATACAGGCGTTAGAATTGGCGGAAATGATTTTGATAAAAATTTATCTTTGAATGCATTTATGCCAGTACTAGGCATGGGAACAGATTATAAAGTTTACGGTAAGGTTTTAAGCATACCAAACAGTATTTATATAAACTTATCTACCTGGAATCAGGTAAATGATGTTTATAATTATAAAACATTGAATTTAGTAAAAGGCTATCAGACGTGGGCTTTAGAGCCAGAAAAACTTGCGCGCTTATATCAGGTGGTACAAAACAGGCTGGGACATATAAATTTAAATTATGTTGAAAAAGCAAAAATAGCATTATCAAAAGATTTAAGTATTGAAAGTATTTTAGATTTTCTATCAGATAAACCGTCTGTTCAAATAACACGGGAAGAGCTTAATAACGCAATTTCAAACGATGTAGAAAAGATAGAGAATTTTTTGTCAGAATGTATTTTGCAAGCAGGTATAAAAAACGAAGATGTAGATTTAGTAATTTTGACGGGTGGTTCAACAGAAGTTCCACGTGTTTCTGAAATAGCAACGAAATTCTTTCCAAATGCAGAAGTTTCTGCCAGTGATAAATTATCCAGTGTTGGCATGGGGCTTGCCTATGACGCCAGACGCATATTTTTATAATTTGACACATGGGTATTTCTTGATAAAATAAAAGTGTGTAATATAACAAAGGTTTGCCAATGAGTCGTATGTAAACTTATTTTTTCTATCAAGTGCCCGAAATATTCGGGGCAGTTAAAGTTTACATAAAAGGCAATCTTATGAAATCTATCTCTTTATTAAATATCAGTTTTGCATATTCTGGTACAGACGATTTATTTACAGATTTATCGTACTCATTTAGCGCAGATAAAAAAGTCGCCATTATCGGTGATAATGGGGCAGGGAAAACAACACTGTTAAAAATAATTTCTGGCGATTTAGTTGCTGATTCTGGGCGAGTTATTCGTAATGCAAGTTGCCAATTATTGAAACAAATTAATTCTGATGCAACAAAAAGTGGCGGTCAAAGTCAGCAACAGGCATTGAGCAGAGTCTTTGATTCCATGGCTGATATTTTATTGCTGGACGAGCCGACCAATAACCTGGACGCAACTGCCCGCCAAGATTTTTTCAAAAGGTTGTTTTCTTATCGTGGGGGTGCGGTAATCGTGTCGCATGACAGGGAATTGCTGAATCAAATGGATATGCTGTTAGAATTGCATAATGGTAAACTATCTGTATTTGGAGGAAATTATGATTTTTATGTCGCGCAAAAAAGACAAATGCAAGAAAGTATAGAATCAAAATATACATATGCACAGAAAGAAATCGCCCGATTAAACGCAACAATTACGAAGGCTCAAAACACGCGTCAACATCACGAAGCTAAACAGCAAAAAGATAAAAATAATAAATCTGCAGGCTCAAAAATTGCAGTAAATGCACTTAAAGGCAAAAGTCAAGAAACCGAGGCAAAACGTAGAAAGTTAATACAGACAAAGTTAAGCAAACAACTGGAATATTCTGCTGAATTATCTGCACAAATGCGTAACGACCTGATAAAAATTCCGATGCCGAATGAAAAAGTTTATGATAAAGAAATCGTTAGACTTGAAAAAGTTTGCTTTTCTTATGGCGAAAAAAGCGTTTTGTCAGATTTTAATTTTACAATGCGTACAGGCGAACGCGTTAGAATAGTCGGCAATAACGGGGCAGGTAAAACAACTTTATTGAAACTGATAAGTGGTGTTTTGTGGCCGTCGTCTGGCAATATAAAAACATCTGGGAATATTGCGTATTTGAATCAAGATTTATCTTTACTGAATCCGGACAAAAGCGTTGTTGAAAATATTACAGATTATGCTGGAATTTTACAACATAACGCTCATGCAATCGCGGCAAATTTTGGTTTCCGTGGCGATACGTCCAAGAAAAAAGTTGGTGTTTTATCAGGTGGCGAATTATTAAAAGCAACTTTGGCTGCAGTAATAGGGGCTGAACAGCAACCCGACTTATTGATATTAGACGAACCAACTAATAACTTGGATATAAAAAGCACACTGATTTTAGAAGATGCTTTGAATCAGTATCGTGGCGCAATTTTAATCGTTTCACACGATGAAGCGTTTATAAATGGATTGCAGATAGATAGTGAAGTGGCTCTATAAGGGTGAAAAAAATTCCCTGTTTTTCCCTGTTTTTGCCCGTTTCGTTTGTGTCTTGGGCGCAGGTCTTTCATAAGCCAAAGGTAAAAGATTCCTTGCGCCGCCAGGAATAAATAAATCCCCATAAAATCCTTGTGGGGTTTATTTAGTTTATATTGATTTTTTTTGCGATTTATGGTATAATTACGTGTGAAATATAGGACGGCAGATGCCGTTTTTTTTATCCCGCGACCGCGGGATTTTTATTTGTAAAAATAAGGGATCTGCATGAAAATCAGCGATAATGGCATAAATATATTAAAACGTTTTGAAGGTAGGGTTAAAATTGGTGGCAAACACGTTATTTATGATGATAAAACGGGTAAACCAGTAGATTCAAATAAAGAATTACCTAAGGGTGCAACAATTGGTTATGGTCATTTGATAAAGTCGGGTGAAGATTTTAGAAAAGGCATCACAGAAAAGCAGGCAACTGAAATATTACGTTCGGATATATTAACAGCAGAGTTCGCAGTCAAAGACAATATAACGGTCCCGCTGTCTCAAAATCAATATGATGCACTGGTATCTTTGGCATATAACATAGGCGCAAAAAACTTCGCTGGTTCTACCGTTGTAAAATACGTAAACGATTCAAATTATCATAACACAAAATACCCAACATTAGAATCTGCTTGGAAAGCATGGAACAAATCTGGTGGCGGGGAAATGTCGGGTTTAAGTAATCGCAGACACCAAGAATTTAGCTTATTTAATAATTAAATATTTATTGTTTTATGCCCCAGTTTCAACAATTTTATCTAATATATGATTCGCAGTATAAACACTTGTTATCTTAAAAGCACCACAAAGTAAACATAGAGCGTATTATAATATTACTAAATTATTTGTTTTTGACATATTTTTTTATTGCGGCAAGACGTAATTTTTTTTGCCACATAGCAATATAAAGGAAAGCTTCATCTGGTATAGAATATACAGAAACTTCTTTTGAATGTTTTTTTCCGCCATTAAAAATATTTTTCGTGTTTTCTTTAGTTTGGCCGTAACTAAAAGTAATTTTATATTTATCACTTTTATCATAAATAGAAAGTGCTTTTTCGCCGTCTAAATTATGTGATGTGAAATCATATCTATTTAATGCCGCACTTATTATATGTCTAATATTATATATAGAATTTGGGTTAAATAAATCATCTTTTAAAATAGTAAATTGTTCCAATCTATTTGAAGCATGTGTATCATTAGTATCTTTTGAAAAACCGGATAATTTTAAATTATAAACATTATCTTTTTTTATATTTTTATTTTCGATGTTATATTTATAATACTTTTTATACCACTTTACACTATTAGCTTTTTTTTGAAGTTGTATTTTTTTATTAAGCATCTGTTTTAATTCCGTCTTTAAATATGCGTTTTTTATAAAATGACCAATTTTAGATATATGTTTCCAATTTGCAGATAGCTTTGCAAACGCAGCACTTGAAATAAAAACGTCAAAATTAAGCTGTCTTTCAATTTCTTTGTTGTTACATATAGCTTTTTTATATGCAGAATATAAATCTTCTTTTTTTATTTTTGTATTTTTAATCTTTTTTTGTAAAAACATTAAAAATATAGGAGTAATTTTTTCAATAGCTGTTGTATTCGCGTCAATTTCATAACTTATTTTCGATTCCCAATTTGTTCGTTCTAAGTTATAGAATGTTGCATCAGATATGTTCTTTTTCCATTGATCATAATATTTTTTTTGTGTTTCTTTCTGTTTTAAATATTTTATGTAAACATCAGCAGGTTTTTCTGTCGTATGAACTTTTATAAAGAAACCGTCTAAGAAAAAAGTAGTTTGTTTCTGTACAGGAAGTTTTTCACGTAATACAGTATAAACATTTGGTAAATCAAAATAACCGACATAATAAATATTCAAGTCTTTTATATTATCCCAATCTTTTGGATTTTTAGAATAAATCCTGTCATCGTATAACATTTCGTCATAATATATAGAAGAGTCTTTTTTCATATTTAAATCCGATATATAAATTATTAATAATAACTATACTATCTTTTTTTTAAGCTGCAATATGTAATATTTATGATAATGTAGATAAGAAAAAATTTAAAACATCTGTTTGAACTTCTTTATAAATTGTTTCGTTTAATAATTCGTGTTTTGCATTAGGATACAGCTTCATTGATATGTTTTTTACACCGATTTTTTTATACGTGTTATATAAATGTTTAGTTAATAACCCATTTATGCTTACTGCATCTTTAGCACCGCTTATTATTAACATAGGTTTTTCTTTAGATAAATTGCCGCGATGTAAATGTAATAAATTATTAAACATAGAGAAATAGAAACCATAAGAGAACTTGCGTTTAAAATATTTATTATGTTCAAATTTTTTTGCTTGTTTTGCATCGCTTGTTAATCTGCTTTCCTCGTTTCGTTTGTTTCGTGTCGGTGAAAATATTTCAATAATGTTTGCCGGAGCATCTTTACCAGAAACTTTTTCTCCGCACCAAGCAAGACATTGACCTATAAATAAATATATTTGCCAAAATTTAGCGGATCCACATAAACAAACGGCGTTATACTTTTTTGTTTTTTCTATAAGAGCTTGAGTAATAAAACTTCCATAGCTATGACCAAATAGCATAACCGGTAATTTGTATTTTTTATTTAGGTATTTAAATATTTCTAATTCATCAGATAGAATAGATTTAAATAAATCTTTGTTCCCGTCGGTCGTTCCTATTTTATTAAAATTGCTGGCTGTTCTTCCATGCGCTCTGTGATCATCGCCAAAAACTATAAAACCATTTTTATTAAGGAATTTTGCGAATCTATCATATCTGTTTACGTATTCATTCATTCCATGAATTATTTGAACTATTCCGACGGGGCTTTTTACATTGTCCCAAAGTGTGCAAAATATTTTAGTTTTATCTCTTGCTAAAAAGATAACTTCTTTCATGATATACCTTATTAATATTCAGTTTATTATTTAATGATAATTTATAAAATAGGTTTGTTTTCTTTTAAGCATTTTCACCTGCAAGAATTCCGCTAGCAAAGGCCCAATGTAAATTAAAGCCTCCTAAATCACCAGTAATATCTAAAACTTCCCCGGCAAAAAATAGACCCGGGCATAATTTAGATTCTAATGTTTTTGAAGATATTTCATCCGTTGAAACTCCACCACGAACGACTTCCGCGGTTTGTAAAGAATATAATTTAAAATTATCTTTTTTTATTATTATATTAGACAGTCTATTAGAAATATTTTTTAATTCTATATCTTTATAGTCTGCAATATTTTTTGATTCATTCTGTATTAACCACTTAGAAAGTCTGATTGGTAATTTAGTAGCTAATATCTTTAATAAACTTTTTTTTCCATCAATTGCTTTTAAGTTTTTTAACCATTCAAAAATATTTATGTTTGGTAATATATTTAAGTGTATGTCTTGTTCTATATCTCTAACAGTTGCACGATATATTGCGGGACCACCTAAGCCAAAATGTGTAATAAGCATAGAATCTAAAAATTTTTCTTTACCAATTGATATTTCAACATCAAAAGATATTCCAGATAATTCTGTTGGGAAAATTTTTGTAGAAATAGCACAAAGGGCAGGGCGAATAGGAATTATTTTATGACCAAATTTTTTCGCTGTTTTATATCCTAAATCAGATACGCCAAGTGATGCATAAGATAGCCCCCCAGTAGCAATTATTACAGATTTAGTCGTAAAAGTATTTTTTGTTGTTTCTATAACAAATTCGTTATTTCGTTTGTAAACATCTGTGACAAGTTCATTGTTAAAGATACGGGCTTTTTTTACATCTCTTAAAAGAGCTTTTACAACATCATTTGCACAAGTAGCACAAAAATATTGCCCCGGCTTTTTTTCAACCCAATTTAAACCATGATTTTTCATCCATGCTAATAAATCTTTTGGTTGCGTATGATTTAATACACTTTGTGTAAATTTTGCGTTTTTACCAAAATATTTTTTATAATCTGCGGTACCATTTGTAAAATTACATTTTCCACCACCAGATATAGAGACTTTTCGTGCTAAGTTTTCTCCCATATCTATGATTGCAACTTTTTTATTTCTAGACAATGCAGATGATGCTGCCATTAAACCGGATGCCCCGCCACCAATTATAATTACTTCATATACGTTCATTTTTATTAATTGTATTTATTATAAAACATCCCCGCATCAAAGCGGGGTAGATCTACCACATTGTATATCCATCTTTACATGTTCTAATACATTCTTTCCTGCTTTTATCCCAAACCATAGTTCCTGTTTCGTCTTCATACTCTTCTTGTGGACAAATAGGGATGCATTCATTGTTCTCTAATTTATATAATTCTCCTTGATATAAACAAGATGCAATTTCACAACCTTGTGTAAAGTTTGTCGCTGCAATTTCTCCTAAAACACTGTACATATTTTTACATTTTCCACATTGTTTTAAAGGTTCATTGCTTTCTGCAGGATCGTTCGTATATCCTGGGTTGCATGTTGTCGCTATACATTCATTCCAATTTTTAGTGTTGTGATTCCATTCTTTTGTGCCCACACCATTTTCAACATTGCATGGTTGTATATCTGATACGCACGCATTAGAAGCCAAGTGATAACCTGATGCGCATTCTATGATTTTACATGTCCCAAAAGCATTTTGTTTATAATCCCAAGTCTGTTCTGCTGCAATAGCGTTCGGGGCATCGCATTCTTGTTTGTCATACACACACTCTGTTCCTTTAGGATGATAGCCTGCGGAACATTTTTCAACTTGACAATTTCCTGTTGGTTTATAAGAAATTGCATGTTCTCTATCGCATGGTACGCATATACCATCTTTCATTTCATAATCACTGTTACAAGATGTTTCTATACATACTCCATCAATAATTTCGCAAGGATTCCCAGTATCAGATTTTCCTTCAAATTGGCATTCTTCTGGATAAAAAACAGTGTCTTTTATTGGGTAAGCTGTTCCGTTTATTACATCATATACTTCACATTTTTGATAACAACTGCTTTCTTCTGTCCCGCCAGGTAAAGAAAGATTCCATGAACCATCCCCTAAATCAGAACATGAGGTTATGTCTTCTCCTGGCGCAGAAGGGGTATTTATACCATTACAAAAGTTTCCTGCCGGACAAATTTTACATACGTTATTGTCCAAAGTATATCCGGCAAGGCATTTTGTTATTTTGCAGGTGTCTTGTGATTTATAATAATCTTTTCCGGACATAGACGCAGCATTTTCTGAAACTGCACAATTTCTATAACAGTTTGCAACGTTTGTAGTCCCTTCGTCAGAGTAAGGATATTCCCCACCTGTTAAAGAAGAACATGTTTTTTGTTCCCCATTTTCACATATACTACCTTCAGGGCACATAATGCATGCGTTACTTACAATAGAGAAGCCTTCATCGCACATTGTTACGTTACAGGTTTGACATTTTGCGGTATATTTTCCGCTAGCTTCATCATAATTGCAGGTTTGTTCACCGGACCCGTTTTGAACGGTGCAAATCATATCTGTTCTAAAGCATTGTGATGCAGAAGAGCTTGTTTTCGTTTCAGTTTCTCCGTTTGATGGACATGCAATTCTATTTGTGTTATTTGTAGGACTGTAATAACCGAACCCTGCTTCTATGCAATCGTCAACGGTTGTCGTCTTTTCATAATAATAACCTGCATCACAGCTTGTCATGGTTGGAGTCTCGCAACTAGACGCATATATAGCATTGCTTCCTTCTCCACTTGTATAATAACATAAGTATTCACCGATTCCATGTAATGCTTGTGTGTAAGGTAGACCGTCTTTGTAACATAAAGCTATTGTATCGGCAATATCATTTTCGGTTTTCCCGTTATCTGGACATTCGTGACGTTGTGTATCATTCGGGTCACTATAGAAATTTTGACCTACGGGGGAACAATCTTCATCGTTATTATTACTTAACCAATAACCGCCACGGCAACTATTTATACGCTTAGTGTCACAATCTCTTTGATAGATAGCAGAACTTCCGGAACCGCTAGAATAAAAGCAACGTTGAGTTCCTGTTCCATAAACAGCATTGTAATTTAGACCTTCTTTATAACAATCTTGTATCATAGAAGACGTAGTGTTTTCTGTAAGGCCATTATTAGGGCATTGGTTACGACTTGTGTTTGTTCCTGTGCTATAATAACCAATTCCTACAGCAGTACAATCTGGATTAGATGTGTCAGGATTAGATAAATAATATCCCGCATTACATAGTGTTATTATTTTATCTTTGCAATTATTATCATATTTTGTAGAACTTTGGTCATAGTAACATGTCTGAGTTCCACTGCCGTTATTAGCGTTATAAGATAGCAAAGTTTTATAACAATCTGCTACAGATTTTGCACCTGATTGAGAAATTCCTTGGTCTGGACATTTATTCAGACCTTCTATTTGCCCTATGTCTGTAGCAAAATCTCCACCAGGACAATAATTATTAGCCGTACAAGTTATGCATGTAGTACCTGTTCCTGAATAGTATGTACCAGGTTGACAAGTTGTTTTACCGGCACTCCACCTTACATAGATATTTGTCGGTGAAGATGTGGCAATTTTTAAAGCCGTTTCGGACGTTTGAAACTCTCCATTAGAATTTATAACTTGAATTCCTCCTGTTTGAGCAGTGTAATATCCTGCCGGTTCGTACCCTGTTTTTGATGGTATCGTTGTCAGTTTAGATATACTATTCGTAGCAGCAGAGTTGCTAAACCAACCTGTTGCATATTTTAAATATACTGTATCTGGTGCCCCCTTTATAGTTGCGTCTAAATGATTTAATTTAACTGTATATATATTAGGTGTCCATATTGCATATAAAGTTATATCTTTACCAGAAGAAGATATATTTGTTGAAACAGACGTTCCTGCATCATAACATGGTGCGCCACCATTTTTGTCAGAACACCATTTTGCGGTTATACTATAACCTTGGCGGGTTAATCCTGTTGTAGAAGGTAATTGACATGCTCCGCTGTCAAAGGTACATTGTATACTGTCAGCAACAGAACCAGATCCACCGTTTTTATCTAGGGTTATCGTATACGTATTAGCGTTGCACGATGGTTCATCTGTATTATTATTAGCGACGGTATAACCTGTCTTACACGTTACCGCAAAAGAACAAGCTTTGTATTCGCTTGCGCTTATACCGTAAACTTCATTTTCTTTTGCCGCAACAGAAGTGGAATTTGCCACATTAATTTCGCAGGTTTTATAGCAGTCTGTGAAATTGTCTGCATATTCACTAGATGATACTGTAGAGCCTTTTGGATCTGTTGGACAAGCCGTTTGATTTATTGACCCTTCAGGGCTATAATAACCGCTATCTACACCACTGCAAACAAATGCATTCGGTGTTCCGTACCAATATCCCGCATTACAACTATAAACTTCTATTATATTACATTGTTCGTATTTATTAGTAGATGTTATATAAAAACACTTTGCTGACGCCACACCATTTTGAAATCCAGAATATGGATCAAATATTTTAAAGCATTGACTTATTTCTTTCGAACCTCTACTAGAAGTTCCACCATCAGGACAAGCGATAGGACTTGGACTACCTTCTGGGCAGTAGAAACCAGCCGGGCATTCATCTGCATCACCCCATACGCATGATGGGCTAGCGCTAGGGCTGTTTTCTGCGACATAATTTTCATCACACTCTGCAGTATATTCACAATCTGGATACCTAGCCCCATTGTAGTTTTTGTTGCCTGTAGAAATACCTTGTCCATTTTCTATTTCCAGTGTAGGAGGACAAATTTTATAACAATCTGTTACTTTTTTTGCGCCACTATTTGATGTTCCGCCTTCTGGACATAAACTTTTTATACCAGCGACGCAATAAGAACCCGCTGGACAAGTCTCTGATGCTGCTGTCCCGCCCGGGCAATAAGAGCCATCTTGACATTTCGTACAAGTTGGATTAGCTGTTCCGTTGCCGGATGCCTCATATCCGGAATTACAACTTACATTATATGTACATGCTGGGTATGCTGAACCGTTATAGTAAACTTTTGCACTTACAACAGTTGTTGTGCCGCCTGTAATAGTTTTTCCACCACAAGTTTTATAGCAACCAGTCGCTGCTGTAGAACCTGTATCAGATCCGTTATATCCTGAAGGGCATGTTGTCGAGCATCCTGCCTGACCAATGTTTGCAAAACCTGTACCCGGACAGAATGAACCAGATGGACAATCTACATGACTTGTACCGTTATAATATTTACCTGCTTGACATTGTGTTGTTTGTTGTGACCAACATGCATATATTGTTTTTGCTGCTGTGAACGTCATCTTATTTACACCACTTGTGCATCCAGAAGATTCGCCCCATCCAGTAAAAGCAAAACCTGTTCTTGTAAGACCGCTTGACGGCAAATCGCATGAAACGCCATGTTTACATGTCTGTGTTGCATTTGCGGTGCCTGATGAACCGTTTATAGAGCCTGTACCACCATTTTTGTTAAGGGTTATGGTATATTCATCAAGCTCGCAACCAGTTTTGTCGCTTGATAAATGATAGTGTTCATTACATTGTGTTGCTGTACAAGTATTTGTTCCGCCCTTAGTTACAGTACCAGAGACAGCAGAAGAGTTTGGAATATCGCTTGTTGTACAATCTCTATAACAGATGCTATTTGTCTGAGATTTACATACATCGTATGTCCCTTTTGTGTATCCTGATACGCTGCTACAAGAAACACTACAGTTTGAACAGCCTGAACCGTTTGGATATTGTGTTGCGCTACATCCGCAAGTTCCGGCACCAGCTGTGCTTGCAGCGCAGGCGGTCCATTGCGCAGTAAATGTAATGTCTTTTGTATAAGTCCAAGTTATTTGTCCTGGTTGTTTAAGTGCGGAACCATCATTCCAACCAGCAAATGTATAACCTGGCTTTGAACATGTGTTAGATGCAATTACATAAGAAGCGCCATATTGTTGAGATGTACCACCTGGTGCATTACCGCTACCGGTACCGCAAGAGTATGAAACCTCATAAGTATTTGGGATACACGTATCCCCACTCTTTTGATATCCCGTTTCGCAGGTAAAGGTCATAGAGCAGGTAGGAGCACTTGCACTACATGTTTGTGTTACCTGATTCATTGTGCCGCTTGCGGTTTCTGATCCAAAACTGCAAGATGTAGAATGTGCAGGACACGATGGGCGCGTACAAGGAACGCTACAGGATTTTGTACATTGCGTTGCTGACGTTGATCCAGGTGATGAAGAGTAACCAGAATCGCATGCCGTACAACTTTCTGCACCAGAATTTGAATAAGTATTATTTGGACATGTTTGACAACTGTCTGTATCCAAAATTCCACTTGGCAAATCCATATAATATACCCTATGATCTGTACTATAGGTTCCTGGGGCACAAGCTTCTAAATCCATAGTCTCCTCTGATGCATAAAAACCACCAGATAGAATAGCATAACAATCTTCATCAGAACTTGATCCCGCATCAGATTGATCATAATTTATACTTCCGCCCCAATCAAAATGACAACGTTCAATATAACTTGTACTTCCTTGTGATACTGTATGCGCTTCTTTAAAATACCCAGCAGGGACAGTTTCACAAGCTTGGAAAGTTTCTGCAACAAACTCTCCACCATCACAATATGTTACACAATCTGTCGACGCATCATGATCGCCTGATTGTCTTGAGTTAGGAGTAGAATAATTCGTCGCACAGGACTCCACATTCGTCCCTGATGTCGATCCCGCTGATACTGTATGCGCACTTGTATACCAATTTCCCTGCGGTGTTACACATGATTTATCAGCAGTTACTACACGTGTTCCCGCCGCACATGTTATCTTACAATCTGACTTCGCATCATGATCAGACGCAGCCGTTCCACTTATCGTATAGTCCGTCGGACAACTATATTGTACGCCACTTAAACAATATGTGTTACCAGTACATTGTTCTTGTCCCGTTCTTGTCCTATTAGTTCCACCAACAGAATAATACCCAGGATCTACGTCATATTTTATTCCACCTGTACAATATACAGAAGAGTTTCCGCATGCCATTCTGCCTGTACATCCGTTACCAGATGTGTCACATCCTGTTGTAAAATATCCTTCTTCAACAGTTGTACATGACGTAGCCCCTTCTTCTGAAGTGTATTTCGTCCTGCCAGAACATAAATTACAAGTAGAAGTGTCTCCATAATAGACAAGCGTTGTGCTTTTATAGCTTCCTTTGGCGCACGGAGTAACCGTTTCATCCCCCGGAGAAGCTATATATCCGCCACTAAATAGAGCAAAACATTTGTTTATAGAAGTAACTGCTATCCCAGAAGCGTCTTTATATCCTGCAGGACAGTCATATAATCCTTGGTCTTGGGTTGAAGATGGAGAAAACGTTCCGCCTGGACAATAATTTCCTTTAGTACATGGAGAACAAGATGTTCGCCCTGCTGCTAAATAACGACCTGCACTGCAGGTTACATTATTTGCTTTAGGACAGGCGGTACCACCAGCACACGTATAACCACTGCCCATTACGGAACATGGACGACATGCATTGCCAGATTTTACGGTTGTATCACAAGTTGTAGACGTTGATGACGCCGTCATATAGTACCCTTCTGAACAAGATGTATATTGCTTATATGAGGGACACGTATAATCAGCTAATGCGTTTCCAGCAAAAACGAAAACAAATAAATATACAAAAAAACTAAGGAAACCAAGTCTTTTTCCCATATCTTTCCCTCTTTTATATTTCATATTAGAAAAAATAGAGCCCTATGTGCAAGAGAAAAAATTAAAATAAAAAAGCACGTCATTGACGTGCGTATTTTAAAGTGGTGGGTTAGGTAGGACTTGAACCCACGACCAAAGCGTTATGAGCGCTCCGCTCTAACCAACTGAGCTACTAACCCACGGCGTGCATTATATAGTTATTTAAAAATATATGCAAGCTTTTTTTATTATTGTACTTTATTTTTTATTTTAACTGTGACAACATAATGAATGATATGTCAGTAAATATACCGATTTTAAACGATATTCAAATGTCCGCATTTAATACAATAGAACATACACATTCTAATGTTTTAATTTTAGGTCAGGCCGGAACAGGCAAATCTACTTTTATAAATTATGTAAAAGCAGTTTCAAATAAACGGGTTATATGCGCATGTCCAACGGCTGTATCTGCTTTAAATGTAAGTGGTCAGACGATCCATTCCCTTTTTCAAATTCAGCCACGTGATTTTATTATGCCAGAGCTTTTGAAATTAAAGGCAAAACCAAGGAATATTTTAAATGCAGCTGATGTTTTAATAATAGATGAAATTTCTATGGTCGCACCCGATTTGCTGGATGCAATCGATATCCTTGCCAGACTGGCGCGCCATAATAATGATCCTTTTGGAGGATTACAAATAGTTGCCATAGGCGATTTGTTTCAGTTACCACCAGTAATTACAAATGATGCGAAGGATTATTATGTGCAAACATATGAACATGCAAATGCCTATTTCTTTGATAGTAATGTTTATAAGCGTGCCCAGTTTTTACGTTATGATTTTGATTTTGTTTATCGTCAGTCTGATAAAAAATTGTTAGAAAATTTAAAACGTTTACGTAGAAATGATTTAAGTGCTTTAGATTTTTTTAATTGCTGTAAAATAGATGATGTATTTAAACGAGAAAACGCGGTTATTATAACTCCATTTAGATCTGTTGCGGAAAAAATAAATTTTGATAAATTAGCACAAATAGAGTCTACGGAAATTTCGTATACAGGCGAATTGACGGGAACATTTCAAGAACGTGATGTTCCTGCACCTTTGAATTTAACTTTAAAAGTGGGGGCATTAGTTGTCTTTGTAAAAAATGGGGATAAGTGGTATAACGGTTCTATGGGAATTGTTCGTAATTTAAATGCAAGAGAGATTCAAGTAGAATTATTAAATTTAAAACATGATATAGTAAATGTAAAACCAGAAAAGTGGTCAAAAATAGAGTATGTAAGAGATGAAAACGACAGATTGATAGAAAATGAAGTTGGTAGTTTTAAACAGTTTCCGTTAAATCTTGGTTATGCTATGACTATACATAAAGCACAAGGCAAAACATTAGATGCTGTTACTGTTGATATTTCGCGTGGCGCATTTACACATGGTCAAACATATGTGGCTTTATCAAGAACAAGAAAAAGTTCAGATATTCATGTCCTTACGCCGTTAAAACCACAAGACGTCATTTTTGATAATCGGGTTTTAGAATTTGTTGACTTAAATCTTTTTGCATAACTTTAATTAAAAAATCACCGTTACTTTTAAGTTCTTTGAAATCAACGCCTGAACCTGAAACAATTTTTTCAATACTTGGTAATTCACCGCCTTGGATGGATTGGTTGGCACTATTTATTAAAGCGTTTCTTTCAGCATTAAATATTATTTCTCCATCTTGTGTTAGTGCACCATATTTTTCGTCTGTTTTTAATAATCCACGATGGTCATGTTCTTGAAAACTTGTTTCTTTTAATTTCCCCGCGATAAAAATATTTCCGTAAGGTTCAGCAAAAAAGCTAGGAACGATGTCACCAGAGTTTTCATATAAATATTCAGATAAAGTATTATTTTTATTGGTCATAGTATCTTCTGCTGAGGCAAAAGACAAAGTAGTAAATTTAAACGAATTCATCGGTGCAATAGGGCTGTGTTGTATGACTAATAAATTTTTTTGTATTTTTTGAATTTCAGTTTTTTTATAACCTAAATATAGCATTTTTTCATACATTAAGTTTGACATTTGCCATATTGTAGCGGCACCATGACAGTGTGCATAAAATTTTATTAATCTAATTCTTTTTATTGCTTCTTCAATAGTTAGTCTTTTACCTAAAGAATTTGTAATTCTTGGATATAATAATATGTTAAATAGCGTGTTTACATAATTAGGGGTATTATTTTCTTGTATTTCGATAAGTTTTTGTTGTGCTTTAAGGAACAGCGCATTGCGTTCTGCTTTCGTGTCATGTGTTTTGAAGCTATAAACTACAGAATAAATACTTATTTTGGTTATATTATTTTCTTTAAATAACGTCTCTAACATTTTCGCATAAGAATTTGCGCGCCTATCAGAATTTGTCAGTTCTCCACCAAATGCAACAATCGCAGGTTCGTTAATAGGTATGTTATCAACACGTATGCATCCATGATCTTCTACAGATTCACTAGGAATTCTTTTTATTAAAAAAGCATCTGTTTTTAAATCATGATCTTTTTTCATATTTCTTTCTCCAATAACAATGCATCGATATTATCATAATAATGGGGCCTAATGCCAATTTGTTTATACCCATTACTTTCATATAGCTTACGCGCTGGGATATTATTTTCTGCAACTTCTAAGAATATTTTTTTCCCACCACGTTTTTTTACATCGTTTTCAACCAGTATCAACATAGCACTAGCAATACCGGATTTTCTAAATTCAGGACGTACACCAATTGTTATAATTTCTGCTTCATCTGCGACGACACGCCAAATTATAAAACCATTTTGACTTGCGATAATATCGCACCCAGATTTTTTTAAATCTTCAAAATCTTTTGACGACCATGGCTTGTTTGGAAAACATTCCTTGTGAAGATTTTCTAATTCTTGATACATTTAAAATTCTTTTCCGCATAACTGGGTTTTAAATACATTGGTACAGCAGAAGGGATATTACCAGATTGAAGTTTTTCTTGTACTATTTTTAAAGCAAATCTTAAATTAAAAGGTTTGTGTCCAACTGTTTTTGGCCATTCCATTTGTTTGGTTTCAATTTCTTCTATTCCCATAGTACAAGGTTCCAGACCATCCGCTGCGACAAAAAAATCTCCTTTGCCAGAATCTATTGCAACAAATGCATTTGGGGTTTCGGCCAGATAAATTTCAAAAGCGTTTATAGGTATAACGGGTATATTTAGTCCTACAGAAAGACCTTTCGCATATGCTATTCCTATTCTAATACCAGTAAAGCTTCCCGGGCCTACAATAATCCCTATTGCTGATAGATCGGTCCATTTTGTATTGTTTTCTGATAAAAACTTTTCGGTTTCTATGGGTAAGCTCAAAGATTGCTTATCTGTTAAAACGTGTTTATATTTATCGCCTAATAAAAACTCTAAATTATTACCAGAAGTACTTATTATAAGAATCATATTATAAAATCCTGTTTTATGCATTTATGCCGAAGCCTATACGTTTTGATATGGTCGCGGATTTTCTTACTGCTAATAACTCATCTATTTTTTGTGGTGTAAATTCCGTTTTTACATCTTCTCCGTCGTGCTCTAGCAAAGATCGACGTAAAATAGCAGTTATTTCACGTTGCAATTCGCGTACTCCCTGTTCAGATGTATAATTACGAATTATATGTTTTATTGCCGCATCTTTCATTATTATTTTATCAACAGCCCAACCGGTATCTTTGGCAGCGCGCTCTATTAAGTGTTCTTTCGCTATTTGAATTTTTTCTTCTTCGCTATATCCGGGGATTTCTATGATTTCCATTCTATCTTTTAATGCGTTTGACATATTTAAACTATTTGCCGTTGCAATAAATAAAACGTTAGATAAATCGAAATCAACTTCTAAATAGTGATCACGGAAAGATCTGTTTTGTTCAGGGTCTAATATTTCCAGCAGGGCAGATTCTGGATCTCCGCGCCAATCGCGTCCCATTTTGTCTATTTCGTCTAATACTATCACTGGATTATTAGACTTGCTTCGTTTAAGAGCATCCATAATTCTGCCGGTCTGGGCACCAATATAAGTTTTTCTGTGACCTCTGAAGTGAGCCTCATCAGAGATTCCACCAAGAGAAATTCTTTGATATTTTCTACCTAAAGCTTCAGCGATGGACTTGCATAACGAAGTTTTTCCAACACCTGGGGCCCCGACAAAACATAATATACTGCCTTGATTTTTGCCTGTCTTTTTCATTACAGCAATATGTTCTAATATGCGTTCTTTCACGCCTTGCATTCCAGAATGTTGCGAGTCTAGTACTTTGCGTGCAGATTTTAGGTCTATAGTTGTTTTGTCATATTTACCCCATGGCATTGATAAAAGTTCGTCTAAATAAGTTTTTAATAATCCGCCTTCATTTGACATTGGGGACATTGTTTTCATTCTTTTCCATTCAGATAACGCTTTTTCTTTTGCTTCCGTTGACATTTCGGAACGCTCGATTCTTTTTCGTACGTTTTCTGTATCCATTTCTTCACTGTCTTCACCCATTTCGCGTTGGATTGCACGCATTTTTTCTTGCAGAATAGCTTCTCGTCTGCCATTCTCCATTTGTTGGTGTATACGACGGTTTATAGAATCTTCTATTTTAGCTGTCTCTGCCATAAGATTAATTTGTTCTAACAGCAAGACCATTTTTTCGCGCCATGAGGTTGCGCTTAAAATTTTTATTGCATCATCAGTATCTATACCGGCAGTTTGTATTACAGAATCGATAAATGCGGGCAATGGATAGTTTTGTATTATTGTACGCAGTTTATCTATTTTAAATTTCCTAGCAACCGATAAAATCTGCATATTTTCTGCAACTTTATCACGCAAAGCTAATGTTTGTTCAAAAGCGCTGTCGTCCAAGATTTCTATTGGTGTAGTTTCTGCCATGAAAATGCCATTTTCCAGACTTATGTCATTTAATTTTACAACATCAGTTGTTTTTATTATGGCGTGTAAAGCACCATCAGGCATACGTAATACTTGTGCGATGTCACCAATTGTTCCGACATCATATATATCTTCGGGCAAAGTCGGGTATGCCCAACTATGTTGCGCAGTAATTATTATTTTTTTTTCGGCATTTGCTGCTGCTTCTATGCAAGCAACAGACATTGGATTATCTATATAAACCGGAACTGTTAGCCCCGGATGAACTACTAAATCTCTAAAGGGTAAAATATATTGTTTCATGGTGAATATAATATAAGTTATTTTTATAATTTTTCAAGAGATATAAAAAAACCCCGATAATTCGGGGATTTAAAAAAGTCTTTTATTATTTTAACGACGGCGAGAGTTACCGAAACTATTGTATTGTGCATTATTGCTAGAACGTTTTGATAAATAGCGCGCAGAAATCAAAACAAGCCATTCAATAGATAATAATCCAAGATAAATTAATTTATTTTCTAATCCTGGTACCCAACCTAAAATATAAACTAATTGAGCCACAAATGAAATATATAATAATCCAAAAATACTTGTAAAGAATACTTTTTTTACTTTTCCAAACATATTTTACCCTTTTATTAAAACGTTATAAATAAAATGCTGGGTTTCTGTTGCCGGGTACCCAGCGACCCCGCAATAAGCTAAGATGAATATAATCAACAATTGCCAATTATATTCTAAGCCTAATTAGGCAGCCATTGCAAGGCGAACGTTGTCGTTCGCAGCGATTCTATCGCCATTCAGTTTTTATTTAGCTTTTTACGACGCCACGTCGGATTCAGCCGATTTGCCTTTACTGCGCCTGTCGAAACTATGTCAGCCCCATATGTTTTATTGGTGGAGCTGTGGGGTACCGCCCCCCAGTCCAAAACGTCTATTTCGCAACGGTTTCAGAATCATCATCGTTTATACGACGGTTTTCATTATATAATATTTGCGGTGGAAATTGCAAGTTTTTAAGTTATAATGAACTCAAAAGGTTGTTTGTATGAAATTTTTAGATAAAGCAAAAATACATATAAAAGCGGGTGATGGTGGTAACGGTAGTGCCAGCTTCCGTCGTGAAAAATATATTGAATTTGGGGGGCCAAACGGTGGCGATGGCGGTCGCGGCGGGGATATTGTTTTCAAAGCAGTACCTAATGTTAACACATTAATTGACTATCGATTCAAAACGAATTTCGTTGCTCAGCGCGGTGAAAACGGTATGGGGAAAATGCGTACTGGGGCATCTGGTGAAACATTAGTTTTGCCGGTTCCAACGGGTACGGTAATATTATCTGAAAACGAAGAAATTGAATACGCAGATTTGAATGCTGACGGCATGGAATATCTTGCTGCACGTGGCGGCAACGGTGGATGGGGTAATTTGCATTTTAAAAGCCCGACTAATCGTGCGCCACGTCAAGCAAATGATGGTTTGCCTGGTGAAGAACGCACAGTAATTCTTCGGCTAAAATTAATTGCGGACATCGGGTTAGTTGGTTTTCCAAATGCAGGAAAGTCTACATTATTGTCTGCGGTAACATCTGCAAGGCCTAAAATAGCAAATTATCCTTTTACAACGTTAAACCCACAATTGGGAGTTATGTATGCTCATAATCGTGAATTCGTTTTAGTTGATTTGCCTGGTTTGATAGAGGGGGCACATACAGGAGTAGGCCTTGGGGACAGGTTCTTGGGACACGCAGAAAGAACAAAAATGATTTTGCATGTAATAGATGGAACAGAACCAGATTGGGCGACAAGATACACTGCAATTCGTCATGAAATGGATTCTTATGGTGGTAATCTTATTGGAAAGCCAGAGATGGTTGTAATTAATAAAATGGACGCTATAACGCCCGACGATTTGAAACAAAGATTAAACGACTTTAAGAAGTCTTTTGGTCGTAAAAAGAAACCTGAAATAATGGTTGTAAGTGCTGCAGGAAGGTTGGGAATAACAGAGTTAGTTTCTGCGATAGAAAAGAAATTTTTAAAGATAGAAAAAAATGAAATATAAAAATCCTTTGGCAGAACATAAAACAAAAATACAGAAATATCGTGCTTTTATTTCTGATAGAAATAGTGGCAAGAATGCATATAAATCAGACAATACATGCGTTCCTTTAAAAGATTTAAATTTTAACGATGTAGAATTTATCGCAGGATTTTGGCGCGTTCAGGAATTTTTCGATTATGATATTCAGCAAATTCGTGATAGAGAAATAATACTTGGCCCTAGGTTAGAATATAAAGAAAAAACTTTTTTTGAATACTATAAAGTTGCTTCTTTGGTTTATAATTGTTACGGTCCTGTTAAACCTAATTTTAATATGGTTGCGGCAAAATACGAAACAGATAAGGAAACATATTGGTCGTATGGTAAAAGTATAGCCGAAGCGCGCGCGTTTATGGGGATTAAACTGTACGACGAATATATGGATTTGATACATTCTGTGGCGTGCAAAAATATAAATAGTAAAGAAAAAAATAAATAGTCAAAGATTTGCTTTTTACAGTTTTATCTGCTAAGATTTTTTGCATAATCACAATATAACCCATAAAGGAGAATAAAAATGGCATTGTCATTAAAGGGTACTCAGACTGAAAAAAACTTGTTAATTGCATTTGCAGGTGAATCTCAGGCTCGTAATCGTTATAGTTTCTTTGCGTCTAAGGCAAAAGATGAAGGTTATCAAGCAATTTCAAAAATTTTCTTGGAAACTGCAGAACAGGAACGTGAACATGCGTCTCGTTTGTTTAAGTTTTTAGAAGGTGGTGATTTGGAAATTACCGCTTCATATCCAGCAGGGAAAATCGGTACAACTTTAGAAAATTTGCAGGCAGCAGCATTCGGTGAACATGAAGAAAACACAGTAATGTATCCAAAGTTTGCTCAAATTGCTGCACAAGAAGGTTTTGACGCAATCGCGGAAGTTTTGAAAAATATCGGTTATGCGGAACGTTATCACGAATCACGTTATCGTGCTTTGATTGATGCGATTGAAACGGGCACATTGTTCAAACAGGACAAGATTGTTATGTGGCGTTGCACAAATTGTGGTATGTGGCACATTGGAACAGAAGCCCCAAAAGTATGCCCTGCATGCTTGCACCCACAGGGATATTTTATCAGTGAAGGAACAATATCTCGTTGTGATACGAATGAAGGTTTCTGCGAATATGCAAAAATCGACGAATAATATTGTTCAATCTAAAAAAAGGCGGGATAAAATCCCGCTTTTTTATTGTTCTATTTTACCAGTATATAATTCTTCGCCAATATAAAATTTATAAGATTCTGGTATAAAGTGGAGTAGGGCGAAATTGGGGTCCGCAGTACCGGAAAAACCGAAACGAGCATATTTGTCTTGCCAATATTTATTTTTTTCATTTTGGTCATCTATATTTTCCATTTTCCCGAACAGGCGTACTGCATATCTGGTTGTAGGGTTGAAATAATATAAGCAACAGTTATTGTTTTTTTCTAGTTGCTTAAATTTTGGTGAAGATTTCATGGTCAAAAAATGCAAGTCAATATAATCTATATTCTGATTCATACCGTTCATAACATGACGAGTTTCAGGATATTCTTCTAACCCGAAAGTGCACAATTGTACATCATCACAAGATTTTATAATATCGATAATAGATTTAATTGTTTTGTTCATTTCCTTTCACCTCCATTTCATCAAGAATATCATCAAACATACGCAGAGAGCTATTCTGACAACCACGCCCGCGCCACGTCATAAGTTCTTCACCTGTCACTTGGTCAGCAATAGATATATTAAAATTCCACCACCAAAATCCGTTAAACGGACACCAGAAAGGGTTGAATCTTTCTTTGCGTTCACTTACCTTTACAATATAACGAGTATTTTTTGGAATGGAAGATGAGTCTATTTCTATATTTGTATCATCAGCAATAAAATCTCTGCTGGCGGTGGCCTTGCCGACAAGCACTTTTATTCCGCGTTTTTCCAAGTGTTCTTTTACACTTCTTTGCATACCATAACCACCACGAGACGCATAAAAAGTTTGTGTTGTGTCGATGGAATTCGGTTTAACATATACACTATTACATGCTGACATAAGTAGTGTCATTAAAGATATTATATAAAATTTCATTTTATTCCCATTTGTTATAAGAAAGATTTTATACATTAAATGTACATAAAAACAAGTTTATTTATATCTTGATAAATGGATTTTGTTCCTATAAAATCAAGGATGAACTTTGTGGGAATAAAGTTCGGGGACGTAAGAATCCTTAATACACCACGGCACAGTACGTGTCGTAATCCACGGTATTGTGTATACGATACACTGTGCCATATGTGTTTCTCGGCTTAAAAGGGTCGGGAAGCTGTGCGTCATAAGATTTACGTTGTATCAAAAGCGCATAGGGTCATATGGTGTATGATTTTCTTAACTTCCCGACCACCTAGTTTAGGTGGTTTTTATTTTTTCTGCTTAGTTCTTTGTTCTTTCGGGCGGATGTGACATATCGTAAGACTGTCAGAATCGGTTGTCTTAAAAACCGATTGTTTGAACTCCGCCCATCATATAAATTTAAAGGAACTTTGGACATGGGAAAAATTGATAATTTAATTGTGGGATGTGGAATTTCTGGGGCATCTTTGGCAAGAATGTTAGCCGATGCAGGTAAAAAGGTTGTAGTTATTGATTCTAAAAATCATATAGCAGGAAATATTTTTGATTATTATCAAGACGGTATATGTGTACATAAGTACGGAACACATATATTCCATACATCAAATAAGGAAGTTTGGGATTTTGTAAGCAGGTTTTGTCAATGGTATCCTTATCAACACAAAGTGCGCGGTTTAATTGATGGGCAAATAGTCCCGATACCATTTAATTTAAATACTTTACATGCTGTTTTCCCAAAGAGTTTGGCAGATAAGATAGAACAAAAATTACTTGATAATTTTGGGCTGAATGTAAAGGTTCCAATATTGGAATTGCGTAAAAAAGATGACAAAGATTTGCAGTTCTTGGCGCAATACATTTATGAAAAAGTTTTTTTAGAATACACTTTGAAACAGTGGGGGCAAACGCCTGACGAAATAGACCCATCAGTATCTGGTAGGGTTCCTGTTTATATTTCTCGTGATGATAGGTATTTCCAAGATAAGTATCAAGGCATTCCAATTGGCGGTTATACAGCAATGATAAAGAAAATGCTAATGCATAAAAACATTACTGTAAAACTTAATACTCCATTTAATAAAAACATGAAGTATGACAGATTGTTTTGGACTGGAAGTATAGACGAATTTTTTGATTATAAATATGGCGAGTTGCCTTATCGTAGTGAACGCTTTGAGTTTATAACTTTCCCTTATTCAAAGTTTCAAGATGTTGCGGTAGTAAATTATCCTTGTAATTATGATTTTACTCGTATCGGAGAATACAAATATTTTTTGAATGATATATCTAATAAAACTATTGTTTCATATGAATATCCAGAAAACTTTCAACGCGGTAAAAATGATAGATATTATCCAATAGCTAATTCAGATACTACAGCGCTTTATAACAAGTATATAAAGGAAACAAAAAGAATGACTAATGTCCATTTCTTTGGACGTTTGGGAGACTATAAATATTACGATATGGATAAAGCCGTAGCTCGTAGTATGGATTTATTTAAAGAGGTAAAATAAAATGCCTATATTATCTATTTTAATACCTGTATATAATGTAGAAAAGTATTTAGCGCAATGCTTGGAATCTGTTATAAATCAGACATTGTCAGATATAGAAATAATAGTTATAAACGATGGGTCAAAAGATAATAGTTTAAATATAATTAAAGATTTTGCTGCAAAAGACAAACGTATTATCGTTATTGATAAAGAAAATGAAGGATATGGTAAGTCTATGAACCGTGGCTTAGACGTTGCATCAGGTAAGTATATTGGTATCGTAGAATCAGATGATTGGATTGAACCAAATATGTATGAAAAGCTTATATCAACGGCAGAAAAATATAAGGCGGATATTGTTAAGGCAAATTTCTTTTCATATACTACTAATAACGGAGAAAAAAATGAGAAGATAAATTTGTTCCCAGAAATTTATTCTGAACGCCCTTTTTCGCCACGAGAAAAAACATTTGTATTTTTTTGTCAGCCGTCTATTTGGAGCTCTATTTATAATAGAGAATTTCTAAACAAAAATGATATCAGATTTTTAGAATCCCCCGGCGCCAGTTATCAAGATATTGGTTTTAGTTTTAAAGTATGGGTTTCTGCAAAAACGGTTGTATTATTAAATGATGCTTTTTTACATTATCGATGTGATAATGAAACCGCATCTGTGAAATCTAAAGGTAAGGTTTTCTGCGTCACAGATGAATGGAATGAGATTGAGAAATATTTAAAAGATAGAAATAAATTAAATAAAAATTTAGAAAAAATAATCGCACACGTTAAACTTGGTAATTATTTATGGAATTTTAAACGTTTAGATGGCGAAGAGCAAAAAGCTTTTTTAAAACAATTTCAAAAAGAATATTCAAAATATATATCAGAAAACATACTAGATAAAATTTATTTTGATGATAAATCATGGAATAAATTATTACGAATAATTTATCCTAAGTCTGTATCAAAAATGATTAGGAAAGCTGTATTTGATTTAGTTCATCCTATTTATAAAACACAAGTAATGGGCAATTATAAGAAAAAATATTTATTTGGCAAAATAAATATAGGGAATAAAGAAATACCGGCCTTAAAAATATAAAAGAATAAGGAGTTTTATAATGACAGAAAACCCAAAAGTATCAATAGTTGTGCCTATTTATAAAGTTGAAAAATATTTAGAACAATGTATTGATTCTATATTAGCTCAAACTTTGAATGATATAGAAATCATCCTTGTTGATGACGGATCTCCTGACAGATGTCCTGAAATTATTGATAAATATGCAAAAAATGATAAACGTATTGTTGCCATACATCAAGAAAATGGTGGTTATGGTGTGGCTGTAAATCATGGAATTGCTATAGCACGTGGTGAATATATAGGTATCATAGAATCAGATGATTGGATTGAACCTAATATGTATGAAAAACTATACAAAAAAGCTAAAGAAGATGATTCAGATGTAGTTAAATGTGGCTTCTTTGTTTATGATTCTACAAAGCCTAAAGAAAAACAAAATAAAAAATATAAATATAATCCAAGGCAAAATATAGAAGCATGGCCAGACAAATGTTTTACTGCGTCTGAATATCCTTTGTGTGTATCAATGCATGCTAGTATTTGGGCCGCTTTATATAAATCCGACTTTGTAAAAAACATTAAATTGATAGAAACGAAATCTGCATCGTATCAAGATTTTCCATTTTTAATAGAAACTATGTGTACAGCCAAACGTATAAGTGTTGTAAAAGAATATTTAGTTCATTGGCGAGTAGAAGCAACAAATAATTCTTCGACAAATAATTTCGGTGAAAAAACTATGGTAATGGCAGATCAATGTAAAATATGTTTTGATTTGTTAAATAAGTATGGTTATGCGGAAGCTTTTAAAGAAGAATTTTGGGCACATGCAGCAGACGCAAATTATGGATTTTTTTCTAAGATAAAATGGCAATATAAAAATATATATTTTGATAAACTACGTGAATTATTCAATAACATAAAAAATTATGATAAATTTCAATATAAATATTTTAATAAAACATTAAGTATTTTTGTTAAATGTGTTTTAAATGACGATTTTATTGGGGCTACAAAACGTAGATCTAGATTCTGTTTAGCAAATATTAGGCGCATGTTTATATCAATTCGTTTCCCTTCTTCTTCGTTTGAAGGTTGGAGAATTCAATTATTAGGAATTCAAATCGGGTCTAATTTAGATTTTTTTATTCCGGCTTTTTTAAGAATAAGGTTATAAAATGAAAAAAGATTTACAATCAATAGAATTGTTATTTGGGGCTACATCAAATTTTTTACCTTATGCTGTTGTGACAGCTCTTTCTGTGATAGAAAA
Source organism: uncultured Alphaproteobacteria bacterium (assembly GCA_944392775.1). Taxonomy (GTDB): domain Bacteria; phylum Pseudomonadota; class Alphaproteobacteria; order Rs-D84; family Rs-D84; genus Enterousia. The sequence goes on from CALXXV010000010.1 coordinate 28,781, forward strand.
TGCCGAAGGCAGGCCGGTAAATATATATTTTTTATATGCTGATATAGTTACTCCTATTTCAGACGAATATAGAAACAATATATTTGAAATTACAAAAACCTTTTTTAAAGACTTAAATGTAAGAATTTATTTTTATGATGTGTCCGATAAATTATATCTTTTAGAAGGTCAAAATATAGGCATGTGGGGGAAAGAAGTATCTTTAACACATTACTTTTATTTACTTGCACCGCTATTTTTGCCTAAAAAAGTTGAAAAGGTAATATATTTAGACACAGATATGATTGTAAATTGTAATATATCAGATGCATTTAATATAGATATGGAAAATTTTTTAATTGCTATGGGGGCACCACGTGGTTATGAAGAAATGGGGGACGATGTTTCAAACTCTGGTTTCGTAATGTTAAATTTAAAACAATGGAGAAAAGAAAATACTTTAAGTACGATATTAGAATTTGGTCGTAATTTACCGCGCGGGAGATTTTGCGATCAATTTTTATTATATAACTATTTTACTAAAAATAATTCAGAAAGATTGATGTTGTTAGATAAAAATTATAATATTTTTCCTCAGTTATTTAATGACATAGACATAAAAGATATAAAAATATTACATTATACAGGATATAATTCTATAAAGCCTTGGAATGATAAAAATTTTGTGCAACGGGGCGGATTTTTATGGTGGAAATTTGCACGAAAAACCCCATTTTATGAATCCTTTATATGTTCGTTATTAAAAAAAGAAATTAAAAAACAACATAGACATGGATTTTGGTGGCATTTAAAGCATATGAAGTTTTAATAAATAAATGTAAATCGGAGTTTAACTATGATAAATTATTTAATAACAGGAGGTGGTTTCGCTAATAAGGGGGCGGAGTCTATGTTATATACATTGATTTCTGAGCTAAAGGCAAAAAGTGATTGCAATATAATAGTGCAGGTTGTACATGGATTTGAGTTTGTAGATCATGATGTAAAAGGAATTTCTTTTATACCTCTTTCTTATAAAGAAAGAAAAAAAATATTAAATCCAGTAATTCATACATATAATATGATTGTTTACGGATTGAATAAAGTTTTAGGATTAAATAAAAAAAAGAACTTGTTATTATATAAAGCAATTCGCAAATCAGATGTTGTGATAGATATTTCTGGATATTCTTTATCTTCTCAATGGGATCCAAAAGCTGCAAATCATATTCCTCAGACAATAGAATTGGCTAAAAAATATAATAAAAAAGTTATATTATTGCCACAGTCTTTTGGACCTTTAGAATTCCCGAAAAAATACAATTTAAGTAAAAAATATTTAAAACGAATTTTAAGTTATCCAGAGGCAATATTTTGTCGAGAGCAAGATGGCTATAACTGTATGAAAGCCCTTGGACTTTCAAATGTTTTTAAGTCTCATGACATAGTTATTCAAAGTACAAAATCTATAAACTTCAGGCTTACTAAAAAACAGACATCACAAAAAATAGTAATAAAAGAACACAGCGTTCTGATTGTTCCTAATATAAGAGTTTTTGAAAGAACAAATAAAAATGAAATTTTAAAGTTATACGAACAAACAATAAATTTTTTATTAAAAAATAATTATAACGTTTATTTAACATATTATGATTTATCAGATTTTAGTATTTGCAAAGAAATAAAAAATATTTTTGAAAATGAACCAAAAGTCGTATTTATAGAGAATAATCTTAATTGTATAGATTTTGATAATTTGTTGCTTAAATTTGATTTTATTATATCTTCTAGGTTTCATTCTATAGTACATGCTTACAAGCATGGTATACCTGCTGTGGTTATTGGTTGGGCAATAAAATATAAAGAATTATTAGAATCTGTAAATCAACAAAGTATGTTGTATGATGGACGAATAGAAATTTCACAAAAAGATTTTTTAAATTCAATAAAATATTTAATAAAAAATAGAAAAAAAGAGTCCAATATAATAAAAGAAAATGTAAAAAAAATACAGAAAAAAAACTGTTTCGATAAAATGTGGGAGTTTATTTAATATTATGAATATAGAAAAAGTTAGAAAAAATAATTTATGTATTCAATGTGGCATATGTAATGCAGTTTGCCCATTAAAATGTATTTCAATAAAAAAAATAAAGAATGATTATTTGCCTTTTATAGATAAAAGAAAATGCGTTAAATGTGGAATATGTTATCAAATTTGCTCTTTTTCAGAATTGAAAGAATATGATTTTTCAAAAGATATCGAAGATTTTATATTAGGAAATTATTTGTCTATTTATAAAGCTCAGTCTAAAGACAATTTAATTTTAAATAATTCTACTAGTGGAGGGGTCGCAACAACTTTAATAAAAACATTACTTTCAAACAAAGAATATGATTGTGCTTTTGTGGTTGACGGTTATGAATATGAAACGCAGTTAAAAACGAAAAAGATCGATATAAATTCTGATTTATTAAATTCTCAAAAATCTAGATATTTAACCGTTTCTCATTGTGATGCAGTAAAATATATAAAAGAAAATCCGAAGCAAAGAGTTATAATAATAGGAACAGGATGTATAATAACGTCTTTTTTAAAGGTGATAAATTTTTTAAATTTGAATAAAGATAATTATTTATTTATCGGTCTTTTTTGTGACAAGACTATGAATTATGGGGTGTGCGAATATTTTAAACAACACAAAGTTTCTAAAGGTAAAAAACTAAAAAAACTTTTTTTTAGATCCAAAGAAATTAGTGGATGGCCGGGGAATGTAAAATTAGAATATTCTGATGGGGCTTGCGAATTTTTAGATAGAACTGAAAGAATGAGAATTAAAGATTATTTTGTACCAGAAAAATGTTTGTATTGTTTAAATAAATTAAATAGAAATGCAGATATCGCTTTAGGAGATAATTATATTGACTCTAATGAAGACAAAAAAGGTATAAGTAGTGTAATAATAAGAACCGATTTAGGTAAACGTATATGGGAAATGTGTAAAGATAAATTCATTTTTGATGTTGATAAAGTAGACTCTTTCATTAAATCGCAACATTTAGAAACAAAAAGAATAAATGTAGCTTTTGCAAGTATAAAAGGTCTATTAAACGGTAAATTTACTAAAAACGATAAAAAGCTTTATACAAAAGCACTAAAAAAGATAAAGATAGGTCAAAAGAAAAATGTTTATAATGCAATTAATGGTAGAAATTTAATAAAAAGCCTTTTTCATAATATTTTTTCTATAGATAGAGAAAACGTATCCGGAAAAGATATTAAAGTTATAACGATATTATGGATAAAGATAAAACTTTCTTAGCTTGAAAGAGCCTCTATTTTTTGAGGCTCTTTTTTTATTCCGCAGATACCCCAGAAACAAACCATGTTATATAACCAGAAGACGTGTAGTTCCCGCTACTTTGAAAATTCCATATCGCTAAATTTACACTTGTTGTGTCTCTAACAATTGCAAAAGAAATTCCGGCATAAGAACCACCTATACTATTTAATGAAATCTGGGCAGTATAGTCCGTACCTGCCATTGTAATGGGCAACGTTTTTGTTATTGTCTTTCCCTTAGTCGCATTTAAAGGTTCCCATTCATACCAAGTTCCGCCTTGTTCAACCCAACCGCTTTTATATTTTCTGTACCATGTATAATCATTTTCTGCGGTTGGTGTTTGGTATTCTATTACATAGTCTGCAGTATCAAGGTCTTCTTGCTTTGCCAAGGCTACACCACCAGCGGTTTCCCCGTCATGTATTCGTAAAGTTTTGTTTGTTGTGTCCATAGTGACTTCACCAAGAGCACCTGTAAAATTCTCGTGTTGTTCAGATGTGCCACGACGAATTTGAATTTGACGTGATGACATAAAATTACTCCGATTTTTTAATAATTTGTTAAAACAAAAAAACCGCAATAAATGCGGTTCGTTTATTTTAATATTATATCATAATTTAAATATAAAAGCAAGCATATTGGCGCACCCAGCAGGATTCGAACCTGCAACCTTGTCCTTCGGAGGGACACGCCATATCCAGTTAGGCCATGGGTGCAAAGCTTTTTTATTATAATTATTTATATGATAATTGCAAGATTTAAGCGGTTCTATTTATTTGTTTCTTCCTAATAAAGCCAACATAAAATCATCTAAATCACCGTCAAGTACGGCATTAGCATCTGTTTTTTCGACGCCTGTACGAACATCTTTTACAAGTTGGTATGGATATAGAACATAATTACGAATTTGGCTGCCCCATTCGATTTTCTTTTGTGCGGCAAGAGCCGCGTTTTCTTCTTCCGCGCGTTTTTGTAGTTCTAATTCATATAATTTACTACGTAACATTTTCATAGCCATTTCTTTGTTTTGAATTTGACTGCGCTCATTCTGGCACGTAACGACGGTATTTGTTGGTATATGTGTTATGCGTACTGCGCTATCCGTTTTATTTACGTGCTGACCGCCTGCACCTGATGAACGATAAGTGTCTATGCGCAGATCTTTTTCATTTATTTCTATTTCTATGGTATCGTCTATATCTGGCCAAACGTCAACGGATGCAAAACTAGTTTGACGCTTGCCGTTAGCATTAAAAGGAGAAATTCGAACTAATCTGTGAACCCCAATCTCGTTTTTTAACCATCCGTATGCACGATCCCCCGAAATTCTATAAGTTATATTCTTTATTCCAGCGGTATCACCTTCATGTTCTTCAATTACTTCACAAGAAAAATTGTGGCGCTCGGCCCATCTCGAGTACATTCGTGCTAACATTTGAGCCCAATCTTGCGCTTCTGTCCCCCCAGCACCCGCTTGAATAAACAAGAATGCGCCATTTTTATCTGCAGGTTCATTAAATAAGGTTATGAATTTTGCTTTTGCTACTTTATCTTGCAGGCTTTCTATTGCTTTTATAACATCTGGATCTTCTGGTGCTAATTCATATAATTCGTATAAATTTTTGTATTCCGATTCAATTTCTTTTATTTCATCTAAAGATTTTTCTAGACCAGCTTTTTTTTGCAATAAAACTTTTGCGTTTTCTGGGTTAGACCATAAATCAGGATTGTTTGTTTGTTCAGTAAGGATGTTTATCTCCGCAATTAATTTTTCTGGGTTAAAGGAACCCCCTTACGGCAGCAATGTCGTCAGCTATTTGTTTGAAAATTTCGTTTAACAGCATCATTTTATTTCATAATATCAATTCATATTTTTAAATCAATATTTTTATAGATTTTACGTTAAATGAACCGTTGCCTTTTTTTTTACAATATGTTAAAATTTCTTTAACGAGAGGGATTTTATGAAAAAAACATTCTTTACATATGGATTAGTTTCATTGTTTCTTTGTACATCAGATGCGTTTGCTGTATCTGCAGGAACCGTAAGTGCATCAGATGTTTCGCGTGGGGTTGCAATAACGACAACAACTACTACGACAGGGACTCGGGGTAATCAGGGGCTAGCAAATGCCTATAAGACTAATCAAAGAAATACTTATTATATGGTAACTCAACCAGATGTAGATTCTGCATGTCGTGAAAAGATTTATAATTGTTTGGCAGATTATTGCGGTGATGTTACTATCGTACCTGGACAGCGGTCAAGTCGTTGTCAATATGCGACCGAAAGCGAGTTATATAATTATGCTTTATTATGTTTGCAGAAAGACACATCTATATTATTGCCACAATATAATACGAATACCATATCAAGTTCTGGTGGACTAAATACTGCCGCAAGATTATGCCCGCCATATGTTCAACAAGAAGTTATGTCATATTTATCAATGGCTAATATGGCAGATCAATTATCAAAATCGCATTCGGATCTTTGTTTGCAACGTAGGCAAGAGTTAGAAGCTGCAATGGCCTGTTATTCAGTTGCACTTGCTTATGGAAACGAAACTACAAGCATGCTTACAACTCAACTTACAGATGCATGTGGGGCAGGTGTCCCTGGTGGATCTGCAGAAATGGTTACTCGGTTTGCAAATGCTGGAAATGTCGGTGCAAATATTTGGGGTTGGGCCGAAAAAATTATAAATTTAGATATGAATCAGAAAGGAGAAGATTGGCAGGCAGCAGTTGATGCGGTTTTGGCTAGTTATACTAACAGAATGAATCTTGCCTGTGGTGATGATTTACAATTAAATACAGTATCTCATACTTCGTCTAGTTCTTCACAACCAACAACTCTACAGACGGTTGCCGCATTAGCAACAGGGGTAGCATTCCCTACTACGACACAGACAGTTGAAAATCCTTATGAAAATTGGAGTATTTATATGGAGGTTCAATCAATGTCTGAATTAAATGATTATAATACGGCCTATCAAGTGATTCAGGCGGGTTTATCTAATCCTGCAACTACACAGAATGCTTTTTTAACTAGTGCGCAGATGGATAACATGCAAACTGCATATAAGCGTGGAACAAAAGTATTTATTATTCGTGATAGTGCAAGATGCTTTTTAATACCAGTTGCATCTATGACTTCTCAAGAAACGTCTTTGATCGCGCAATTATTTGCAAATTGCATTAGTAAGTAACAAAGCAACAAAATAAAAATAATAAAAGCGCCATAATGGCGCTTTTATTATTCATTTTTTATAATATGTTTTGTTCCGATGTTTATCCCGAATAAATAATATCTGATTTTATTTTTAAATATCGATTTTTTTATTATAGGAAAGTTAAATATTTTTAACGTTTCTATTAAAATAGGCTGGTCTTCCATTTCCATAAATTCCAATGCGTTATATTTAACAAAAATGTCGCGCAAACTGTTTTCTGCATTATAAATATCTTTCTGATTATTTCGTTGCTTTATCAATTCTTTTGATTTGCCTAAAGCAGTTTCTGTGTTTACAACATTATAAACTGCAGCAGGAACAGTTGCGATTGTTTCTGCCAAAACAACGGCTGTTTTTGTAAAAAATAAATCTTGGGCGCCAAATAATTTAGAATTAAATATTAAGTTATTCTCATTTAAAAATGATTTTTTATATACATACCTCCATGCAGGGTTAAATTTATTTGCTTTTGTCTTTAAGATTTTATCCTTCATAGATGTACATATCTCAATAGCATTAAAAGTAGGAAAATTATATTCAGGTTGGTTAACTTCGCCACATAATATATCTGCACCTGTTAAATTTGCCGCTGCAGCCATTTTTTCAAAATAATCTAAATTTACAAAATCGTCATGATCATGAAAATGAACATATTCACCTTTAGCTATTTTTAGACCCGCATTTGATGCAGCAGCAGGACCCGCATTGTTTTGTTTTATTATTTTTATACGGGAATCTTTTTTTGCATAATTTTCACATTTTAATACAGAGTTATCTGTACTGCCATCGTCTACAATTATTATTTCTAAATTTTTATATGTTTGATGAATTAAATGTTCTAAGCATTTTGATATAAATTTTTCTGCATTATACATGGGGATAATTGTTGATATAAGAATTTCGTTTTTCATTATACGCCTTTTTTGTGATTATAAAATAAATTTTCTTCTTAGCAAGTCAAAAGGAATATATGTCCTGTTACGACTTGAACGTTTGTTAAAAATTTGATATAATTATATGAAATGAAATTATCAAGAAGAACCGTTTTAAAAATAACAGGCGTAAGTACTGCAATTATAGCTTTTTTACCTAAAATTGCCTTTGCAGCACCAAATTCTTTACGCAGCATTAGAACAGGAATTCAACCTGGAAACAAAACAAGATTGGTAATAGAAACTGCACAACGACCAAGTTATTCTTTGTCTTATCCAACAAATCAATTAATAATAACATTGTCTAATTCTACGGTAAATTCTGGTTTGATACCAAAATTAGCTGATGGAACATTGGTTAGTTCTATAAAGCAAACACAAGTTGGTGATAAAGTTCAAGTAATAGCTAATTTGACTAAACCTATAAATACAATTTCAAAAGATCAGATAATGGTATTATCCCCAAATGGTGATAATGATTATAGATTGGTTTTGGATTTTGTAGCTGGACAATCTAGAACAGCAGTTTCTGATGAAAAAAATCTTTCTAAAAAAGATTTACCGACGAAGAAATACATTATTGTAATAGATGCAGGTCATGGTGGTAAGGATCCTGGGTGTATTGGTAAAGGCGGAACCCAAGAAAAAAATGTTGTTTTATCAGTTGCTAAAAAATTAAAATCAAAATTAGATGCGTCAGGATTTCAAACATATTTAACACGTAGTAACGACACGTATTTAAAGTTAGGACAACGGGCTTCAATCGGGGAAAAGAAACATGCTGATCTATTTTTATCTTTACATGCGAATGCAAACCCTAGCAGATCTATGAAAGGTTTTTCAATATATACACTATCTGAAAAAGCATCTGATGAAGAGGCTCAAAAACTTGCTGAGGCAGAAAATGCGGCGGATAAGATAGATGTCAGTGGATTTGAACAATTCTCGAAAGACATTCGTATTGCTTTATCTGCCTTACAACAACATGCAGTTGCAGAAATGTCTGTAGAATATGCAACAGGTTGTGCAAAACAATTTAAATCTATGAAAATCACGCAACAACCAGGGCCAGATGTAAGACACGCACCATTTGCGGTTTTACGGTCAACCGTTCCGGGCGCGCTTTTGGAGCTGGGGCATTTATCTAATGCAACGGAAGAAAAATTATTAACCAGTGCGTCACATCAAAACAAATTAGTAGATGCAATTGTAAAATCTGTAAAAGCGTATAATTTTGACGTATAAATTTCTTTTTATATACTTGCAAAACATGTTCTGTCTTGTATAATAACGTTCTCTGGAGACGTGGCAGAGTGGTTGAATGCGCGCGACTCGAAATCGTGTATACAGGCAACTGTATCAAGGGTTCAAATCCCTTCGTCTCCGCCAGATTTATAAAACATATAAAATTTATGAAATCCTTTAACGAGCAAGTTTATGATATAGTGGCAAAAATACCAGCAGGTCGCGTTGCGACATTTGGTCAAATTGCAAATATGATTGGTCGCCCACGTATGGCACGTTTTGTTGGTTTTGCTTCAAACAATAAAAATAGTTGGCATTTGCCTTGGCATCGTGTTGTTTTTAAAGACGGAAGTTTATGTTCTGGTTTTTTTGATGAACAGTACAAGCAATTAAAATCCGAAGGTATAAAATTTGATAAAGATAAAAAAGTAAAAATGGAGCAATTCCAATGGGATCCAGATCGTGACGGGATTACTTTGGATATTCATGATTTCCCGTTAGTGTTTTAATAAAAAAGAACGGCGAGATATCGCCGTTCTTTTTATTTGGTCTTTTTATCTGTTTTTTTTATTTTATTAAAAATATCTTTTGAATCCAATGATTTAAATGTTAAAAACCACGCCTTTACATCAAGGTCTTTATCAATATTTTTAATTCTTTGATTCATTGTTTCGGTTGTGCTGGGGGCAGGCACAACAACAGGTTGTCCCGCTTGCCAATTAGCGGGGGTTGAAACATGAAAATTATCTGTAGTCTGCAGAGCTATTATTGTACGTTTTATTTCATCAAAATTTCTTCCTGTCGTTAAAGGATAATAAAGTATGGTTCGTATTATTCCTTGTGGATCTATTATAAATACAGCTCTGACAGTTTTCCCGTCAGACTCATTATTATGTATCATGCCGTATTTTTTCGCTATTTCCATATTCATATCATCTATTATAGGGAATGTTATTTCTATATTCTTTTGCTCATCATATTCTATGTTTTTTATTGCTTCAATCCACGCAAGATGACCGGTTAGTGTCCCGATCGACAAGCCTATTATTTCTGTGTTCATGTCGCTAAATTCTGCTAACATCTTTTGAAACGTTATGAATTCGGTTGTACATACTGGTGTAAAATCTGCTGGGTGCGAGAAAAGTATTACCCATTTCCCAGAATAATCAGAAGGGAAAGAAACCTTCCCGTTAGTTGTGTTTGCTATAAATTCGGGTGCAGGATCACCTATTAGAGGTATTTGTTTTTTTGCTTCTTGAAAATTCATATTATTGCAACATTCACACATTTTTTACTCCTTTATACATATCATATTTTTTATTATATTATTTATATGCAGGTTTTATTAACAGGTATGCATTCTTATCGGTAAAAACTTTGTTCTTGATAAAAAGCTTAAAGATATAAATAATATACGTAAAATAAAAAAGGGAAAAATATATGAAACGTTCTGATATAGTTCGATCAATACAAGTACAATTTAAGCATATGCATACATCAGATGCGGCATCGATATTAGATTGTATTTCAGATCAGATGATAGAATCTGTTGCTGCAGGAAATAGAATAGAAGTAAGAGGATTTGGTACTTTTCAACCACGTCCAAGGGCAACAAAACTTGGTTATAACCCTTGTACAGGTCAGCCTATGCATCTGGATGCAAGTACAACAATATTATTCAAGCCAAGTCGTGAATTAACAAAACAAATGAACGAGTAAGAAATGTTATTTGGGAAAAAATCGGGAATTAAAAATCGTAATCGCGAACGTTACGAAAGAATTAGACGTTTAATGTGGATAAAATGCGAAGCATGTGGTCGACTTGTTTATTATAAAGATTATAAAGCAAACCATTATATTTGTCCTAGATGCGGGCGTGCTTTTATAATGACTCCAAAGCAACGATTTGATTTGTTGTTTGATAATAATGAATGGACAAAAATCAAATTGCCGACAGTTTCTGATGATCCGTTAAATTTTGTTGACCGAATTTCTTATAAAGATCGTTTGGCAGAGGCTAGATCTGAAACCGGTTATAAAGACGCTATTACAACTGCAGACGGTGTAATAGGCGGAATACCGGCAACAATTTGCGTCTTAAATGGTGATTTTATGCTAGGATCTATGGGGCGCGCTGCTGGTGACGGTATTGTATCCAGCATGGAACATGCCATAGATTTAAAACAACCTTTTATAATGGTTACGTGCAGCGGGGGCGCACGTATGCAAGAAAATATATTATCTCTTATGCAGATGGCAAGAACAACCGTTGCTGTAAATAAGTTGCACGCAAATGGCATTCCCTATATCGTATTGCTTACAGATCCTACTTTTGGAGGTGTAACGGCTTCGTTTGCTATGCTTGGGGATATTCATATAGCAGAAAAGGGCGCTAGAATTGGTTTTGCAGGCAGGAGAGTAATTGAACAAAATATACGAGAAAAATTACCTTCTAATTTTCAAACTGCAGATTATTTATATGAACACGGAATGGTAGATCTAGTAGTGCCAAGAAATGAGCTAAAGGATAAATTAGAAAAAATACTAGCAGTTCTAACCAAACGAAAAAAAGAACCTAAAAGTATAAATGTTTCTACACCTGTTTCAGATAGCAAAAAAGTTCGTGGAATGGGAGAAAATGAAGCATATGACAAAGTGCTTTTGGCACGTAATGAAAATAGACCACATTTCTTAGATTACGTAAACGGTATTGTTGATGACTGGACGTACCTAGCCGGGGATAGAGTATACGGTGAAGACCCTGCTATGTGTGGCGGAATCGGTTTTTGGCGTGGTATACCAGCCGTAATCATAGGCCAAGAAAAAGGTCGAACAATAGAAACGCGTCAATTTCATCGATTTGGTATGCCAAATCCAGAGGGATATCGTAAAGCCCAAAGGCTAATGCGATTAGCAGAAAAATTTAAATTACCTTTGATATCATTATTTGATACGGCAGGTGCTTTTGCGGGTAGTGCTGCAGAAGAAAGGGGGCAATCACAAGCCATTGCCGCAACAATTGCGACTGGGTTAGATATAAAAACACCTTATGTTGCAGTAAATGTCGGAGAAGGAGGCAGCGGAGGGGCTATTGCGGTCGGTACGGGTGATAGAGTTTTAATGTTAGAAAATGCTATTTATTCAGTTATTGCCCCAGAATCTTGTGCAAGTATTTTATGGAAAGATAATAAATACAAGGCCGTCGCCGCATCGGCAATGAAACTTACAGCGAAAGACATGGCTAATTTTAACATAGTAGATCAGATTATTGATGAACCAGCAGGTGGAGCACATACAGATTGGCAAACAACGATGGAATTGCTTGCAAGCGCTGTTGCAAATCAAATAGAAGATTTACAGAAATTACCAGCCGAAGAAATGGCGCAGCATCGTGCAGAAAAGTTTATAGCTATGACGCGTGATGTAGAAATATATCAGCCAGAGCATAAAACAGAAGAACATTGAAAAAAGTAAAAATCCCCGAAAACGGGGGATTTTTTTATTATTTTCAGGCTTGCATTTATGAAACTGTTTTTATATAATGACAGACGCAACCACAGCGGAGCGTTGGCAGAGTGGTAATGCAGCGGATTGCTAATCCGTGACCGTGTTATAGCGGTCCATAGGTTCGAGTCCTATACGCTCCGCCAGTTATCCCCAAATGTAGTTTTTATATGTTTGACACAGCGGGCTTTTTTAAATATAATATTTAATATGGTTTTATATAATTTTAATATTTGTTGTTGTTGCTGTTGTCACTAAAAATATTTTTTAGCCGTACGTGGCTTGATTTACAAAATTCCATAAAAATCAACCAAAAACAAAATTACATTGAAGAGGAAAACTATGACCGTAAAACTTTTTAATACAATGTCTAGAAGAATCGAAGAATTTAAACCACTAGTAGAGGGAAAAGTTGGTTTCTATAGCTGCGGTCCTACAGTTTATTGGGATCAGCATATCGGAAACATGCGCAGCTTTGTAAATAGTGATATATTAAAAAGAATGTTTATAGAAAATGGCTATGAAGTACGTCATGTTATGAACATAACAGATGTCGGTCACCTTACAAGTGATGAAGATACCGGCGAAGATAAAATGGAAAAAGGTGCCAAGCGTGAAAAAATGTCGGTATGGGATATTGCTCAAAAATATATAAATTCATTTTTACGTGATATAGATTCATTGAATATAATCAGACCAACCGCGATGCCGCGTGCAACAGATTATATAAAAGAACAAATAGAGCAAGTGCAAAAATTAGAATCACTGGGATTTACATACGAAATCCCAGAAGACGGTATTTATTACGACACAAGCAAATTTCCTGATTATGGTGCGCTTGGTGGGCAAAATTTAAACGAATTACGCGGAGGAGCTCGTATTGACGATAGCGGCAAGCGTAACCCAACGGATTTTGCACTTTGGAAGTTTTCTCCAAAAGACAAAAAAAGAGCAATGGAATGGGAAAGCCCATGGGGAATTGGCTTCCCGGGTTGGCATATAGAATGTAGTGCGATGAGCATGAAATTATTAGGACCACATTTTGATATTCATGTTGGAGGGCAAGAACATATAAAAGTTCACCATAGCGATGAAATCGCTCAAAGTGAACCAATCGTTGGTAAACCATGGGTGAACTATTGGGTTCATTATGAATGGTTGCTGTCAAAAGATGGAAAAATGTCAAAATCTTCCGGGGATTTTTTAACCGTTCAAGACCTGATTGATCGCGGATATGATCCTATGGCATTCAGATATATGTTGCTTATGGGGCATTATAGACAACCAATGGATTTTTCTTTTGAAGGCTTAGATGCAGCAGCGACAGGATATAAAAACATCATAAAAAAAGTAGCTGTTTTGTTGCAAGATAATACCACAGACACAATAGATGAAGAAGCTTTTGATAGATGGCACGACAAAATTCTTGGGGCCGTTTCAGACAATATGAAAACTGCGGAAGCGTTGGTTTATATTCAAGAATTATTGAAATCTACTGATGTGAACGTGGCAACGAAAATAAAATTGTTTGAGTTTATTGACCGATTGCTAGGTTTACAATTTATAGATCGTGCACACAAACTAGTTGTAATAGAAACAGAAATCGCACCCGCAGAGGTACAAGAAATGGCAGATTTGCGTGCAAAAGCAAAAAGCGACAAAAATTGGGCTTTGGCAGATGAACTGCGTACAAAAATAGATGAAGCAGGGTGGACAATAGTCGATACAAAAGATGGCGGTAAATTGGTAAAAAAAGCCTAAAAAAATTTGAATAACAAGAAACAAATCTGCGTTTAGTACATCTAATCGCAGATTTTTACAAAAAAGTCTTGAATCTAGGGCAAATTTGGTGTATATTGCCCCCAGCAACAAGAGGAATGTTCATGAACTATCCATATATGCCAAAATCCACGGCGCTTTGGCTGATTGAAAATACGGCCTTAACATTTGAACAAATCGCAGATTTCTGTGGTTTGCATGAATTAGAAGTAAAAAATATTGCTGATGCAGAAACATATAAAATCCAAGGGTTAAATCCTATATTAAATGGACAACTGACTCGTGAAGATATTGAAAAATGCGAAGCAGATCCTAATGCGCGTTTGACTTTGCGTGAAGAAATTGTTGTTGCACAAAAGGCACAAAATAAAAAAGGCGTTGGTTATACACCGAAACTTCATCGTCAAAATCGTTTAGGTGGTATTTTATGGATTTTAAAGAATTATCCAGAATTGTCTGACGGGCAGGTTGCACGTTTAATGCGCAGCACAAATCCGACAGTTGCATCCGTTCGTAATAAAACACATAAATCTTATTCTTTAATTCAAATCCAAAGCCCTATAGTTTTAGGTTTGGTTTCTGAATCTGCTTTACATGATGCAGTTGCTAAAGCAAAAAAATAAAAATATACTATAAAATTTTAAGGTTTTATTGATGGCTAAGAAATTAGACGAAGCGACAAAATTATTGATAGAATCTTTACCAGAAAACTTGCAAAAGCTTGCAACGTCTTCTGTTGAAATGGGCTATTTGTCACAGATGGATTTTAATGCTGCTACTGAAGCCGATGAAATCCCTGCAGAAGAACAAGATGAAGTACTAGATTTTTTTCAACAAGATTTAGGATTAGAAATTCTAGAAACTGATAACTTTTCTCAAGACATAGAAAAGTATTATGACGACGACTCTGACGAGCCACGTGATAAAACCAGAAATTTATTAAACGCAGACGCAGAGCAGGTCGATGTTAATGAAGATGATTATGAGCATTATGCTAAGCAACTTGAACGTAGTCAAACAGGCAACTTGGTCTTAGGTGTACAAGACTCTGTACAATCGTATTTAAAGCAAATTGGTACAGTACAACTACTAACTGCAGCCGGAGAGGTTGCAATTGCTCAACGTATAGAAGCCGCATCAAGACTTATGGTTTACGGACTTTGTGAAAGTCCTATGACAATAAAAGCTATGTTGGATTGGTATCAACAGCTTTTGAATGAAGAAATTAGATTGCGCTATATAGTAAACCTAGAAGTTATGTATTCTAGTGACTCTGAACAAAAATCTTTGGCTGCATTATCTGAAGCCTTGAAATCAAAGGGCGTTGATCATGTTGATGAGCTTGACGATGATGATCTAGATGATCTTGAAGAAAGTACTGTATCAGAAGACGAGGATGATGACGACGACGATTTAGAAGATGAAGACGGATTAAAAAAAGAAGATACTCCACGTGGAACTTCGGGCGTTCCTATTCCTGTAATGGAAGAGGCTTTGATGCCGATGGTTATGGATTTATTTGGCAAAATAAAACGCATATTTAATAATATGCAAAAATTGCAGGCAAAACGCCTGGAAAATTTACTTATTTCCTCAAAACCGGATGAAGCATTAGAAAAAAAATATACAAAAATGCGCTTGGAATTGTTTGAACATGTAAGTAAAATTCGTTTAAACGATGACCGTATCGCAGAAATTCTTGAACAATTAACTAAGCGAGATCAATTGCTTATGGGGCTAGAGGGTAAATTATTACGTCTTGCTTTAGCAAATAAGATTAAACGCGAAGACTTTTTAGCAGAATATGCCGGCAATGAATTAAACAGAAATTGGGTAAAAAAGTTGGCGAAACATAAAAATCCGGCGTGGGCTTCTTTTGCAAAAAAGCATGAAAAAGACATTTTGAAAATTCAAGAAGACATTACAGCGATTGCACAAGAAACAGGCCAGCCAACCGCAGAATATAAAAAAGTAGTTGAATTGGTTCGCCGTGGTCAAACCGAAGCGGCACGCGCAAAACGTGAAATGATAGAAGCGAACTTGCGCTTAGTTATAAAATTTGCAAAGAAATCCAGCAATCGTGGTCTTGGTTTAGATTTTTCTGATCTGGTTCAGGACGGAAATATTGGTTTAATGAAAGCGGTAGACAAGTTTGATTACCGTTTAGGTAATAAGTTTTCTACATATGCAACGAACTGGATTCAACAAGGAATTTCTCGTAGCATTGCAGATCAGGCTCGTACAATACGAATACCGGTTCATATGATTGACAATATCCATAAAATTCAACGTGCTACACGACAATTTATGCATAAATACGGTCGTCAACCAACAGCTGAAGAATTATCGAAGATAATTTATTTGCCTGTTGATAAGATACATAAAGCAATGAAGGTAAATTTGAAACCAATTTCATTAGAAGCCCCCGTAGGGACAGAAGATGATAGCAGTCGTATTGAAATTATTGCCGACGAAACAGCTAAGAATCCATTTGTTTCGGCTGCCCAAAAAAATCTTAGGAAAATCGTTACTCAGATTTTGTCAGAGTTGGATCCTAAAGAAGAGACTGTATTACGTCAACGTTTCGGTATGAGTACAAATAAAACAAGTACGTTAGAAGAAGTCGGAGAATATATTGGCGTTACACGTGAACGTATACGACAGATCGAGCAAAAGGCTTTAAACAAACTAAAACACCCAACTCGTGCACGTAAATTACGTAGTTTCTTAGAAGATTAATATATAAATCCCGCTTAATTTGCGGGTTTTTATTTTAACAACAAAGGATTATTAATATGAAAAATATTATTCTTTTTTGTACGGGGATTTCTGGTAGTGGCAAAAGTTATTTTATTAAGCACTATTTGCCATCAAATTTATTTTATAGTTTAAAATCCGCAACTACCAGACCTATGCGGGAAGGTGAAAAAGACGGTCGCGATTATTATTTTCGAGATGAGCAATATTTTTTCACAGAAAAACTAGCAACATTATTATGGGTAAATGAAGAATTTTGGGTGCAAGGTCAGCCCAAATGGCTGTATGGGGTCCCAGAATTTGAAATATATAATAATCTAAGCAAAAATTTAGTATACGACGTAATTCAGCCTAAATACATACGCCAAATGATAGATTGGTTCAAAGCCAATAAATTAAGTAGATATTATGACTTTAAAACTATTTATTTTATTCCGCCAGAAAACACCATACAAACCATACAGAATCGCGCGAATATGCCAGATGATAAATTAGTCAGACAAAAGAACACCTGTAATCCCGAAGACTTTTTGCGTGCTGGCATCGATATTAATTTCTTGACTAAATGTAGTGCATCAGAAACTATAATTAGCCCTAAACTATTAAAATTCTTATCAAAACAAATAAAAACAAAATAAAAAAGCTTTCTTTTTAGAAAGCTTTTTTATCAAATATGTCCTTTAAGTGCTACAT
Source organism: uncultured Alphaproteobacteria bacterium (assembly GCA_944392775.1). GTDB lineage: Bacteria > Pseudomonadota > Alphaproteobacteria > Rs-D84 > Rs-D84 > Enterousia. Next base: position 46,250 of record CALXXV010000010.1, read on the forward strand.
ATATCTGCCCTAAATCTGTTTTTATCAATGTAGCGGTTATCTTATCTGAATTATCCGTTTGTTGTGCCCCTGACAGAATTTTATCAAAACTGCGTACAAATTGTGTTGCTTGTGAACGAAATACCGCATCCGTTTTTAATAAATCACGAATTTGTTTCTTTTCTGCAGCGGATAACATTTTTGCTAACCATTTAGAAAAAATTGTTTTATCGCCATTATGGTATTTTTTCCAAACAATATCTGGGATTTCAGCGCCTATAGCTTTAGTAAGGTCCAAAGATTGATCATGCATTTTTTCTAATAGACGTTCGCTTTGTTTTAAAAAATCTTGACTGCTAACACGTCCAAAAGATGCGCTTGGTGCAGTACTTATTGCATCCATAGGCGCAGTAGCTCTGGCAACCATCATTTGCTTGTTCAGTGTTTGCATGGTGTTTACCGCTTTGGCATAATCGGACATAAGATCTATCATTTGCTGACGTGATTGATCTGCCAAATCTTCTAACTTTACAGCCGAATCCGCTATGGTTGAAGTTGACTCTGAAACAGTGCTTTTCATCAAAGCCAATTTTTCATTCAGTGATGCAACAATCTTTTCTAGGTTTTCACCTGTTGCGATAGAGGTTTCTGACAAATCCGGCAAAGCAGAATAATATTTTTCTATCAATTCCGATAATGGTTGTAATTGTGCTGTCGTTTCTGCAGACATTTTTATAAGATTAGCAGATTGACCGGACAATTGCGTATGTGCCGTATTCATCTCAATTAACGTCTCTCTTACCCCTGTTGCCATAGCTTTTACAGACTCAGAGAAAGCATTGGCAGCACTTCTTGTATTCTCTAGTGTCGTGTTTGCCACGCCAGAAACCGTTTTTAGTTCAGAAACCACGCCTGTAGTAAAATCTTTTATTTCTCCGTTAAATTTATTTGTAAGGCTTGAAAGCTCGGTAGATATATTTCTGACTGAAGATTCCGTTGCAGTAGCAGAGCCCATAAGGCTTTCTACAACATCCGTCAATTTGCGCGTCTGCTTTTCTATAGATGATTCTGCCAAACGAACTTGACCACCTACAACATTAGCCGTATTAGTTAACGTATTCATTTGAGCCGTTAATTGCTTTTTAGAAGCTTTGCTAAACGCGTCCATTTTTAATAAGTGTTCATTCAACAACTTATCATTTTTTGCCATTAAAGCTTCATAATCTGTAGCAGCCACCTTTACATTGTCAAAACCTTCAGCAGTACTTTTTGCAAGTTCTATAAGACGTTGTTGCATTTTTTCATATTCTGAATTTATCTGTGACATTTGTGTTTCATTGCTACTAAAAACATTTTGTAAATTTTCAGATAGTTTTTCACTGGTTCCTAACCAACTATCTATATCATTTTGAATTGAAGATGTTTTATCCGTAATGTCACGAGAAGTTGCATCAATTTTTGATAATAACTCATTGATAGTAGAACTAAATCTATCGGTGGTTGCACCTACGTCTTGCCAACCATTTGACCCAACTACAGTGGTTAAATCAGAAACAGTATTTTCAAGCCGCTGTGACATAATCGCCATTTTCTTTGTCGCATCATCCGCCAGTGCAACTAACCCGTCATTTTGTTCTGATAACGCCTGTTTCAGTTTTTCTGCTGCTGATATTTGAGAGTTTAGGGTATTGCAAATTGTCTGAAAGCAAGATTCTATTTTCGCTACTTCATCAGCTAAAAAAGATTGCAAAACCCTGCTTGCATCATATAATTTTGCACGTTCTGGCTTAGTCATAAAAACAAGCAACGATTCCATAACTTTTTGCGATCTTCTTGATACAAAAAACAGCGATATTAAAGATAAAATTAATAATACAGACAGAATACTTATAATTATCAGAAATGTCATAAAATCCCCCCGCGGTATATTGTAATTTCCTGCAACTTTTAAAAGGTCTTTTTTATATAGCTTGCAGTTCTATGAAATTTATACTAAAATCCCTGCAATAAAGCAAGAGCATATATGAGTAAAAAACATAACTTATCTCCAGAACAAGATAATGCAGCTAATCCTACAGAAAACGTATGGGTTCAGGCAAATGCGGGTACGGGAAAAACAAGCGTTCTGGTACAAAGATTATTAAGAATTCTTTTTCGAACGAATGAATTACAAGAATCTGGCATATTGTGTTTAACATATACAAATGCAGGGGCAGGTGAAATGCGCAATAGAATACTTGCTTCTTTACGAGAATGGGCGATAGCTTCAGATGAAGATTTAAAAGAATTGCTTTCTGGAATTTCCGTAAATACCCCACCCACCAGTTTTGATATAGAACACGCAAGGCAAATCTTTTTCAGGTACATAGATATGCCTGAAACATTGAAAATAAAAACAATTCATGGTTTTTGTGAAGAAATACTACGCAAATTTCCATTAGAAGCAGGGATTTCGCCTTCTTGGTCTCTTGTTTCTGAGGTGAATCAACGTGTATTATTACAAGAAGCCTTTTCAAAACTTGTAAACACATCAAGCAACATTCAAGTGAACAGCGCGTTTTCTCATATATTAAATAAAATTTCAGAAACTTATATAGAATCTCTTTTGGATATTCTTAGTCAACAATATAAATACTTTTTTCAAGTTGATAATATTTCTAGTTATAGAGAATATTTTATTGATACAATTAGATATTTTTTTAATCTAAACACTCCGGTAGAAACGTTTTTTTCTAAACAAAAACTAGAAGATATTATAAAAAAATTAGAAAGCGAGATAAAAGCAGCAAAAAAACCGGCTCAATACTTAATAGATATCTTAAACAACACAAAACAATTTATTGATAATAGCATAGATTTTGAAAAATATAAAAACGCATATTTAAAACAAGACGGTGAAAAAAAACAAAATATTCTAAAAAAGGATTATTTAATTGAAGAACAAGATCGCGTATATGTTTTAAATCAAAATAATATCGCACAAAGAATACTAGAAGACTCGATAGCACTTTTTGATTTATCGGCCGCATTTGCGGAGAAATACAAAGAAATAAAAAGAGCAAAAAATATTTTAGATTTTGAAGATCTTATTTTATATACAAGAAAACTTTTTTCTTCGCCGGAAAACATGGGATGGGTTTTGTCACAACTAAATGTGAATTTAAAGCACATATTAGTAGATGAAGCCCAAGACACCAGTCCTGCCCAATGGGACATTTTGCGTATGCTTTCAGGAGATTTTTTTACAGACGGAGATACAAAAGACCTTCCAAAATCATTGTTTGTTGTTGGAGACACGAAGCAATCAATATACGGGTTTCAAGGAGCAGACCCTAAGGCTTTTACGAATAGCCGACTTGATATATCCACACAGATACAACAAAATTTACGTACAATACACGAAATACCATTAGAACAAAGTTTTCGTTCTTTGGCACCGATTTTAAAAACAGTCGACTTCTTTTTTAACAATAAAGACGTCGCAAACACAACCGGTTTTTTGAACAATCCGCATAAAGTATTCCGGCAAGAAAAGGGCGGTTTAGTAGAAATAAACAGACTTGTTTCAAAACAAGAAGATGAAGTATCTGTAGAAAAATATGTATCTATTATAGCAGATGAAATAAAAAAACTGATAGACACAAAACAATATCAAGCTAATGAAATAATGGTTCTTGTGCAAAATAGAATCCCTATGGCAGCCCCATTGGTAAAAGAATTAAAGAAAAGAAGTATAGATGTTGCCGGTAGCGATAGAATTATTTTACCCAAATTTCCCGCAATCAAAGACCTGTTATATTTGATAAGATTTTGCATAGATTCTACTGACGACTATAGTTTATGTTGTGTATTAAAAAGTCCAATTTTCAGATTGAAAGAAGCAGATATTTTTGAATTGTGCAAAATTAAAAATGTTACTTCAGAGCGTATAACCGTCTTTGACGTATTGCGAGAAAAAGAACAAAATATATATAATACATTATCAAAATTTATAGAGCTGTCCAAAATTGCCGGGCCTTATTCTTTCTTTTCTTATGTCTTAAACGAATTCCGTGTTCGAGATAGTATGATAGCCGCCCTCGGTAATCAAATAATAGATCCTTTAGAAGAATTTATGACAATATGTTTATCCTATGAAAGAACACAAACCGGAACACTAAAACATTTTTTAAAATGGTTTATTACCGGTGGCAGCCAAATAAAACGAGACATGGACGCATCTTCTGGTGTAAGAATAGCTACGATACATGGCAGTAAAGGTTTAGAAGCTCCGGTAATTTTTTTAATAGATACAGTAAAAACGCCTCGACAAGAACAAATACTAAATTTGCCCCTAGAAAAATTGCCAACTCATTTAAAAAAACGTGGAGAAAATCTACCACCTTCTTGGATATGGTCTGCTCCTAATGGAGAAATTTGTGAACCAAAAAAATATATTGAATCAATAACAGAAAAAGCAAGAATTGCAGAATATTATAGATTATTATATGTCGCCATGACGCGCGCGCGCGATAGATTATATATATACGGTCATTCAACATATAAAAACGCCCCCGAAATATCATGGTTTTCGAAATTGTGGAACGTACTATCTTATATGCCTGGGGCAGATGTAAGTACAGAAAAAATAAGGATCACAAACAATGAATAATTTGCAAAACATTTATGCCGAATACGAAAAGAAAAATTTTGCAAAAAAGCTTGGCGTTGACAAGCATATAAAAATGCAAAACATTTTGATAACCGATAACAAAGAAGTAGGAGATCCTGAAATAATAAAAGAAATAAAAAAACACCCCGAACTATACAGTTTTTTTTCAGACGATACAAAAACAGAGGTCCCAATTGCAGGTTTTTTAAACGGTAAATTCGTAAGCAGACGAATAGATAGATTAAAAATAGATCATAAAAAAAAACATATAGACATTATTGATTACAAAACAGACACAGAAAAAAATGAATATATAGATCTTTATTTTAATCAAATAAACGAATATAAAGAGCTTTTTCGTAATTTATATCCCGAATACACGATAAGTGGCTATATATTGTGGTTACACGATTTTAATCTACAAAAAATTTAACAATAGATAAGTCTTGCGTAAAAAAACTTGAAAAAACAAAAAAAATCCAGTTATAATTCGCACATGCTAACAAATCTTTATATTTCTAATATAGTATTAATAGAAAAACTGAATATAGAGTTCAGTGCGGGGCTAAATATTTTAACCGGTGAAACGGGCGCTGGAAAAAGTATTTTATTAGACGCTTTGGCTCTGGCACTTGGTGCCCGATCAGACACATCTTTAATCAGACATGGTTGCAGTCAAGCGACTATTACAGCAGAATTTGATACAATAGGTGACAATTTACACGCCATACTTAACGACAATGGAATAGACGCAGACGGTCAAATAATAATACGAAGAACACTTGCTGAAGATGGGAAAAGTCGTGCATGGATAAACGACGTTCCTGTGTCAATAAAACTTTTAAAACAGGTTGGTGACGAATTAGTTGAAATACATGGCCAATTCGCAAATCATGCTTTATTAAATCCGCAAACACATAGGAATGCGTTGGATCAGTTCGCACTTTCTTATGATAAAAAATATTCTGAATTATTAAATAAAGTAAAAAATGCTTACACAGAATATCATTTATCAGAAAAACATTTAAAAGATTTACAAGAATTGTTGAAAAAATCAGAATCTGAACGCGATTTTTTGCAACATAATATATCAGAATTACAAAAGTTAAATGTAAAAATTGGCGAAGAAGAATACTTAACCAATCGTCGTACTATACTGATGAACGCAGAAAAAGACTCTGCCATTTTAAAAGAGGCGATAAATGTATTAACAGAAAACGGTGAAAATTTAGATGCAAAACTTTTTTCTGCTGCACATATACTACAACGAATAAAAACCGAGCCTAATCCATATCAAGAACAAATAGATACTCTTTATGATATAGGTCAGTCAATATCAGACATAACAGACAAATTAAAACCAAACGACGATATAGACATAGAAGATCTGGACGCATTAGAAGAACGCTTGTTTACAATTCGTGCCATGGCACGCAAACACAGAGTTACAGCGGATGAATTGCCAAAAAAATTGGAAGATATGCTATATCAACTAAATACAATTGATAACTCCGATGCTGAATTAAAGAAAACAAAAGCAGATGTAGAAGAAAAAGAAAAAATCTTCCAAGAATATTCAAATCAATTATCTATTGCTAGGAAACAAATATCCGATGAATTGCGAAATAAAATTTTATCGGAATTACCAGATTTAAAGTTGGGTCAGGCCGATTTCTTAGTAGAAATAACAGAAACTTTGCCCTCTGGCACAGGTAAGGACAACGTTTTGTTCATGATAAAAACAAATCCAGGAATGCCGTTTGCACCGTTAAACAAAGCCGCATCTGGTGGCGAACTTGCGCGTTTAATGCTGGCGTTACGCGTGGTATTATCTAACAAACAATCTTGGCACACCTTTATATTCGATGAAGTTGACACTGGAATAAGCGGTTCCACAGCAAGTGCGGTAGGCTTACGTCTAAATAATTTATCAAAAAACTCACAAACAATTGTAATAACACATTCCGCGCAAGTAGCGGGGTTTGCGGACAAGCACTTTAAAATAGAAAAAATTTCAGACGCAGAAAGAACTGTAACAACTGTATCAGAAATATTAGGGCAAGACCGATTAAATGAAATCGCACGAATAATAAGTGGGGCCGAAATAACCCAAGAAGCAATAGCGACAGCAAAAACTTTAATTAAGTCTTAATATGCCATCGGCAAATTCTATAGTTTCTGGTACTTTGTTTTCTGCTTTTTTGCTGATTATTTTATTGTCACGATCTCGTACAATTGCATAACCTCTTTGCAAAACGTTTTTATAACTAAGTGAATTTAACATTTGATCCAAGTGGATCATAGATTGATTTAATATCGACAATTTCGTTTTAAAAGTATTTTTAAAATTATCAAAAAGATTCATCTTTTGCTTCGCTGCTTCCATTTTTCCCGTAATTATTATGTTCAAAGTTCTAGTTAAATCATCTATTCGTTGTGCTTGTTCCATTACAAACTGTTTAGGATTTTTTATAGCTACCGAATCTAACCGACTTTTTGCATTTCCAAGACGTGTTGTAAAAGAGCTAGACAAGCGATGATGTAAGTTTTCTAATTCTTGAACCAAAGATAATTTTGTTGGCACCACCATTTCTGCTGCTCCGGTAGGTGTTGGCGCACGTACATCTGCCGCAAAATCTATAAGCATCCAATCAGGTTCATGACCCACCCCCGAAATCAACGGTATTTTACTTGCTGCAGCAGCACGAACAACTATTTCCTCTGAAAACGGCAATAAGTCTTCTAGGGCACCACCGCCACGCGCAACAATAATAACGTCAACATTTTTTTCCCGATTAAAATATTCAATGCCTGCAGCAACTTCTTTGGCGGCAGTCGCACCTTGTACAGTTGCAGGATACAAAAGAATTTTTACGGGGAATCTTTCACGCAACCGGTTTTGTATATCTTGAAAAGCGGCACCCGTAGGACTTGTAACAACGCCTATGGTTTCTGGGAACCTAGGTAAAGATTTCTTTTTAGATGCATCAAAAAGCCCTTCTGCTGCAAGTTTTTGTTTGCGTTCTTCTAACATTTTTAATATTGCGCCAATACCAGCCATTTCTATATCGCTAACTATGATTTGATAGTTGCTGCGGGCAGGATATGTGGTAAAACGACCTGTTATTATTACTTCCAAACCGTCTTCCAACTTAAACGGAATAGGGGTACCACGCCATATAATTAAAGATATTGCGGCGTTTGTATCTTTTATTGTCATATAAACATGACCAGATGTAGCACGTGTTATCTGAGATAACTCACCACGAATTTTTATTCGTGGGAAAGCTGTTTCAACGACAGTTTTTAACAATGCTGACGCATCTGATACACTAAATATATTGTCTGACTGGACAAAAGGCTCTGGTTTTTGCATGGCTTTTCTGATATAATTTTATATTATTAAGTTACGGAGTTTATATTATGAGCAAACTAGATAATTTGCAACAAATAAATACTAACATTCCCAGAGAAACACTTGTCTTCCTTGCAGACGGTCTTGTAATCAAGCGCCCCGTAGATAAAACAAACAAAAAGATTCTAGACACTTGGCTAGGCAAACAAAAACAAGCAAAAGAGGTATCGGATTCTCTTTTAGAACGTAAAAACAAACATTATTTTATTCCTCGTACTTTAGAAATTTCTTCAAATGAGTTCTTTTCTGTAGAAGAACGCGTATTTGGAAAACCTTTAACTTCATCTTTTTTTGAGCAGCTTTCTGACAAAGAAAAAAATATCATTTATACTAGTTTTGCGCATTTTATAAATGATATAAATCAATCGCGACAGGTTTTAACACAAAAAGAAACCTTTGATAATTTCACTAGCATTGAATATTTAGGTGAAGTTTCTATAAAAACATTAGTAGACAAATTAAAAAAACATATACCAGAAAAAGATTTACAAATCGTATTAGACGCAAAAGACTGGTTTGATGTAGCTTCAGATAAAGACGCCAGTGTTGTTTTCGCACATGGCGACATGAATGAACATAATATATTTTTTAATCGGGAAACTTTAACTTTATCAGTTATAGACTTTGCAGATTCAAAATACCAAAATGCAGATTATATGTTTAATGTAGATTTAGCTAGACTTGGGTGGTTAGATGTAGAACGTCTGATAAAAGAATACGAAAAACTACCTAAAAAACAACACGTAAACATCAGTAATAGTCAAGAAATAAAAAAAATGAGAAACGCATTGTATAATTTTAAGAATGCGGCCGGTGAATTTTTACACAACCCCAAAATTGCCACTAAAATACGTATAAACATAATAAAACAAGAAATAGAAAAAATAAAACAATTATATAAACAAATTCATGGCACAAACCAATTTCAAAAGGGCAAAGATACTTTAAAAAAGTTAGCTAAAAACAATGAATTTAAACAAGTGCTTAAAACAAAATATAACGAAAACAAACGCTAGTCTATAAATGAATATTAGAAAATATCGAATTTATAAATACGGTATCTTCCAAATTGATCCCGATGTATTTTGCAAATTTGTATGCTCGTTGAAAATCAAAATTAGAATTTACATAAGTACCAATGTCATAAGGAATTTCTATATATTTACCATAGTCATCAATAGATTGCTCAAAAGACAAATCAAGAACAGATCCATCAAAAACATTCTCTAGCCAAACATGTGACTTTAAAATGCCAATATTTTCATTATTTGAAAATTGTTTTAATCTCCAAACCTCAGTTTTATCCGGCATACGAAATAAAAGGTTCCATGTATAACTGGCAATCCCACAAAAACCCGCAGAAAACAAGCCTTTCTGCATACGATTTTTTTCGTATTTTATATAGAAAGTCGACGGCAAAGAAATATTTTTTATTTGTTCTACTAGTTTTTTAGTTGCTAAATCATAATATTAACATATTTTCAATCCATTAACTTTTATAATTCCGTTAACGGCCAACGCGGGCGGGGTGCAATAGGTTCTTTAACAACACGTCCTAAAAGGTAATTTTCAATTCCTGCCCATGCAATCATGGCGCCGTTGTCAGTACATAAGTTCATAGGCGGAGCCGCAAATAACATGTTTTTTTCAGAAGCTAAATTCTCCATAGCTGCCCGAATTGCACTATTTTTTGCAACACCTCCTGCTACAACTAAAGTTTTTGGTGCGGCTTTTATAACTCTTTCATCTTGCAACGCGTTACTTAATCTATCAATTATACAATCTACTACCGCCGCCTGAAAAGACGCGCAAAAATCGTTTATATACTCTTCTGAATACGGGGCAGATTGTTTGCCTAAAAAAGTTCGTGCTGCGGTTTTTATACCGCTAAAAGAAAAATCACACCCTGGTTTATCACATAAAGGTCGTGGAAATTTAAACGTCTTAGGGTTTCCAAGAGCAGCCCGTTTGTCCACCACAGGTCCACCTGGATAGCCAAGACCAAGCATTTTTGCAACTTTATCAAAAGCTTCTCCGGCGCTATCATCTAATGTTTGACCTATCATTTCATATTTTCCAACGCCTTGAACTAACAATATCTGACAATGCCCACCAGAAGCCAACATTAATAAATAAGGAAAATTAACGGATATCGCCCCATCAGTGCCGTTTGCAGCAGCAGCATGCAAACGCGGTACCAATGCATGTCCCTCAAGGTGATTTACCGCAACCAACGGTTTGTTTGTTGATTGTGCGATACCTGTTGCAGCCATCCACCCAACCAAAACTCCACCTATTAAACCAGGACCTGCAGTTGCGGCAACAACATCTATTTCAGAAATATTTTTTCCAGCTTTTTCTAATGTTTGTTTTATAACTTCGTCTATAGCTAATATGTGTGCGCGCGCCGCTAATTCTGGTACAACCCCACCATATTTCTGGTGTTCTGGTATTTGTGAATAAATTATATGTGAAAGAATATTTCTATCAGAATCAACTATTGCAGCACTAGTTTCATCACAAGACGATTCAATGCCAAGGCACAATACGGCCCGATTAGTTCCTGTGTGTGCTTCGCCATCAAGTTGTCCCATATCTAAACGAATAATTTTTTCTTCACTCATTTTATTCTCACCAATGTTATACCCAAGTTATTGTTATTCTTTTCCTGCTTAGCAACATAATCCATAAAATCAACATCTACAACCTTGCCAGCAGCAGAAGACGCATGTCTAAAAACACCATCAGGCAGTAAAAAACCCATATGTGTGACCGCCAAGTCAGTACCTATTTTATCATTTTTTCCAGAATTTCCAGCAATAAATAAAACTATTAGACTTTCATTTAGTTTTAGATTATTTAAATCCCTATATGGGATATATTCTATATTTACTGTTTCTACGGCACAATCATAATTTAAGTCATGGATTTTTTTGAGCCATTTTTTCTTATCTACAACTACTGTACGTACGCTTGTTTTACCGTACTTAGCACTAACATTTTCAACAATATCTGAATTATTTTGCAGCCAATCAGATTCTATAAAATGGTTTCTGTTCAGAAAAGAAATTTGACCATTTTTATATCTTATTTTCGTTAATTTATTTTTATCTCCGCCTGCTAGAACAGTTTCCACAAAAGTTACACAGTCAAAGGCGTCAAATCTAATCAAAGGATCTGGGTCTGGTTTTTGTTCTTCACCCAATGGGTCAGACAAATATGGAACACCCAAATAATTTTCACCCATAGAAACATTTTTATTGCTTGCAGAACAAGCAGTTAAAAATAGCAACAAAGGAAGAACAAATCGCATATCAGTTATTTTCTTTCAATTGTATACCCGTATAGCATAAAGAAACCGCATCTTTTACAGCCATCTCGCCAGATTCAGGCAAAGAAGCTATTTTATCAACACATTTTACCAATAGTTCAGAATATTTATCTGATGCAACTAATATTTGCACTGCGGCTGTACGACGTTCTATATCAGCACCACGCCATTTTTTTAGGGTTGAACCTTCTAAATCCCCAGAGCGTTGCGCAATAAAAAATACAACTATTGTCAACAGTAAAACGGCGATACCTATAAAAAATTTAAGATATTTTTTAAAAAAAGTCATTGTTATCACCCCCAAAAAAGAATAAAACTATTACAAATTCGTTTTATTCACATTTTACTAACCAAACATCATAATCTGCATTTTGTAACGGATTTTTACCAGGTTCATTACCATTCATCCAACCGCTAAAAATTTTCCCTTCATCTGCCTTTGTTATTTCAATAAAAGAAAAAAAATTTTCTGCATCAAAAGGGTTTGTTTGTTTACAAGATCGAACAAGAACAGATAACTTTTCAAAACTGATCGTCTGGTTTACCGGCACAGAAAAAGTTTGAACCTTACCAGCGGCCTTATTCATTATACGAATAATTGCGTTGTTTTTTTCAATGTATGCATCAGCACTATTTGTCTGCAGACAAATAAAAATAAATAAAAGAAGGAAAGAACAAACAAATTTTTTCATACCAAATATTTTACAAGTCCTATTAAACAATGTCAAATTGTTTAAAAAAAATCCTGCAAACATGCAGGATTTAATTACTTTATTCTTCTGATTTTTTATCCGACGCGTTTGTAGACAAATCTTCAACAATACGCGCTTTTTTGCCTGACAATCCACGCAAGAAGAACAATTTTGCACGACGAACCTTACCTGTACGAACCTTTTCAATTTTTTCAATTGCAGGGCTGTACAATGGGAATTTGCGTTCTACGCCAACACCATAAGATTCACGACGTACAGTAAAGGATGCATTATTTCCTTCGCCACCATCACGTGCGATTACAACGCCTTCAAAAACCTGAATACGGAATTTATCACCATCTTTAATCTTTACGTGTACTTTTACTGTATCACCAGATTTAAATGTTGGGATTTTTTTATCACCTTTCAGTTTTGCAACTTGCGCTGCTTCAATTTTTTTAATAATGCTCATTTTACTTTTCCTTTATTAAATCCGGACGACGCTGTTTTGTTATTTCGTCCGATTGTTGTTTCCGCCATCTTTCTATATTGCCGTGATGACCGGACAGCAGGACTTCTGGGACATTCCGTCCACGCCATGCCGACGGGCGGGTATATAACGGCCATTCCAACCCCCCGATTTCGAAACTTTCATTAGCGGTCGCTTCCGCGCCACCACCCAAGACATAATCCATCACGCGAACCACACTGTCAACAAAAACCTGTGCGGCAATTTCGCCACCAGACAATATATAATCACCAATGGATAATTCCTGTATATCATATTCATCTATAACTCGCTGGTCTATACCCTCGTAACGACCACAGAGCAGGGTATAAGTTGCGTTTTTATCACTCGCAAAATCGCGTACCATATGCTGATTAAGCGTTGGCCCACGAGGCGAAAAATATATAATTTTTCCTCTGTTTTTAACAGAATCTAATGCATTACCCAGAACATCAGGACGCATAACCATACCTGCGCCACCACCAAACTGTTCATCATCAACACTGCCATAATTATTTATTGCAAAATCACGGATATTTATAGCATCAAAAGACCACACGCCTTTTTCCATGGCACGACCAACCACCCCACCAGACAAGGTTCCAGGAAACATTTCAGGGAAGATAGTCAATATATTAAAATGCATAATTTAATCTCGTTCTCTAGCACATGTATAGACTTTGCATAAAGATTGCATACCACGATCATAAGTTGTAAAAACCCCGTTACCTTTCAAAATACGAAAGACGAAATTACCGGCGCAATATCTTGGATAACCTCTCAAAGTTTTAACATATGGGCATATTGTTCCCGCGGGAATTATTTTACGCCCCCATCTATCTACCGGATATTTCATAAACTGACTACAAACATAAACGCAACAACAATATCTGTTTTTAGCATTAACAACAGGTTCTTTTGGCACAAAAATCCTCTCGTCGTTTTCTAAGGCAAAAGTTTTTGGTGTCGTTTTTAATTTTTTTTTCATAATTATACTCTTATAAGTTTATAACATTATTTTTCAAATCAACTTCTGCACCAACGAAAGAAACCAAGTCACCGTTATCTAGTTCCAATATATCACCACCGCCATAATTTTGAATATTATCAACCACACCCAAAGTTATACCAGAACGCATAACTTTCATACCTATTAAATCTGCTTGATAATATTCACCGTCTTTCAATTCTGGCAAATCTGCACGATTAATAAAAAGCTCTATGCCACGCAATAATTCTGCAGCATTACGATCATTTACACCGTCTATTTTTGCTATTACAACTGTTGATTTTGGATTTAATTGACGCACAAAATGAAAAGAATTATCTGCCAATTTATCGCTATATAATTTTAAAGTTTTCAAATCTGTCGGATTCTGAGTATAAGTTTGAACACGCACCTCGCCACGAATACCTTGTGGCGCAACAATTTTTCCAACTAAGATTTTTTTAACATCAAACATTTTATTCTTTTAATCTTGACTCGCCAAAAGACGAGTCAAGATCTAAAGCAAAAATTATTCTGCGACAGGCTCTACTGATGTGTCTTCAACAACGGCTTCTGCTGTTGCTGCTTCTTCATTTTTTTCTGCTGCAGCATTATCTTCTGCTACAGGAGCCGCTTCTTCTACTGGTGCTGTTTCAGCTTCTGCTTTTGCAGCGGCTTCTGCAGCCGCTTTTTCTTCAGCTATTTTAGCCAACTTTTCCTGTTTATCTTTAATTTTCATCTGTGTTTTTTCGGACTGCAAATGTTTTTTTGTTTGAACAGGTATCGGTTTTTTTTCAACTAAGCCAGCATTTGCCAAGAATTTATAAACACGATCTGACGGTTTTGCCCCCTTTGCCATCCAAGCCTTAACAGCGTCAATATTTAAAACTACGCGTTTTTCGCTATCACGAGGCTGCATTGGATCATATTTCCCAACTGTATCTAAAACATTACCAGAATTACGTGCATTACGAGAATCTGTAACGACCACGTGGTAATAAGGACGTTTTTTTGCACCAAAACGTGCTAATCTAATAACTGTTGCCATAATTTTTGCTCCTTAAAAAATTTTATTTTTCCAAAAACGCCACAACAAGAACCAATCATCAAAAGCGAAACTCGCCGGTTGATGTACCACGTGCATACCGCACACTGGGGTTATGAAAGATGGCAATCTTTGGGATTTGCTGTATAATTATTAACAAAAAATCTTCAAAAGTCAATTTTTATTTAACAAAAACCTTTTTATACTGGACTTTTGCGCAATAACAATATAAAATACGAGCCATATTTGCGGGCGTGGTATAATGGTAGCACGTCAGCTTCCCAAGCTGAAGACGAGGGTTCGATTCCCTTCGCCCGCACCAAAAATAAAAAACGGGCTCACAGCCCATTTATTTAATTTTTCATTTCTCTATCTTTATAATTAGTGCTTTATATACTTCATATTTCTTCTATAAAGATTTTATTAATTTTCTATTAAAATCTTTCCTTAAAGCATAACTTTTTAACGTTTTATATTGTCTTTTTTCTTTAATTATTTACCTACTGGAATTTGCAAAATCTGCTTAGGAAATATCAAATCTGGATTTTCAATATTATTACGTTCTGCAATTATGCTAAACAATATACCTTTGCGTAAAAAATTGCGCGCAATAATCCATAAACAATCACCTTGTCTAACAGTATAATAAGTATCATCGTCGCCAGTCATTTCTGGCATAACAAAAGTATGTCCAACCTGAGCAATTGTACGGCCGTCCCCATCATGCAGACGGATTGTTAAAGTATATTTTTTACCGACTTTCAATTGGCCTACATCAGCACCCAGACCAAAATGTTTATGATCTGAAACCTTTGCGAAGCCAAGATATTTATCATTTAAAGATAAAGACACACGCAAACGAGGCAATGCGTCACCAGTGACAACAATTCTACCAGTATCTAAATAATCTATTTTAGACACCAACAAATCCCCATTGGCTAACAAAGTCGGGGCTTGCAACAATGTGCTGCCATCTTTCGTCATTAGTAAAGAAACAGAATTTTTATACCCACGAGGAGAAATGTAAATAAATACATTTTCTTCAGATTTTATTTCTGGATCAACACCTATCAAAGAAATTGTATAATTTCCTGGTTCAAACGCACGTGTAGGAGAATAAACAAACTCGCCATTAGCATCTGTTCTTTCTGTAGCCACAACTTCACTATCTATAAGTATAGAAATATTTCTATTTGCCATCCAACGCCCTGCAATAACAACATTACCAGACGGCTCTATACGAACGATATCAAACATTGGAATAGTATTTTCTTCAACAATACGAACTTCTGGATCTGGAACATCAGAAGCGACAACAACTGTCGGTGTCGAACTAGAACGAACAAAAGCCACCCATACTGCAACAAATATAACAAGCAATGCACAAAGAATAGGGAACCAATATGCAGCAATTCCTGTACGAACATTCTGTTTCTTATTTGCTTCGGTAATTAAAACATTTGAAGCCCCCTCATCTTCTTTCTTTGGGGCAGGTCTTGCAAAAATATTCAATGTTTTTAAGAATTTTCTAGCAAAAGTACGACGCTTTTCCATCCAATTATTTTGTTGTTCTATGGCACTATCAATTAAATCATCTGTAGAACGCTTAACCTTTACCTTATAATTCTTTTTAACCATACCGTATTCTCCTGAATTTATGCAAGAAACTTAGTTTGGACAAATTATTACAAAAATAATTTCTTTGTCAATTTATTTGTGATATAATTTGCATGATGTTTTAATAAAGGAAAAAAATGAAAAAAATTGGTATTATGACAACTGGCGGAGATTGTTCTGGTTTAAATACAGTTATAGAAAGAATTTATCATGGTGCAACATTACGCGGTTGGAAAGTTATCGGAATACTTGACGGCACAGACGGTCTATCTGCTAATCCACCACGAGTAATAGAGTTCAAAAACAATACATTACCAATAGAAAATGCGCGCCTTGCAGGAAGCTTTTTACACAATGGACGTGCTGACGCTTTAAATTTTGAAACAGCTATAGAACGCGGAAAAATAGAGCAATTTAATAAAAAATTACGTCAATCACTATTAGATTTAAAATTAGATGCCCTTATTCTTATAGGTGGAAACGGTAGTTTGTCTCTTGCGTGGTGTAATAAAGAAATATATAAAGGATTACAATTAATTTGTATTCCCAAAACGATTGATATGGACATACCATTAACATCCAAGACAATAGGTTTTGATACCGCTGTTCAGCAATTAACAAATTTTTGCGACCAATTACTATTGACTGCACGCAGTCATCATAGATGGTTTATTGTTCAAACAATGGGACGTGAATGCGGTCAGTTGGCTTTAAATGCGGGTATAGCGATTGGCGCCAGTGCTATCATTATACCAGAAATCAAATATGATATAAATTCTCTTATTTCTCACATAAAATCTCAGACAAATGACTATGGTATAATTCTTGTTTCAGAAGGTGTATACTTGCGGGGACATTCTGGTAAACCGGCAGAGATAATTTCTAGAAAACTAACCGCTGCAGGAATAGTTAATAGAACAGCATTTCCAGAGCATACTCAACGGGCAGGGGACACAACCGCATCTGATCGAATACTGGCAACGCAGATGGCCGATTGCGCATTAAAAGCAATTTCGAACAAAGAAACCTACGTTATGACGGCTATAAATAATTGTGAATGCAAAACGATCGGTTTAAACGATTTTTTTGCAGCAGGCGAAATATCTGATGATCCTAAAATTCTTGGTGTAAAAACATCAGACGCATATGTTTCACCAGAAGAACCTTTATTACAAGTTGCTGCAGATATGGGCATTTACATTGGTGAAACAAAATAAATAAAAACCGCCTATAATGGCGGTTTTTTATTTAATTGAAGACAATTTTCTTTATTGCTTTTCAGAAAAATCGGCATCTCTTGTACCGTCTTCATTTGTTTTTTCTTCGGCATTTGCAGAACTTGCGGAAGCTTCTTGGGCCGCCTTATAAACAGCTTCACCTAATTTCATGGCTTTTTCCGCAAGAGCGTCTGTTTTTGTTTTTAGTCCCTCTGCAGTTACGTCCGATTTCGCTAATTCATCAGCAAGATCTTTCTTTGCATCTTCTATGGCTTTTTTCTCATCTTCACTTATCTTATCGCCATGTTCTTTCAAAGATTTTTCTATACTGAAGATAGCTGTTTCTGCATTATTTTTAGCTTCTGCTAATTCTCGTTTTTTCTTATCAGCATCTGCATTAGCCGCAGCTTCATCTACCATACGTTTAATATCTTCTTCTGACAAACCGCCGTCTGATTTAATGGATATTGCTTGTTCTTTACCTGTCCCTTTATCTTTTGCCGAGACATGAACTATACCATTTGCATCAATATCAAATGATACTTCTATCTGTGGCATACCACGCGGTGCAGGGGCAATACCTTCTAAATTAAACTGTCCCAACAATTTATTATCTGCAGCCATATCACGTTCGCCTTGGAATACACGGATTGTGACAGCCGACTGATTGTCTTCTGCAGTACTGAATACTTGGGATTTTTTGGTAGGAATAGTTGTATTACGATCAATTAAACGAGTAAATACACCACCTAATGTTTCTATACCCAATGACAAAGGAGTAACATCCAACAACAAGACGTCTTTTACATCACCCTTTAAAACACCACCTTGAATTGCTGCACCCAACGCAACAACTTCATCAGGATTTACGCCTTTATGGGGTTCACGACCAAAAAATTCTTTTACAGTTTCAACAACTTTTGGCATACGTGTTTGACCACCAACCAATATAACTTCATTTATTTGAGATTTATCCAAACCAGCATCTTTAAGAGCTTTACGACAAGGTTCTATTGTTTTTTGGATTAAATCATCAACAAGAGATTCTAACTTCGCGCGTGTAAGAGTTGTATTAAAATGTTTCGGTCCAGAAGCATCTGCCGTCAAGAACGGCAAGTTTATATCTGCAGAAGTTTTTGAAGAAAGTTCTATTTTTGCTTTTTCTGCAGCTTCTTTTAAGCGCTGCAAAGCTAATTTATCATTAGATAAATCTATTCCTGTTTGAGCCTTAAATTCATCTATCAAATACTTTAATACACGGGCATCAAAATCAGATCCACCTAAAGCGGTATCACCGTTAGTAGACTTTACTTCAAAGACCCCGTCAACTATTTCCAGTATAGAAATATCAAATGTTCCACCACCTAAATCATATACAGCAATAGTTCCGTTTTTATCTTTATCCAAACCGTAAGCCAATGCTGCCGCTGTAGGTTCATTTACTATACGCAAAACGTTCAAACCAGCAATACGTCCAGCGTCTTTTGTTGCCTGACGCTGAGAATCGTTAAAATATGCAGGAACAGTAATAACTGCATCAGTTACTGTTTCACCCAAATAAGCTTCTGCATCTTTTTTCAATTTTGCTAAAATCATTGCAGAAATCTGAGATGGAGCATATTTTTTACCTTCCATTTCTACCCAAGCATCCCCGTTATCGCCAGCAACAATTTTATAAGGGACTCGTGCTGCTATTTCTTTTACAGCAGGGCTATCGAAACGCAATCCCATAAGCCTTTTAATTTCATAAATTGTATTCTCTGGATTTGTAACGGCTTGGTTCTTTGCGGTAATGCCGACCAACTGTTCTCCATTAGCAGTCAAAGCTACCACTGATGGAGTAGTACGCTGTCCTTCAGAATTTTCTATAATTTTTGGTTCATTTCCGTCCATGAAAGCCATGGCAGAATTTGTTGTACCCAAATCGATACCTAATACTTTTCCCATTTTTCACTCCTTCAAAATCTTTTACTAAGATAGCATATAGTGAATACTAAAAAAGATTTCAAGACTATAGGAAAAAAAATAATAAAGCGCCCAGATTTTCAAGGGCGCTTTTAAATGACACAACACCAAACGCATTTTACTTTTTTGCCGCTGTATCTGCGGATGCGTCTGCTGCAGTCGCAGGTGCAGCCGTTGCAGCACTAGGAGTATCAACTTCATCAGGCATCTTACCACCAATTGTAGCAAAAGCTAACTCTGCTTGATGTAAACCCAATTGAACTCCTTCTGGCAACACAAGATCTACACCATGAACGGAATCACCAATTGTTAAATTTGTTAAATCAATTGTTATTTTTTCTGGAATATCATGAACAAGTCCACGCAAAGCAACTTTACGAACAGCGAAATTCAATACACCACCAAGTTTGATTCCTCTTGATATTTCAGCATTTATTACTTCTACTGGAACACTAACATTAACGGGCGTCTTTACGTCTATACGTTTAAAATCGGCATGAATAACCGCATCGGAAACAGGATGATATTGAACGTCCATCAACATTGCATCTTCAGTACCATTTGCTGTTTCTATTTGAAATAATTTCGTACGCAAACTAGGTGTTTTTAACAAAGCTTCAAAATCACGTCCATTTAATTCGATAGCAACGGGTGCCTTTTTTTCACCGTATATAACTGCGGGGATATTTTTTTTATTTCTAATGCTACGAGCGGCCCCCTTGCCAGCAACGTTACGAATTTCTGCTTTTATATTTATAGCCATTTTTTGTCCTTTTATATAATCTTATTTTATTTACGTGACCTCCAAGGGTGCCACGCAGGCGACATTATTTACTAAAAAACTTGGAAAATCAAGGTTTTTTATTTTTCTTTTAATTTTAAAATCAAAAATCTTGCTCTTCCGTATATTTTATCTTTTAAAACCACCCATTTATCTGAAGGCATAATAAAATTTTCTTTTTCCTGTTCCCATACAACAATTGTTCCCTGAAGAGCCTCTTCTTCAAATTTTTTCATAAAAATATCCCCAGCATCTTTCATAACATATGGCGGATCAAGAAATAAAACTTTCGTTTTATTTGCATACTTTTTTATAACAGAAAAAGCGTCGACTTTTTCAACGTAACTTTTTGAGTTAGAACCAATTCCAATTAAATTTTTTTGAATTGCCTTTACGGCATCATCTGAAGAATCTGTAAATACAACATAAGAATTAGGATATCTTGATAAAAATTCTATACCCAAAGCACCGCTGCCTGCAAACGCATCCCATGCAAAATAAGGCTCTGACGTATCACTTAATACATCCGATGCAAGCATATTAAAAATTGCACCTCTGGCCTTATTTTGGGTAGGGCGAGCACTATCCGGCAACAAAATTTTTCGTCCTCGAAAATTTCCTGAAATTATTTGCAATTTTGATTTCATATTATAAAGTGTATAACATGTCATTTATGAAGCAAGCTTTAAATTTAGCAAAAAACGCTTTATCTCACGAAGATGTTCCTATTGGCGCAGTAATAGTAAAAGATAATAAAATAATTTCTAGGGGCGAGAATCAGGTGCAATTACGAAAAAACCCCACGTTACACGCAGAAATTATCGCTATAAATAAAGCCTGCAAAAAACTTGGCACAAAATTTTTAAACGATTGTGATATTTATGTAACGCTTGAACCGTGTGCTATGTGTGCAACAGCAATATCTTTTGCCAGAATAAAAAACGTATATTTTGCAGCAGCAGATTTAAAGGGTGGTGGAATAACCGCAAACGCACGAATTTATGACACAGATCGACATCTGTGGCATCCTAAAGTACACCATATGCAAGAATTTAGCGACGAAGCTGCGGAATTGCTAAAAGATTTTTTTAAAAACAAAAGATCCAACAAAAACAACGTATAAATAGTCAGTTACAAAATAAGACTACTGCCCGTCATCTCTGCAGGAATTGGTATATCTAATATTTTTAAAATCGTCGGTGCAACATCTGCCAATCCACCATCTCTGACTTTAAACTCTGAATTTGAGACCACAATAAAATTTACTGGATTTGTGGTATGTGCGGTCCAAGGAACCTTATTTTTTTCATCCCACATTTTTTCCGCGTTTCCATGATCTGCTGTAATGAGTATAGTTCCTCCCAAACTTAGAACAGCAGGAACCAATTCTTTTAATTGTGAATCAAGAAATTCCATTGCTTGAATTGCAGCTTTTTCATTTCCTGTATGACCAACCATGTCGCCATTTGCATAATTTAAAATTATAACATCAAAATTATCTAAAATTGGCAAAAGAGTATCTGTTATTTCTTTTGCCGACATTTCGGGTTGCATGTCAAAAGTTGCAACAGCAGGCGAGTTTATCAATATTTTCTTTTCTTTTGGCAAATCAATATTTCGTTCTGCATCAAAAAAATATGTAACATGATTATACTTTTCTGTCTCTGCTATGCGCAACTGAGAAAGCCCATATTTTGCCAAAACATCACCCAATGTATTTTCAACCGGTATATCTGGTAACAAAGCAGGGCATTTTTCATTCAGCCCCTCACCATACTGAGAAAAACAAAGAATCGTAGCATTTGTAACCAATATCTCACGGATAATTTGTCTGGCTCTATCACTACGATAGTTTCCGAATAAAAAACCATCTTTTGAACTTATAGGGACATCTCCAGCTATTACCGTAGGTTTTATAAATTCGTCTGTTTCCCCGCGTTCATATGCTTTTTTTAATGCTTCTTCTATAGAATTTGCAACATATTCTGATTTTGCATCTGCTATTGCAGATACAGCTAAAGCAGTTCTATCTAAATTTTTATTTCTATCCATCGCATAGTAACGTCCAGACAAAGATCCGAAAAATGCCTGGCCAGAAGAAATGTATTTCCCAAGTTCTTGTCGTATAAAATTTATATATATTTCAGCAGATTGCGGTGATGTATCTCTTCCATCTGCAATAAAATGGATACATAATTTTAACCCAGATTTTAAAACGAATGATGCTATAGTCATAATGTCTTTTATATCCGCATGAACTCTACCATCAGACATCAGCCCCGCAATATGCACAATGCCTTTATTACGTTTAACCGTATCTATAAAATTTTTCAGGGGTTCATTTTTAACCCAATTTTCTAATTGAAACCGTCTTAAAAACTGATTTACGATACGCCCAGAACCAATGGTAATATGACCAACTTCTGAATTTCCCATTGTCCCGTCAGGCAAACCAACCGCTGCTCCACTGGCATTTAAAACAGAATGCGGATATTTTCTCAACAAATCGTTAAAAAAAGGCATTTTTGCCTGTGCAACAGCATTATGTTCTTTATTTGCATCTATACCTACACCATCCATTATACATAAAAGCAAAGGTCTATTCATGTTTCCCCCATAAAAATTTTTCAACGAAATAAGGTTATCATAAGGCTTTTTTGATTGCAAAACAAAAAGAAAAATTGTATAAATTATTATGAATATAGGAAGTATTTCATAAAATAGTAAGAGACGAGAAAATGAGTGGGAAAACATTTACTCCGACATCAGTCGACGAACATATTGGACAACGAGTTCAATTACGTCGAATAATGATGGGGTTATCACAAAAAGATTTAGCAAAAATATGTGGGGTTACATTCCAACAAATTCAGAAATATGAAAGTGCAGGCAACCGTATTTCTGCATCTCGTTTGTTTGAGCTAAGCACAGCTTTAGAAACTCCTGTTTCTTTCTTTTTCTCTGGCTTACCTGGAAATATGCCAGAGCCGACTAGGAATGGAAGAATATCAAGGGTATCAGAACAAAAAAACGAAGATCCTTTATCAAAAAATGAATCATTACAATTAATAAACCTTTATTGGAAATTACCAAACGACGACCAAAGAAAAATGGTTATGAAAATGCTAAAAACGTTAAACGGATCAGACTAAAAAAACGCTTTAAAAGCGTTTTTTTAGTCTTATTACAAAACACGGCTAATTTATAACTTGTTCTGTTATATAGCAAATATCATCTTCGCCATAATAACCATTTCCTAATATATTACATTGTTGCTCATACCATGCATTTGTAAACACGCACTCATCATTTATTACATCATATGTTGCAACGGGCTCTTCACCATCTATATTATACCCAAGGCAAGCAACCCTCTTTGTATTTTCCACACAACGTCCCCAATTTGTATTTTGATTCCCACCATATACATTTCTATAAAAGGCCGTCAATAATGTTCCTTCGTTTGTATCTCCTATAGACAACCAATATCCGCCCAATTCTTCGCACTCTTCTAACATAGCATAATCCATCTGATCAACAATATCTTCAAAAGATTGTTCTATTTCTAATCTTGTCTGTTCTGGTATTTCATCATAAGATGTAGCCCCAACTGCACAATTATTTATTGCGAACTGTTTTATATTGGCAGCTAAAGAAGCACTGGATGCTGCAGAAGCAGTAACATTTATATCTCCTGGAATCTTTCCTACACAATTCCACGGATAACCACGTGTACCAGTTGTAGGCGTACATGTATCCGTAAGGTATGATTCTACTGCACTAATACAACCTTCCGATATACGAACATCATCTACCGATGCAACAAAATCTAACAAAGATGTTAAACCACATAATTGATTTGCCTCTGCTGTCCCGACAGAAGAATTTCCTGTTGTTAAATGCCCATTACCATCAAATTTACAGCCACTTGTATTACCATACAACGAAGCACAAGCGATTACTTTTTCTTGACACATATCTCTGGCAGCAATTGCACTTATAGCACCAGCATATTGAGCGGTTGTATTATCAAAATTTTTTAAACCATTAGTTTGCGTATCATAACATTCTGCCATCGTACTTACACAAGACATTTTTACTTCTTCTATTTTTTCATCTTGTGCCTGTGCTATTTCTATCAAAGCTTGTCTTTTAAATTCTTCCCAAACAATTTCAGAAATATCGCGACAAGAATCCAGGGCACTTTCTGCGAAAATTCTTTTGTCATTTAAAAAAGAATTAAACGAAGAATTTTGCCCCAAAACATCATCAGACGTTCCGTCCAATGTTATCAAGTTTTCTAATTGGAACAAACGAGGAGAATAAATTACTTCACCAGTACTTGAGTTTATATAAGCCCCCGTATAATCCAAACATTTTTTATAACCAGCACCACAAGCACTGTCTGCAGTAATAGCATTTTTTACATTCGCGATACATTCATTTACATCTGCAGAATTGTGCGCTCTATATTCTTCAAGGCGTGCTTCCCTTAGATATTTTTCAGCAGTTCTAACAGTTTGTTCTATTTTTTCTTTCTGAGAATTTATATTTTTTTCATAAATATTACAATCTTGGGTTATTAAAACACTATACGCGCTTTTAGCCATAGCTAAAACGGCATCATTTTCGCAAGAATCCGCAACAACCTGCAAACACTGCTTATTAGCCTGATTATATAATTCTTGTCCTTCCAACGAAGCCAAATCAACACCAGAATCCGTTTCAAACAATGACGATCCCTGATTAGACCAAATATCATCTAAATCAGAAGTAAAATCTACAGATAAAAGCCCAAGTGACGCACTAGAATCTTTTGTTGAACTAGATTTTCCCGATAATAAATTTCCAATTTCTGTTAACATCGCCGATGCGGCACTAGTATCATTTTTTATAGCAGCTTCCCCTTCTGTTGCACTATACATCGCAGCAACTTCTTCGGCAGTTTTATCAATAGCATTTAAGTTATTATCTTCAAATTTTGCTAACAAAGTTATTGCTTGATCAAAAGCATCTTCCATATTACGAAATTCTGTATATTTTGAACTACACAAACATCTACGATAAGAATCATTAGCCGTAGCACAAATCTGATCCATACATGTTGCATACGCTTCTCTACAGGTTGCATACCCACCACCAATTTTAGAAATATCATTAAAAACCGCCGTAGCCCTAGCACTAGCGGCCCTAGAAACACCAGCCACCGAAGAAGCGGCACGCGCAACACTAGAGTTATTTGTTCTTACAACATTTGAAGATGCTGCCCTAGAGGTAGTTCCTGTAGAAACAGAAGTTGTAGAATTTTGATAAGTAGCACTTCTTCCGCTACCAGAAATATTTTTTGTTGTTTGCGAAACCGCACTTCTAGAAACTGTTGAAGAAGGTCTTTGAGTGGCACTTCTAGAAACGTTCGTTGTGGCGGCACGTCCAGTAGAATTTACGCCAGAATTAATATCATTATCTTCAGCCCCAATTTGTATAACATCACGACTATTTGAACGTTGGGGTGCAATATTTACCGAAGAATTATCATCACCAGAAACAACGACCGTCCCCGATCGTGGATTTGGTGCCTGCGCAGAAAAAGCGTCCACAGCAAATAATAATGCTGTTATTAAAATAGAACTTTTATACAATTTTTTTGTACGCATATTTGAAATACTTATTCTCTCGTTTTTTTATTTTAGCACTTTAACGGCAATTGAATCAACTAAGAAATTCATTCTATACAACAATTTACAGCATTTCTAACCCAATCGCCCAATTTTTTTACCGCAGATTTTGATTCCTTTAAATTCGGCTCTGTTTTTTGTTGGTCTTTTTTTAACTTTTTACTTTGTTTTTCTTCTTTTCCTGTTGAATTAAAACGTGACAACATTGCTTTATCATAAACATCAGCAGCAACTGTTTTAACCCCTGTTAAATCAATTAAATCCATATTTAATCCCCAGAACAAAGAATACAATTCATATGACTTATTAAACAAATCATACGCTTCTTTAGCATTTCCCGCAGAAAGAGCCTTTGTTCCGACTTCCATTACGCGCATAGATGCAGCTAATAAATGTTTCGAAATACACCAAATTTCCCCATTCTCTGCAGTAGATTTTTTTACTATTTTAGCCATTAAATCTTTTCGCATATCACGAACGGTATTTATCAAATCATAAAAACCGTTTTTTTGTGTTTTTGCCCCACTAAAAAAGAAATGCTCTTCTAAAGAAATAAGATTCATCAAAGCAATAGATAAATCCTGATCTGAAGATAAATCCAAAGGATTTACTTTCTTTGATGCGTCAACTTTTTCAATCATCTCTTCCATTGTAAGTTTTTTATTAGCTTTCATAATGCCATTCCTTTATTTATTTTGTAATCAACCAAAAAATCAACGTTGCAATAAGTAAAAAGAACAGGGGAACAACAACTTTTTGAAATGCAAACTTCGCATGACCACCGTTATCTCGTTTTATTTTTACATACCAACGTGCGCCCAAATAAAAAGCAATAGTACCAACGATTGTTCCTAATAAAAACTTATCGATCCCCCACAAAGTATTTGCCCCAAAAACAACACCGGGCAAAGCATATACTCCTCCCAACAAACCATAATAAAAAATGAAAGGTACGACAATTTGCCAAAAAGCGTTTTTTACCCCATGCCTTTTTAACCAACCGGCTGTCCAAAAGAACAAAGATAAAGTTAATCCGCCTGCCCAAATTCCAGTAATCACATCATCTACACCCAACAACCGCGCACCTTCTAAACCTGCGCCCACCGCAACAGTACAAACTGGACATACCGCCATAGCCACAGGCATCAACAAAAAAGCAGCAAATGATGCAGATAAAAAAACAAAAAAAACTTTTTTCATTATACAAACCTTCCTTATATTTACTTACAACACAAATCGTACAAAAATACTAACATATTGGTCAATATGATTTTATAACGCCTCTCATATGAGCACTACGCGCACGCAGATTTACATTTAACTCTTCTTCTGTCGGCACTTCTGTTTTTATGCTTTTAAATTTAGCCTCTTCAATTATTGGTAACCGAGGATCACCAACAGGCGAAGTCCATTCTCTAAAAGTATTTTTAACAATTCTGTCTTCCAAAGAATGAAAAGTCACACATATACATTTCCCACCAACTTTTAATAAATCTGGTACCGCACTTAATGCTTTTTCTAACTCGCCCATTTCATCGTTTACTGCAATTCGCAAAGCCTGAAATACTGGTGCAACATCTTTTGAGTTGTGTATCAAATTTTTCAATTCTAATGTAGTTTTGGGTCTTTCATTTTTCAAAATCCTTGCAAGAACGCCAGCTTTTTTTATATCTCCATAGTCACGTAAAATTTTTGCTAAATCTTGTACCGACAAATTTTCTATTAAATCTGCTGCGGATTCTCCTATTTCTGACATTCTCATATCCAAAGGTCCATTTTCTCTAAAAGAAAAACCTCGTTCTGGAATATCAATTTGCATAGAAGAAATACCCAAATCAAAAATTATTGCATCAAAAATTTCGGTTAACTCCGCAATATTAGAGAATGGTTTATGCACAAATACAAATCTATCTTTATATTCTGATTTTAAAATATCTGTATCAGGAATTACATTAGGATCTCTGTCAAAAGCAATCACTTCTGCGCCAGCTTCTAAAAAAGCACGAGAATACCCCCCGGCACCAAAAGTTGCATCTATAACCCTTTTTCCATGTAAATCGCCAAGGGCTTTTAAAACTTCTTTTAACATCACAGGTATATGCTTCATATTACTCAATTCCAACTTTTATTCCTAAATTTACTAAATCATTAGCTGTATTTGTCCCTAATTCTACACCGCTAGGCAAGGCCATAGCCGCAACCTTATCAACAGCATGTAAATTTAAAACAACTTTTGTAA
The DNA here is from genome assembly GCA_944392775.1 of uncultured Alphaproteobacteria bacterium. Lineage (GTDB taxonomy): Bacteria > Pseudomonadota > Alphaproteobacteria > Rs-D84 > Rs-D84 > Enterousia. Next base: position 74,353 of record CALXXV010000010.1, read on the forward strand.
AACCTGGTTTCAAAGCAGTAATCGCCTTTTTTACATCCGCTAAAACATCTTTATTGTATATATCCAAAGTAATTTTTTTTGCTATCTTGGCAACCCACTGATTCAAGGGAATTATATTATCAACAAAAACAGAAACCCTATCATCTCGATTAGAAGTTTTTCCGGAAATTAAAACAACTGTTTCAGAAGAAAGAATTTGAGCAAATTCTGCAGCAGAATCTCCAAAAGCTACGGCATCAATATTACCAAAACTATCCGACGCGTTTATTGTTATCATATCTTTTCCTGTTTTCGTTCTTCTACGAGAAAAAGAATTTACATTTACGGCAATTCGAACAGGTTTCCTATCTCCTAAAGACTCCAATGTTGTGCTAGTAGCCAACTTTTCTCTTGCAATCAAATGTTTATACTGATCCAACGGATGGGCAGAAATATAAAAACCTAATGCAGATAATTCATTCTCTAACCGTTGTCCAAAAGTCCAAGATGTTGTATTCGGTAAATTCTTTTTTAATCTATCTTCCGCAACATCATCTTCAACAGTGTTTGCAAACAAAGATAATGTATTACCGCCTTCTTTTGATTTTGACGCATAAGACAAAATAGCATCAGCATTCATAAATATTGCCGCACGATTTGGCTCCAGAGAATCCAACACGCCAACTTTTGCAAAAGCTTCTAAAATTCTTTTATTCATAATAGGAGCACAACGTTTTGCAAAATCTGTTAAATTTTTAAATTTACCGTTCGCATTTCTTTCTGCGACTATTGCATCTGTTGCAACAGTTCCGACTCCTTTAATTGCGGCCAAACCATATATAATTTTACCGTCCCGCACAGTAAACAAAGATTCGCTAAGATTTATATCGGGTGCAATAATTTGGATACCAAAATTAGCCTTTGCATCATCTACAAACAACGCCAACTGATCAGTATCATTTAAATTACTAGACATAGATGCAGCGATAAATTCCGGTGTATAATTTGCCTTCAAATACGCACATTGATTTGCAACGATAGAATAGGCGATAGCATGAGATTTATTAAACGCATATTTTGCAAATTCCTTAAACTTTTCCCAAAGTTCTTTTGCTTCTTCTCGGTTCAAAGTTTGTTCTTTTTCACAACCTTCATAGAATTTACCTTCTAATTCATCCAACATTTTGGCAATTTTTTTACCCATCGCCTTACGCACGTTATCTGATTGTCCACGAGTAAACCCAGCCAAAGCACGCGTCAACTGCATAACCTGTTCTTGGTAAACTATGATACCATAAGTTTCTTTTAATATGGGTTCTGCACGTGGATGTACATATTCAACTTTTTCCTCGCCATGCATACGCGCAATAAATTGTGGAATAAAAGCGATAGGCCCCGGTCGATTCAGCGCATTCAATGCAGAAATTTCCAAGAAACTTGTCGGGTGCATTTTACGCAAAGTCTGCTGTACAAACGGGGCATCGAATTGGAATATACCTTCTGTCATACCAGACTGCCAAAGTTTCATAGTTTTTTCATCATCAGTCGGTATTTTATCCAAATCAACATTTATACCGCGTGTTTGTTGGATTAACTTCAACGCATATTTTAAAACCGCCAACGTTTCTAATCCCAAGAAGTCAAATTTAATCAGTCCTGCAGATTCCAGATAATGCCCATCAAATTGACAAGACGGCAATTGGTTCGCAGGGTCACGATAAACAGGTGCAATTTTTGTAGTAGGGCGATCACCAATAACGACACCGCAGGCATGTTGCCCAAGATTTCGCAAAGAACCTTCCAAATCTTCCGCCACCCTTACAACTTTATCCATATCTTCATCATTTTTCAAAATTTCTTGAATTTCAGGCGAAGAATCTACCGCAACTTTTAAAGTTTTTGCATCTTGTGGTATTAACTTAGAAAGTCTATCAGATTTAGAGTAGGGAATTCCATAAACTCGCCCAATATCACGAATTGCTCCACGGGCTTGCAAACTACCAAAGGTAATAATACGGCAGACAGAATCATGACCATATTTATCACAAATATAAGCTAAAACCCGTTCAATACCAGTTGGTTCAAAGTCAACGTCAAAATCCGGCATTGAGATACGGTCGGGGTTTAAGAAACGCTCAAACAGCAACCCATACTTCAAAGGATCAACATGAGTAATACCCAACGCCCATGCAACAATAGAACCGGCACCCGAACCACGACCGGGCCCTGTTAAAATATCATTTTTTCTGCACCAATCAATATAGTCCGCAACAATTAAGAAATATCCGGGGAACCCCATATTTATAATTACGCCTAATTCAAACTCTGCCTGTTCATAGTATGGTGCGGTATCTTTTATACCATGTTGCGCCAAATTTTTTGCCAGTCCTGTCATTGTATGATCACGCAACATCTGACATTCCTGTTCCAAGTCGTTACCAAAACGTGGCAACAATGGCTTTTCATGAACATTAACAAAAAATCCGCAACGTTGCGATATTATAACGGTATTTTCTATTGCTTCTGGCAGATCCGAAAATAACTCTGTCATTTCATCAGGGGATTTAAAATATTGCTCTGACGATTTACGTGGTCTATCTGGATCAATTACTTTCGTCTGCCCCAAAACACAACTAAGCGCATCTTCAGACTCATAATCACTATTCATAGCAAAAGATACGTCATTTGTTGCGACAATTGGGATATTTAATTCTTGGGCTATTTTAAGAAATTCGGGTTCTGTTTTAATTTCGTCTTCTAAACCATGCCGTTGGATTTCTATATAAAATTTATCTCCGAAAACATCTAAAAATTTTTTAGCATAAGAACGTGCTTGACCACTTTGCGAATTTAATATAGCCATACCAATAGGTCCCGTATGCGCCCCAGACAGACAAATCAAACCGTTTTTATGAGATTCTAGCTCTTCAAAAGTTATATAAGGACCTAAATGATGATTATCTTCACGCATATACATTACGCGATTTAATTCACATAAATTTAAATACCCGTCATGATTCTGTGCTAATAATACTATGCGCGACAAAGAATTCATACGAAGTATTTTCGGATCTGCCGTATGATGATTTAGAGATATTTCAATTCCTATTATTGGTTGTAACTTGTTTTTCGGCATAACATCAGAAAACTCTGCACAACCCGACATCAAATTCGTATCTGTCAACGCACACGCAGTCATTCCCAAGTTCTTGCACAAGTCGGGGATATCTTTTACTTTCAGCGTACTTGCGCCTATCGAAAATCTTGAATGTGTACGAAGATGAACAAATTGATTACCCATGCCGAAACAATAGCAAAAAACAAATACCTATGACAACCACATATTTTAAAAATATAGGATTTTTTTATTGACACAAAATCCGCATTTTATTAAGAAACGGGGTTTCCCCCGTTTTCTTAATGCAATTTACCGCAACAATGTTTATATTTTAATCCAGATCCACACGGGCAGAGCGCATTTCTACGTGCTTCACCGGCTTGATTTAAAGTCGCATCATGTTGAGCGCGCTCTTTCTCTGTCGCGGCTACATCCTCGTGCGTTAATTCCATTCTGGATATGTAAGAAACTGACATTATTTTAAAATTATTTATTGTATTTCTAAATAAATCTAATGCCTCACGCTTATATTCATACAAAGGGTTTTTCTGTGCATATCCTCTTAGTCCTATCGCCGTCTGCAAATAATCCATTTGTTGTAAGTGCCGTTTCCAAACAGCATCTAATGCCCCCAGCATCATTTGACGTGAAGCCATTTGCATTAACTCTGTTCCATATTTTTCTGCTTGATGATTATACCTACGCATAGCCAAATTTAATAATATATCATATGCTTTCCTTTCCGTTATTGTTTCGTCCGTTTTCCATTTTTCTATATCTGTTATATCTAAGGCAAATATACGTATCATCGCATCATGAATTCCTTTTGTATTCCAATCCATAGGATGAGATTTTTCTGGGATATTGTTTTCGCATATAAGTTCAACAACATCTCCTATCATTTCTTTTGCCAATGGCGCAAGATTTTCTGATATCATCAAATCGTCACGCTGTTTATACACAACACTACGCTGTTCGTTCATAACATCGTCATATTTCAACAGTTCTTTACGAGATTCAAAATATCTTGCCTCAACGCGTTTCTGTGCTTTTTCCAAAGCTTTCGTAATCCAAGGATGTGTGATGGCCTCGCCAGTTTTTAGACCTAAAGTCGTCAACATACCATTAAGTCTTGCCGCCCCAAATATGCGCATTAAATCATCATCTAGCGCCAAGAAAAATTTAGAATCACCTGGATCCCCTTGACGTCCACTTCGTCCACGCAATTGATTATCGATACGACGCGATTCGTGGCGTTCCGTACCAATAACATATAAACCACCGACTTCCAGAACAAGTTTTTTATTTGCTTCTATTCTTTCATATATTTCTTTCTTCTTTGTTTCAAATTCTGGGTCTTCCGGATCAAGTGCAGCAATTAAATCTTCGGCATTACCGCCCAATTTAATATCCGTTCCACGTCCTGCCATATTTGTAGCAATTGTGACTGCCCCTGGTGCACCAGCTTGTGCAACAATTTTCGCTTCGGACTCGTGATGTTTTGCATTCAAAACAGCAGGTTCAATTCCAAGTTTTTTACGAACAATTTCCGCCAATTCTTCTGATTTTTCAATAGAAACAGTACCAACCAGAACGGGCTGTTTACGTTCCATACATTCAGAAATTTGCTTTATAATTGCATCATACTTTTCTTCCTTGTTACGATATATTTCATCATGGTGATCAATACGCGCAACAGGACGATTTGTTGGGATAGATACTACACGCAACTTATAAATTTCTTCAAATTCTGCAGCCTCCGTCATGGCAGTACCGGTCATGCCAGAAAGAGTAGGATACAAACGAAATAAATTCTGGTAAGAAATACTAGAAACAGTCTGATTTTCTGGTTGAACTTTTACATGTTCTTTTGCCTCAATTGCCTGATGAAGTCCTTTACCAAAACGTCTTCCCGTCATAACGCGCCCGGTAAACTCATCTACAATAAGGATTTCCCCATTTCTTACAACATAATTTACATTTTTCTGATATAAATGATGCGCTAACAAAGATTGCTGAATATGCATTACCAAAACCGCATTCTCAGAAGCATATAAATTATCTCCTATTAATAATCCTGTTTCTTTTAACAGCCTAGTAACATTATCTACGCCGACATCTGTTAAAGTAACGTGACGATCTTTCTCGTCTTTTTTATAATCGTCTTGCCCAAGTTTTGCTACAACGGCATCCACCTTTTCATATAATTCACTTGTATCTTCTGCTGGTCCTGAAATAATAAGTGGAGTACGTGCCTCATCTATTAAAATACTATCAACCTCATCAACTATGGCAAAGAACAACGGTCTTAAAACTTGCTGTGTTTTAGAGAATTTCATATTATCACGCAAATAATCAAAACCTAATTCTGAATTGGTAACATAAGTTATATCACACGCATAAGCATTACGGCGTTCATCGTCTGTCATATCATGCTGAATTATACCGACAGACATTCCCAAAAAGCGATAAACTTGCCCCATCCATTCTGCATCACGAGACGCCAAATAATCATTTACTGTAATTAAATGAGCTCCTTTACCATATAAAGCCTTTAAATATAACGCCAAAGTTGCAACCAATGTTTTTCCTTCACCGGTTTTCATTTCTGCTATTTGACCATTAGTCAAAACCATGCCGCCAATCATCTGAACGTTAAAATGTCGCAAACCGATTGTTCTTATCGAAGCTTCACGCACAACTGCGAACGCATCTGGAAGAATATTCTTTTCTTTTTCACCATCCGCAATACGTTTACGTAAAACATCTGTTTGTGCACGCAACTCTTCATCAGACATCGCATGATATTTTGGTTCCAAATCATTGATTAAAGACACTATTTTATCATAAGATTTAACTATTCTGTCATTTGCAGAGCCTAAAAGTTTTCCTATTATATTTTTTAACATACTTTTTCCTTATCTTATCTTGAATGGTATAGCAATTTTGCGCCTTGTGGTCAAGATACTTTATGATATAATACATAAAAAGGAACAAACAAGTCCAAAATAACCAAAAACATAACATATGTTTTAAGTGGAGACTAATTATGAAAGAAAACATACAAAAACTAAACCCATCTAACATAACAAGTGAAGTATTTATAATTGCGCCTTCGCAGATAGAATATATTGCCCAAATATTTGGTGACAGTGTTGCAGACGCAATGAATATGCGTACTTTTGCGCAAAAAATCAGACAGATTGCGGAACAATCGTTACGTACTGCATTAACTGCAGCGAAACACCAAGGTGAAAAACATTAAGGCCCAAAAAAACGGTATTGAAAAATAAAAAATTTATATTAAAAAATCTTATAAAACATAAAAAATCCCGCATAATGCGGGATTTTTATTACATGCTATCATCATATACCGAATAAGTAGTTGTACCAGACTTTATTCGCAGACTTCCCTTTGTAGCAGTACTCATATTTCCATAATATGTTGTACCGTTAATGCTTACATTCAAGGACGGTGTTGTCTTACTTTCACTACGCAGGTAAATCTTTTCACCGTTGAAATTCAATACACGTCCGCAGTCTGCCGCTTCGTCTGCGCCTGCACCAGAACCGATAGTTGTCAGTCCCGCGGCACAAGCATTTCTTACACCTGCCGACCCTTGTGATACCGTGGATGCAGCAGCCCAATATCCCGCACCAACAGCCGAGCAAGATGTATTATTTGCGGTTGCAATATAACTTCCACCAGAGCAGGTTATCTTACAGTCATTTGCTGCATCGTGGTTTGTTGCCGCAGTGCCACTTATCGTATAGTTAGACAAACACGTGCTTACACTACTTGTACTTCCTTGACTTACTGTATGTGCACCTATATACCAGTTACCACTTGGCGTTGTACATGTTGCATTTGCACTTGCTACTCGCGTACCAGCAGCACAACTTATCTTACAGTCTGTCGATGCATCGTGATCAGTCTTAGTCGTCGTATTTGCTGTCGCATAACCACTTACACATGACTTCACATTCGTCCCTGACGTAGAACCTGCTGATACTGTGTGAGAACCTGTATACCAACTTCCTGTCGGTGTCGTACATGCCGCATCAGCACTAACTACTCGTGTCCCTGCCGCACAACTTATCTTACAGTCTGACTTCGCATCGTGATCTGCCGCCGTTGTTCCACTTATCGTATAACTTGTCGGACATGAGGTCGCTGCAGGTGATGTGCTGCCGTATGATACACTATGCGACCCTATATACACATTACCACTTGTTATCGCACTACATGCGGCATTAGACGTAGTTACCCTGTAACCACCAGAACAAGTTATCTTACAGCCACTCTGAGCACTTGCTGCAGCACCGTCGTCATAGCCACTTGGACAGCCAGAGCAGGTCGATGTACTTCCATAATTTACCGTATGCGCTGCTTTATATGTCCCTGTACCACATGCAC
>CALXXV010000011.1 GCA_944392775.1 uncultured Alphaproteobacteria bacterium
CACGTAGTATCAGTCGCACTTCTGTATCAGCGAATTCTGAGTTGATACTTATATCGTTCGTAGAATATTGAATACTGTTATCACATTCATATTCAATCAGTTTAAGGTTTTTATCGAAATCCATACAAGTCGCTGCTTGCACCAGATTAGGCGTAAGCAGGCTTAGACATATGGCAGAGACTTTTGCTTTGCTCATTACAAGTTTCCTTTCAATCCGTTATTACTTGGCAAAAGTTGCTTTCTGCTTTTCTTGGACAACACTCTGATCCATGTCTTTTATAGACGTGATTGTTCCCGCATAACCGCTAACTATTACTTGTGTGGAACCGTGCAAACATTTGTTTTTGAAGCACAGAATGCCTTTATGTGCAACTGTGTATTGTGGAGCAACAATAATATCCGCATTCGATTTGTTCATTGCATCATACAAAGCAGCAGCCGTGCATTCGTCTGACGCGATATTGCCTTCACTTGTTTGCATTTTTGGACCATAGGTTTGATGGGTCGGTGTGTTGTTGAATACCCATAAAACAGAATCACATTTTGCACTGCCTGATATCTTATTATTAGTATCTACATTTACACTTGCTTGTTTAGGTATAAATTGAATCTCAGGGTTCGTGATTGTCATACCGATTTTGCCATTATGGTATGTCGCGCAGCCCGTTAATGCCAATATGCTTGCTAAGATTGTGTATTTTTTCATGTCGTTTTCCTTTTTGTTATGTTGTTAATTTAATCCCTTGATATATTCGCCCACTGCATCGCAATAGGTCAGACTGGCACGGCTGATATGCTGAATCACAATCAGTCGGTCAATATGCGGATGATTGGCAAACTTGATTTCAATCAGGCGCGGGTCGCAATGTGTCTGAACGTATTCCGCACTGTGTCCATCTGCCAGTTGTAGCATGTAATTCCACTGCCATTGCAGGCCAAAACAGACAATAGTTTTCTTGTCGCCTTGTTTAAGTCCGTCCTTAATAGCCTTGCGACCATGCAAATCGCAAAACGCATAGTAGTTGTCAATGTCTATGCAGTCCACATCGTCAATGTTGGTAAGTGTGTTTTGTTTGCGTATCGGATACAGATTTGCCAGGAATGCGTCCTTGTATTTGACACCCATGGCATCCATAATCTGACGGATTTTTGGGTAATAGTTATCCTGCCAATCCCACCAGTTGCCAGGTGCGTTTTCATTGCCATCGCGTTCACCGTATTCCAGTCCGATGAACCAATATTTGCTTGCCGGGTTTCCACCGTCTATGCCTGCATTGGAATCCAGTACGGCGCGCAGTTTGTCCAAATCCCACATGTTTACTCCCTGTGTTTATGAAAAAAGACCACCAGTAAGACAGGTGGTCGGGGAGTTCACAAATCAATACGTTCAATGATTCCATTGGTCTTTCGGAAATCCGTGTTGTATAACCAACAGCTCCCCGACTGCAACAGTCAGGGATAAATAACGATGCAAATCCACAGGAGTGACATCGGATTGCGATGCTCTTTGGTTCTGCACCGGAACGTAATAGGCTTGTGAAAACCCCGAACCAGTGTCCCCACTGATTCATAGTAAATAATACCTTGTCCTATCACATAAATCAAGCGTGATATTTTTATCATGGCTTGACTGCTGACTAATATTTTCTCGTGATTGTTAGGAAGTTGCACGCCTCAGAAAACAGGGACAAAAATTTTTTTTTCATGGTGATTGTGAATCACGAGTTCTTTGTGCCGATCAGCAACATGGGGTTGCTGTTAAGTAAAAGGAACCGTGATGAACAATCACTATGATAGACTAGCAAAAGAGTTATACCTACTATTTGAATCTTACAATTCGTCAACACCATCCGATTTGGATATTAGAGATGCCATAGATAAACTGATTGCATATTTCAGACTGCTGATAGAAACAGATTTGGGTTTGTCTTCTTAGTAAAAAGGAAAAATAATTTTTCTGAGGGGCGGTTTGTTATGAAAGCAGTGCTGTTAGCCCGAGTATCTTCCCGTGAACAGGAAAATGGTCAATCCATAGATGCCCAAGTAGAAAATCTGAAAAGATACTGTGCGTCTAATGGGTTGGAGGTTTTGAAACTGTATCAAATAACGGAAAGTTCAACACAGGGTGAACGTAAAAAGTTTAAAGAGATGTTGAAGTTCGTTGGAACCCAACGGCAGAAAGTCGCATTAGTGGCTGATTGCGTTGACAGGGTTCAGCGCGGCTTTAAAGAATCTGTTGAACTAAATACTTTACGCGAGAACGGTAGAATTGAGATACACTTTATACGTGAAGGCTTGCGTCTAGACCAAGATTCGCGAAGTTCCGACATTGTTATGTGGGACATGAGTGTGTTGATGGCAAAGACCTATATCGCGAACATGCGCGACAACATAAAACGCAGTATGAACTATAACCGTAGTCATGGTGTGTGGCAAAGCACCGCCCCTATGGGCTATTTGAATGCCCGAGACAACAACCACAACCCAACACTGATACTAGACCCAGAACGTGCAGTCCTAATACGCAAGGTGTTTGAAGCCTATGCCACGGGATTGTACACTTTGAGTTCGCTGACAGAATATGCAAACCACATTGGACTAAGGTCGAAAAATAACCTGCATCCAATCCGTAAATCAACAATCGCCCAAATCATTTCGCGACCGTTTTACCATGGCGAAATGGTTTATCGGGGTCAACTGGTTCCCCATAAATATGATAAAATCATAACAAAAGATTTGTTTAACAAATGTCAGGCTGTCTTACGTGGCAAGGGACGCAAACAGTTTAAATACGGTCAGAAACCGTTTGTTTTTCGTGGCTTGATAAAGTGCGCGGATTGCGGATGCACCATTTCAAGCGACAAAAAGATCAAGTCAACAGGTAAAACATATACATACTTATTTTGTTCGCATTTCAAGGGTGATTGCAAACAAAAACCAGTTAATGAACGTCTGGTATTAGAACAGATTGAGAATGAGGTTTTGGCGCAATTGTCTTTCCCCAGGAGTCTATTGAACGAATTGCATACATGCTTGCAAGATACATTTAAGGCGGAAAATGCGGCCATGATAACAAAGCGTAATAGCCTTGATGCTCAATACACTGCAAACAAAGGTAAAATCAGCCGTTTGTTGGATTTGTTGATTGAAAATAACATCTCGCAGGCGGATTACGATATGAAAAAGGCAGAACTGGAAGCTCAGCAACGACAAATAGAAAATGATTTGGCGGCGTTAGCAGGTATAGATAAAACAATTCTAATATCTGCGGAGTATGTTGCAAACCTTGCCGCACGTTCATGTGAACTGTTCAATAGTTCGAAAGTAGATACAAAAAGACAGATTTTGAATCTGCTACTTTCGAACTGCACACTGAAAGACGGTAAGTTATTGTATTCATTAAATAAACCGTTCGATTTATTGCTAAAAACGAACGGTCGTATTAACTGGTTGGGGCGCACGGATTCGAACCATGATAAAGAGAACCAAAATCTCTTGTCCTACCATTAGACGACACCCCAAAAGCAATCAAGATTATAAATATCTTTATATTTTTTGCAATAATAAAATTTTATGCTTGTAAAAAAAATATTAAAAATTATAATAATTAAGCTTTTTAATATTTGTGTTTCTTTTTACATTATAAAGGATACTGACATGTCGCACAAGGAATTTATACGTTTGTTAGAATCAAATATTTTTATTTTGGACAGATTGGCGGATAAATTAAAAAGAGATCCGGTTTTAATATGCGGATATCCTAAGCAACAAATAAGTGTGCTAGTTAGACTAAATATTGGCGGAAAGGCAAAACTGAAAGATATTGCTAGAAGGGAATGTGTAACAACACCGAATCTGTGTGCGTCTTTTAGAAAACTGGAACGAGACGGGTTGGTTCTTCGTACAATCGATGAAAAAGATAGGCGAAATACGTGGTATTCTTGTACGGCAGAAGGTGAAGTTGTTGCAAAAAAAGCACTGGATGTAATGCGCGCTGCTATTGAAAAGATGTTTGAAAAATTATCTGCGGCAGAAGAAGAAATATTAACGGTTTCTCTAAAAAATATAAATTCTATTTTAACTAATATGGAGCTAGATAATGCGTAAGTTAGGTGTTGTGTTTATTGGATCGATTTTTTTTGCTGTTGCACAAGATGCAGTCGCTTTAGATTTGTCTTTAAGTCAGGCGACAGAAAAAATCTTGGCACAGTCTGAAGATTTAAAGAAAGCAGATGCCAATGTCAAAAAAGCAGAAGCGTCATTAGATGCAGCAAATGCAAATCGTTGGTTTAATATAGAAGGCAGTGCAACATATATGAATTTAGTAAATGTTGCAAATCCTACTAAATCTTATGGTGTTGATTTGCCACCAGAATTAGGTGGGCTAATTGCGCAGGTCACAAAAACAGAAATAAATCATATAGAAGTGCCAGATAATATTTTTATGGTGGGTGTTTCAGTGACTCAGCCTATATATACTTTTGGTAAAATTGGAAATGCGGTTGAAGGTGTGCGTTCTGCCATAAAGATGTCCGAGGCAGGACGTGAAATTACTCGGCGTGAAGTAAAGTATGCTGCGGCAAATGTTTATTGGACTGCAAAAATGACAGATGAAATAGTAAAAATTTCAAAAAAAGATTTAAACCAAGCAATTGCGGCTAAGAAAAGTCTTACATCTGCGGGGCGTGCAAATAGAAGTAATTTAGTTAAGGTAGAATCTGATATTGCAACTAAAGAAATAAATTTATCAGATGCAGAGTTCAACAGAGATACAGCGTATAGAATGCTAAAAATTTTGGCTGGGATAGATATGAACGAAGAATTAAATCTTACAGATGATTTCCCAAAAAAATTTAATGATTTGAAAGCAGGGGAATTAAAAACAACGCCAGAATGGGAAATGCTTAGTGAACAGGTTGCGATGTATGAACGTAATGCGCGTTCAAAGCGGGCTGGTGCATATCCTACGCTTGCAGCCACTGCTTCATATAATTACATAGCGATGGATACAGAATTTGAAAACATGTTTAATCGCAACAATACGCAATCTGCTTATTGGGGGGTTGCCTTGCAGGTCCCTATTTTTAGTGGTGGTTTACACAGAGCAAATGCAACTGTTGAAGCAATGAATGCCGAAGCTGCACGTCAAGACTTAGATAATGCAAAGAAGATGACAACCGAAGAATATAATCGTGCAGTTGAAAAATATAACCATTTGCGAGGGAACTTAAAAAATCTTGAAAATGCGCGAGATTTAGCTGCTAAAGCGTATGATTTTTCACGTGATCGTTTTGCAACAGGACAGACTTCTGCGATTGAATTAGCAGAAGTTTCTGCAGGGCTATATCAGTTAGATATGGCTTTGATAAATGCAAAATATAATATTTTAATGTCTGCAGAATCTGTAAAAAAGTTGGGGGAATAAATAAATGGAAAAATTAAAAGAAACAATTTCTTCGCCTAAAGCTAGAAGATATACGTATTTATTATGCGGAGTATTTTTATTGTGCTTGGTTATATTTCGTTTTTCCGCGATCGGTGCAGAAAAATCGCTAAATGTATTTAATGCGGCGCGTATGGCTGCAGATGTTGGGGCACCAGTTGAGATTATAGAAGTTTCAAAAACAGAAGATATTATAAAAGAACCCATCGGAATTGAAAATAATCGTGCATATGTATCGGCTGCACGTGTTGGTAAGTTACATCGTGGTCAAAAAGTAGGAGAAGGTGAAATAATTTCTGTTTCTTCAAATATAGACCTAGATACAGGTATGTATGTTATTAAAACGCGTGGTGTATCAGATGGATTGCAATATGCAGAATTTATTGGTACGGGTTATTTCGTCCCTGCATATGCAGTAAATAATAATTCGGTTTTAGTGTTTGAAGACGGTTTCGCGGTTTCGCGCGATGTGATTGTTATTCGTCAGGATTCAGAAAATGCGTTTATCTTAGAAGGCTTGAATGATGGTGATAAAGTCATTCTATCAAAAGTAAATGCTGGCGACAAGGTTCAAGTAAAAAATAATTAAATTAGCATTTTTTATAGAAGAGGTTAAGTTATGTTAAGATTTTTTGTGCGTAGACCGGTTACAACATTAATGTTTGTCTTGTTCTGGGTTGTGCTTGGTTTTGTATCTTTTCCAAAGATGAATATAGAACGTACGCCAGCAATAGATTTTCCTATGGTAACAGCGACTTTTATTTATCCTGGGGCATCTCCTGCAGAAATAGAATCGCAGGTTGTAAAGAAAGCAGAAGATGCCATTTCCGAAGTTTCAGAATTAAAAAAGATAACATCGCAAGCATTTGAAAATGGCGCTTTTGTTATGGCGGAGTTTAATTTGGGGGTAAACGTAAATGATAAGGCAACAGAAGTAAAATCTAAACTTGATGCGTTGTCTTCTGAATTTCCAGATGATTTGAAACAACCTGTTGTAGAAAAACTGAATCCTTTGCAAGAATCTGTTGTGGATGTGGTTTTGCGTGGGGGAAATCCGCGTGATATAGAAGAATATGTAAAGAATACTTTATCTAATAAAATAACCGCGATAAAAGGGGTTGCAAGTGTATCTGTTTTTGGGGGTGAAACGCGTGCTGTTCGTGTAGAGATGAACCCTGAATCAATGGCAGCACGTGGCGTAACACTTGTTGACGTTGTTTCTGCATTAGGAATGAGAAACTTAAATGTCCCTGGTGGAAAAATAGAGACGGGTACAGATTCTTCAAATGTTCGTTTTATAGGTGAATTTCAGAATGTAGAAGAAATTGCTAATTTAAGATTAACTACTGTAGAAGGACAGAGTTTTAAATTAAGTGATATAGCAACTGTAATTGATGCTGCACGTGATATAGAAACAGGGGCACGTTATAATGGGGAAAGAGTTGTGATTGCTTCTGTCGTAAAGGCTTCTGACGGAAATGCGATAAAGATTTCAGAAGCTTTGCATAAAAAATTACCTGAATTACAAGAAGATTTAGAATCTCGGTTTCCTGGTGCCAAAATGGAAATCATATCTGATTCATCTGTTGCAATTGCGGACGAAACTTATAATACAATTGAAGGTATAATTTTAGGTGTTATATTTACGGTTTTGGTATTGTTAGCATTTACTCGTAATTGGCGTTCTACAATTATTGCAGGTGTTGTTATTCCTGCGTCATTGATTGCCGGGTTCTTCTTTATGGATGGCAGTGGTTTTACAATTAATGCAATGACTTTGTTAGCTTATTCTTCTGCGCTGGGTACATTGGTATCGAATGCGATTGTTTTGATAGAATCTGCGTTGCAAGAAATGCGCGCAGGTAAAGATCCAGAAAATGCGGCCATTGATGGAACAAAGAAAGTTGCGGTATCTGTTTTAGCAGGTGTCGGAACAAATGTCGTTGTGTTCTTACCGTTGGCGTTTATGGGGGGAATTGTCGGACAGTTTATGATTCAGTTTGGTTTGACTGTTGTGTATTTGACTTTATTGTCTTTATTATTCTCTTTTACATTAACCCCTATGATGATAGCAAAGTTTTTGAGATTAACTGATAATAAAAAAAAGAAAGTGATTCAAAATATAAAAAATACTAAAAAAGAAGAGCAATCGAATTTGCGTAAATGGTTTAATTATCAATATACAAAACCATGGCGTGTAGTTGTTATTGCTGTTACTGTTTTAATTGGATCAACGATGTTAATGCGTTTTGTTGGGAACGAGTTTGCGCCTTCAACAGATACAAACGAAATAAATATAACCGCACGTGCACCCATGGGGGCCACATTCGAAAAGTCCGAAGCAATCGCAAAACAGATAGAAGATAAGTTATCAGAATTTGAAGAAGTAAAATCAACTTCTGTAAAAATTGGTGAACGTGGATTACAGAATATTTCTGTAAAGGTAGAGTTAGTTGATATAGAAGACAGAAAGCATTCTGATAAAGAACTTGTTCGTGAAATGGTACCAAAGTTATCAGAAATTCCTGATGTGGAAATTCAGGCACGTGCAGGTCAAAGTATGTCTGGTGCAGGTGTGTCTTCTGATATTGTATTGAATATTCTTGGGGAAGATGACGCAAAGCGTGAAACATATGCGAAACAACTTTTGGATATGATAAATCAAATACCAGAAGTGCAAAGTGCTGTGTTTGCTCAGCAGGAACCAGGATTAGAAACTCGTTTTATACCAGACGAAGAAAAAATGAATTTCTGGGGTATAAAGAATTCTTATGCAGGATCTATGCTTCGTACTGCTTTATATGGTAATGATGATTATAAGTATAAGGAAAAAGGTGAAGAATATCCGATAGTATTAGAGTTCGCGCGTCCTTTTAAAACATCTGCGATGTTTGATAGTGTGTATTTAAATTCTCAGAAGGGCATGGTACCTTTGTCTGAATTGGGAAATATAGAAGTTGTACGTGCAACACCAGATATACGGCGTTTAAATAAAGAAAGAATAACAGAAATCGATATAAATATTGGAAAGTCCACAATGGGACCCGTTCAAAAGAAAATAGAAGCGGCAATAGCGAAAGTTAACTGGGAATTTGGTTACGGTGCTGAATTTGGAGGTATGTCAGAAATACAAGACGAAACAACCGGTGAAATTGGACGTGCATTTTTCTTGGCTATTATTCTGACATATATGTTATTGGCAGCTATAATGAATTCTTTGGCACATCCATTTACAATTGCAACTTCTATTTTGACAAGTTTTGCGGGTGTATTTGCTTTGCTGTTCTTGTCTGGTGCGTCTATGAATGTTGGTGCAATGTTAGCGTTCGTTATGCTGGTAGGTCTTGTGGTAAATAATAATATTTTGCTTTTGGAACCGACTATCAATCGTGTAAATAAAGGTGAAAATGTAAAAGATGCGTTGTGGGCAGAATTAAAAGATAAAAAGTCCATGATATTAATGACTTCTATTGCTGTTATGACAGGTATGGTACCGCAATTATGGAGTGCCGATGGTATGAAGGTCGCAATGGCAGCGGTTATGATAGGTGGTATGTTTGCAAGTTTGGTGTGGACATTTGCCTTAACGCCGGCATTGTTCTTCCTTGTAGAAAGAGGGCGCACATTCTTTAAACGCAAGAAATAAAAACGGGGCTTAGCCCCGTTTTTTATAAACGTATATAAAATTTGCAGTCTTTGGAAAAGCTTGTTATAATTCGCGCAAGTTATAAAAGGATTTTTTATATGCTAAAAAAAGAAGATGTTGTTGTTTTTGATTTCGATGGTACTTTATCTGCAAAAGATTCAAATTTTGAGTTCGGTAAGTATTGTTTCCGTCACTCGATAAGACCATGGTTATTTTTACCTATTATAGGTTTTACTTCATTAGTTCGTTTGATTAATCCTGGTGGAATCTGGTGGCGAAAAAACATGCGCTTATTTATGACTGATGATATGGTAAAAAAATTTGCAAAAGCTTTTATAAAGCAACATAAACGTGAGCGCTTTGGTTGGGCAAAGGAACAAGTAGAAGCAGAACGTAAGGCGGGGCGTAAAGTGATTCTTGTTTCGGCCAGTCCTGATTATCTTGTGCCCGAGTTAGTAAAGGATATAAAATTTGATGCTGTACTATGTTCAAAAATGGTGCCTAATAAACCTTGGAAATATGAATTTTTATGCTGGGGATCGAACAAGGTTTATGCAATGGACGAATGGGCAAAAGAAAACAAAATAATCCCACATGTTGTCAGGTCTTATTCTGATAGTAAATCTGATATGCCAATGATGGAAATTGCAGATGAAGAGGTTTGGGTTGACCGTGAAACAGGTTTAAGAAAACAAGCCTAATGAAATCTTGCTATACCTTGATATAATCAATGTATGGTAATAACAGATGTTTTATATGATTTAACAGTTGGTATAACATGCGCAGTTTCTGGTGCGCTTATAATGTTATTGTTTAATCATAAGAAAACAAAAAGACTTTCAAATGAAATTGTTCTGCATCGTAAAGATATAGAGAATTTGCGCTTAGAAAATGATAAATTAATAGAAACAATACAGGAAAAAGAAAATAAAATACTAGCCTTAGAAGAAAAAGTATTGGCAAAGAAAACAAATAAAAAAACGAAGAAATAAATCTTCGTTTTTTTTATTCTTCACCGAAATCCAAATCTCTTAATTTTTCTGCGCGTGGCGTAATTTTATTGACGGAAGTTTGTAGCTGCTCAATATCTGTGGTTGCTTGCGCAAAATGCTGTTGAACTTTTCCAGCGCGTTCTGATAAGCGGGCTAAGTCTGTCAAAAGATAGTCCAATTCTTTTTTTATTTTATTTGCCACGCGTTTTATTTTTATATCAGATAATACTGCACGAATTGTATTTAGAGTAGCCCACAAAGTTGACGGGGATACAATGAAGACTTTTTTTCGTGCGGCATATTCTATTGCACCTGGAAATTCGCGATGTAATGCTTCAAAAATTGACTCAGACGCAATAAACATCATTGCTGATTCTGCAGTACGTCCAGGAATTATATATTTATCTGCGATTGCATCTATATGTTTGCGAACGTCTAATTCGAATTGCTTTTTTGCCATGCCGTCATTTTTATCTTCGCATAGGCGATTATAACTTTCCAAGGGAAATTTACTATCTATAATCATATCACCTGGTGGGTACGGAAGGCGAATTATACAATCAGGTCTGACCCCCGTTTCTAAAACGCATTGAAAGTCATAACTTTCAGGCGGCATAATGTCAGCTACAATATCTTCCAATTGCTTTTCGCCGAAAGTCCCGCGCGCTTGCTTATTACCCATAAGAATATTTTTAAAATTAGCGATATCACTACTGATGTTTTTTAATTCAATAGCATTTTGGCTAAGTGCCCCAAGTCTTTCTGCCAGACGTTCTCGAAGTCTTGCGTTGTCTTCCCTTAATGCAGAAATATCAACGTTTGGACGTCGTAATAATAGAATTACAAGCAATATAATTATTGTAAATAGTAATATAAAAATATAAGTTGTCATTTGGGATTCCTTTGATAAAATCAATTATAAAAGGATTTATGAATGTTGCAAATGAAACTTTGTGGGGATCTGGTTTTGCGTGAAAAATGCGAACTTGTGACAGAAATAACCCCCGATGTTTTAGATATTATGGATGAAATGGTAGGAATGATGCACGAACAGAATGGTGTGGGATTGGCTGCTCCTCAGGTTGGTGTGTTAAAGCGCTTTTTGGTCATGATGGAACCGGACAGTGGTAAAGTATTTAAGATGATTAACCCAAAGATTTTGACGCGCAGCGAAAATACGTGTGTATTAGAAGAGGGGTGTTTGTCTGTATTAGGACACGATAATTTACCTGTTTATGCAAACGTCTTGCGACCAGAATCTGTTGAGGTAGAATGGAATAATGAAAATGGCGAATTAATACGTGCCCAGATGTCTGGCTTACCCGCTAGAATAGTACAGCATGAAACAGACCATTTAGACGGGGTTTTGTTTATAGATTATTTATCTCCCGTAAAGCGAGAGATGTTAATGCGAAAGGTGCGCAAACGCAAATGAAGTTAGTATTAATGGGAACCAACGACTTTGTCGTTCCAATTTTTGATGCGATTTTAAATGCAAGGCATGAAGTTCTGGCGGTGTTTACACGTGCGCCGAAACCTGTCGGTCGTAAACAAATTTTAACTCCTTCTCCTGTACATGTTTGGGCAGAGTCAAAAGGGCTTCCTGTTTATACAAGTATTCGGGATTATAATTTTTTACCAGATATGGTTGTGGTTATATCTTATGGTGTAATACTTCGTGATAATGTATTGAATTCTGCTCCTTGTATAAATATTCACCCAAGTGATCTACCGCGTTATCGTGGCCCGTCACCGATAAGAACTGCAATATATAATGGCGATACAAAAAGTGCAGTATGCCTTATGCAGATGACTGCAGAATTAGATGCGGGTGACATTTATATGCGTCA
Organism: uncultured Alphaproteobacteria bacterium; assembly: GCA_944392775.1. Taxonomy (GTDB): domain Bacteria; phylum Pseudomonadota; class Alphaproteobacteria; order Rs-D84; family Rs-D84; genus Enterousia. Next base: position 11,932 of record CALXXV010000011.1, read on the forward strand.
AGAATTTGATATCGGTCAAAATGATACCAATGAAACAATAGAGAAGAAAGTATCAGAAATAGGTTCGCGTTTAGTAGTTGATTATTTGTCAGCACCTGAAAAATACAAACCTGTTCCACAGACTGGTAAAATCACATATACAAGAAAGTTCACTGGTGCGGATGAGATTATAGATTGGACAAGAACTCCAGAACAGATACATAATCAAATTCGTGCGCTGGGGGCAGGCAGAACGAAAATAAATGGAACAGAAGTAAAGATTTTAGAAACGCGTGTAAAAGACGGAAACTTAGAAATTATAAAAATTCAGCCTAGTGGTAAGAAGCCTATGGATTGGAAAAGTTTTGTAAACGGTTTGCACGGTGCAAAAATAGAATTAGGAAAATAATTATATAAAAGGAAAAAACATGAAAAAAAATGATGATAAAAATAAAGACAATTTAAAAAAATTACCTAATTGGTGTGAAAACTGTAAATATTTCGGACACTATTTTGGATTGAATGTTTGTTATCATGGCAGCAGATTAAAAGTGGTTTTATTTGGACCGAAAGTGGTTGCTTATAACGAATCTTGCATGAATTTTGTGTTAAAAGACACCCAAAAAACAAGATAATTATAAGGGGTGTTTTTATGGGATGTTATCTTGGAAAAAAAGAAAAAAACATGTGCGGTTTTTTCGGGGTTTATGTTTATAACTCGCAATATAATAATTATGGAGAATGTAATTGTTTGGGTTGCGCTGCTTTAAAATGTAACGAATGTGAAAAAATTATAGGTCAGCTAGATAAACTAGATTTAGAAAAATTGAAATGTGAAAAATGTATGAATTGTAAGACTAGATAATGAGCAGATATAAAATAACTCTTGAATACGATGGAACTAATTTGATTGGTTGGCAGGAAAATCGCCAAGGGGATTCTGTTCAGTCTTTACTAAAAGACGCTATAGAAAAGTTTTGTGGTGCGCGTCCAGATGTTGTTGCCGCGGGCAGAACAGATGCTGGGGTACATGCGTTTGCAATGGTTGCGCATTTTGATTTAGATTCTGATGTGGCTCCTGAAACAGTTATGCGTGCAATTAACTTTTATTTAACAGATAAGCCAGTAAGTGTGCTTAAATGTGAAATGGCGTCGGACGATTTTAATGCGCGTTTTTCATGTGTTCGTCGTAATTATAAATACTATGTTTTAAACCGTTCTGCGCCTGCAGTGCTGGATAAAAATCGTGTGTGGTGGGTGCCAAGAAGATTAAATATGCGCGTTATGCGTGATGCTGCTGAAAAGTTAATTGGTAATCATGATTTTACAAGTTTTCGTGCAACAGAATGTCAGGCTAAAAGTCCGATAAAGACTTTGGATTTATGCAAAATAAAGAAGCACAGGGATATAATAGAATTTGAATTTTCTGCGCGATCTTTTTTACATCATCAGGTTAGAAATATGGTAGGAACTTTGGTAGAAATCGGACTTGGAAAACCATACGACATAGATGAAATTTTTGCTGCAAAAAATCGTAGTGCAGCAGGACCTACTGCGCCTGCCGCAGGATTGTTTTTTGTTAGTGCAGATTATGCCACGGACGATTAGTCGTTGTATAACTGACTTTCCCAGATTTATAAATAACAAAACCGTCGCGTAAAATTTTATGGTTGCACTTTGGTGCATCAATATAAAAGTAAGAAACTATATAGTCTATCGTATCATCGTTACATAGTTTTGCGATATGCTTTTGTAGTGGTACAAATTTTTGCATGTAAGCAAGATTGAAATTTTCTGTTTTATATAAATATAAGCCTTTGTCGTGCTTGCGACGTTTGTTAGGTGTACCTGTTGCTTCGCCATTTAACCGTTTCCATGTATCAAAAGTAAAATAATGATTAGAAGCGCGTGATTTATTAAATTCTAATTTTCCATTATTTACAAAAGCAACTAACTCGTGGTCTTTCGTTGCATAGAATATAGGTTTTGGTGTAAGTGCGACAACAGAAATTCCTGCAAACGTCAGAATAGAAAATAATATATAATTAATTTTAATTTTTATAGGTCTAATGAACATCATGCACATAAAACCGATTATGAAAAACATAAGTGCAAGATTTGAAATATGCGGTAGTGTCAGCGTTGCATATGGAAGTTCCGCAATTTTTATGCCAATGTCCAAAGTAAAATTATAAATGGATTCTGCAAGGTTTAAAGGCAGATTCCAACCAAAACCTGATGTTAAAGTACCAAGAATAACAAGTGGCATAATAGCGACAGAAAATATAGGGAGCAGGATTAAATTACCAAGCAGACCATAAATAGGAAGACTGTAAAAGTGAGCAATTACAAAAGGGGCAGTAAATACAGTTACAACTATGGAGGTTAGGGTTGCAGTATAAATAACTTTTAAAATTTTATTATTCGGCATTTTAGGTTTTACATCGTTCCATAACCAAACAAGACCGAATATCGCTGCAAAAGATAATTGAAAACCTGGTTGCATAACATAATGAGGATTTATTAAAAATATAGCGCAAAAAGCAACACAAATATTCCGCATGGAAATAGCATTTCTTCCAAATATAAACGCAGCAAATATAAGCGTTGTCATCAAGAACGCACGAACTGTTGCAACGTCTACGCCGGATAAGAAAAGGTAAAATAACAATCCGATCCAAGCAAAAATAAGTGCGGGTATTCTTGCAGGTATGCGTTTTGTAATAGGCGTTATGGCACGAAATAAACAATAGAAGATTGCAAATAACCAACCAGAAACTAAAGTTATATGAAATCCGCTAATAGACCACACATGACCAACACCTGTTGCAGTCCAGATTTTATTTTCTGTCTCTGGAACTGCGCTTTTATAACCAAGGACAAGTGTATCTGCTAAGAAAGATTTAGAAGTTTTATGTAAATGGTCACGTAATTTGCTGATGCTGCTTTCTTTTGATGAAGATAAGGTTTCGTAATTATTGATATAACCTGTTGCTGATAAATGATTAAAGTAAGCCCAACGGGCATAATCGAAAGTACCTGGTGCGTCTGGACCAGACGGCCTAAATAAACCAACATTTGCTTTTATCGTGTCTCCTATATTCGGTAGGGTTAGTTCTGGTTTCGCAGAAACTCTGATAATAGCAGTTTTATTGTCACCTGCTTTTATTTCTGAAGCAGTTGTCTTTATATAAATTCTGGATTTATCATCGGTATAGTCTATCTTATCAACTGTACCTGTAACATTAATGTCGTGCAGACTTCTGGGTAATTGCGGCGTATCTATAACATGAGTAAATATTGATGCATAACATAGACCAAATATAAATAAAGATATAGCGCGTAAAAATATTCTTTTAGTTATAAACAAAGTTGCAATAGAAATAATTAAGCAGGGTACGGTAAAATATAAATTTGGTTCTGCAGGCAGATTGAAATAAAGACCTGCACCGAAAGCGATTAAGAACGGTACCCAAAAGAATAAATTTCTAGAATGGTTTTGCCATACATCTTGCATAAGAAAATTATAGGAAGATCTTAGTTCGTTAAGCAACGAATTTTTTCCCAAATATAAAGTCAGGTTTTTTACTAAGTTCAATGATAGTATTTATATCATCTTTTTCGGATGCATGTTGGCGTTTTTCTTTGCCGCATATTTCACATTTATGAGTAATTATAAAACCTTCGCCGCTTTTTTCTATAGAAATGGGGCGCATCATTCCACCGCAATTTGATGCCCGATCTCCTGGGCTATTATCAACGTGTCGTGACCATAAACATTTAGGACAGTGGTTTGTATATCCGTTCCCATGAACAACTGCGCCACAATGGGCGCAGTTAAAATTCTCAACTGTTTTTGTGAATTTTTTCATTATAGACCTAATGCTGTTCTATACATTTGTGTTAATTCATCAGCTTCATCTAATTCATCTGGATCCATCTTGCGTAGACGTATCATCTGACGAATGTATTTTGGATCAAAACCAGCAGATTTTGCCTCGCTATAAATTTCTTTAATATCTGCTGCAATAGCGGCAGTTTCTTCGTTTAATTTTTCAATACGTTCAATTATGCTAAGCAATTGTTGATTGTCAATTGCGCCGTGATTTGCTTCTTTCATGCAGATTTCCCCTTGTCTTTTACTGAACCTTATGATATACCATAAATCATAAAAATCAAGAAAAACAAAGTTAAAAATAAGTAGGTAAAAATGAATAAGTTTACTAAAATTACAGCATCCATAGGTCCAAAATGTGAGGATAAAGAGACTTTAACAAAAATGATTCAAGCTGGCGTAAATATGTGTCGTTTGAATTTTAGTCATGATACAGGTGACGTTCAGGGAAGAAAAATTGATTTAATAAGGGAAATTTCTTCCGAATTAAATATTCCTGTTGCAGTTATGATTGATTTGCAGGGGCCAAAACACCGCATAGGTAATTTTGAAACGGAAGATAAATATCCTCTTTCTGTTGGGCAAAAATTTATATTTGATTCTGATCCGACACCGGGTAATTCAGAACGTGTTCAATTACCAGATGCAGATGTTATGGCATCTTTAAATGTAGGTGATAGAATTTTATTAAATGATGGAAAAATTGAAATGAAGGTAGACGCTGTTTCTCCGAATAAAATAGAAGCAGTTGTTTTGCGTGGAACTGAAATTTGGTCCAGACGCGGTTTCAATCTTCCAGACACAGAGATATCTACATCTGTTTTAACAAAAAAGGACAGGGAAGATTTAGATTATGCTTTGACCAAAAATCCAGATTGGGTTGCAATTTCTTTTGTTCAAAAGCCAGAAGATATTGCGGAAGTACGTGATTTTATAATGGCCCGTACAGATCATCCTGTAAAAATAATTGCAAAGATAGAACGTCCAAATGCTGTAGAGCGAATTACTGAAATTGCAGCCGTGGCTGATGGTATAATGATCGCACGCGGTGATTTGGCTGTTGAAGTCCCTTTTGAAAAATTACCGGCTATTTCACGTCATATAATTCGTGAATGCCGTAAAATGAATAAACCGGTTATAATGGCAACTCAAATGTTAGGAACGATGGTAAATAGCGAATTTCCAACACGTGCAGAAATTACAGACGTTGCAAATACCGCTTATTTGCGCGCGGATTCCACGATGACATCAGAAGAAACTACGATGGGAATAAACCCTGTAAATGTTATCGAAACAATGACGAAAATTCTTTCGTATTCAGATGCAGATGCTATTGCAAATCCGTATGATTGGTCTAGAGTTGAAAATGTTCCGGAAAACGATTGGTCTCGAAGCGTTGCTTCAATGGCTTATTTAAACAAAGCCTCGGCAATAGTTGTTTTTGCAAGAGATACTGTAATTGCAACAGAAATTTCTTGTCGTAAACCTGATATACCTATCGTCGCAGTTTGTAGGGAAGGACTTGTTGCAAATCAGTTGTGTTTGGCTCGTGGTATATTCCCTATTTATGATGAAGACTTATTCGCTAAACGTGACGCATTTAACGCCGCTAGGAAATTTGGGGTAAATGACGGTAAACTGGTAATAGTAGATGAAGATAAAATTAGTTTACGAACTTTGGAATAAAATAAAAATTATATGTGTTATAGCGGCGGGAAAATTATTGACCGCCGTTATGTTTTTTTATTAAACTTAAAATTGAAATGAAAGGGATTTTAAGATTATTTTTTATAACATATATGTTCACATTACCGGCCTTTGGGGCGCAGTATAAGGCGGTATTGGTTGCGGATATGGATACAGGTCGTGTTTTATATCAAGAAAATTCTAATGTACAAAATTATCCGGCTAGTTTAACAAAAATTATGACCTTGTATTTAACTTTTGATGCTTTGGAGCATGGACGTTTACATTTAGATGATTATTTAATCGTTTCTCAATCTGCAGCAGCTGCTTCTCCGGTAAAACTTGGTTTGGTGGCGGGTAGTAAGATAAAGGTTGAAGATGCAATCAAAGCGCTTACTGTTTTAAGCGCTAATGATGTTGCACGAGTTTTGGCTGAAAATTTAAAAGGTGGTAAAGAGGGAAATTTCGCAGATTTGATGACACGTGTTGCAAGTGAAATAGGTTTGTCTGGTACGCATTTTGAAAATTCTTCTGGTCTTCCTAATGATGATCAATTGTCTACTGCGCGTGATATTGCGCTGTTGTCCATGGCTATATATAAGCATTTTCCACAATATTGGAAATATTTTAGTATAAAAACATGGACTTATAATGGAAAAACTTATACGAATGGCAATCGTTTGTTGGGTACATATCCTGGGTGTGACGGCATGAAAACTGGGTATACGAATAAATCTAAATATTCCTTGGTTGCAACGGCAGAACAGAATGGACATCATTTAATATCTGTCGTTTTAGGCGCAGAAAATAAAGATATTCGTGCAAACGTTTCTGTTCAAATGTTGAACAAAGGTTTTGAAATGGTAAACGGTCATGCTGAAACCGTTTATAGTAGTTATTATGTACCAGTTGAAAAAAATAATTCAAATGTCGCCCCAACTTTTAGTGCGGCATATGTTGCTGCAACAAGTGGTACAAATAGAAACGGTAATAGTGTTTCTGTAACTAATTCTGCTTCTGGTAAGGCCGGCGTGCAATTTGGGGCTTTTTCTTCAAGATCATCAGCACAGGCACAGGTAAATAATGTAAAAAATACTTTGGGTATAAATACAGTGATAGAAACGGCTCCTAATGGTATGTTCAGAGTAAGAGCAAACGGTTTGTCAGAAAGTTATGCCCAAAGTATAAAACAAAAAGCACAAAATTCTGGTATTGATAGTTATGTGTTTCACTAGGTAAAAAAAATGAACGTAAAAATAGAAAAGCTTATAAAACAGTTCGCAAAGTTGCCACGTCTTGGTTCAAGGGCTGGTCAAAGAATTGTATTGGCATTACTGCAAGATAAAACTGGGCGTGCAATGAATTTAGCGAATGCTTTGATAGATGCGACTGCTTCTATTGAACCGTGTCCTATATGTGGTGTTTTAACCGATAAAGAAATGGGTGTGTGTGAATTTTGTAGAGATGGTGCTAGGGCAAATGGTCAGCTTTGCATTGTTCGTGATTTGTCTGATGTTTGGACTTTAGAAAAATCTGCCGTTTTTCACGGGAAATATCATATCTTAGGCGGACTTTTATCTGGGGTTGCAGGTATGACCCCAGAGGATTTAAATATCTCTAATTTGTCTGAACGGGTAAAGAACGAAAACATTTCCGAGATAATTTTTGCTTTGCCAAATACTGTCGAAGGCAAAACTACTCAACATTATGTAATGTCCATTATTGGTAATAATAGTAATGTCTGTTTTTCAGAACTTGCGTCTGGTGTTCCATTAGGCGGAGATTTAGATTATCTGGATGATGGTACTTTAACGTTGGCTTTTGGGGGACGAAAAAAATTATGATCATTGATGATTTAAATACTTTACCGCCTGTTTCTACAATGATGCGTGATGCAGGGCTAGAGCCTAAAAAGCAATTCGGACAGAATTTTTTATTTGATTTAAATTTAACGGGTCGTATTGCAAAAAGTGTGCCTGATATAGAAAATATAACTGTTGTTGAAGTAGGCCCAGGACCGGGTGGCTTAACGCGTGCCTTATTATTGGCAGGCGCAAAACAAGTAATAGCTATAGAAAAAGATAAAACGACTGAACCCATTTTGGCTCAGATATCAGATAAGGCTTCTGGACGTTTAAAAGTTATTTATGATGATGCATTAAAAGTAGATTTTTCTAAGTTAGGTATAAAAGAATATGCTATTTGTTCAAATTTGCCTTATAATGTAGGAACAGAATTATATGTAAATTGGTTATTACGTGTAGCAAGGGGAGAACCAATAAAATCTATGACTCTTATGTTTCAACGTGAAGTAGCATTGCGTATAATTGCTAGGGCACGAGACAAACAATATGGTCGCCTTTCTGTTTTAACGTCTTTACTTTCAGACGCAAAAATATTATTTGATGTTTCTAATACCGCTTTCGTTCCGCGACCGAAAGTTCAAAGTTCTGTTGTTCAAATTATGCCTAATTTGAAAAAGATTGATCGAATTGATGATGTTGATGCAATTGGAACGCTGACTGCTAGGTTGTTCAGTCAAAGACGAAAGATGATTCGTGGTATAATTCCGGGGGTTGATTGGCAGCAGTTTGGATTGACCGGGACAGAAAGGGCGGAAGAAATCAGTCCTGAAACTTTTGCAAATATGGCTAAATTTTTGGTATAATATTCTATAAAGAGAGAAAATAACTATGTCTTTATCGATTTTAATATTTTTTGCCATAGTTTTTATTTTTGTTTGTGTGTTACGTTTGGCAAAAATAGGTGCTTTATGTGCTTTTTTATTGGCAGGGGTTATTTCAGGACCATACGTATTAAATTTATTCGAGTTAACAGATACATGGACATTTTTGGGTGAACTGGGAATTTTGTTTTTGTGGTTTAATCTTGGTTTAGAAATAAACATGAAACGACTTTGGGAAATGCGGCGTACAATATTTGGTTTTGGGGCGGCACAAGTATTGATGGTTGCAATAATGCTTTTCCCTATTTTGTTTGGGGTTACAAGTTGGTCTATATTAGGCTGTATAATGGTTTCCTTGTTGCTTGCTATGTCAAGTACCTCAGAAGATGTACAAATTTTAACTGATAAAAATTTATTAAATACAAATATGGGGCAGCAAACCTTTTCTATTTTATTATTTCAAGATTTATTATCTATTCCGCTTCTTGCGATGTTACCTGTTTTTGCGGGGAAAAGTTTTAATCTTGGTGCAACGGCTATAGATATATTTGTCTTGTCTGCTGCATTAATTGTTGGGGTGGTAATTGTCGGACGATTCATTATAAATCCGTTGATGAAAGCTGTTTCTAAATTAAAATCAAAAGAAGCGTTTTTATTAGCAATAATGATAAACATAATTGCATGGGCGCTGGTTATGGATTTTATAGGATTACCCGTCGGGTTGGGGGCTTTTTTGGCCGGTATGTTATTATCAGAAACAATATATCGGCATCAAATTAGTGCAGAAATAACCCCTTATGCAATGTTATTTTTAGCGTTCTTCTTCATATCATTGGGTATGGAATTGAATTTACCGTTTTTATCGGATAATTGGTATATAGTATTAGGTGGCGTTGTAGCTTTAATAGCAATAAAATTTGCGGCTATATTCATGGTCGCAAGAGTTCGCCATGTTCCTTCGTCAGAGGCCGCTTCAATTGCATTGATTTTAGCGCAAGGGGGTGAATTTGGTTTGTTAATGTTGCAGACAATGAAAACATCGGGTATAGATGCATTGCCACAATCACATCAAGAAATTTTAACTGCGATAATAATATTATCTATAATGGTAACGCCGATTTTATTTGCTGTGTATGATAAATTACGTAGATCAGGTAAATTGTTTTCTAAAACACCTTTAAATCAGCCAATTGAACAAAAAAATAAAGAAAAACCTGCTGTTGTAATATGTGGTTTTGGACGCGTGGGGCGGATCGTTGCAAAAATGTTAGAAGCGCAAAATATATCATATATTGCAATAGATTTAGACGTAGATGTCGTTATGTTAGGAAGAGAATATGGTTTTAATGTTGTTTATGGGGATACACGTAATGAAGGGGTGTTGCGAGATTTAGGTTTGCGACCTCGTTATACAAAGGCAGTTGTTGTTGCATTGGATGGTGCGACGAATGCACGTGAAACGGTTTTGACGATTAAAAATATTGCACCACGTGTAAAGATTTTTGCAAGGGCGCGAAATTTAGCAGATTCAAAAATCTTGTTAAAAGAAGGGGTTTTTGAAGCGCAACCAGAAACCATAGAGTCTTCCTTATTCTTAGCATATGGGGTATTAACTCATTTAGGTTTTTCTGATAAGAAAATAGACGACTTATTTGATCAAATGCGTGCAGATAATTATGCTATGATTGACAGTAATTTATCTGCAGAATAATCTGTTATAAAATATTTTGATAAAAAGTCCCCAAAAGAACGGGGACTTTTATATTTGATTTTATATGATTGTATTGTTATATTTCGAGAAATGAGAGGATAATATATGAAAAATAAAATACTAAAATATTTGTTCATAATAATAGGAATTGTATTATTAGATCAAATTTCAAAGGGGGTATTGTTATATCTTATAACTGGTGGTTTGCCAGTAGTAGGATCTGCGTGGGAAATTGTCCCTTTCCCTTATTTGATGACCCAAGTCTGCAATTTCTTTAATATAGTTTTTACGTGGAATCCAGGTGCTTCATTTTCAATGCTACGCGCTGTCGGAGAAGCTGCGCCTATTATAATAATTGTAGTAACAGGATTTATAATAGGTTTTATAGGATATTATTTATTTAAAAAGGCTCGTTATTATGAACGATTACCTTTGGCTTTGATCGTTGGTGGGGCTTTAGGAAATTTAATTGATAGGATTCGTTTTGGTGCTGTTATAGATTTCTTGGATTTTCATATTGGTGGCTGGCATTGGCCTGCGTTTAATGTTGCGGATATTTGTATCGTTGTGGGTGTCGGATTATTTGTCTTGAATTGGTATATTGCAAGACGTCGTTGTTTAGAAAATGTCAAATAAAAGATAAATAAAAGGTGGTAAATAATCATGGTAAAATATTTAGAAAATAATTACGGCTTTAAACAATGGAACGCCAATAAAGATGCTGCAAAAAGCTCGAAAAAATCTAAATTAGGTGGCTTTTTATGGTGGTTTATTTTATTCTTGGCGTCTTGGTGGTTAATCGGTTTATGGATGACGCCAAAAAATATTGAAACGAAAGTTACAGAAGAAAAAATCGTCTTAGAAGATTTATCTAATGTACCCGTTTCTGAAATTTTTTCAGAAGATATTATCGCTAATGTTCAAGGATTGCGTATTTATGATGTTAAATTATTAAAGTTTTCAAAAAATGGTGCAGATACCGACAATACTATTCATGTTTCTTTACTAAATAGTGATGGGGCGTTTGCAGAGGTTGGTTTTTTATCACCTACTACGACAGTCCCCGTTGCAACAACTGTATGGAAAAAAGATGGTGATTCTTTTACATGGAAAAATTCAAATGGAATAGAATTCCGTAGAAATATAACTGTAGATGGTTATGTAATATCTGTTGCGGATACAATAAAAAATTCATCTGATACTGATATATTTATTGCACCATATGCAAGATTGATAAGGGCAAATGATATGCCTTCTTCTGCCGGTGTTTATACAGGTGCAATAGCTTTTGTAAATTCAGATATAGAACGTGAGAGTTGGCAAAATTTGGAAAGAAAATCTTTTGCTTATTCCACAGCAAGCGGTTTTATAGGGTTTGCTGATCAATATTGGGAAACGATAATATCTGTTGATAACCCCGATCAAACATTAAAAGTAAAAAAGGTAGGCGGTTTATATGAAGCAGATATTGCAAGTAATTCAGTATCAATAAAAGCCGGGGAAACAAAAACTATAAATACGAATTTATTTGTTGGTCCACGTGAACAAAATGTTTTAAATGCAGCAGAACAGAAAATTGCGGGCATAGATGAAACTATTGACTACGGTTGGTTTTGGTTTTTAGCGCGTCCTATGTTATGGGCATTGAATGGGCTTAATTCAATAGTTATGAACTATGGCGTTGCTATAATAATTTTAACTATATTGTTGCGTCTTGTTATATGGCCACTTACAAGAAAGTCATATACATCAATGATTGCGATGCAAAAAATGCAACCAGAAATGGCACGTATACAAAAATTATATGCAAATGATAAGGCGCGTATGCAAATGGAGCTGATGCGTTTATATCAGACACATAAAACATCTCCTATGTCAGGTTGTTTACCGATGCTTATACAAATACCCATATTTTTTGCATTGTATAAAGCCTTGTTAATATCTGTTCAAATGCGTAGTGCACATTTCTTATGGATATCTGATTTGGCTGCGATGGATCCGTACTTTATATTGCCTATATTGATGGGGTTAACAATGTGGTTGCAACAATATTTACAGACAGCATCAACTGCAAAGAAAGAAGAGAATAAAAACGATCCTGTTGCGCAGACTCAGAAAGTAATGAAGTGGATGCCATTGATATTTACTGTAATGTTTGCATGGATGCCCGCAGGTTTAGTTTTATATTGGACAGTATCAAATATATTTGGTATTGGTCAGATGTTTTACATAAAGAAATTTGTAAATAAATAAAAATAAACGCCCATTTAAGGGCGTTTTAATTTTTTATATAGGCTATATGGGGTTTGAATAAATGGGGCTTTCATACCGATAAATTTTTTTGTAAAATTAACGCATGTTTTAGCTTTTTTCATTTTATTTGGTCTATCAGCTTTTAACGTGATAAAATCCCAGCCGGCATTAAGAAGTAATTTTAAACCTAATTTATTTAGTTCTATTTTGACTATTTTATTAGAGTTTACGAATTGTAAAAGTATATATTTTTTATGTGTATATATTATAGGTGCACAGTGTTTGTATTTTCTGCAAAATATTTTAGGTAAAATTTTAGATGTTTTTTTTGAGAACGCTATTATTAGCATCAGATTCCTCTTTTATTTTTCCGCACGCGTTTCGGCGTGCGGTTAAAATCATTTTTCTATCCAACCACGATGTAAAGCTGCTGTTTCTAAAATTTGCATTGCATGTTTCCATAAATCAGCGTCGTGATTTTCTGCCCAGATATATTGATGAGGGGCCCGACGACGATCTCCAAATTTTTTCATAACGTAAAGTTGTTCTTCTGTTAATTTACCAGATAAATATAGTTTAGTAATTAATGTTTCTACATCCAGTAACTCACATGGGCGTTTTGTACAGCTGTTATGTTTTTGTATAAAACCGTTCTGTACAGACTTTGAATATAAGAACCAGAACCACAATTGTTCTGCATTTTGAAATCTCTCGGTTGTATATACTGGTTGTGTATTTTGGCGTTTCATTTATCTTCCTCCTTTTTGTTTTGTTACATGAAACGATATATAGAACATGAATAGAAAACTGTAAAAGGTTACAACTAAGGGTTGAACGTCGAATCGGATTTCTGATTCGTTAAAGCGTTTTTGTTGTTTTAATTCGAATCGTACGTTTTTGTGTTTTTATAGAAAAAGAAAAACGCGCAAAACTTGCGCGTATTTAATTATTTCTTATTTTATTTATATTATATCAAAAACTCCTATTGTTTTCAATTATATATTAAAAAAAACCTGCTTTTAATAGCAGGTTTAATATAATATTGGCGGGAAACAATCACCACCAGTTTCGGGGCAGCAATTAAATCCTTGTTCTCCCATATCTGTATATATTTCACCAGGGCAACATCCATATTCATCAGGTAATGTACCGTTTTCATCACAAGTAATGACATTAACAACAGTTTCTTGTGTGCTTGTTCCTGATTCCGAAGATTGAAACGGATTTTGGATGGTCCCGTCTTCGTTATAGGTTAATCCAAGTATATCTTCATTATAAGATTGACCGCCTTGGATGCCTGTTAATCCAGTCAAGTTTTGTTGATTATTATAGTTATCAAATGTTGAATCTGTACCATAAGTATTTTGGAAGTTTGTTTTTTGACTTTGATACAATGCATCTTGTTTTGCATTGTTTATTGCTTGATAACTGGCTGAACGACAATAGAATTCAACTGTGCTAAAACTATAACCCGCCGCATTTATTTCTGATAATGTCTGGCTATCTGTCTTTGCTTTATATGCACCGCTATCTTCATCCAATTCGCACCATTGTGCCATATTGAAGGAACGTACCTGTCCAACCCAAGAACCGTCCGTGTAATCAACAAATACATTATTTGCCCAATTGTCATTACGTTGATTACGTGGGTCTTGTAAACCGGTTGCTTCTTGCATATTTTTTACAGAGCACTTTTTAGAATTGTCTTTACCACATGTTATAACAAGGTCTGTTGGTGAAAATACTGTAATACGAGTTCCTGCTGCAATAGAGAATGGAGGTACGGTATTTTCCATCATATCAACCAATAATTTCTGTGCGACTTGATTCCATGCAGTTATAATTTCATTTTTTGCAAGTTCAGAAGAACGAACAGTACCAGATTGAACGACCGTATTATTGTCTAAATCGATTTGATTAATGAATGTATCTGATATTGGCGCGATCATATTTACAGCAGCAGGAACGATTGCCGTCAGCATCGGCATAACAAATTGTTCTACGTAATCTGTACTTCCATGTCCTGGTACACCAACGCGTCCTTGTGAATCACCAGAAAATGGAGTGTTTGTACCCTGAAAGTTAAATTCCACGCCATTTGGTAATATAAATTGATACCAGTTTATATTCATGCGTCCAATTGATTTATAAGGTCCAGGTAGCTCACCATTAAGATAGCCCAACAAAAGTGTTCCTGCAGGAATAACAACTGTTCTGCCATTATCTGAATATACGTTTCTATCAACTGTTGCACGAACAGGTAACGATTGACTTGTACATACACCATTTTGGTTCATTGATGTACAATAAACAGAAGGGTCTGCACGAACTTCAGAAACAATAGTTGCGGGGATTGGTTTATATTGACGTAAAACAAATGTTCTATCAAATGGGTCTGAAGAATAGGTCGCAATTTTGCTGCTTGTTCCAACAATAACATCATTATTTTGTTCTTGTTTTACAATATGAGAAATAATTGATGTAGAAGGACTTGGAATCGGCAAAGACGATATTTCTTCGGTTGTTAACTGACGTGCTTTATTTATTACTTTTTTTGTTGTCGGGTTTGACAACTGAGGTATTGTACCATTAGTTATGATAGAATATCCGATATGTTCGGCATCTGTTCCTATTTTTGTTGCCCGATCTTTTATATCTGTAATTATACCTGTGTTAGGATTGTATACACCTGTAGGAGTGTCACAATTTTTATCTGAAAAAGGATGAAAATAATAAGCGCCTGCTTCTGGTTTTATCCAACCGCTTTGAACACCTGATAAGTTATATCCAGGAAAGGCGAAATCAGAACATGATTCAGCAGGTGTTTTTTCTTCTTCTATGATATTTTGTGACTTAGGTTCCGTTTTTTCTTCTATAAACACTTTTGCAGGAGCAATCGTTTCTAGTTCTTCTTTTATTTCTTGTTTGATGGGAGCTGTTTCTTTTTCTAATACAGGCTCCTCTTTAATAATTTCTTCTGTTACTGTTTGGGTAACGCTTTCTTTTATTTGCGTATCTGGTAATGAGGCATTAAGCTTTTCTGGTTCAAGCTTCATTTCTGCACCCACAACAAAAATAACTTTCGAAGTGGTTTTTATTGCGTCTGGTTCATTTATGCCACGCCAATCTATATAAAGCTCAACCGTTTCAGTTTTTATTTCTTCTGTAGGTTGATAGTCTACAATTATTGTACAAGAGTTATTTAAGTCGACTTGACCTTTACGTGTACATGTTTCTTGTGGCACGTTAGATAAGCCATTTATATTTTTTTGCCAGTGTATATCCAATATTTTTGCTGGGGCACTGGAAGAAACTTTTATTGTTTGTTCTTCTTTTTCGCCTATTTTTGTGTCTGCCCAGTTTATAGAATCCGGCGATATATTTAAAGTTATTTTTAGTTCTTCTGAATTTTTAATTTCTTCCTTTTCTTTCTGGGTAAATAATAGCGTTAATAATATCAGTACAACAACAAAAGCGGCCGCTAATAATAGCCATTGAATATGTTTTGGAGTGCTTTTTCGTAAATCTGAAAATTGCTTTTTTATATTTTCCATATTTTATCCGCATTTACTGATTTTATTGAACTCTAACTATGCTACAGCTTACACCTTGTGATTGAGTTAATTGGTTGCATAATTTTTGTGCAACCTCTATATCAGACAGTGGACCTATGCGCAACCTATATAATCTTGCTGCGGAAGAGTCTGCGCCTAATTCACCAACGCCTTGTTCGTCTACGGCAAAAAATACCATGTCTTTATAAGGTGCTAGAATACCTTGACCATCTTCCCCGCTAAATTTAGCTAATAAAGTGGCCCAATAATCATTTAATGCTTTTACAGATGTATCTGATTTTAGTTCTATTGCAACGCCAGTCTGGTTTGATGTTATCAATGGTATGTTAGATTGCGGCAAGAAAGAACCAGCTGTTATACGTTCTGTCGGTATCATTGATAATCCACTTGAACTGCTTGAGCCATACGTCACATTTGGAATTCCATAACCTGCAGGCATGTAATAACCTGCTGTACTTGTTCCCATTGGATTATTTCCGACAAACATAGGGGTTGTTGTATAGTTACCAACAGATGCATTTATTGCTGAAAGATCTGCGTTATATGCAATATTGTTTAAAGATTGACCAGATAACATACTTTGTGCTACGTTCGCTTCGGCTAATGCCATAACAGATGCAGTATCAGCGATTAAGAAAGGCTTTTCACGTTTTTTTATACATACTATTCTTTGACCGCTACGAAGTACCATATCACCTACGGCTTCTACTATTAAAAGTCTTCCGTCTTCACCATCTGTACGGAACCCTACCGGAGATTCACCCCCTTCAACTAATAATGATACAACAGGACGTTGCGTCATAGCAATAACTTTGTCCCCAAAATCAATGTAAGTAAATATTTGATCGCGCCATACACGTTCAGGGGCAATTACATAATCATCAGGATTAGGTACAAATATATCTAAATCAAACCTAAATTCTGATGGGTCTATTTTCATTGATTTTATCCAACCATAATCTTCCCCATCAACACCAACTGTATTGTTAGATGATGATGCTTTTTTGAATATTGATGCAGAACCATTAGAATTTGAAGTTGTATTAGATGCTGTTGGTAAAGACGTGTTCCCGTCCAAAATGACGTCTACTTGTGAATATGTAATTTCACTTGAGTTGGATGGTTCACTACGAAGATAAAATATATATTGATTTCCAGATTTTCCGGTAACAATGAAATTTGTATCGGAGCCTTGGTTGCTGGACTCTGGGCTAATTAGAATAGTGCTTCCGCCTGGTTGTGCGTCAAATTTGAATAAGCCTTCATTGCCGACGACTGCATCTGCAATTTGTTCGCCGTTTGGCAAAGTTATCATTGTGACCATACCGTTACGAAGTTTCACTGGTAACACACTACCTTTTGTCCAACTTAATTGCGCGTATCCGGGTTTTGTACTGCCTGCTGCCATATTGGCGGTCGGATTATCCCAAGCGCTTTGTACCCCATAATTATAACCGGTTACGTCTGCTGATAATGCCTGATTATTGCATAACATAATCAAACAAATAATAGATACGTTTATTTTTAGTGCTTTTGAGAAAGTCATGCCTTTTCCTTCCGTTTCTTTTTTTATTCCGTAGTATTTTCCAAATAACCTGTATTCAATGGATCCCCGTTTCCTGATTCTATTTCATATTCAGAGACCCGAATGCCTAATGGATTATTTATACGATCGGACCATTTTATCGTTGCGCTGTCGTCAACATCTAATTTTATTCTTATTTTATACTCTTTTTTATCCATCTGTCTATCACTATCTGAACAAAAATAGTAAAAATTTACTAAGTATACGTTTTCTGAGTATGGTTCAAATGCATTATTGCCAAATTCTACAGAGCAAGAAAACTCAAAATCTGGTAGACCAGACATCCATGCATTCCACATATTGGTTTTAGTAAATTCGTTATATACATCTTGTGAAGACCACTCGTATACAACACCGTCAATACCGTTGTTCCATTTTGTTCGCATTACATTTGCGTTTGGCACGATTTCGTTTCGTGCTTTAAGATATTCTCTTATAAATGCCCTTTTGTATCGGTTTAAATTTTCATCATTTGGAACCATTTCGTATAATAAAATTTGTAAGTCACTTTTGGGACTAGTTGTTAGAAAGAAGACTTGGGGTCTGTTTAGTGGGTACATGTTATATAACGTTACAACAAGTGCGCATAACACAACAAGCATTGCTACAAAAGTGAAAGTAAGTAGTCTTGATAGTAAAATTGGCGGTTCTACACGGTCTTGCAATGTATTCCTCTCTCTGTTATCAAGAAGATTGTAGAAAAAAATGTGATGATAGTGCAAGTAAAAAGTACTCTAAAATCAGATTTAAATTAAAAAATCTTTCAGTTTTTACTTGCACATTAAATGTGAAACTTTTATAATACTTTCCACTTGATTTTTTGTATAAGTGTGCTATTGTAACGCAGACTATTGGGGTTTGGCGGTACAGCAGACGGTAAAAGTTATGTATAAATAGGGGCATAGTTCAACGGTAGAATATCGGTCTCCAAAACCGCGGATGAGGGTTCGATTCCTTCTGCCCCTGCCAGAATTCTGGGGTTTATATAGTCAAAATATAGGCAAGTTTTATGAAAAAATTACTAGAATATATTAAGTCGGTTCGAAGTGAATGGTTTAAGATAGTTTGGCCATCTCGTGATGCTGTTATTAGGGCAACTGTAATGATTTTAATATTTTCTGGGTTGGCAGCGTTGTTCTTTTTTGTTATAGATAGCTGTTTAAATACAGTTGTTGGTTGGATTTTCTAAGCTGGAAAAGGAAGTACTGATGGAAGAAAAAATGCAATGGTTTGTCGTGAATGTTCATACGGGTTGCGAAGATAAGGTTGCGCGTGGTTTGCGTGAACAGATTGATAAACGTCGTTTAAATGCTTATTTTGGTGAAATACTTGTCCCCACGCGTGAGGTTACTGAGATAAAAGCTGGTAAGCGGGTAAAATCAGAAAAGAAGTTCTTCCCAGGCTATATAGTTGTTCAAATGGTTATGAATAATGAAACTTTTTCTTTAGTAAAATTAATGCCTCAGGTTGTTATGTTTTTGGGTGCAAAGAATAAGCCTATTGCTGTTACTGAAGAAGAAGCTCGTCGTTTATTAAAACAGGTTGAAGAAGGTTCGGTTGTTACAGAAGATGTTGAATATGAAGTAGGACAAGAAGTACATGTAATTGATGGGCCTTTTGCAGGTTTTAATGGTGTTGTATCAGAAGTAGATAATTTAAAGCAAAAAATGACTGTGACTATTTTGGTCTTTGGTCGTGAAACAAGTGTAGAGCTGGACTTTACACAAGTAGAAAGAGTTTAATCGGGAAACCGACGGGCGTGTGAAATGCGCGCGTGTGGTAGATAGCCATATCGGACCACAGACACAACGAAAAATGGAGTGAACAAATGGCAAAAAAAGAAGTAAAAGGGATTGTTAAATTAGTAGTCCCTGCAAAACAGGCAAATCCTGCGCCTCCTATTGGGCCAGCGTTGGGTGCAGCCGGTGTAAATATTGCAGAATTTTGCAAACAGTTTAATGACAAAACAGCTGATAAAGAACCGGGAATGCCAATTCCTTGCATAATCACTGTTTATACAGACCGCAGCTTTGAATTTATTATGAAGTTGCCGCCTGTGTCATACTATATTAAAAAGGCATTGAAGCTGAAAATTGGTTCTCATAAACCTGGTCGTGATTTTGTTGGTACAATAACAAAAGCGCAGATTAAAGAAATTGCAGAAAATAAGATGCCAGACTTAAATTGCTCTACCATTGAATCTGCTATGAATATTGTTGCGGGTCAATGCCGTTCTATGGGCGTAAAGGTGGAGGAATAAGATATGAAACTGACAAAAAGACAAAAAACTTGGGCTCAGTTGGATACAGACAAAGTATATACTTTGGCTGATGCTATTGAGGCATTGCGTCCATATTGCTCTAAGAAATTTGACGAAAGCTTAGAAATTGCAATTCGTTTGGGGGTTGATGTTACAAAAGCGGATCAAAATATCCGTGGAATGTTGTCATTGCCAAATGGTACAGGTAAGACGGTTCGTGTTGCGGTATTTACTGTAAATAGCGCAGATGAAGCCAGAAAAGCTGGTGCAGATGTAGTCGGTGGTGAAGATCTGATTGAAAAGGTTGCTGCGGGTGAAATTAATTTTGACCGTGTTATTGCAACACCAGATATGATGCCAAAGATGTCAAAAGTTGCACGTGTTTTGGGACCAAAAGGTTTGATGCCTAATCCGAAACTAGGTACTGTGACAAATAATGTTGCAGAAGCGGTTGCAACAGCTAAAGCGGGTCAAATAGAATACCGTGCAGAAAAGAATGGTATTATTCATGCAGGTATTGGTAAGATGTCATTTGCGACAGATAAATTGGTAGAAAATGCAAATGCATTAATAGATCAATTGAAAAAGGTAAAGCCTTCTTCTGTAAAAGGTCAGTATATTTTGGGCGCCGCGGTTGCTACGACTCAAGGTCCTGGCTTAAAGGTAGAAGTAAAATAATAAAACGTGGTTGGGTAAAAATTACTCAACCGCAAACGAGATTTCTGTCCGAGACTGATGGTGCTTGAAAAGGCTTAATTGCCATCATAGACAAAGAAAAAAATTCTTTGGGGCAGAATGAAGGCCCCACTCGATGGGAACATCGAATGGAAAGTTTAACAAAACAGGGGGTTTCGGAAATTGTTTCTGAAATCTTGTAAGTAAGGGTAAAGATATGAGACGCGAAGAAAAATCAGATTTGATTTCAGCGTTGCAGTCATCCTTGAAAGAAGCAAACGGTGTTTTCGTTATTGAAAATCATGGTTTGACAGTTAAAGAGATGGAAACTTTGCGTAACGAATTACGTCCATTGGTTTCTATTTTTAAGGTTGTTAAAAATCGTTTGATGAAGTTAGCGTTGAAAGACACTGACTTTGCACCTGTATCCGATATGATGAAACGTCCAACGGCGGTTGCTGTTGCAACAGATGGTTTGGCGGTAACCAAAGTATTGGTAAAATTTGCGGAAGAACATCCAAATTTTTCAATCATTGGCGGTAAAATGGATGCAGATGTTTTAAGCAAAGATGACATTGTGCAATTATCCAAACTACCATCCCTGTTGGAAATTCGTGGTACAATCGCACGTATATTGGTCGAACCAGCGTCACGTTTGGCACGTGTTTCTGCAGAGTATGGAAAAAAGAATTAAAATATACCAGAATGTTAATATTCTGAATATTGTATAGGAGCAAAAAATGGCAGATATTCAAAAATTAGTTGAAGAATTGTCAAAATTGAGCGTTACGGAAGCTGTTGAATTGTCCAAAGCGCTAGAAGAAGCATGGGGCGTAAGTGCCGCTGCTGCAGTTGCTGTTGCAGCTGGTCCAGCTGCCGCTGCTGCTGAAGAAAAAACAGAATTTGATGTTGTATTGGCAGAAGCTGGTGCAAACAAATTGGCTGTTATCAAAGCAGTTAAAGATATAACTGGTTTAGGTTTAGGTGAAGCAAAAGCTTTGGTTGAATCTGCACCTAAAGCAGTAAAAGAAGCTGTTGCAAAAGATGAAGCTGAAAAAATGAAAGCTACATTAGAAGCAGCAGGTGCAAAGGTTGAATTAAAATAATTCGCCTTTATTGAACTGATAAGTCGCGATAAATTGCGATAAAACGCCGCCCATCTGGGGATGATTTTCTCAGGTGGGCACAAAGGCGTAAAATGATATAACGATTTTTTATCGTTTTCGTTTGCAAAACGCACAACAAAAAAGGATTGATACCCATGGCAGTTATCCAGAAACTTAGAAAATCTTTTGGTAAAAGTTTTTTGCAAACTCCGCTTCCTGATTTAGTTGAAATTCAATATAATTCTTACAAAGATTTCTTACAGGATGACGTTGACCCACAAAATAGAAAAAATATAGGGTTGCAGAACGTATTTTCTTCAATGTTTCCGATAAAAGATTATGCAGGTATTGCAGATCTTGAATTCGTAGAATATACATTAGATAAGCCTGTATATAATGTTAAAGAATGTATGCTGCGGAATTTGACTTATTCCAGCAAGTTAAAGTTGAAGCTGAGATTGATTTTATGGGATGTCGCAGAAGATGGAAAAAAGACTTTGCGCGATATCAAAGAACAAGAAATATTCATGGGCGAAGTGCCGTTAATGACAGAACGCGGTAGTTTTATTGCTGCCGGTGTTGAACGTGTCATAGTTTCTCAGATGCACCGCGCACAAGGTGTTGTTTTTGCAACTACTAAAGAAGCTAAGATCGCCGGTAACCCGATTACATACACAGCACGTATCATACCAGAACATGGTAGCTGGATTGATTTTGAAGAATATAAAGGTATAATTTACGTAAGAATTGATCGTCGTCGTAAAATTCCTGCAACGGTTTTATTACGTTGTTTACCGGCTGCTGAAGATGAAAAAAAATGGTTGGCTGATCCAAGAAAATCAAATATACGTGGTATGGATGATACCGAAATTTTGGGGGCTTTTTATAAACGTATGCCATTGGTTTTTGATGGAAAAATGTGGATTGGCGAAACGTCTGTTTTTGAGGGTTTAGATAAATATCGTTTAAATTATGATTTAATAAACCCTAAGAATAAAAAAGCATTGGCAAATAAAGGTGACCGTATGAACGCCAAGCGTCTGTCAAAAATTGTGGCGGAATCAAAAGAATACGGTATTATGCCAGAAGCGTTAGTCGGGGAATATTTATTTGATCCGATTATGAATGGGGAGGATGTTTTGTTCCCTGCAGGTACAGAAATCACAGAAGAAGTATTGGCAGATATTGAAAAATTGGGTATCAAAAATATTTCTTTGATTTCTATTGATAATACAACAAGCAGTGCACATATGCGCAATACTTTGATGGCCGATAAGACCACAAATCGTGAAGAAGCATTGATTGAAATTTATAATATTATCAGACCTGGTGAACGTCCGACATTAGAAGCTGCAATTAATTTGTTTATGCGTCAAGGATTTGATCCTGCATATTATGATTTATCTGCAGTCGGCCGTTTCAAGATGAATAAGCGTTTGAAGATAGATTCTGGTAAAAAGCCAGAAGACGAACGTTTGTTAACAAAGGCGGATTTCTTGGCTGTATTGAAAACTTTGGCTAATATAATAGACCATAAAGATACAGTTGATGATATCGATAATTTGTCTAATCGTCGCGTACGTACAGTTGGAGAATTATTAGAACAGAATTTCCGTACAGGTATGGTTCGTATTGAACGCTTGGTTCGTGAAAGTTTATCTTCACCTAATATTGCGAATATGCAACCACAAGACGTTATTAATGTAAAGCCATTGATGTCTTTGGTTTCAGAGTTCTTAGGTACATCACAGTTATCTCAGTTTATGGATGCGTATAATCCATTATCAGAAGTAGAACATAAACGTTTGATTTCTGCATTAGGTCCTGGTGGTTTGAACCGTGAACGCGCAGGTATTGATGTCCGAGACGTTCATCCAACGCATTACGGTAGATTGTGTCCAATTCACACACCAGAAGGTGCAAACATTGGATTAATAAATCACTTAGCTTCTTACGCTAGGGTAAATCCATACGGATTTATTGAAACGCCATATTATGTCGTAGAAAACAGTAAAATTACCGATAAAATGGTTTATTTAACAGCAGACGAAGAATTGGGACATAAGATTGCGCAGGGAAATACACCTACAACATCTAATGGTGTTTTGGCGGAAGATATGGTTACGGCACGTGTTGACGGTGAATTTACGATGGTGCCAAAAGAAGAAGTTGACTTAATCGACGTTGAACCGCGTCAGGTAGTATCTATTGCGACAGGCTTGATACCGTTCGTAGAAAACGACGACGCAAACCGTGCTTTGATGGGGTCAAACATGCAGCGTCAGGCGGTTCCTTTGTTGCGTGTTCAAGCACCACTTGTTGGAACGGGGATTGAGCGTGAAGTTGCACGTGATTCCAGAACAGGTAAGGTTGCAAAACATAGTGGTATCGTTGAATCTGTTGATGCAAATCGTATTGTTGTAAAGTGCATGAACAGTCGCAACGTTGTAACAGGTGTTGATATTTACAATTTAGAAAAGTTTGAACGTAGTAATAGCGAAACTTTGATTCATCAGAAGCCTTTGGTTAAGGTTGGTGACCGTGTATCTGCAGGTGATATTATTGCAGACGGTTCTTCTATGAATTATGGTGAATTGGCGTTGGGACGCAATGTATTGGTAGCTTTCGTTCCATGGCGTGGTTATAACTATGAAGACTCTATTGTTATATCAGAACGCATTTCACGTGATGATGCATTTACATCTGTAAAGATTGTTGAAAAAGAATTTAAAGTTCGTGATACTCAATTGGGGCCGGAAAGTTTTACGCGTGATATTCCAAATGTTAGTGAGGAAGCGCTTAAGAATTTGGATGAATCCGGTATTATTTATGTTGGGGCGCGTGTAAAGCAGGGTGATATTTTGGTAGGACGTGTTTCTCCGAAATCAGAAACTTTATTAACGCCAGAAGAAGCTTTATTGCGAAATATTTTTGGTGAAAAGGCTTTGAATGTAAAAGATACGTCTTTACGTGTTGGACCAAACGAAGAGGGTACTGTCATCGGAGTAAACGTTCTTACGCGTCATGGTGTAAAGAAAGACGAACGTACACAGATGATCGAACTTCAAAAAATTGAAAAGATAAACAAAGATCGTGAAGAAGAAACTTCTATCATAGAAAAGGGCTTTGCAGATCAAGTATATCAGATTGCAGAAGGGCAGATTATAGATTCTGGTACAGGTAGCTTGAAACCTTTTGTCGGTAAAAAGCTTACTGAAGAAGTATTTGAAGGGATCAAGCCTGCAGATGTAAAGAAACTGGTTGTACGTAATAAAGAGGCCCAAGCAAAAATTGATGAATTACGTGAACAGCATGTTGCTAAATTGAAAGCATTAAATGAAAAAGCTGATGCAGAAGTAGCAAAAGTAACTGAAAGTAATTCTTTAGCAGCGGGCGTATTAAAAGAAGTAAAAGTTTATATCGCTCATAAAATGAAGTTACAACCTGGTGATAAGATGGCTGGACGTCACGGTAACAAAGGTATTGTATCTAAGGTTGTACCAATTGAAGATATGCCATATATGGAAGATGGTACACCAGTTGATATAGTATTAAATCCTTTGGGCGTACCAAGTCGTATGAATATCGGTCAGATATTGGAAACACACCTTGGTATGGCTGCGCGTACATTAGGTCAGCAGATCGGTGAAGTTTTAGAAGAAGTAAAACAGAAACGCGCTGTAACAGATGATTTGCGTACAATTATGGGTAAGGTTTACGGCAAAGACGCTGCTGAAAAGCTTGACAAGATGACAGATACGGATATTCGTGCAGAAGCGGCATTGTTAAAGGATGGGGTTCCTATGGCAACACCAACTTTTGATGGTGCAACACCAGACGATATTCGTTCAATGTTGAAGTTAGCCAAACTGCCAGAATCAGGACAGTTCACGTTGTATGATGGTATGACGGGAGAAAAGTTTGCACGTCCTGTGACTGTCGGTGTGATGTACATGCTGAAACTGCATCACTTCGTTGATGAAAAGATTCATGCACGTTCAATTGGTAATTATTCTTTGGTAACACAGCAACCGTTGTCTGGTAAGGCCCACATGGGTGGTCAGCGTTTAGGTGAAATGGAAGTATGGGCATTAGAAGCACATGGTGCAGCCCACTTACTGCGCGAAATGTTGACTGTAAAGTCTGATGATATTGTTGGTCGTACAAAAATGTATGAATCAATAATATCTGGTAGTAACGATATTCAGACAGGTACTCCGGAAGCCTTTAACGTATTCGTTCGCGAATTGCGTGGATTAGGTTTGGCTATGACACCGAAGAAATTAGATTAAGTGGCGGCGGCTGGGCATCATTACCTTTTTGGGTAATGCCGCCAGCCACGTGGTACTTTTAGCGACTGAAAGGAGCAAAATACATGACCAATATGTTGCAGAAGATATTTGGACAAATTGAAACCAAGGAACAGTTTGATGCATTGCGTATCACTATTGCGTCACCAGAAGAAATTCTTTCTTGGTCACATGGCGAAGTTAAAAAGCCAGAAACTATAAATTATCATTCTCTTAAGCCAGAGCCAGAGGGTTTGTTTTGTCAGCAAATCTTTGGACCAGTTAAAGATTATGAATGTGCTTGTGGTAAGTATAAAAGAATTAAATTCCGCGGCGTTGTTTGTGAACGTTGCGGTGTAGAAGTTGGGTCTTCTACCGTTCGTCGTGAACGTATGGGGCATATTAAGTTGGCTATGCCTGTTGCGCATACATGGTTCTTGCGTGAAGGTAAAATTGCGACATTGTTAAATAATTTGCCTCAGAAGAAATTGGAACAAGTTATTTCTTATGATGCATATATTGTTATTGAACCTGGTTTAACAAACTTAAAACAATATGATGTTATCAGTGAAGATGAATATCAAAATGCAGTTGAAGAATTCGGTGCAGATGCATTTCATGTAGGCATTGGTGCAGAAGGAATCAGAAGCATAATTGCTAATCTGGATATGGGAGATGAACGTACTCGCTTGCGCGCTGAATTAGCAGAAACAAAGTCAGAAGCAAAACGCAAGGCGTTAATCAAACAGTTGAAATTGGTTGAGGCATTTTTAGATTCTAAGACAGATCCTGCATGGATGTTGCCTGATGTTATTCCTGTAATACCACCTGATATGCGTCCGTTGGTTACATTAGATGCGGGGCATGTTGCTGCATCTGATTTGAATGATTTATATCGTCGTGTAATCATCCGTAACAACCGTTTGAAAAGATTTATGGAAATGCATGCGCCTGAAATCATTGTTCGTAATGAAAAGCGTATGTTGCAAGAAGCGGTAGACTCTTTGTTCGATAATGGGCATAAAGCACGTCCAATGGTTTCACAAAATCGTCGTCCATTAAAGTCTTTGTCTGATTCTTTGCGCGGTAAATCGGGTCGTTTCCGTATGAACATGTTGGGTAAACGTGTTGATTACTCTGGACGTTCTGTAATTGTGTCTGGGCCATCTTTGAAATTACATCAGGTTGGTTTGCCAAAGACAATGGCATTGGAATTGTTCAAACCATTCGTTTATGCAAGATTGTTGGCTGGCGATTATGCTAATACATTAAAGACCGCACGCAAGATGGTCGAAAACGGTGAAGATATTGTTTGGGAAATCTTGGAAAAAGTTATTTACCAACACCCAGTATTGTTAAACCGTGCGCCTACGTTGCATAGATTGTCTTTGTTAGCATTCGAACCTGTATTGATTGAAGGTAAGGCAATTCGTTTGCACCCATTGGTATGTAAGGGCTTTAATGCTGACTTTGACGGTGATCAGATGTCCGTTCACGTTCCTATTTCATTGGAAGCGCAGTTGGAAGCACGTACATTGATGTTATCTTCTAATAACGTGTTATCTCCTGCAAACGGTGAGCCAATGATTGTTCCATCTCAAGACATGGTTTTAGGAGTTTACTATATTTCCTTGATAAATGGTGAACACACAGAAAAATCACCACGTTTTGCGAATATGGATGAAGTACAGTTGGCTTTGGAAAACAAGACAATAACTTTGCATACGCCTATTATTGCACGTATTAATGGTAAAACATACAAGACAACGGCAGGTCGTATGATTTTGGGTGAATTGTTGCCAAAGTCTGAAAATATGCCGTTTGATTTGGTAAACAAGGTTATGCCGGTAAAAGAAATCAAAGCATTACTAGCAACAACATACGAACGTTGCGGTGATAAAGAAACGATTTTATTAGCGGATGCTTTGAAGAATACTGGGTTTGAACAGGCAGCACGAAGTGGTATTTCTATCGGTTTCGATGACATCGTCATTCCAGAAGAAAAGAAAGAAATGATTGCAGAAGCCGAAAAAGCCGCAGAAGAAATCGAAGAACAGTATCAGAACGGTTTGTTATCTGGTGGTGAAAGACATAATAAGTTGATCGACTTGTGGCAGAAAACAACTGATAAGTTAGGTGATTTGGCTTATGCAGCATTGGGTAAAACAACCGGTGATAATTGGAATTCTGTGTTGATGATGGCTTTGTCTGGTGCACGTGGTTCTAAACGTCAGATTCAGCAGTTAGCTGGTATGCGTGGTATGATGCAGAAGCCAGACGGTTCTATTATTGAAGTTCCTATTATTTCGAACTTTAAGGAAGGTTTGACTATGTCTGAATACTTTACGTCTACTCACGGTGCACGTAAAGGTATGTCGGATACGGCTTTGAAGACGGCTGACGCTGGTTATTTGACACGTCGTTTGGTCGAATTGGCTCAGAATACTGTTATTACAGAACATGATTGTGGTACAAAAGAATACATAACGGCAAAACCTGTATATCAGGGAAGTACCTTATCCGTTCCTCTTGGTGATGTTGTTTTAGGGCGTACCGCAGCACATGATATTGTTCATCCTATAACAAAAGAGGTCATTGTACCTGAAGGTGAGTTAATTACAAAGACTGCGGCAAAGAAGATAAATGAATCTGGACTACCAAGCGTTGATGTTCGCAGTGTTCTGACATGCTGCAGTGACGGTTTATGTGCAAAATGTTATGGTATGGATTTGTCACGTAATGCGCTGGTTCATGTCGGTGAAGCAGTCGGTGTTATCGCAGGTCAATCCATTGGTGAACCTGGTACTCAGTTGACATTGCGTACCTTCCATATTGGTGGTGTTGCAGCAGGTGGGGCAGAAAGTCACTTTATCGAAGTTCCTGTTTCTGGTACTATCAAATTGACGGGTGTGAATACTATTAAAAATTCCGCAGGTCGAATAGTTGTACTTTCAAGAAATGGTGAATTAGCTGTTGTTGATGATAAGGGTGAAAAACTGTTTACAAGTGGTTTGCCTTATGCGTCTATGTTGATCGTTAATGATGGTGATAAGGTTGAAAAGGGGGCAAAGGTTGCAGAATGGGATCCTTATTCAAATACTATCATCGCGGAAAAAGATGGAATTGTTCAATTTAATGACCTAATAGAAAATGTATCATATCAAGAAGAAGTAGATTCTATGACTGGTATCGTTTCGCGTAAGGTTATAAATTGGAAATCTAATACAAAGAAAGCATTGAATCCTTCTATTACTTTAGTAGACGATAAGGGACAAATCATTTCTTTGGGTGGTAAGAAGATTGCTGAATACTTATTGCCTATGTATTCTATCTTAAACGTAGCAAACGGTGCAACAGTCGCTGCGGGTGACGTTTTAGCAAGAATTCCTGTTCAATCAAAACGTACAAGCGATATTACCGGTGGTTTGCCACGTGTTAACGAATTGTTAGAAGTTCGTCGTCCTGCAAATCCGGCCTTACTTGCTGAAATTGATGGTACAATTGAATTAGAAGATGCTAAATCCAAGATAATTGTCCGTATCGTTCCTGATGATGGTACCGCGCCAGTTGAATATGCTGTACCAAAGGGTACAAACTTATTAGTTCGCAGCGGTGACGTTGTCAGAAAAGCAGATAAGCTGGTTGATGGTGATCCTGTACCACAAGATATCTTGCGTATTTTGGGACAGAAAGCATTGGCAACATTTATGGTTGAACAGATACAGCAAGTTTATCGTCTGCAGGGTGTGGTAATTAACGATAAGCATATTGAAATATTGATACGTGAAATGACGCGTCGTGTAGAAATTACAAACCCAGGTGATACAGGGTTCTTGATGGGGCAAGTTGTTGATCGTGTAGATTTCGAAGAAGAAAATGATCGGGTTGTTCGTGATGGTGGAAAGCCGGCAGAAGCTTCACAGGTATTGGTTGGTTTGACACGTGCATCATTGACAAGTCGTTCATTTATATCTAATGCTTCGTTCCAACAGACAACGAAAGTATTGGTTGATGCAGCGATTAGCGGTGCGACAGATAAATTGGTTGGTATTAATGAAAACTTAATCGTTGGTCGTTTGATACCAATTGGAACAGGTGCATATGTTCGTCGTGTTCGTGAAATTGCGAAAGAAGAAGAAAGGGCCGAAAAATTAGCTCGTGAAGGTGGAAACCAACAGCAGTTGTTGGATATCTAAATATAGTGAGCTGCTAAAACTTAAACGCTCGATGTACTTTTAGTTGTAAAGTATGTCGGGCGTTATAGGTTAAAAGATGAAAGAAATTCCTGCGATATTTTGTGATATAGATGGCGTTGTAAATAAAAAGTTTGCAATCGCTAACTATGACCGTTTTGGGGAACCTAATGAAAATATGATAAAGGTTCTGGAAACATTAGGACAGGACTTTACGATTGTCTTTATAACAGGTCGTTGGGCAATGGGACAAAAAAACGTTGAAAATCATATAAATTCTTTATTACCCAACATAAAGAAACGTATTTTTTGTAAACCTCATGATTATCCTGGCACAACAGCTGAATACAAATTGGCAACAATAATAGCTTTGGAAAAACAGGGGTACAAGTTTTATATGGGGCTTGATGATCATAGTGCGGTTATAGGATTGATGCATAATCATGGTATGTTCGTTGCCCAAGTAATATCAGATTAAAGTTTTTCTTGCAAAAGCGTAAGATTTTAATAAAATATCAAACTGTAAATAAAAGGATAGAAAAATGGCAACGCCAAAAAGTAAAACAAGTAAAGCACGTTCTGCACAGCGTCGCTCTCATGACGCTTTGTCAATAATGCCTTGCGGTGTATGTAAGGTGTGCGGTGAAAAAAAACGTCCGCATCATGTATGTCCTGCATGTGGCGCAAAATAATTTATATAAAGAAAGATGTCAAAGCAGAATGTTATAGCACATAAGTGCCTTTCTGCTTTTTTCATAAACTATGTCGACAGAAAAAAAAATTATAGCTATTGATGCAATGGGTGGGGACAAAGGTCCTAATGCCGTTCTTGGCGGTATGAATCAGTTTTTGTATCAAAACGGCGAAGACAAGGTATTTTTTCGTTTGTTCGGTGACGAAAAAATATTACGCAAATTATTGACTAAGTATCCACGAGTGGCTCGTAATTGCGAAGTAATTCATGCGCCAAACGCTATAAAAGGAACAGATAAAGTTCGTGACGTTATTCGTCATTCTCAAGATACTTCTATGTATATGGCAATAAAGGATGTTCGCGAAGGGAATGCCGCTGCTGTGGTTAGTGCGGGTAATACTGGCATTTTGATGTCTTTATCAAAGTTAGCGCTAAAAACAATTGACGGTATTTCAAGACCGGCAATTACAACTATGTTACCGTCTGGTGGCGGTGATTCACGTGTGGTGGTTCTGGATCTTGGCGCTAACGTTCAATGCGATGAAGGTAATTTGTTTGATTTTGCTGTGCTTGGCAGCGTTTATGCAGAAGTTATCGGTAAAATGCCAAGACCAAAAGTAGGTGTTTTAAATATTGGCGAAGAAGACACAAAGGGTAATGAAACACTGCAGAAATTGAATAAGTTATTAAGTGCGCATAAAGACGAATTACCATATGAATATATCGGTTTCGTAGAGGGAAATGATATAGGCGGAGGAAATGTGCAAGTTGTTGTTACTGACGGTTTTACAGGTAATATAGTGTTAAAAACTGTTGAGGGTACGGCAAAGCTTATAAAGAGAGTTTTGGTTGATAACTTGAAAAAATCTGTTTTAGCTATAATCGGGGCGTTTTTTTTGGTTCATGTTTTTAAACGTTTGAAAAATAAAATTGATCCACGTTCTTATGCCGGTGCAACTTTCTTGGGGTTAAAAGGATTTGCGGTTAAAACGCATGGTAATAGTGATGCGCTTGCTTTTGCAAATTCTATAAAATATGCGGCAGATTTAACAGGGGCTAATTTAGATGGGTTGATAGAAGAAAGGGCTAAATCTGTATCAAAAATTAGGG
The DNA here is from genome assembly GCA_944392775.1 of uncultured Alphaproteobacteria bacterium. Lineage (GTDB taxonomy): Bacteria > Pseudomonadota > Alphaproteobacteria > Rs-D84 > Rs-D84 > Enterousia. The sequence continues at coordinate 43,629 of CALXXV010000011.1, forward strand.
AAGAAATAATAAATCAAGACAAATAAAGCATCATTGTTATAATACTCTTTGTTTTGGGAATATATGAATATTGATATTGATCGCGTTTTGCGCGATTTTTTTATTGTATTTAAATGGAGAGAAAAATGCTTTTAATAAAAAAGATCCCTTTTTTTATAGTTGCTTTTTACGGTGTTTCTGCATATGCGACAGATGTTAGTGATTTTAATTCTTTTTATAATGCGTATAAAACAAATACCGCACAAAACGATATAACAATAACAGCAGATTTGACCGCAAGTCGTTTAGTTGGGGTTGCAGGAAGTGTGATTACAAATATTAATGGCGGTGGATATAGTTTTATAGGAGATAATTATAACGGTTTTACTGTTTCAAGTGAAAGCAGTATATATTTTACAAATAGCGGTAATTTTAGCGTCTTTGGGCAAAGTGCAACGATAGAGAATTCTGTTAGCGGTTTTTATCAGTATGGTCAGGGTGCGGTATTTTCAAACGCAGGGGGCGATTTAACAATAGAAAATTCTGCTTTTAGTAATAATTCTTCACGATATGGCGGTGGGGTTGTTTATCAGACTAATAGCGGTAATTTAAATATATCAAATAGTGCGTTTCAAAATAACAGTGTGACGCGTAGTAATGGCGGTGTAATTTATAATCAGTACAGAACGACCGCAAATATAGATGGAAGTTATTTTCAAGAAAATTCAGCCAGTAATTATGGTGGTGTAATATTCAACGATGGGGATTTAATAATCGCAGACAGTGTTTTTAGTTCTAATACTGCGGGAAGCGGGGCTGCTATATATAATTCAAATATAGCTACAATGAATAATGTGTCATTTATAGATAACACAGGTACAGAAAGCGTTGGTGCGGTTTATACAACTGGTATGATGGATATAACAAATGGTACGTTTGAAAATAATAAAGGTGAAACAGGTGGCGCAATAGGTGTTTATGGTATGACCGGAGATGGACTATATACCATAGTAAAGGATTCTATTTTTACAGGTAATAGTGCGACATATGGTGGCGCGCTTTATAACTGGGACGACGCATATATAATTGATAGTAGTTTTACGGATAATACAGCAACCGATGGGGGCGGGGCAATTTTTAATTTAAATGCGTTATTTTTAATTGCGCAGAATTCAGATATAGAATTTACAGGTAATACTTCTTCTGGTGAATCTAATGCGATATATACTTCAGAGATGTTAGGTTTAAATGCTGCAACAGGTTATCAGATAGTTTTCAATGACAAAATAACCGGTTCAGGTTCAATAGTAATAAATAATCCATATACGTTGGAAGAAAGCGTTATGCCGACAGGTGGAACAATATTGCTTAATGAAGATATGAGCGGGTTTAGTGGTGATGTAACAATAGCATCAGGAACTGTTCGGGTTGGTGATACCGGAAATTTTTTTAGTGTAAACGATTTACAAATGACCGGTGGAATTTTAGATTTAGGAATTACGAATACCACAGTAAATACCGCAACATTTAGTTCTGGTTCGGAATTGAAGTTAAATGTTCAAAGTGCAGATAATTACGGGTATTTAACTGCGGATACATTTTCTATTTCAGATGAGGCGATTTTAAGTGTGGTTTTAAATTCTGATATTATGACGAATAGAGATTCTTTGCAGTTGCAGTTGTTACGTAGTTCTGCAGAAATAACAGATAATTTTTTACCTGATATAGATAATAATATTTATGCATTTGTAAAATTAGGGAATGGTTGGTATGAAGTATTGCAAGAAAGTACATTTCTTGATGTGATAAGAACGTCGGGGGGATCCATAAATAATGAGAATACCGCTATTAGTTGGCAAGACGCTCCCATTGGTGAAGGAGATACTGCATATAGGGTTTATGAACTTCTTGATGAGTTAGTTCAAACAGATGCAGTTAAGTATATAAAAGCATTAACCGCATTGGCACCTACGCCAGCTCCATTAATGCAAATATTAGGTGCATCTTATGTTGATAGATTTGATAATTTACTTTCTGTAGATTCGCGTCATGAAACACGGATAGGTAAAGGAAGACTATGGGGTGCTGCGTTGGGCGGAGGTGGAAGATTAAAAGAAAGTAATAATTATGCAAACTTTGATATATACGGTTATGGTTTGGGATTGGGGGCAGAGATAGAAATAAGCGACTGGATACTTGGTGTGGCATATACATATCAGTATGATAGATTAAAAAGTTGGGCAAGGACAATACATACCCCAACCAATGGTGGAGGTATATATGTTAAGTATAATGCAGGAAGTTTTATTTGGAATAATTCTGCAAGCTTTTTCTATAGCGATTTAAGCGAAACGAAAAATGTCGCAGGATTTCAGTTGTACGATGATATAAATATTTATACAACAAGTTTTCAGTCTGATATGGGTTATGAAGTACCTGTTTATGATATGCTTTTTGTTCCTAATATAGGTATAAGGTATACGTTAATGCACAGGGATAATTCTTCGGATACAGCAGGGCAAGAATTATCTTCTGTTGATTTAAATTTCTTAACATCGTATGCAAAGCTTTCCGCAGAATATGAAATGTTATATTCGAATGGTTTTAGTTTGACGCCTGAAATAGAATTTGGTGGGGCTTATGATTGGCATGCGGATATAGACGATATTGTTGTTGCGATAGGGGATAATAAATATTCAATTCCTTCTGAACGGTTGTCTAGATGGCAGATGACAGCAGGAGTTAAAATAAAAATGGGTTTCGGAAGTTTGTATAATTTATCAATAGGCGCAGAAGCATCTTTTAGAAATGGGTATAATAATTATACAGGTATGGTAAAGGGTAGCGTGCGTTTTTGATGTGTATAAAAAACAGAACCGCCGACAATTACTTATCGGCGGTTGCTCCCTTCCTTCTGGTTCCCCAGAAACTTTTTGCATGCTCTGTTTTAACCGCGCTTTAGTTTTTTTAGGCGGCTTTTGCAATTTTTTGATTTGCGTTTTTATCTGCAATATCCATAATCTTTTTTGCTTCGGCGAAAACCATTTCTTTTACGCGTAATGCCAATGTTTTTGTTTCAAGACTTTCTGCCGCTACATCAAAATTATCTGTCCTAATTTGCAGTGATACATATGCACCAACCAAAGATGTGCGTGGTAAATCTTCTATAGAGCGCGGAGCATTGTTTTTACCGATTTGTAATTCGTCTGATAAAGATATAATTTGACGATCTTCGTTTACCCAAACTGTTGTTGTTAAAACTTGATTCAGAGCAATCATGATTTCTTTTATATTTTTAGACATGCGCGGTCCCTCCTTTCTGGGTTTTTGTAAAAATCTAATTTATAATTTGTATGTACATAATGTATTTACAAATTTTTAATTAAATTTTATTTTTGTTTTTATTTTTTTGGCAGAAATCCGGTTTTTTAGCGGTTTTCTGGACTTTTTAAATCTTTTCTCCTTGTCTATACTTAGATCTTAGAACAAAAACGAATCGCAGGTCAAGAGGAAAATACATTTATTTTAAATTTATTTAAAATTATAGTTGTTTTATTTTATAAACCATAAAATACCATAAAATAATTATAAATTGTCATTGACAACCATAAAATGGCGTGCTAAATTTCGTTTGAAGTCGGAAAGGGGAACGGGCGGATGCCCAAAAACAAAGACCGTAAAAATGTCATTGTTTCTCTCATCTTATGAAAATCGTTTGGATACCAAGGGGCGTATATCTGTACCTGCCTCCTTTCGGGCTTCGGTTGCAAATGAAAGATTTGCTGGTGTGGTTTTATATCGTTCTTTTACAAATAATTGCATCGAAGGTTTATCTATGTCGCGTATGGAACAGCTTGCCATGGCAACGGATAAAATAGGGGTTTTTGATAGTAAATTGGACGATTTGTCTGCTATGTTGTTTGCTGATGCAAGACCCTTGACTTTTGATGTAACAGGTCGTATTGTTATACCAACTGATTTATTAAAGCATGCTGGTATTACGGACGTAGCTGTTTTTGTGGGGCGTGGTAATAGCTTTCAGATATGGAATCCGGAGGCTTTTAAAAAGGTTCAAGCGCAATCACTAAACAATTTGCGTTCTATGCGACCAAATTTAGTAATTAGTTAGTTTAGTTAGTTTTTAGTTAAAAAAACCGCCAAACGGCGGTTTTTTATTTTTTTTTGTTTAAGTTTCTGGATTACATTTGTTTGTCGCTTTATCATATTCATAACCCGGTTCACAAGAACAATTTGGGTATTTACCTTGATAGTCGCTATCTAGACCGTTTTCCGAAAAACCGGGGCATACCATACACTTATTCAGTATTGCTTCATATCCAGCTTTGTTATTATCGCAAATACATTTTGGATATGTGCCTTCTGAGTCTGAAGGGCAGTTTAGGTTAGAAAAAATAGAATTTACCCAAACGACTTGGTCTTGAACATCCGCGCCATTTACGGACATGCATGTGGTTATTATAGATTTACATGCGTTTACCGCGATATTTATACTTGTCGGATTATTTGTATTGTAATTGTTTTGTGACAAGCAAGAAGATACATCGGTAATGCAGTTTTCTGCATAATCTGACAATACTTCGTCTTGTGCATATTTTATCTGTATCAAAGTACGGTTCAAGAATTCTTTTATAACGTCATTATTTGGTTTATATTTAAGACTTTGACCTGTGCCGCTATAAGTAATGTCTTGACATTTGTTTAATACGGACATGCACATACCATAATTTTTACCGTCGCTATCGTCATGATATCCGATTTTATTTTGTAAAAACTCTGACATATTTGACGTATTAGATGAAGATGGTAAAGAAGCTGTTACGGTTTCGTTTATATAGCCTGCTAATGTGCCATTTGTTTCATCTGTTCCCCATGCATTCTGGTCTGAACCATAACTCCACGTTGCATATAAGTTGCCTTCTATGTCGCCTGGTACACCTGGTGCACTGCCTATAACGATTTCACCATTTACTATATATTTACCTGTCGGATCTAGGCAGTTTTCGTAATCGCTGCCACAAACGAAATCGTCTTGCATACATGAATCCAATGCGTTTACGCATCCACGTAAATCGTATGAATTTTTCTCTTGTGCAACTAACAAACGTGCTTTTTGTAATACGTTTTTGGCATTACGTACAGTAGATTTCATTTGGTCATTAGATTCTGTTAAAGAACGTTCGTAAAGTATACATTGTTTATCTATCTCTAGATCATAAGAATTCGTTATAACGGATATGTCAACGCCTTGTGCAGAACAGCTGTTTAAAACCGCTGCTTTGCATCGTGCTGCAGCAGTTTTGTAAAGTTGTTCGCCACGCTGATTGCTTATTGAAGATGTGTCCGTTGTTGTGCCAAGTAAATTACTTAAATCAAAACCTGTGCTATCAATTGTAAAATCTAATAATCCTGATAAATCCAAGCTTAAACCACTGGTTGTGCTTGTTGCTGTGCCCGTTTCAACGTCAATGATCATCTTTTTTATTTTGTCTAGATCATTTTTCAATTGTGTATTATCGCTTGTCGTCTGCATTTCTAACTCTGCCTCTGTTTGAGTAAATAGAGTTTCTATTTCGTCTGCAGTCAACCCGATATATTGGATTTTTTGTGCAACGTCTTGTAATTCTTCTGTCGCTTGTTTCAGTGCTTCTTCTGTTTCCGCATAATTTTTTAAATTCGCGCTACAGCTACAACGGCCTTGGTTATCGTCTAGTACGTTACAGAAATTATCCATACAGGCTGTATATTGTGCTTTACAAAAGTCTGTAATCTGTGCCAATTCATCCAAAGATGTACCACCAGACACGCTTTCTGAACTTGTAGTTGTTGTGGTTGTAGTGCCTACGCGAACAGTTGGTACGCGTGCTTGAACGTTTGTAGTCCCAGAACTTACACCAACGCGACTGCTTATGTACAAAGGCGTTGTTGCAGTATCTGTTTGAACAATAGAAGCGCGAGCTGTATTTGTATTGTTTGATTGTGACGCCTTTCTGCTTGTTACGCCTTGGGTTTGTGTTGTAGTTGTTGATCTGGCTGTAGTTGACGGACGACGATTAGTTGTTGTAGTCGTTGCCGCACGATTTGAAGAGGTTGTTTGTGATGCGGTTGTTGTTGCCGCACGCGTTGTTACGCTGCGTGCAGGTGTCGTCGTTGTGTTTCTTGTAGATATATTTCTGCTGGCTGTTGATGATGCAACCGCACGAGAAGCAGCTGCACGACCAGTTGTGTTTCTTGGGCTAATCGTAGTAGGAACTACAGGGGTAACAACATTTTTTTGCTCTTCTTGTTGTTCTGTCGTTTCTGTAGCTTCTTCTGCTGGGGCAACTAATTCATCGCTGTATTCGATCACATCTTCATAATAATATGCAGGCGCAACCTCAGCAAATGCGGGTAAAACTAATAAACCACTGATTACTGCGATAAGTCTTTTCATAGCAAAATCTTCCCTTCTATTATATGTAATTTTATCACATTATAAAAAAGCAAGCAAATGAAAAAATACATTATGAAAGTTTTTTTATTTGTTATAAAAACTTTTTTAGGTTTTTTTTCATATCGTTAAATATTTTAATGAATTTGACTTGTAAAAAAATCATTATCGTGTAATATAATTCAATTAAAAAGGTATAAATTGTCATTATTTAAAAAAGCGTCTTTGTTTTTGTTTTCTTTACCTATTATGGGGTGTACAACCGTTCCTACTACAACGCAGGACGAACATTTACAGAATTATGTGCCTAAAATAACGAAGGCCGATTTTAATTATGATCCTATGCAAACGCCTATAGCAAAATGTTATGATAAAGAATTAAAAAGTAAAAAAAATATAAGTGGCGCAACTTTAATAGAAGATGGTTTGTCTGCTTTTGTAATAAGGGCGGCTTTTGCGCGTATGGCGACAAAATCTATTGATTTGCAAACATATATTTATAGTAATGACTTTTCTTCTAAAGTTTTGATAGGAGAATTAAAAAATGCTGCAGATAGAGGGGTAAAAGTTCGTATTTTGATTGACGATTATGGCACAAAATCAGATATAGCTGATGTTATGTTATTAAATCAACACCCAAACATTGAAGTTAAGGTTTTTAATACTGTAGCCAATCGATCTAAATTACTTTATTATCCACAATTCCTTTTAGATTTTAATAGATTGAATTCAAGAATGCACAATAAGTTGTTTATTGTCGATAATGTTGCATATATTACTGGTGGAAGAAATGTTGGCAGTAATTATTTTTATCCTGAAACTGCATCAAATTTTTCTGATACGGACGTATTATTTATCGGTGATATGACAAAATATGCAACGGCTAGTTTTAATGAATATTGGGAATATCATTTATCTATACCGGCTTCTGTTTTTCCTAAGGCAAAATCTAAAAAAGCTTTGAAAAAACTAGAAAAAAAATTTGCTGATATTCAGAAAAAGAGTTCGGAAGATATAAAGCAATATAATAAAATAATTTCATTGGTTCAGTATGAGTATCAGAATAAAAATTTTGATTTTTGTTGGGGACAAGGAAAATTCTTGGCGGATCCTCCTGCTAAGGTTGAAATGTCGATGAAAGAAAAAGAGAATTATAGCGGTGAAATAATAAATGCTTTGCAACATTTGTGGGATAAAACGCAAAAATCTGTTTATTTGTCTGCTGCTTATTTCGTACCTGGTCAAGGTGGTTTAGAAAATATGTTAAAGGAAGAAAATTCCGGAGTGCACATGACGATTGTTACGAACTCTTTGGCTTCAACAAATGCGCCGACTGTTTATGCAAAATGGGAAAAATATAGAAAAAAACTTATAGAATCTGGGGCAGATGTATACGAATTTATGTTGGCTGCAGAAAATTTGCGTGGCAAAGAGCATGATAGAGAACGTAAACAATCTAGTTTTTCTGTTTTGCATAGTAAAACGATAGTTTTTGATGATGATATATCTTGGATAGGTAGTTTTAATTTGGATCCACGAAGTGCTTATTATAACACAGAAAATGTTGCAATATTTGAAAGTAAAGAATTTGCGGATAAATTGCGCGAAATGATCATCAAGGATACCAAAACATCATGGCGCGTGACAATGGAAGATGGTGAACCTGTTTGGACAGGTAGCAGACCTGGTGATAAAAAACCGCGTGTATACTATAAGTCGCCGGATACAACAATATTCAGACGCATTTGGAAAAATATCACAAACCTTGTTCCAGAAAAATTTGTGTGATAGAAAGCTTTATTATATTTTTTATTTTTAATGCGTTGCTTTGCACTTTTTTGAGTTTTTATCTGCTATAGATATTGCAATATCAACTGCTTGTTTATGCGGTTTTTCTGTTTTCATTTCGGTTCGAATATTTTCAGAACTTGCTTTACGGGAACAGCATTTTATTAGTGGTATATAAAAACTCCTTGATGAATTAATGATAATTTTATTGCCAAGGAGTTTTTTAACAAGATTTAATCCCCAAACACTGTATTTAATTGAGTGTTGACTCTATAAAAAGTTGTGCATTTGGAGACATCTTTTAATCTGCGTGCCCCGATGTATGTCATATAAGAACGAAGCCCACCAAGAATATCTTGATTCATTTTGTCTATCGAACCTTTTAACGGAACTTCAACAACGCGTCCTTCGCTGGCACGATATTTAGGCATGCCGTGATAATGTTTGTTTTGCGCGTATTCGGACGACATTCCATAGAATATCTTAAATTTTTTCGTTTCTAATATAAGTTTTCCGGTTTCTGGGTCTATTTGATTTGTCTGAAAAGTTTTTTCAATTATATCGCCCGCGGCTTCTTCGCATCCTGCGTAAAATCCTCCCATCATAACAAAATCAGCACCGGCACCGAATGCTTTGCATATATCACCAATATATACTACACCGCCATCACTGCAAATTGCGCCACCAATTCCGTGCGCGGTATCTGCGCATTCAAAGATGGTTGATAATTGTGGACGACCGACACCAGTAATTCTGCGAGTAATGCAAGCACTGCCACTGCCAATTCCGCATTTTACTATATCTGCACCAGAAAGAATCAGGTCTTCTACAAGTTCCGCAGTAACCGCGTTACCGACCATTAATAAAATATCTGGGAATTTATTGCGCATTTTAACGACTAACTCTTTTACGCGTGGAACATAGGCATTTGGAACATCAATACAAATATTTCTGCATTTGTCAGGATATTCTGTAAGTATTTTTTCTATTTTTTCATAGTCTTCATCACGTAGTCCCATAGAAAGAAATACATAATCATGACAGTCGTTTTCTGTTATAAATTTAATTAGTTCTTCAACAGGGTAGTGTTTATGTAGACAGCAGAACATTTTATTTTGCATCATGTGTTTTGCGATTTCGAATGTTCCGACTGTCGCCATGTTAGATGCGATAAGTCCGGTCCCCGAAATTTTACGTGGGCACCATTTAAATTTGTATTCACGAATAATATCGACTTCTGAACGAGAGTTAATAAAAGAACGCTTTGGTTTAACCAAGACATCTTTAAAGTCTAATTCTGTTTGTTCGTATATCTTCATTTTTTATCCTTAACCCTTTACAACAAATTTTAGAACTAAAAAGACGGTCGTTCAACAAATAAAAAAAAACGGCATTTGCCGGTTTTTAATGGTGTGCGATTATATGCAAAACTATGCTTATAATAAATATTACAGTTATTATTCCCAGAATAATTTTTTGCGTTTTATGTCCGCCATTTTCATGGCAGTGTTCGCATTCACATTTACAATCTTTTAGAACTAGATACCAAGAGAAGATTAACATACACGCAGAAAATATGAATAACCAAGGTTCAAACCAGTGGGGAATAAATTCTGCGTGTGCAAATTCCGGTGCGAAAAGTGATAATATGGATAATACTATTGGCAATACGCAGCAGAAAAGGTGCGGCAGTATGCTTGCGATGATTCCTATTTTTATTGCTTTGTTTTTCATGAAGAAATCTTTTATTTTTTGGTATCCCCAACAGGAATCGAACCTGTATCAAAGGTTTAGGAAACCTCTATTCTATCCAGTTGAACTATGGGGACAGTGATTTATATTTTATCCATAGATTTTAATATTGCAAGTTGTAATCTCGACTTGTATAATAGCCCAGATAAAAAAGGAAGGTTTATGGGAAGCAGACTTATCGGGTACGGGTCTTATTTACCTGAAAGGGTTATGACCAATCAAGATTTTGAAAAAATAATGGACACTTCTGACGAGTGGATTGTTCAGCGTACAGGTATGCGCGAACGTCATTTTGCGCGTGATGATGAAACGGTTGCGGATATGGCGACAATTGCAGCGCAAAGGGCGTTAGATAATGCGGGGCTTACAATAAATGATATTGATTTGATAATAGTCGCGACCACTACACCAGAATTGGATTTTCCTTCTGTTGGTGTACAGGTTTGTGGGTGTTTGGGTGCGACTAATAATGCGCCAGCATTTGATGTTCGTGGGGCGTGTACGGGATATATTTATGCTTTGCATTGTGCGCGTGCCTTTTTTGCTGCGGGCATTCATCATCGTATAATGGTTATCGGGGCAGAAAAGATGACTCGTTTTATAGATTGGGAGGACAGAAGCACAGCAGTGTTATTTGGCGATGGTGCGGGGGCATTAATATTTGAGCATTCTACGTCAAGTTATTCTGGTATAATAGATACTGTTGTTATGTCAGATGGTAAAGAATTTGATATGTTGCATGGTTCACCGGACCATCATATTATAATGAATGGGCCAGAAACTTATAAGAAAGCCGTTACATTAATGCCAGAAGCGGCAAATTATATAATGGAACATGCGGGTATTACCGCAGATAATGTTGATTGGATCGTTCCGCATCAGGCTAATTTGCGCATCATTCAAAGCGGTGCGGAAAGATTGGGGTTCCCGTTAGAAAAGATTTTAGTGACAGTTGATAAACATGCAAATACAAGCGGGGCTTCTGGTGTATTAGCTTTATCGTATGCCTTTGATAACGGGTTAATAAAGAAAGGACAATTGATTTTGTATCCTGCATTCGGCAGTGGTTTAACTTGGGGTGCGGCTTTAATAAGGGTGTAAAAAATGGCGACAATAACAAGAAGTGATTTTGCAAATAGATTGCGTGAACGTTTTGGTTTAACGACCGCAGATGCTTATAAATTGGTTGATATCGTTTTTGACGAGATTCGTGAATCTTTAATTAATGGAGAAGAAGTCAAATTTGCTGGTTTTGGAAGTTTTAAGATTTTAACAAAACCGCAACGTATGGGACGAAATCCGAAAACTGGAGAACCAGCAATTATAACAGCACGAAAGGTTGCGTCTTTTAGACCAAGTAGCGAGTTTAGAAAGCGGGTTGCAGAACAATAAAAAAACGCCGGTAAATACCGGTGTTTTATTGTTTGTATAATTTGTTATGGTATTTTTTTTGTGAAAATAAAAAGCCGGCATTTGCCGGCTTTTTTACCATAAAGTTATACGATTTTCTGGTGCTACATATAATTTATCGTCTGGTTGTATATCAAATGCTTCATACCAAGCATTTATATGTGGTAATATTCCATTAACGCGCCATTTACCCAAGGAATGTTCGTCCATTTTTGTCAGGCGCAGTGCTTCTTCGTCGCGCATATTTTGTGCCCAAGCACCAGCATATGCAATAAAGAATCTTTGGTCTGCGCTAAGCCCTTTTACTTCATTTGTTTGTAAACCAAAGTTTTTATATGCAGTAAAAGATATTGTAACACCACCATAGTCCGCCAAATTTTCGCCCAGTGTGAATTCGCCATTTGCATGTACGTCTGGGGCAATTTCTATCTTGTTGAAAAATTCTTTCAATACATTTGCACGAACTTCAAAGCCGCGTGCGTCATCTGCGGTCCACCAGTCTTTTAAATTTCCTTCTTTATCAAATTGACGACCAGAATCATCGAAACCATGTGTCATTTCGTGTCCGATTACGCTTCCGATTGCGCCATAGTTAAATGCATCGTCTGCGGACATATCAAAGAAAGGTGGTTGCAGAATTCCGGCAGGAAAGCAAATCTCATTTGTAGATGGGTCATAATAAGCATTTATTTCGTGTGCATTCATATACCAGATTGTTGGATCTTTCTTTTTACCGATTTTCTCCAACCAAAAGGCATCTTCGAACTTAGAAACATTTACCATATTGTCCCACAGTGATTTATCTGCGCTTATTTCTAGTTTAGAATAATCGCGCCATTTATCTGGGTAACCGATTTTTGCTTTAAAAGTACTAAGTTTTTCTAATGCTTTTTCTTTTGTTTCTTTTGACATCCAGTCAAGGTTTTCAATTCTGATTGCGTATGCACGTTGCAAATTTTTAACTAATTGTTGCATGCGTTCTTTTGCATCCGCAGAAAAATATTTATCAACATAAAGGTGACCTATTTCTTCGCCCAATGAAGAATCAAGCAGCCCAACTGCACGTTTCCAACGTGGTTTAGGTTCTTTTTGACCTGCCATTGTACGATTATAAAAATCAAAAGATATATCATAAGAAGTGTTGTCCAACAAAGTATCAGCACTGCTTATAATACGATATTTTAAATAAGTTTTGATTAGTTCTAAATCTGTATCATTTATTATTGCAATTGATTCAGCAATCGCTTCTGGTTGATTTATATTTATATATTCTGCTGCGCTGGCACCACGTGCTTGTAGGTATTTGTCCCAGTCAAAATTTTTAAAGTTTTCTTTTACTTCTGCAACAGACATTTTGTGATAGTTTGCATGTGGGTCGCGCAGTTTTTCTTTTGGATAGAAAGATTTCGCCATGCGTTCTTCCAGTGCATATAGTTTTTCTACATCGACAGGGATACCAAAATTCAGCATTTGTTTTGCAATAAATTCTTTATACTTTTTTCTAATTTCTACTGTTTTGTCATCTGTGTCGAAATAATAGTCACGAGAAAGACCAAGGCCACCTTGTCCTATATTGTATAAATAGTATTCGCTGTCTTTTTCGTCTAGTGCAACACCGTCTCCCCAGAATGCGGAAGAAAAAGTATGCATTTTACCTAAATATTCGGGTATTTGTTCGATAGATTTTATTTTATCTATCTCTGCAAGATAAGGTTGAACGGGTGTTGTTTTATCTGCATTAAGTTTTTCTTCGTTCATAACTATTTTATATAACGTTCCTATTTTACCGTTATCCGTTTCTGCAATTTCACGAACGCGTTTCAGGTTTGTTTCGTTTAGAATTTCAAATGCGCCATACCTTGTGTAATCGTCTGGAATAGGGTTCGCTTTGCGCCAACCAAGTGTCGCATAATCAAAAAAGTTATCACCAGGTTTTACTGATAAGTCCATGTTTTCTAGTTTTATTCCGGCATTCATAGTTTTCTCCTTTTGCGTGATAACGAAATAAGCGATTGTTACAGCGATTGCTACTGCAATTATCCCGATTATGTTTAATAGTTTGTTTTGCATTTTTTTACCTCGTCAAGTTTATCAACAAATCGTCCAAAATCAACATGCCTTTTTCTGTAGCAGTAAGTCTATTTTCAGAAGTTAGTTTTAATAATTTTTGGTTATCGTTCACGAAATCAAAGTTTATAATTTTTTCTATGTCAGAATCAAGTTTTATACCACGAACTTGACGAAGCCCAGTGATTAATTTTTCTATTGCGCGTGTTCGACCAGAAATTTTTTCGAATTTTTGTTGGTTGCCCATCTGTTCGTACCAAACATCATCTATTAAAATTCTGCCTGCTGCACCTTGGCCTATACCTATATAAGGTTCGCCGTCCCAAACATTTTGATTATGGCGACATTCTTGACCTGGGGCGGCATAATTAGAAACCTCATAACGCGGCAGATTAAGATTTTCAGAAATTGCCATATACATTTCTGCCATTTCTTCGTTGCTGGGCATTTGTAAATTCATTTTGCTAAACGGTGTGTCAGGTTCGATAGTTAATTCGTACATAGAACAATGTGATAAGCCCAAACTGTTAATATCTTTGCAGATGTTTATAATGTCTTGATTGCTTTCATGCGGCAGTCCATAAATGAAATCTGCGGAAACGCGTAGACTTAAATTTTGGGCGTTATTTAATAAGTTTATTGCTTGCTTTGCATTATGAATTCTGCCTAAAAATTTTAGTTTGTCATCACTTAGAGATTGTATGCCTATTGATAATCTATTAGCGCCTGCTTTTACAAAGTCGGATAATTTATTTTTATCTAGTGTTCCTGGATTAGATTCCAATGTAATTTCGCATTTTGCATCCAAAAAGAAACAAGATTTGATCGTATTGATTATATTTTCAAAGGTTTTTATTGGCATCAATGAGGGCGTACCGCCACCAAAGAATATAGTAGGAATAGAAATTTTGCCAAGTTTTTGTGCCCAGTAGGCGATTTCATTTATAATTTTTTCTTCATATTTATTCCAGTCCGGTGTAGTACAAGCATGCGAAAAAAAGGCGCAATAATTGCACTTAGACAAACAAAAGGGCACATGAATATATATATTGTGAGGCTTTATCATTGATTATATTTTATATAAAAAATAGCTAAAATCCAGCATATGATTATATAAAAAAGAAAAATACTTTTTATGCTTTTTTTTTTATGATATAATGCATATAATAATTGCAGGAATGAGAGTTCGTTTAGTTTCGTTTATTAGTGTTTCTTTATTATCGTTCGCGGCGTACGCGTCAAACGAAGGTGTGCCTTCATACTATCAAAATAATACTACTACCACAGTAAATCAGGCTGCTTATGGTCAGTATCAGGAGCAAGGTTATACGAGGTATGTCGGGCAGTCCGGAAGTAAACAAGTTGTTGGTAGTCGTTCGTATTCGTATCAAGTTCCTAGGCAAACGCTTCCGCAGATAACAGGAAGCATGACAACAAATGGTATTGCAGTACCAGTTGCGGAAGAAGCAGCTACGACAGTATATGCAAAATATGCAAGAAAATTTGCGGATTTTGAGTTTGAAACCGGTGTAAACTCCATTTTGGAATGGGATGACATGGTTTATAATGAAATTGGTGTTGGGGTACAGCACAATTTTTCTTTGCGTAATTTTGATATGTTTGCTTATGGTGAATATAGTATGGGCTTTATGTCGCATGGCGGTTTATCTATGGATTATGATTTAAAGCCATATTACGAATCAGATCCTAGTTACGGGATATTTACGATATCTGTAGGCGATCAGACAGGAAAGACAAATCATTTTAAATTAGGTATCGGTGCACACCATGTTTGGGATATAGGAGGTTGGAAATTATCGCCTTCTTTCGGTTATGAAATTTTTAATCATAATTTGGAAATGTCAGATCATTTGTATCCGAACCCGGGGATATTTTTGCCTTTGATGACAAATAAAGGTGATTATGTTTATGGTGACGTGTACGGTAATTATTTTTCGTTGCCTATAAATGTTGAAGCACCGGAAGATTGGTATCAAGTTTGTATGTCGCCAGAAGATATAAAATTAGTTCAGGCTCCTGCAGGTGGTGCGTTGGTAAATTTGGGCACAGAATTAACTATGGGTGACTATAATTCTGATATGGGAACTGTTCCTTGGGGGGTGGATTCTGGTGAATGTGTCATAATTGGTGGAGATGGTCCGATATTAGTTGATGGAACAACACATATTTATAATACTACGTGGAGTGGTTTTTATGTCGGTTTAGAAATAGAAAAGCAGATGACTTTGGTAGATAAGTTACGCTTTTATGTTCAGTTTGGGCTGCCTAAATATTCTTCAGAAGGTATATGGCCGAATAGAACTGATTGGCAGCAGAACCCAAGTTTTATAGATGAAGGCAGTAATGATGCGTATTCTTATTCTGCGGAAATGGAATATAATTATAAATTATCAGATCGTATGCAGTTATCTATAATGGTTGATACAGATTATTTTTATGTCGGTAAAATAGGTGGCGAATTATATTTATCAGAATATACACAATATGTGCTTGATGAAAATGGAATGTATGTTTTAGATGATAATGGTTTGCCGATTTTGGAAACGGTTCCGGCAAGTACTCAGTATATAAGCGATCAATTAAAACATGCTGCTTGGCAATCGTTTGGTTTGCATGTGGGTATAAAATACGCATTTTAAAGGTATGCTTATGAATAATAGAAATATTATTTCACGCCTTTTCGGTGTTGTGCTTTTATCTTTGCTTCCTTTAAATGTCTATGCAGAAAGGGGCTTATTCGATATTGATCGCTGGGAAGCAACAATTGACAGCGTTCGGGTTAACGCAAAAAAGCAGGGAATATCGAATGAAACTATAAAGTCCACTTTACAGTCTCCTGCTTTTATACCGTCAATTGTTAAAAGCGATAGAAATCAATCAGAATTTAAACTAACTTTAGATAATTATTTAAAACGAACTGTTAATTCTAAGCGTATTTCTGAAGGTAAGCAAAAATATAAAGAATATCCGACTTTATTATCTAGGGTAGAACAAAAATATGGTATACAACCACATGTGATTTTAGCTTTTTGGGGATTGGAATCGAATTACGGTTCTTATAAAGCAGCGCACAAATTGACTGACGCTTTTTTAACGCTTATGTATGAAGGACGCAGAGAGGCTTTCTTTGAAAAGCAGTTATTAGCTCTTATGAAAATGGCTGATGATAATAATTTAGACATAAATGAAATATATGGTAGTTGGGCGGGGGCGATGGGGCATTTTCAATTTATTCCCACAACACTTGTTCAATATGGTTCTGATGGAAATGGTGATGGTAGGATAGATATAATTCATAGTGTTAGTGATGCTATGTTTAGTGCGGGTAATTATTTAAATAAATTGGGTTGGAATCCGAACGAAAGAATTGTACGTAAAGTAGTTTTACCTGCGGATTTTGATATTTCTTTATTAGACGGGAAAACAAAAAAGTCTTTATATGAATGGGCAATGATGGGTGTTATAAATCCAGATGGTACATCTATTCCAATTGCAGATATGACCGCTGGGTTGGTAGCGGACATAAATGTTGTGATTGAAAGAAGGGCAGAGGCTGCTGCAGCTGCATCTGTAAATGCAGTAAATCCAAATGCAATAGATACAGATATTGCACCCCAACCTGTAATAGAGGCGTATTTGACTTATCCTAATTTTTATCGTATTAAACGTTGGAATAGCTCTAATTGGTATGCAATAGCAATAGCCACATTGGCAGAACAACTAAAACAATGATATAAGATTTTTTTATTACATCGTTTTGGTTGTTTGTTTTATTAAATTAAATATGTCCTTAGATATTTTTTCGCAGGAAAATCTTTTTAAGCCGGATGTTGCATTTTGTATTAATTTTTCTCGTGGAATTTTTTCGTGCCAAACAAGACGCATCATGTTACTAAGTTCTTTTGTATCGCCCGGTTTAAATAATAAACCCGCTTTCCCGTTCATTAATATTTCTGCTGGGCCGTTTTTACAATTAGATGCTAAATTTAATGTTCCACAAGCACAACTTTCCAGTATTACCATTCCCATTCCTTCGTCATAACTTGATAATATATGAGCCAAAGATCCTTTCATATAACCAAAAGGAATATTTAATGCGCCTGTAAAAATAATTTGGTTTTTAGCTTCCATAGAAGTTGAAACTTGTTTTAGTTCTTTATATTGTTTTCCATCTCCAATTAAAACTAGTTTTACGTCAGGTTTGTTTTCTGTTATCCAGAAATCATTAAATGCTTTTATAATCGTTATGATATCTTTATCATAATCTAATCTTGATACTGCACAGAAATATTTGTCTTTAATATTTTGGTTTTGTTCAGAAAGTTTTTTTATATTATCAGAATTTAGAGGATTATAAATTTGTACAATTTTTTGTGAAAATTCTGGATTTTGTTTTTTGAAATCTTTCATAAAGCTTTTTGTTAGACAGACAACTTTGTCATAATAAGGTAATCTTTTTTTGAAGTTATTTTCGTTAAAAAAATTTATTGAACCATGCACCCAAGTAATTTTCGGTTTTTGTATAAGTTTTAAAATTTTATAAAAAGAAAAATTTTTGTAATCTATTATCAGATCGCAGTCAGAAAATAGACCTTTGTTTATAGCAGATCGATTTTTGATTTTTTTGTATAAGCTGTATATTATTTTTCTGATATTAGATAAAGGGAAAAACGGCATAAATCGTTTTAAGTTTTCAAAAGCGTTACCCAATGGATATAAGATAACTACTTCTATATTTTCATTCCTTTTAAACCATTCTTGATATAAAGGTTCTGATAATTTTGTTTGCATTATTACTTTTATTTTGACATTTTCTTGTGAAGAAATGTCTGTTAGCGTTTGAACGAAAACATTCTCTACGCCACCTAAAATCATATTAGGAATACAGAACGCTATTTTTATTTGTGGCATGTGCAGACTCCTACACAAAACCACCGCATCTTATAAGATGCTTTGTTAAAAAGATTATTCATGAAAGCCCTTTGCGTTTGAAGACAAAGTTAAATATTTATATTCATTTTAATATTATCGCGGCATAATCGCAAGAAAAATAAAAACAATTGAAAACAGTAGGTTTCTTTGATAATCTAAATTTAATAATATATAAAGGATATATTTATGGCTATAAAGGTTCGTGACTATGAAGTTCGTTTAACTCGTAATAAGGAAGAACGTCGACAGGTACGTCAATTACGTTATTCTGTTTTCGTTGAAGAAGAGGGGGCAGGGGTTACAGAAGAACAGAAAAATTTAAAAGAAGAGTATGATTCTTTTGATAGATTTGCTGAATATATGGCGGTATTTCATAATGGAAAAATTGTAGGTACTTACAGAATAATTGATAGAGATGCTGCTGAAAAAATGGGTGGTTTTTATACTGAATCTGAATTTAATATTTCTAAAATAAAACGTTTTTCTGGAAATATTGCTGAAATGTCGCGTGCATGCGTTGCTAAAGAATATCGTGAAAACGCTTTGGTTATGCGAATGTTATGGGCAGGACTAGGAGAATATGTGGTACGTAGAAAAATAATGATATTATTTGGCGTAGCTTCTTGGGTTGGTATAAAGCCCGTAGAATCTGCGCAAGCTATATCTTATTTATATTATAATCATTTATCTCCTTTAAGCTTACGGGCAACTGTTTTATCGGAAAATTTTGCAGAAGGTGTAAACCCTAAATTGTCTAGGATGAACATATTACCAAAAGAATTTATTGATGAAACAGATGCGCGTCATCAGATGACACCTTTGATAAAAGGGTATTTACGTTTGGGTGCAACTTTTGGTAAGGGTGTGTTTGTTGATAAAGCTTTTAATTCATATGATGTTTTTGTTATGTTACAAACAAAAAAGATAGATGCAGCTTATCAAAAACATTTCTTAGGTAAAGAAAATGCTTTAGAAGATTTTGATGTGAAAGACGGTACAATTAAAACATTGGGTAAAATAATGTTATTCCCTGTAACGGGATCTTTCAAAATTGTTCGTGCGTTTTTAGAGTTCTTATTACGAGAAGATGCTGCTGATGCGGAATATATTGAAGACGCTAAAGATTCAGAAGATGGTGAAGAATAATGTCTGGGGTTCGTAAGCAAAATTTTTTTAATACCACAGGTGCCGCAATAAAATTTGCAGCTTTTTGGATATTGGTTTTTTTGCAATTGCCTATTATATTTATATTACCACGTGGTCGTGCTTCTGTATGGTACATGAAAGTTTTTATGCGTTTCCTGTTAGTACTTGCCGGGATAAAAATAACGATACATGGTACATTGTCAAAACATAGACCGTTATTGGTAATTGCAAATCATATTTCTATTTTTGAAATTGCAACATTCCCTGTTGCTTTCGGAGGTAGTTTTATTGCGAAAAAAGAAATGGAGTCTTGGCCGTTAGTTGGTTGGGTTGCGCGAAAGTTCGGTGTTGTTTTTGTAGATCGTCGTCCGTCGCATGCAAAAGATGCATTAAAACTGGTACAAGAAACAGTTTCGAAAGTCTGTTATCCGATGTTTTTGTTTCCAGAAGGTACAACAACAAATGGTTCTTATGTAAAGCCATTTAAAAGTACTTTATTTAATTTTGTTGAAAATTCGGATGTTGTTGTTCAGCCGATGGCTATGCATTATCGGTTTCGTAACGGCACGCCCATCAGCGATGAAGATTTAGCAGAACATTTTGCATACTTTAATAATTCTAATCAAGATATGGGACCAAAGTGTTCACGTGAACGCAGTGCATTTGGTCAGGTCTTTCATATTATGGTTTTAGGTGGTTTTAGGGTAGAGATAACAGTTTTGCCCCCACCGCCGTTGGCGGGAATGGATAGAAAGCAGATTGCGGAAACTCTGCACAAAATAGTTTCTGATAAATATATGGAATTAAAAGATAAATAATTAAAAATAAAGAGAATTAAAATTATGAAAACAGCAATAACACCGACGCGTGCGGAAAATTTTAGTGAGTGGTATCAAAATTTAATTGTTGCAGCAGATTTGGCTGAAAATTCACCTGTACGTGGTTGTATGACAATTAAACCTTATGGTTGGGCAATATGGGAACTTATGCGTGATGAAATGGATAAACGTATAAAGGCTTGCGGCGTTCAGAACGCTAACTTTCCTTTATTGATACCTATTGATTTCTTTAATAAAGAAGCAGAACATGTTGCAGGATTTGCAAAAGAATGTGCAGTTGTGACGCATCATCGTTTAAAAATGATAGACGGCAAATTGCAGCCAGACCCAGATTCTAAATTGACAGAACCATATATTATTCGCCCGACTTCTGAAACTATAATAGGGGATGCGATGTCTCGTTGGGTACAAAGTCATCGCGATTTGCCATTGAAATTAAATCAGTGGGTGAATGTAATGCGCTGGGAAATGCGTCCAAGATTGTTCTTGCGTACATCTGAATTTAACTGGCAAGAAGGTCATAACGTTTTTGCAACACACGAAGAAGCAAATGCGGATGCGCGTAAAATGCACAAAATGTATGGGGATTATATGCGCGAAGTTTTGGCGATACCTTCTATTATGGGTGAAAAGACCCCAGAAGAACGTTTTGCAGGTGCAGACCATACATATACCTTGGAGCATATTATGCAAGACGGCAAGGCCTTGCAGGCTGGTACATCGCACGATTTAGGACAACATTTTTCTAAATCTTTTGGAATACAATTTTTGGGTACAGATGGTAAACTGCAACATGCATGGACGACATCTTGGGGGACTACGACCAGGATGATGGGCAGTTTGTTCATGATACACTCTGATGATGACGGTTTGGTTTTACCGCCAGCAGTTGCACCTTATCAGATTGTAATAATACCAATTGTTCGTGAAGAAAACGCAGACGTATTGAATTCTTTTGCTGAAAAAGTAGGTCAGCAATTGCAAGATAATGGAATCAGAGTGCTGGTTGATTCTTCTGATATGCGTGCACCAGATAAGATGTGGAAATGGATTAAACGCGGCGTGCCATTACGTGTTGAAATCGGGGCGCGTGAAATGGAATCTGATTCCGTAACGATAACTCGTCGTGATTTAGGTAAGGATTCTAAACGTACAATTTCTGTTGCTGATTTGATAAAAGAAGCGAAAGATATTCTAAATCAGATACAGGTTGATATGTATAATGCGGCAGAAGCGCGCAATAAGAAAATGATAAAAGATGTTGCGGATTTAGCAGCATTAGAATCTGCCCTAGAAAACGGTGAAATAGGTTTCTTCCGTATAAAGTATGACCAGACTACAAATGAAGAGTTTGAGGCTTTGATAGAGAAATATAAAATATCTCGTCGATGCTTAGACGACAAAGATCCGACTTATGTATTTGTAGCAAAGTCATATTAAGAACTGGGGCGTGTCCCCAGTTTTTTTATTTAAACAGCTATGAAATAAATCCTATAGATTTTGTTTTTCTGTTTTTTATAATACTATATATATTTTTAGGAAATAATTCTATGAGTGATAAAAAATGAAAAAAGAAAATATACCAGAAGAAATGATTGTAAAACCAGGTGAAGAAGATTTTTATGTTCGTCTTGGTTATAAATTACGTTCTGCGCGCAGTAAACTAGGCTTAAGTGCGGAAGAAATCGCAAAACATATAGGGATAACAACGGATTTATTAGATAAATATGAAAAGGGTATTTTGGCAATACCTGTTTATCACTTTATACCAATATTACAATTTATGGGTTTCCCTGAAGAATTAGAAAATTTAAAATAATTCAAAAAATTTTTGTTGAATTATGATATACTGATAACCGATTAATGTAGGGGGAATATTTTAATGAAAATAGCAATAATTGGTATAGGCACAGTAGGTTCGGCTGTTGCAACGGCAGTAAAAAATACGGGCTTTGTTCATGAAATAGTTTTGTTTGATAAAGATGCGGTTCGTGCACGCGCTGCCGCAGAGGATTTAGGACACGCTGCAAGTTTTGCTTTTGATGTAAAAATAAATGCGGTTAGTAATTATCGTGGAATTAGGGGTAGTGATATAGTTATTATTTCAGCTGGGGCAAATCAAAAACTTGGTGAAACACGTACGGATTTATTAAATAAAAATGTTGAGGTTATAAAAGATGTCGTGCCACGAGTTATGGCAAATGTTGACGCCAAAAAAGTAAAAATAATAGTTGTAACTAATCCTTTAGACGTTTTGGTAATGTTAACACAAAAAATATCTAAATTACCTGTCGGAAGAGTAATTGGTACAGGTACAATGTTAGATTCTGCAAGGCTTCGCACAATCTTATCAAGACATTTATCTGTTTCTACGCAATCTATATGTGCAAATGTGCTTGGAGAGCATGGTGATAGCAGCGTTATTGATTGGAATTCAATTTTTATAGGTGGAATAAAACTAGACGATTTTTGTCGTCAAACAAAGATTTCTTTACCTATCACTACACGTAATACGATAAGCCATCGCGTTCATAATGCTGCGTATGAAATTATTAAAGGGCGTGGAGCTACTTGGGACGGGATAGGTGCTGCCGTTTCAGATTTATTGCGTTGTATAATAAACGATGAAAAAAGGGTCCTTACGGTAAGTTGCGCTTCTGGAACAGGAAATAAGTTTATTGCTTTATCTTTACCCAGAATTATCGGTGCAGATGGAGTTTTGAATACTTTGACACCTAAATTAAATTCGATGGATTCTACATTGTTGCGAAAAAGTGTAAAAATTATAAGAAAGAATTTTGATTCAATAGGGAAATAAAAATGGGCAGAAATGCCCATTTTTTTGACAACAATCATATTTATATCTGATATTTGTATGTGTTATAATTTATTTAAGGGGGCTTTAGCCATGTCAAATAATATAACATACGATATATTCCCGGATGGGTTGGGGTTCTATGCAAATTGTGATGGACAACATGTCGGAGAAATTACGTTTGTTCGTGTCGGTATAGATAAATTAATAATAGATCATACAGGAGTTACAGAAAAATATAGAAATGAACATGTGGGGTTGAATTTAGTGCGTCATGTTGTAGATTTGGCAAGAAATCAGAACAGAAAAATAATTACTATGTGTCCTTTTGCTAAAGCAATGTTCAGTCGTTATTCTGAATTTGATGACGTTCGTTTTTTGCATGTAAGATAAATTTTTTCTTTTGTTGAAGCATTTTTGTTTTTTTATTAGCATTACGATCAATAGGGGGATTTCTGATGAATCGTAAAATGCGAAATTGGTTAATTTTTCTGATCTTTTTAAACGGATATGTTAGTTTATCTTTGGAACTTGTAGTTTTAAGACAGCTTGCTTTTTATGTGGGATCAAGTGCAGTAATTACTAGCATAATAATGGGATGTTTTTTAGGCTTTATGTCATTAGGATATTTCCTTGGGGCAAGTGAAAAAATAAAAAACGCAAAAATAAAAAATATATTGTGTATAAGTTTTTTAATAATTGCCTTTTTAGCGTTTGCCGCGTCTAGTTTTCCTTTAATTACAGAATATTTTTCATGGCTTTATAGTAATGGTATAAAATCAAGCGTTCTACAAACTTTTGTTTATTCGTTAGTATTTTTATCGGTTGGTCCGTTTTTATTCGGGTTTAATACGACTTTATTATCTAGATGGTTGCATAAGTATAATACGAATTATACGGGGTGTATAATGGCGTGGGATACAATAGGTTCTGTTATGGGTTCTTTGCTGACAACATTGATATTAATGCCGTTCATTGGAGTAAATTATACGGTTATATTAATCGTTTTTTTATCTATATTTGCAGCACTCGTTATAAAAAGGGGGTATTGGGTAGTTTGTGCTGGTTTAGTAATATTTATTTTAACTGTGCTGATAAACAATAATATGGTTCAACGTGAAAAATATGGGATTTTAGTAAATAATGCTAATTCTACGATTTCTGTTGATAAATTTGGTGATACAAAAATTTTAAATATGAATGGTTTGCCGATGTCTGTATATAATGAACGTACAGGTTCTGGTGCAGAATATATAAATTATATAAATAATAATTTTATATATAAAATGCCTAAAGATAAAAAATATAAAATTTTAGTTTTAGGAGCAGGTGGTTTTACGGTAGGGTTGAAAGATTCTTTTAACGATTATACTTTTGTTGATATAGAAAGTTCTTTAAAAGATATATCCGAAAAATATTTTTTAAAACAAAATTTAACGACTAATAAAAAGTTTTTAATTCAGGATGCAAGTCAATTTTTAAAAAATACGACAGAATTATATGACTTGATATTATTGGATGTTTATTCTAATTCTTATCAAATTCCAGAAGGTTTGATAACTATTGAGTTTATGGAAAGATTAAAGTCAAGAATTGCATCAGATGGTATAATTATAATGAATATGATAGTAAGTCAAAGTTTTAAAGATAATTATTCCAAGGTTTTTGATAACACTTTTCATAAGGCGTTTCCATATAATACGCAACGTCAAGTAATCGGTTTTAATAATCCTTGGTTTGGAGATGATTTAGCAAATGTTCTATATGTTTTTTATAACAGGAAAAATGACGGCAGAATTTATACTATAAATAAAACACCTGTTATATATGATATGTATGAAAAATAAAAAATGGGGAAAACCCCATTTTTTATTTTTCTAAATTTTCTTTTATAAAATTCCAGTTTATAATATTTTTTAAAACGGAATCGATAAAATCTGTGCGCCGATTTTGGTAATCTAAATAATAAGCGTGTTCCCAGACATCAATCGTCATAACGGGTTTTAAATTGTGTGCTATTGGAGTGTCTGCGTTTGCAGTACTTATAATTTTTAGTTCATTATTTGAATCACGTATAAGCCATGCCCAACCACTGCCAAAAACTGATGCTGCAACAGATTTAAATTGTTCAAAAAAATTATCTGCATTTCCAAATGAATTTATTATTTCTTCTGGCATAGTTGTTTTTTCTTTTGATAAACAGTTAAAAAAGAAACTGTGATTGTATACTTGTGCCGCATTATTAAATATCTTTTTTGCAGATTCATCGTTTGCAGATTTAATGATGATTTCATTTAAGGATAAATCTGCATATTTTGTACCTTCTGATAAGTCGTTTAAATTTTTTATATATGTGGCTAAATGCTTTCCATGATGAAAATTAATGGTTCGTTCAGACATATATGGTTCTAAGTCTTTTGTAGAAAAAGGTAATGGGAATTGGTTTAATGAATACATAATAAAATCTCCTTTTTATCATTTTGTATGCGTTTATAAAAAAAAACAACAGGATTTTTTGCAAATAATTTTATAAAAATGGCTTGCATGGATGGGCTCAGGTTTTTATAATCCGAACAAGAAAAGGAGTTTTTATGAAAAAGAAGTTTTTTTTAGCTATGCTTTTAGGAGTGTTTTTTATGGGAACCGCTTCCGCGGCTGATATAACTATATATTATTCACCATATTGTCCGCATTGTCATCATGCACAGGAATTTTTTTCAAATAAAATGATATATGAATATCCGAAATTACGTGTTGTTCAAGTAAATGTTATGGAAGAACAGAATTTGCCGGTTTTTCAAGAAGCTTTGTCAAAATGTAAGTATGATAATGGCGGAGTTCCTGTGATAGTTGTTGGAGATAAATGTTTCCAAGGATATGCTGATTTTATGGAACAAGAATTGCGCGATGCAGTAGAAGTTGATTTATCTAATAGCGATAAAGAAACTGCTGCAGAAAACAAAAAGGCTCTTGAAGCGGATCCTGATGTATTTAAATCCAAACATGCGGATCGTAAAAATGCTATAAAAGAATACGTTCCGAATGCTCAGGAAGAAAAAATCGAAAAAAAAAATAGTGGCGATACATCATCTATCTATTTTTATGTATTGTTGATTGCATTAGTTGCAATATTAGGTTTCGTTTTGATAAGAAAAGATAAAAAGAAATAATTATCAATTATTGGATTAAGTAATGTTTGATTTAACAACACTTGATTATATCTTTATAGGCGTTTTATTTGCGTCTACTATTTGGGCTAGTATAAGAGGTGGGGTATATGAAACAGTTGCTACTTTATCATGGGTAGTAGCTGCAATTGCAGCTAGGTTTGCCTCTCCTCTTTTAGATAAGTTGCTTCAAAATTTTTTTGACTTATCAGATTCGACTGTTGGTACGTTAGTTGCATCTTATTTTATTGTATTTTTCGTAATTTTAATGTTAGTCGGTTTCTTTAATCAGAAATTACGTGACAAGATTCAGAATAGTATGATGAAAGTAACTGATAGAACATTGGGGATTTTATTCGGTATTGTTCGTGGTGTTGTTGTAATGGGAATCGCGTATTGGATTGCTCTATGGTATTATTCTGATTCTACTGTTTTGCCAAAATGGGTTGCAGATGCCAAACTGCGTCCGATAATGAGGGTTACTGCGTTGAAATTGGATGAATGGTTTATTCCTGGTGATGTGAATAAACTGTTGCAGCGTGATGTGGCCGCTGCTAACGAATCGATAGAATTATATAAAAATTTGATAAACCCAAGCGTTGTTGATAAAGGTAAAGTAAATTCTGCGCCTGCTAAGGTTACAAATGCCGGACAACCAAGTGAAGAAAAAGTTGATGAGGTAACCGATGAAACAGGTTATAAATCTTCCGAAAGAACGGCTTTAGAGAACCAGTTGTTACAAATAGAAAATGCCGCAAGGGCCGAAGAAGAAAGAAATTTAGAACAACAAGAACAGAATTTAGAGACAGATATTTTAATGTAAAAGTTGCCCCGAAAGGGGCTTTTTATAGGTTTTCGTTCTTAGTGAAATTTACTTAGATTTCTTTGAAAATATATTCTGTAGGATTACAGGATATAAAATGAAAAAAAGTTTTTTTATATTTGGATTTGCTTTGGCCATGTCTTTCCCTGCGTATGCAGATAGCGCAGTAAAGGGGGTAAACCCAGCAGATAATGTTACTAAGATGGAATTACTTCCAAGTTTAAATGTTATGGATATAGAAGGGAAACCTTCTGTTACGACCTTAGGATTAAAATATGATAAAGAATTATATAAGGTTTTCGGTATAAATTTTGAGTTACCTCTTAGCCATTTTTCTGGTTTTGGTATTTCTGATGCTGGTATCGGGGATTTAAGAGTGCGCGGTCGTGGTCAGTATAGATTTGGACGTAATGTGATAATAGGCGCGACTGAATTTGTATTTCCTACGGCTACATCTGATACATTGGGAACGCGTCAATATACTTTTGATCCAACTTTGGCATATGTTTACGCTTTTAGTGCAAATTTCTTTACTGCCTTGGTTGGTAAGCAGTTTATATCTTTGTATAATTTGGATAAAGATAAATATCAAGATACTAATCAGACCCAGGTTCGTATGTTGATCGGATATTTGTCTAATAATGGTTGGTGGGCTGCGTTGGATCCGCAGGTTTGGATAAATAACGAAGACGGTCGAACAGAATATTTAGTGGAAGGTGAAATTGGGACAATGTTAAATAGAACAACGGGTATTTGGACGAGAATAGGAAAAAGACTTGGCGGTGATTGGCATAGAAACGATTGGTCTGTTCTTTTAGGAATAAGATTTATTCCAGGAAATAAAGATTTATAAAAAAAGGGGGAAAAAGATGTTTTTAAAAATGAAACTTTGTGCCACTATATTTTCTATATATGAAATATTTGCAGTATTGTTTCTACATTCAAAAAGCTCTTGTAATAGTATTTTTACAGCAAATTTTTGTTCAGATGGAGTAGAAAAATATTTTATTTTTTGTGTCGCCTTGCCGATTTTGGTTGGTTTGATAATAATGTGGATAGGAGAAATAAGAAAATACATACGACATCGTCATTCATTTTTTTACCGCGCAAAAAGTACTGTAAAAGATTTTGCATCAGAGATTAAAGATAAAATCTTTGAAAGAGTTTCTCCACAGTATCTAGAAAGATTGATAGCGGCATTTTTAATAATAGGTGTAAAGCGTTATGCAGATAAAAACCCAAAAGCCAGAGAAGTTTTAAAAGATATAATTGGTATGGATATATTTGAAGAAGAGCAAGAAACGGAAGCCGGGAAAATTTCAAAAAAGAAAGGGAAAAAATGAAATAAAATGGGCATAAAGCCCATTTTATTTTTTACAAAAAAAACGCAAGTTACTAAAACTTGCGAAAATTCTGGTGCCAGTTGTCGGACTTGAACCAACGACCCTCTGATTACAAATCAGATGCTCTACCAGCTGAGCTAAACTGGCAACGTGCTTCACTATACATGTTTCAAAATTTAATTTCAAGATAAAAATGCTTGCTTTTATGAAATAAGTGTAAAAAAATTATGCTTATGATTAAATTACCAGAACTTTTGGCACCAGCGGGTACGTTGGATGCTTTTAAAACCGCCATTTTATATGGTGCAGATGCTATTTATGCTGGGTTGCCGGGCTTTTCTATGCGGGCACGTGCGAAGATCACTACAGAAGAAGTAAAGCAGGGGATTGAACTTGCACATGCTGCAGGGAAAAAGGTCTACTTGGCTTTTAATTTGTTTGCGCATGACAGAGATTTTGTAAATATGCCGCGTGTCAGTGAGGTTATAAATTATTTGAAACCTGACGCACTTATTATTGCTGATCCTGGGGTTTTAATGTGGGTGCGTGAAAATCATCCTGATATGCCGATACACATTTCTACGCAGGCAAATATTTGTTCGGCCCTAAGTGTAAAGTTCTGGCAGAACGCAGGTGCAAAACTTTGCGTGCTTGCTCGTGAAGTGTCTCATGAAGAATTCAAAAATATTCGCAAGCAGTGTCCTGATATGAAATTAGAAATTTTTGTTCATGGGGCGATGTGTATGAGTTATTCAGGTCGTTGTCTGTTGTCTAATTTTATAACGGGGCGTCCTGCAAATCGTGGTGCTTGTGCGCAGTTGTGTCGTTGGAAATATGATGTCATTTTGCGTGAGTGTGAATCTGGAATAGAAATGCCAATCGAAGAAGACGAACGTGGTGCATATATAATGAATTCCAAGGATTTGTGTTTAATGCCACGTCTGCGCGAGGTTATAGAAGCGGAACCAGATTCACTTAAAATTGAAGGACGTAATCGCAGTGAATATTATGTTGGTTCTGTGATTCATGCATATCGTGCCGCAATTGATGCGTATGCTAAAGATCCAGAAAATTTTGACCCGGCTCCATTTATGAAAGAATTAGAACGTTTGGAAACGCGTGGTTATACAACCGCCTTCTTTGACGGCAATCTTGGCTCGGATGCTCATAATTACGAAACAACACGTTCTACATCCGAATATCACGCGGCCGGTGTTATAACAAACGTTGACGAGAAAACTATAACCCTAGAACTTCGTAATGAAATTAAACAGGGTGATGAAATAACGTTTATATTACCATGTACAACGGACTGTGTTTCTGTTGCGCTGCCAAAAATAATTAACGCAAAAAATGGTGAAGAATTACCAAAAATGTCTGCAGGTCAGCATAATAGTTTGTTGATTCCACGTGAATGGTTAGGATGTGTTATGCAGGATAAGTTCGTTCCGTATGTGTTGGCTTATAAGCACAAATAAAAAACGGCGCGAAACGCGCCCTTTTTTTATTTAAGCAACGTGTTGACGTTGATTTTGCATTTGCCACATAATAAGCATCTGCATTTTTTGTTGCGCAGACAGAAATTCCGACTGTTGTACAGGTTTTTGATTTTTTTGTTCTTTTGTTTCATATAAAGCTAAAGTCCCGTTAAGATTCTTTAACGCTTCGTTCGTATTTTTTGCCACGCGCATATTCCATTCTTGTTTCTTTTCCGGGGAGCATTCAATTTTTGTGTCTTTTAAAGGACTGGTCATAATCAGTTGAGACCATTTTGCTTTATGCGCAGCAAAAATTTGACGCATGTACATCGTGGCAGGATTTTCATGAGTCTTTGAAGAAATAAAGGATTTTATTTGTTCAATTGCTTTATACCATGCTTGACCCAAAGAAGCACCTTTTAGCCAATTAGCAAAAGATATGTTGTAAAACAATTGAAAATATGCCGAAGAGATTTTCTTTTTATCTTCTTCGCTTAGCACTTTTTCTTGCTTTTTTTGTATGCTTTCGCCCGCGATAATTTTCATATATTGATTAAATTTATCTTCCATGGTTATGCTCCTTAGGCTACTTTTTATCTCTTGATATATTTATATAGTGCAAAAAGTCACAGTTTCAAGTTTTTTGTCAAATGTAAAATTGTTTTGACTTTATTCTTAAACTATAGCACCCTAAGAACGTTCGTATCATAAAAACGTGCTATTGCCAATAATGGGTGGTGCGGATACGGGCCCCAGTCTTGCCAATAATGGGGGCTGTGGAATTTCATCGAAAACAAGGAGTTAAATGATGAAAAAAACTTTAAAGATGGCAGTTGCTGCATCTGTTTTGACAGTACCTGCAATGGCTGCTAACTTAGAAAACCCGTTGTATTTACCAAGTTCAGGTGAATTTTATTCAAAAACGGGTGCAGGTGTAATGTACAAAGTTACAGATGATACAGCTGCTAATAAAATAAAAGGTCACGCAGGGGCAACAGAATTCCCAATTTGGCGTGTAAGTGAAGATTTAGGTATTGGTATTACGGATAGGTTAGCTATTCGTGGTTCCTTTGCGTATACTCAGGCGGACGACATAGACCGCAAAGGTTTGAATCATGGTCGTGCAGGTTTAATTTATCGTGTATTAGAATTTAATGACGGTACAGTATTCGATGTTTATGCAGATGCTCATTTGGGTGGCGTAAATAAAATGCGCGGTGAATACAAGTTTTTAACCGCAGATCTGACAAAAGGTGGATATTTTCAGTATGATAATTATTCCAACGGTCGTTGGGGTGCAGACGTTGGTGTTCGCTTTGGTAAAACATGGTCAAAGTTAACAACCAGTGCATTTGTTGAAGTTTTAAAAACGTTTGGCAGTGATAACAACGTTATAAAAATAAATAACGCAACATTGAATAGTCCATTGATGGGAATACCGACAGAAATTTCTGTTGATTTAAAATCTACGACAGAAATCAATGCTGGGTTAAATGCTTTCTATCAGTTGACAGATAGATGGTCGTTCGGTGGTGGTGTTAAATATAATCACCATGCAGATAACGGTGTAAAAAGTTTGTCTACGGAAATTTCAGAATTGCCAGGACAAATGTTTGCTAAAGAATTAATATCTCAATTATCTGACATGAACGATGGTTTCGATGAATATATCGTATCATTGTCTGTTGCAAATCAATTGACAGATAATGTTCAGGTTGCATTGTATGGTGAATATACATTCGACACTGCACATGATAATTCTCAGAACGGTTCTGACGTTAAAGCCGAACTTGGTGTTCGTTTGAACTTGGCGTTCTAAGGTAAAAAGCAAATTAACATATATTGGACACAATACCGCCCTGATATAGGGCGGTATTTTTTACATGTTTAAATTTTACTAAATACTTTTATCAGATGCTTTTTTGTGATATAATATAAGAAAAGGAAAATGGAAGGACTATGAAAAAAGTCAGCATATTTACCACTTTGGCTGGTTTTTTGTTTGGATTTTCTGGTGGGGCAAACGCTGTATACCCTGTTTATTCAGGTTATCAAGGTACAAACGCACAGGGGCAAGTCGTGTATTTGCCGACAACGACAACCACAACTAGTACAATCGTTTCAACAGAAAATATAAATGCTGCTAGCCCTACGCGAGTTACGGGGGCTTTGCCGCGTGTTGGTTCTAATACAACCAATGCAGGTCGGCAATATTATCAAGCTTCAGATTATGATCGTTTGGCTGATAGTGGGTTATATGTTGGATTATCTGTTGGTTATTCAGCAAGTGTAGGCGGGTCGATGATCGCCGATTATATGGGTGAACAAAACGCGTTCTTTGTTCCTGGTGCTTTTCAAGAAGCAGACTTTAGTACGGATACAGTCTTGCCGTTACAGTTATCTGTTGGTGCTGCAATAACTAATGATATTCGCGTGGATTTTTCATATCTGCGTTATTCTGGAATTGCTTATCCTAGTATGGTTAAGTCATCAGATGGTGTCGGTGGATACGTTGATGCTGAAGTTGATGGTGGTGCTATTACATCAAATGTCACGATGTTAAATTTGTATTATAATATAGATTCTTATACTGGTTATCTTGCAGGTGGTGCGCTAAGACCGTATGTAGGGGTGGGTATAGGTTTGTCTTTAAATACAATATCTGATTATGTTGTTTATGACGGCACTTTTTATTCTGAAATGGAACCTGGCGTGGCCGGTGCAGGCGACTTAACTGGTATATCAGATGTTTACGCGTATCATAATGGCGGAACTTCGGAACAATTGGCTTTTATGTTAGAAGGTGGGGTTACGACAGAGTTAGAAGGTGGCATAAAACTGGACTTTTTTGTTAGGTATACAAACTTAGGAAAAGTAATGACGTCTGGTAGTATAATAGTTTCTCAGACAGAATGGTTGGGTGATGGCGCAGGAAGCGAATATCCAGCACCTTATGATAGTGTTTTCCATTATACAAATTGGTATGAAAGTGGCAGATTAACTACGGTTGATTTAGGAATTAGGTTAAGATTGCAATTCTAAACATTGTTAAAAATTATGCGGAAATACCGCTGTTATAAAAAGTTTATGTGGGGCGATCATGAGAAAAACATATTTGTTTATTCATTCTTCTTTATTTGTTTTGTTGACTTGTTTGGGGACGCCACACGATGCTAATGCGGCTGTTCGTGTAGGAAACGTAACACGTAGTTACGCAGATGCATATAATCAAGTAAACGCTATGCGACAACAAGCAGAATATTATAATCAGCAAGAAACTGAGGCCGTAGTTGCGTCAACGACAGATGTTGCGCTTCCGGTAAGGGTTGCCGATCAAAATTTAGCCCAACAAATAATTGCAGGAACAGCAAGTAATGGAAGTGTTGATATAGCCAAATTAGAAAATTGCGCAATGGTTTACCCCAATGGAGAATTTGCATGGGATCGTCCAAATCTTGGTAGTCGTGCCGGCGGTTCAAATACTTGTGTTGCAGTTGTTGAAATGCGCGGATATCAGATGGGGGTAAATGGTTCAGATGTAGTATTGGCGCGTGCCAATCTGGCAACCGGAGATTCTGTGAAATGTAATATATCGGAATTCCCGGAAGCGACTTATATGAAAGATGCAGAAAATATAGAGTTTCCCGCAGATAATGAACCAACTATCGATGATGTTGTAAAAGTTATGAACGAAGAACAGAAAAAAAATGCCGGATTAAAAATTGCAGCGGGTGCTATTATCGGTGGGCTTGGTGGAAATATCGCGGGAAAAAGTGATGTTGGAAATGATAGTTTATTAGGAACAGATAAAGGTAAATTGCAGGGTACTGCGATTGGCGCTTTGTCAGGTGCTGCATTGATGGCGGGAAGTACCTATGCTGGTAAGGTTGGTGGGGATATTATTTTATCTACTGGCGTAAATGCTGCGGCTGGTGCTTTGGTTGGAAATATTATCGCAATCGGTGATTCTGTTTTGCGTATAGAAGATTGTGAAGTTGACGGAAGAAAGACTAGTTGTCTTTGGGGATATTTAGTATTTGGCGAAGAATTAAATGATAAGAAAGCTTTTTATAATACCTCGACACGAGAAACCTTTGTTTGTGATAGTTATGCAAAAAATTGCCAAAAACAAGAATTAATAAACGTCGTATTGACCGCAACGAAAGATGGAAAAAGAATAGATGAACTAAATACAGCTGAATTTGAAGATATAGTTGGTAATCAAGAAAATTTATATTATATCGCCACATCCGCAGATGGTAAAAACCTGATGGTTAAAAATTCTAATGATTTAGGCAGCGATAATGCAGAAATAGATGAAGATCAAGGGGAATTCTTAGAAATTGCCAAAGCAGAAACTATAAAAAGTAAGATTGCTGCTATTATTCCTGATGTTACAGATAAAGCCTTTGGTATGGATAAATCTGATTGGCGTGAATGGAAAAAGTTGCATTCAAATGGTGTAAAAATTTATGCGCGTGACAATCAAGGCAACCCATCTGGTGTTTTGGACGGTGACGTTGCTAATTTTGATCCGATTACAGTTGATGCGGAAGATGGTGGAATAATTGATTTGTCCAATAAAGCAAGATTTAAAACCACCTTAACAGGTGCCGGAGTTGGTGGTGCCATGGGTGCTTTCAGTGCTTATCAAGGTGCACAAACAGATATTCAAAATCGTTGGGTAACAGCTGTAAGAGAATATAACGATTCTTTGCAAAAGATTTATTGTGTTACAGGTGACAGGTTTTTAGGTTACTATAATGATATTGTATTTATTCCTGTTATGTCCGAATAAAAAAAACGCCCTTCAGGGCGTTTTTTATTGATTTATGATTTCTAATACACGTTTCGGAACGTCTATAACATTTATACGTTCTTGTTCCATTGTGTCACGATGACGTAAAGTAACGGTTCCATCTTCTATTGTTTGGTGGTCAACTGTTATGCATACCGGTGTTCCGATTTCATCGTGTCGGCGATAATTTTTACCAATATTGCCAGAATTTTCAAGCTCTATGCGACCAATATTTAATTTTCGCAAAGAATTTTCTATGTCGTTTGCGATATCTAATAATTCAGGTACATTTCTTGCCAAAGGTATAACAGCAGCTTTTACTGGTGACAACCATGGTTTTAGTTTTAATACAAGACGACTTTTCCCATCTGGTAAATCTTCTTCTGTATATGCTTCCAGCATAACTGCCAACATCGCACGATTAACACCCATAGCGGTTTCAATAACATATGGTATAAAGTTTTCCCCTGTTTGTGGATCGCTATAAGACAGTTTCGTTGTACTGTCTTTGTTTTTCATAACATTTGCTTTAATATCAAATTCTTCTTGTGATTTTGTATGAGAGCCTAAATCAAAATCTTGACGGTTATGTATTCCTTCTACTTCGTCAAAACCGTCTGGAAAAGCATATTCAATATCACCGGCCGCTTTTGCATAATGTGCAAGTTTTTCATGCGGTGTGAAGCGTAATTTTTCTGCAGGTATACCAAGTACATTTATCCACCACGCAGTGCGAATTTCTTTCCACATTTCAAAATTTTTTTCATCTTCGGATGGTTTGACAAAGTATTGCATTTCTGCTTGTTCAAATTCGCGCATTCTGAATACGAATCCACGCGGAGAAATTTCGTTTCTAAATGCCTTACCAATTTGAGCAATTCCGAATGGTAATTTATGTGGTTTTGCATCTAAAACATTTCTAAAATTTACATATGTGGTTGTTGCTGTTTCCGGACGCAAATAAGCGTTAATTACACCGTCTGCAGTTGCACCGATAGAAAGTCCCATCATTAACTGATATGCGCGTGGTTCTGTAATTTCTGTACTACCACAGTTATCGCATTTTGTTGGGTCTTTCATTTTATCTTGGCGCATACGTGCACCACATTTTTTACATTCAACTAACGGGTCAGAAAAACTGCTTTCGTGACCTGAATATTTCCATAATAATCTGTTACTTATAAGCGCGGCATCAAGACCTTCTATATCATTACGAGAATATATCATGGCATTCCACCATGCGTTTTTTATATTCTTCATTAATTCTACGCCATATGGACCATAGTCATATGCACCACCAAGGCCGCCATAGATTTCGGACCCCGTAAAAATAAAACCCCGACGCTTGCATAACGCGACAATATCATTTACTGTTTTTGCTGGCATTTTTTCTACCCCTAAATGTTACAGGGTATATATTATACAGATTTTAGTTTTTTGCAATAAATAATACTTATAAATGAATAACGGGGCGTTAGCCCCGTTAAAGTACAATTTGTTGTTATGCAGCGGGGGCAATTGCTGCAACAGGGCATACCGCTGCGCAAGTACCGCAAGACATGCATTTTGCAGGGTCAATTACACATTTCCCGTCTGCGCCTGTAGAAATTGCCATAACCGGACATGCGCCCATACAAGTGTGGCATCCGATACATTTTGCAGGGTCTATTTTGTAAGCCATTTTTTTCTCCATTTTTATGTTTAATTTCTGTTTAATAAGCTCAATAAATATTGGAACATTGCAACAAAAGATATGTATAAGTGTAAGGCACCTAATACAGCTAATTGATTTTTTTGTGTGTCATCCCCAATAACAGCATATGCACGTTTTAAATTTTGCATATCATAAGCTGTAAATAGTGCAAAGATAAGAACGCCTATAAAGCATACAATTGTTCCAAATGTTCCGCCCATTATTGCAGGCCATATAAAAGATGCAATACCTATTAGAATTAAACCGATCATACCCATCATTAAGAATATACCCATAAAAGATAAGTCTTTAACAGTTTTATAACCAAATAAAGCCATGCAAGCAAACATTACGGCAGCAATTATAAATGCAAATAGAATTGATGCAGGATTTACGGCTAATACCGCAACAATCAAAGGTGTCATTACAACGCCCATTAGTATAGAGTATATACCTAATAATAAAGCACCTGTTGCGGGTTTAAAACTAAATGCACGAACCTGCGCCCATATCGATAAGGCTAATCCGCCAAATAATAAGATGTAATATAATGCTGTAAAACCACCTGTTTGAATATTTATAAGGTATATGAACCAACCGCCCCATATTGTCATATATGATGCGACCGCAGTTAATGCAACCGCTCCGAACATAAATGCAAAAATACGTTTTAGATATAAATCTATTCCGCCAGTTTTTTTTGTTTTATCTTTTGTTATATCTGCTTTTGTTTTTAATGCGACAGTTTTTACAGGCATTTTTTTCTCCTTGTTAGCTTTAGTATTATATAATACAATAACATTATAAATTCAAGGTAAATAACAAAGGTGAGATGATGCCAAGAAAACAACTTGTGATAAGAGAAAACAGAACTAAAAGAATTGGGCAAAAAGAAGACTTAAGTGAAAATAATGCGCAAAAAACAGAAAAAAGTTTGCATGAAGAGTACGAAAAAGCAAAAGCAATTTTAGATGAAATGTTAAAAAAAGAGAAGCCAGATAGTAAAAAGTTACTTAAACAAGAGGAAATTGTATTAAATTTATCTAGGTACAGAGACTTATAAAAATGGCTATATACATAGAACCAATATCACCGGTTGCGTTTAGTATTTTTGGTTTAGATATACATTGGTATGCGCTGGCATACGTTGCGGCTTTTGTTATAGGGTACTTTGCATTTCGTTATTTTATGACGGGTAAAGATGAAAATATAAAGTTATCCAAAAAGCAAATAGAAGACTTGTTAACTTATGTGGTCTTAGGGGTTATATTAGGCGGTCGTCTCGGGTATGTTTTATTTTATAATTTATCATTTTTCATTGCACATCCGTTAGAAATATTTGCCGTATGGCATGGTGGCATGAGTTTTCATGGTGGATTAATAGGTGTGATAATTGCGACTTTGTTATTTGCTAAGAAAGAGAAACAAAACGGTTTAAGAATATTGGATGTTTTAGCGGTTATTGCACCTATAGGTTTGTTTTTTGGAAGAATAGCGAACTTTATAAATATGGAAGTAATGGGACGACCTACGGATGTGCCATGGGGGGTAGTGTTTTCTGGATATAGTGAAATACCTCGTCATCCAAGTCCTTTGTATGAAGCGGCAACTGAAGGTATTTTGCTATTTATAATAATGTATTGTTTGTATAAGTATACAAAGTTGCGTAAGTATCCAGGCGCGCTGGGCGGAATTCTTGGTATGTTGTACGCGATATTTAGAATAGGATGCGAACAGTTTCGTGCACCAGATATTCAGATAGGTTTCTTGACCAGTTGGGGATTAACCATGGGGCAGTTATTGTCCGGGATAATGTTTGCGTGTGGCTTGGGTTTATTTTTATATTCTATAAGGAAGAAGATATAAGAATAAAAGGCTTGAAAAAGAATATATGATAAGTTATAGTTGTAAACGCTAAAAGTTTCGGATGGGTGGCAGAGCGGGGCAATAGCGGCGGTCTTGCATACGAGTAAACGAGACGAGCATAGCGAAGTCGAGAGCTAACGAGTGGTGAGCAGCAGCGTCAGGTGCGATAAGCGAACAAAACCGTAGGTTGAAAGACCGTCGGTAAAAAAGAGTTTCGGATGGGTGGCAGAGCGGTCGAATGCGGCGGTCTTGAAAACCGTTGTGGGGGCAACTCCACCGGGGGTTCGAATCCCTCCCCATCCGCCAGGAATACAAAAAATTCCAAAAGTTTATATAAAGTCCCACAAACCCGCCGGTTTCTGGGACTTTTTTAGTGCATTGTTGCTCTGGTATGCCTTTACTTTTCCAAAATCCACCATTTTACCCACTATGACATACTTCGCCCATTTTCCCCGAGGCAATTTTATTTCTTTTTGCCCATAAAGCTATACTCTGTGCCATATTTCTTAGCGTCTTGTTTATGTGCATTCCAATGCGCTTGTTGGTTTTTGAAAATGTACAAATTATTGGGATTATTATTTTGTTTGTTTCTGTCTATATGGTGTACAACCTCACAAGGATTTAATGGACGGCCAAGCTTTATTTCTGCCATATGTCGATGGACTAATATGCCCGTGTTATTATAAACACGATACCCGTTACTGTTAACGTGAGTTTTCGGAGTTCTGCGATTGTATGCCATCTTCTTCTCCCTCCGTTGTTTCTACAGGTATCAAATCCCAAATTTCGCCATCGCAACTTGGCAAATGATTTGGTTGGTCTATTGGGAATTTGCGCCCGCAATGTAGACACTCAACCATTCCATGATAACCAGTACCTTTGTCGTCATCGTTTCCTTCTTCTATGTTCTCTTCATATTCATCGTAAAAAGAATTTTCTTGCTCTAAAATCGCTCTGATATAAGCCAATTTTTCTTCAGGTTCATGTAATAAATCAGACCATTTATCACGTCCTAAAACTTGAGCAAGCAAGTGTTGGGCTTTCATTAAAGTGGGTTCTTCTGTTGGCTTAACGTCGTATAGTCTAAATAGTTCACGAATGTCGTAAACAAAGAGTTTCTGTTCACGGTTCTTCCAGTCTTTAAACAGATTTTTTGCTTGTAGTTTAAAATAATCGATATGTGTCATAACATATACTCCTTTTTTATTGTTGTGGGATTATTATCTAGAAATAAGCATCCGTAATCTGTAGTTTAGATAATAAAGCCCTGTTAAAGGGTAATGTTATCTTTGTTGGATGATGAAATCTTTGCACGGATGAGCTAGCTTTCCAACAAGCGTACATAAATCATATTATAAATCGTGATAAAAATCAAGCAGGTATAGTAAATAATTTTGCTTGCTTATTAAAATCGTATGTGCGAGATGCTTTGTCCAGTATGTCACGCACGGGCATATTCAGTTTTCCGTTCAGTATTTTATTAGCAATTGCTGGGTTCAGATATGCTAGTGCCAGGTGTTTATAAACAAATCGTGCCGCAACGTGTTCTGACTTTATAATCGTATCCACATCGCCGCATTCTTCGTACATTTCACGATATCGCCACGCCGTTGCAAAGGCCTTGACGATAAGGTTATTGTTTTCTGTAATTGTAAGCAGGCTTGTTTTTGCCTTGCTAAATTTGGTGTTTGTATACCTGCGAAAAACTACTGGAACGGTTATTGTAACGCTGTATTCGTTTGTAATAAATTCCATTGGTAAATTTGACTGATTTACATAAACATCTGTAATAAATGGTCGC
>CALXXV010000012.1 GCA_944392775.1 uncultured Alphaproteobacteria bacterium
CTAGGTGAAAATATGTTCTGAAAAAAATAAGAAACTCCTTGTGTTTTCGGGGCTATATCGCTATAGTATATCTAAATGAAAACGAGGCGGTATCAAAGTAGGGATTTTCCCTATATGTCGCCGACCACTTTTCATTTGTGGTCAAATTCACCAGCATATCAAACGGTTTATTCAAGGAATACAGCAGTTTTCCGTCTTTTAGTGTGCAGTTCGAAAGTAGTAAGTTCAGCAGTGCACGTTTTTGTTCGACTTTCGAACTTTTAAATAATTCGCCAGCCATTGAAACAACCAAAAAGACCGATTCTATCGTGGTTATAAATGATTTGTCCGCTGCGATGTGTGACTGCTGTCTGTTTTGGATGTCGAATATTTCTTTTTCCAGTTCGGAGCGTTTTGTGTCGTATTCGGTCTGTGTAATACTTTGGTTTAAAAGTAAGTCTAGCAGACGTGACTTTTTATCGTTGGCACGTTCTAATTGTTTGGCCAAGTCGTTCAATGACTGGTTCAGGAACTCGTTTTCTGCCTGAATGGATGTTTTTAAAGCATCGACTATTTCCTGCATTATGTTTTGTGGAATTGATAATCTGTCGAATACTTCGGTTTGAATCTGTTCAAATATTTTTTGTTCGTTGACCGGCGGTTGTTGGCAGTTGCCTTTGTAATGAGAGCATTTCAAATATGTGTATGTTTTTCCGCTGGGTTTGGTTTTCAAGTCGCTGGATATTGCACAGCCACAATCTGCACAACGAATTAAACCGCCAAATACGAATGGAATTTTTGCATA
The DNA here is from genome assembly GCA_944392775.1 of uncultured Alphaproteobacteria bacterium. Classification (GTDB taxonomy): domain Bacteria; phylum Pseudomonadota; class Alphaproteobacteria; order Rs-D84; family Rs-D84; genus Enterousia. The sequence goes on from CALXXV010000012.1 coordinate 785, forward strand.
TTTCTGTCGTTTGCTGGCTTTTTGGGTCATAACGGCCTGGCATTTGTCAAACAATTCCTTGCTTATTATGGGTTCGTATATGTGTGCGTATAAGTGACCTTTGACCCGCATAACGCCATAATAAAATGGGTTGGTTAATAATTTCTGGATTAGTGATTTGTTTAGTGGCGCATTTTTAAGTCTGCTGGTTAGCCCAATATTTTTTGCCTGTTGAACCATTGCCCCAAGTGTGTAAAGTCCGGACGCGTATAATTCGAACAGTCGTTTGACTTTGAATGCGCGTTCTTGGTCAAGAATAATTGTTGGATGATTGTTTTCATCACGGGTGTTTTTGTAGCCAATAGGTGCCAAACTCTGCCATATTCCCTTGCCGGTGTTATAATTGATACTGCGTTTAACATTGTCACGCAGGTTTCCGACATAGGTTTTTGATGTGAAAACGCCTAAGTCCCATCTGGCGATATCTGCACTGTTTGAATCCTTGTGTATAACCAGGTTTTCACGAACAAAATGGATTTCTATTTTATCTGCATTGCGTAATTCGTCTAAATCGACGGATTCCTTGAATCCACGTTGCACACGGTCAATGGTATCTGCCACAAGTGCGACCTTATGGGGCAATCCCTGGATATAACGCAACATTTCTTCGAATTTTTTGCGTTCGGATTTTGTAGAACTTTCAACAAGTTGGAATGTTTTTAATATTTTAAGGTCTTTTCTGGCACAGTAATTGCGTAAATTTTCTGTCTGGGCATCAATAGACATTCCCTCGGCTTGTTCTCGGGATGATACTCGTGCCAGCAGGACCGCATACATTTTACATGCCCGCCACGTTAATCACTGGTTTTGTGCCAGTTTGTTTGAACGGAATGATTTTCATCAGTTCGTCTTCTGGAATGGCACGTCTTGCAGCGACCATATCTAAACGGTTCTGTAAACGCAGGAAATATCCCTGGGACAGGCCAAAATAACGCGTTAAACGTAAATCTACCTGGGCAGAAATGCCACGTGTGCCGTGGACAATGCCGTGTATGCAGTTCGCAGGCATGTCGATTGCACGTGCCAGCGCATTCATAGATAAGCCCAGCGGTTCCATAAATTCTTCGCGTAAGATATCGCCAATATGTCCGGTTTCAATATAATTGGTCATAGAAAACGTCCTTTTTTGTTAACTATATTATACATTATGTAATAGGTAATGTCAAGTATTTAATGATAATCCACAATTTCGACATTATTCGCCTCGTTTTCGTTCCAGACAAAGCAAATTCGGTATTGTTGATTTATACGAATACTCCATTGGCCTTTGCGTTTGCCACCAAGAGTTTCCAGCATGTTGGACGGCGGTATCCGCAGGTCGTCAATATTTTCGGCCGCATCCAGCATTGTTAATTTGCGGAATGCTCGTTCTTGTATGTTTGTTGGCAGTTTTTTTGAACGTTCGCCGTTAAAAATCTTTTCGGTTTCTTTGTCATTAAAAGATTTAATCATCGTGTTTCCTTTTGTAATTCCGGGAAATCGGCCAACTTAACGGCTTTAAATTCTGCCAATTCGGTTTCAATCTGTTTGAAAATATTGTATAAATAGTTTCCAGTTAAATCAACCGGTTTTAAGCAGTTTGATAAATGTCTGTATGTGCGTCCAGATGGGGATAATACCTGGTGCAGGGAACGTATTCCGTGTTCTTTGATATAGCCCAGTGCACCGCAACATTTTATGGCATCTGATTCTTTTAATCCGCAGGAACGCAGTTGTGTGAATATTGCCTGGGGACTTTGGCTTGCTGTGATGACAATGTTTAATGATGGTCGTATGAATTTGTCCCAGAAATGTAATAGAACCGATTTGGCGGTTGTCACAGAAAATAGTTCTTTGAATGTCAGGTTATTGACAGGGATATTGCATTCTTGCAATGTGTTTTTTATGTGTCGTCTGTTGTTTAGTCGGCATTCCATTCGCATAATTTGTGCCTGGGGTTTTAATTGGTTGAATAGGTCCAGTTGAATTGCGTTGTCGGATTCGATTGCCCGGTTTTCGCTGATGCGTGCATGTTCTAAATCTTTAACCTTGTCATAGAATGTTAATTCGCAGTGATTGGTGTGAAATCTGACCGCTTGTCCGTCATTGCGAAAATCTGTGTCGCCCAGGTCCCAGCGTTTTGAAACTTTCAGTTTGTGTATGGCGTTTATGACCAGCGCACAGGTTGATTTGTTTTCCAGCACGATATTTTTGCCATAATGTATGCCTGTGACGGTGGCATTAACCAATGTATTGTATGTTAGTATGATTCCCATTGTCGCCAGTTGGTAATGCAACATCTGTATAATGGTTTGAAAATCGCTGGGGAGCATTTCATCAAAATTGTTCCCAAATATCAGTTTGGGCAATGACAGTTCGATTTTTAATGCGATTGAAAAGCCACCTTGTCGGATTCGTTTGGACAGTGTTAGGCGTGGTCTGTATTCGTTGTCGTGTTTGCTTGGGTTTAAAAAGCATTCAAAGTGTCCACGTGCCCCCAGAATGTAATATGGTGGTTCGAACAGTCCACGTGCGCTGGGGCTGAATTTATCATAGTCAACGATTTGAAATTGTTCAAATGGTATGCTTAGGATGACCGTATCAATCATATTTGTGTCTCTTGGGCTGTTGTGCGTTGACCTGCATCAGGATTTCAACAAATTTAACCAGGCGTTGACTTGCATCTAATGCGTCCTGGTCAGACAGGGATTGACCAGGATATAGTGTTTTTAACTGCAAAGATAACGCTTGCGTATTTGTCATACCAACAATGTAAATGGCACGACATGTGTAAAGCAAAGGGTCAAAGGGTCAGACCCTTTGGGTCGGACCCAAAACAAATGCGAAAATCTGGGCTTTTTTATTAGAAAACTTTTTCTGGAAACGGTATAAAAACGGTGTTTTGCGAATCGTAGGGCGTGCTATGCGTGGCCTTTTTGGGATTCTGGTAAACGGATAATTGTTGCCATATATTCCGCCAAAGATTGTGATGGTCTAAGGCCATGTTCTGTCATTTTTTGTATAATAACATCGGTTAAAATCTTTTTTAATGGCTGGTTGGTGTCGGTGATTTTTAACTCGTTTATAACCTCGACCATTATTTCCATGTATGGTGTGGAATATCGTTTTTCAATGGCATTAAATGCGGTTGTGGAATGTCTAGAATGAAACTCACGTTTCAAATCCTGAAATGGTATGTATATGTCGGTGTATGTTGTGTCGTTTATTTGTATTGTATTTTGATCGATATTCAGTTTGACTGTATTTGGAATGTCGGTTATTTGTTGGAGTTGGAATTGCCCATTGGTTGTTGAAATTACACCAAAGGCATTTATATCGCCATCATAAAGGGCCAGTTTTAATTTGGCAGCGGCATCGTATATTTGTTTAGAATAATCTTTGTCGGCCTGGGTTGCAAAATTCAATTCTAATGATGAAAAAATTGATGGGTTTTCAAAATCTGGGGATAATAATGTGTAGCGTTTGAACCCCTGTGCATTTGCACGGATTTGTTCCATCGGCGGAATTTTAAACGCAATCCATTCACATGCCTGTTGCAGGGTGCAGTTTTCAAAGATTTCTGTTCTGTGTTTCATAATGCGTAATGGTATAGCAAAAAGTGGCGCTTTCAAGGGATTTTGTCATAGGAATTGTATTTGGTGTAAAAATATGTTAGAATAAATTTTGAATCCAAGAGATTGGGTTCGGGACTGTGATAAGTCCACCTTGTTCGGTGCGAAAGCATCGTAATCTGATGTTGTCGGTGTTTTTGCACCGCTATCATTCCTGGCTGTTTGGTCGGGGAGCCGTTGGTGTATATTTGAAGACCACGGAATCAATAACAAGGTGATTTATCAACTCCCCGACCGCTCTTTCTTGGGCGGTTTTATTTTGTTCGTGGGGTGATAAATATGTATAAATATCTGTTGACATCTTTTGTGGCATTAATGACATATAGTGCATATGGGGCATTTGATTTTGCGAATTATACCCCAACGTTGACGGGTTTATACCAAAATGACCCAACTACATATATTCCCAGTGCGTATTTGTTCAGTTTTTCGGACACCCAACCCGATGCATCTTGGATAGAGTTTTCTTACACCACAACAGAAAACGGTATAATTAATAGTAACTCATACTATTACAAAGTAAGTTTGAACCCCGATAGATTTCAAGAATTAGATATGCCGATGTATTATTCTGGTACTTACGATTCTTTACGTGGCAATTTTGTTTCTTTGCCACAGACGGCAATCAAAAACGCAAATGTAGGGCTAATTATAGGGGATTTTGTAGATAATCATAGTATTTCTGGTGGGGCGATTTATAATGATTATTACCATACAATAGGCGATATTACGGGTGACTTTGTTAATAATGGTTTTTATGGGGCAACAACCACAATTGGTTCTGTATTGGGCGGTGCCATTTATAATCAGGGGGTTATTCATAATATCAACGGAAATTTTGTTCACAACTTAACCAAAAATAATGCTGGCGGCGGTGATGGTGGGGCCATTTATACGGTTAATAATTCCACGATAAACAGTATCACAGGAGATTTTATAAACAATATCGCTTTTGGTAATGGTGCTGCCATTTATAATGGCGGAACGATACAAAGCATAAATGGTAATTTTGTCTATAATATTGCTTCTGGTGATGGTGGGGCCATTTACAATACCGGTATAATAGGTAATATTATTGGTGATTTTATTGATAATATTTCGTCTGGTAACGGTGGGGCTATTTACAATACTGGTACAATCGGCAATATAACGAGTAATTTTGTAAATAATATTTCATCTGTTAACGGTTCTGCGATTTATAATACGGGGGCTATTACTGGCGATATTACGGGTAATTTTATCAATAATGCCACAAATGTTATTTACAATATCGGAAGTATAACGGGCACTATTATCGGTGATTTTACCAACAATATGGCAAATATAATTTATAATACGGGAAGTATAAATGTTTCTGGTAATATAACGAATAATGTTGTTACGGGTAATCTAGGTGTAATATCCGGTGAATCTGGTGATATTTATTTCGTGTCGGAAACAGACGACTATATTATTTCCGATAATTATCAGGTTTATAATGATGTCAGTAAAGATATTTCGATATATTTAACCGACGGTGCCGAAGTATTTTTCAGCAATGCTGATTCTACTCATTATACTGTTAATGATGAAATTGCTGGTTCGGATTATAGTTTAAATGTTGGCGGGGATGGTACGGGGTATACAATTTTTAATAACAATGTGGATAACGTGGGTGTTGTAAATATAAATAATGGGAAAATGCTATTTGGACATACACCAAATAATTATACAGGGACGGCAGATTATGGTCGTTTTAGCGGGACGGTCCCCACGATGAATTTAACAAATGGAACTTTTGATGTGACCAATGGTTATACAGAAACGATAACTTTGAATAATTTGGTGTCGACGGGAAATAACAATACGATACGGATTGATTTAGACATAAGTAATGCCATATCTGATATGATAATTTCGCAGAACACAATCGAAGGTCAAATAAAATTGGTTGTACAAGCGTTGGCAGATTTGGATTTGGGTGACGGTATAGTTTGGTTCGCCCAAGCAGACAACGACTTATACCGTGTTGTTTCGGCAAATACTTTTGTGTTGTCGGATATAGAAAATTTGGGGTATAATCTAAATATAGTTTTTGATTCCGTTGAAAATAAATGGGGGTTACAAAAAGACCCTGATTCAACCAATGACCCAAATGACCCCAATAATCCGGATGAGCCGGGTAATCCTGACACGCCGGAACAACCCATAACGTTATCGGATGATATTGTTCAAATGGCATATCATAACGTGCATACAATTAGACAAAGTGTGCAAAAAATGACAAATTCTATGCAAAAACGTGTGGGCGAAATATTGTGGTTATCATCTGACCAACAAAACAAACAAAACCGCAGATATTATAATACACCGTCTTATTATAAAGGGAACCATAGATATGGTTACAACAGGTCTTATTACACAAATTATAATAAACATAATGCCTCGGAGTTATACAATGCATTTTGGACACGTGGTGTTTATAAAAATTCTGACATAAAAGATACGTCAATTGGTTTAACCGGCATAGAATTCGGTTATGACAGAATTGTTTCTGTGGATAATGATTACAAGTGGTATCTTGGTGGTATAGGTTATGCGTCTGGTGGAACAAGTAAATTTAATACTACCTCAACGGATTTGACGGGATATGGGTTAGGGGCATATACAATGTTGATTACAAATTCCGGATGGTTTGCGGATTTGGTTTTCAGACAACACTTTATCACAATAGAAAATGAAACGGATTCTGTTGCAGGTGTTGGTGCTCATTATTCAATAAATCATGTGCCAAATGTCGATAATCAAAACGGAAAAACAGATTATACGGCAAGCAGTGTTAATTTAGAACTGGGCAAAGAATTTGTTGTTAATTCTGGTAAAAAAACAAAATGGTTTATTAAACCGTCTGTTGAGGGGGCGTATGTTGCTATATCTGGAACAGATATTGGTGACTATAAGGTGAAAGATTCCACAATAAAAATGGCATCTGTATCCTTGTTGATTGGTCCAAGATGGGATTATGCAAGTGGTGATAAATTCCAGATGTATGGTAAAGTGGCATACACATTGGATGAATCTGATGACATAGATGTTGTTATCAACAATATTGATATTAAGCAATCTGTTGCGGTTGATACTCTCGAGGTTGGTGGCGGGTTAAATTATCGTGGGAATAGTAATGCGTTGAATTTGTATTTAGAGGCTTCGTATATCTCGGGAACAGATTATTCTGAAATATCGGGTAATGCGGGGTTGAGATATGCGTTTTAATTAACTTGATTGTGTTCTCTTGGGGATGGTGGTGGATGTTGGGGGTGCGCAAGGGAAGAATGCTTTTTTACAAGGCGGGTCGGGAAATTTCTCGGCCTGTTTTGATGTGCCAATTCTTACCGTATTCGTTTTCTATGTTTTCAATGATGATATTTAATGCCGGACGCAGATTTAGAATGTCGTTGTAATAAATAGTTCGAAATTCGTCCGATATCCCCGACCAGAAAATTCAAACCGTCGCATTTGCGGCGGTTTTAATTTTCTGTTTGGAACGTGCGGATTCAAACGACAAACGGCGGTTTGTCGGGGTTTGAATCTTTACGATCAGGAATAAGAAAATCGCAAAGTGTAAAAGATTATTTAATTGTTTTTATGTGTCTTTGTTTTTATATTATATGTGTATTATAGGGGAACAATATGAAAAAATATTCTTTATTTTCATTGTTTGCTTTATCGATGCTTATTTCTGGATGCGCAAAATACAGTGAAAAAGTTGTTTCTGGAACTTTGACTATGGGGCACGAAGTTCGCTCTTTCATTCAAAACGGTCAAGATAAAGAATATTGGATAATAGATAAGTCTGGTGATTTGTATGAACAATATATGCATGTTGCACCATTGGAACAGGGGGCATATATTCCTGTCTCTGCAGAATTAAAAGTTAAAGAATTACCAAAAATGGAAGAAGGTTTTGGCGCAGAATATGATGGAACTTACGAAGTAATCGAGATAATTTCTTTATATCCAACAAAACAATAGGAGGCACCCGATGAAAAAAATATTTATACTTGCTTTTACGTTGATGCCAACATTTGCTTTGGCAGATACTAACGATACTTGGAAATTTTATTTAAGGGCTGATGCAGGACTTACTTATTCAGATATAACTATTTCAGATTATAATTTAAGTGGTTTCCAGGGTATGTTTAATTTTGCTGCAGGCGGTCAAAACGGACGCTGGCGTGCAGAACTTGCTTTCCAAGAAAGAGCAACTGTTAGCGAGATGTTTAGTTCTTTGTTAACACAAACAATGGCCACATTGGAACAGCATGCTTTAATTGCAAATGGTTATTATGACGTTTTGTCGTATAAACACTTTGCTTGGTATGTTGGGGCAGGGGCAGGAATTAACGGTTATGAATCTAGAGTTTCTTATCCAGAAAAAGATGTTACAGAAGATGGTTGTTCTCCTATATTGGGTGCGTATACTGGTTTAAGTCTTAATTTTGAACATTTGGGAATTGATGTAGGAATTGATTATTTTTATACATATAGACCAAATATAAATTCTTTAGTGCCTAAAATTGGTTTGCGTATTATTTTTTAATAATAGCGAAAATAGATTTTAGAGGGGTTGAATTTTTGTGAATATTGCACTACAATTTAATTATAAATATTTTTATATAGGAATGGAGTTTTAATATGACTAAAGTAAAAAAATTAGATACACATTGTAGTGAAACTAACCACATAAAATCCGCAATAAAAAGATTATATAGAAAAAGTGCGCCATTGCTTTTATGTGAGGCAATATTGTTCGGTGCGGTTGCAGTATTTATGATTATTAAACCCGTTGAATTTATGACTGTTTTGACAATTATAATAGGTGTTGCTTTGATATTGTTTGGTTTGTATCGAGCAATCGTAGGATTCATTGCTTCTCGTGGAATGGGGGGCGGTTGGTTTGATGTATTATTTGGTTTGGTAAATGTTGTTTTAGGATTTTTGTTCTGTATTTATCCAGTTGGTTCTATGATAAGTTTAACTTATGTTTTTGTTGTATTGTTTATTTTCAAATCGATACGTGTACTTATATTCGCCATAAATATGGTGCGTGCTAAATTTGGTCATTATTGGTTTGATTTAATAATGGCTTTGCTTTTGTTAGGGTTGGCGGTTCTATTGATGTTCTTTCCTATGGCAGTAGCCGTTGCAGGTGCTTATTATTTAGCAATCTCTTTAATCCTATATGCAGCAGCGGATATTTATATGTATGCGGAATTAGTTAGATTAAAGAAATTAGTGTAAATTAAAAGCCGCCTATTTTGGCGGTTTTTTTAATGAAAATATTTAAATCGTACTGTTCATCAAACGGCGTACTGTCGTCCACCTTTTTACTGCAGTTTAAACTGCTTTTTCGCAGGTTCAAATCCCTTAGTGTTTGCACAAAAATAAAACCGACATAAAGTCGGTTTAATTTCTGGCGCACCTATATTCATAAAAGTTGGAACACCTTATACCCCGAAATTATCCGAACTGCCCAATATGTACTGAATGCGGGACTTTTGGATTGTTTGGTTGCTGGGGTTGCAGAAAATCCAAATGCAGAGGTTTCGGTATTTCTAACACCACAACAGAATAGAACACTATAATATATTATAATAAAGGGGTATAATAATGGCAAACTATAATCCGAACACGTCAGGGCTGATACCGTTTAATCAGATGTCGTACAGTGATAGTACAGTGATACACAGTGCAGGTGGAACAGCCAGCGCAGAAAAACGACGTACGGTTCGTAAAATTCGGGATATTATTGACGGAGTTCGGCAAAGTTATGATGTTGACCCAGTGGAACAGGCGATATGCGATTTTTTCGTATTGCTGGTATCAAATGACAAACTAACTGTTTCAGAACGAATAAAGGCACTAGAATTTATCAGAAATGCCACTGACGAACGATTAAATGCACAACGTGAACAATGCGTCCAAGAAGACAAAACCAGCATTCTGCGGGCAAATATACAACATTGTTTGGATAATATATTTAAAAGCCAGTCAGTGGGTGTTTAGTCGGTAAAGATTTTCTTAGGTATAACCAGTGAAAAACCCAGATAAAATTTATTCAAGCCCTTGCCGATAAAATCAGATGTAAAGTTAACACGTTGATAGCCTAACCGAATATCAAAGATTTCAGACTTGTGCCACACCATTCCGATTGAATAATCGTATGTGAACTCTGTTTTTGACCATATTTGTTGGCGGTATGTCTCAAAATCATTCTTGTCAATGTATGTCCCCCACGTGTATATTCCACCACACCCCAGCGCAAAATCTAAGTCTATTTTATCAAATATCGGCTGATAGTAGTGTTCCCGTATGCCAAACGGCATTAACATTGCATATGCCCGCATTGGGTAATATATATAATTATAATATCTGGGGGCTGATTTTTCACCGCCACTTGCAAGATTTAGATATAATTCTGTTTCAAAGTGATTGTAGTGACGAATACCGAAATTTAATCCAACCTCAATAAAACTGGTTAAAGTGTGGTCGCCTTGTTTTTGTTCGTTGTACAGGTCTGTTATGGTGTATTGTATTGCGCTGGGGGATACTGTATTGCCACCGATTATATCCAATCCAGCCCTGTATCCGTTTATGAATGTTGGCGCCTCTGTTTCTGCGTGTGCCGATACTTGACTCAATATACAAGTCAAACCGATAATCAAAATAGAACAAGATTTTACAATCTGTCCTGTTAAGGTGTTTGGGGTCATAATGTTAGTCCTCGTCGTCAAAATATGAACGTTTAGATTTCTTGCCAGCGGGTTTATCTGGCATAGAAAACAGAATACCTGCAAACCCTAAGGCGCATATCGTACACAGTGTCATTGTGACATTAAGTATTGTAATTACCTCGGTATCAACCATATTTTGGATAGCAAAACAACCTGACAATGCACCAAGTGCCAACATTATTAAACCGAAAAAATAAGCCATATCCGTACCTCTTAGTTAAAAACCGCCAAAGAAAGGCGGTTGGAGGTTAGGAACTATTGCGTGAATAGTGCGGTGTATTTGCATATGCTTATTTCACCAGCCCCCCAACCATAACAACGGCTGAGGGCTTTTTACGTCAGCGCCGACGCACGCAATGAGGTTCCTACACCCCAGCCCTGGAATTCCCAGAGCAATACAAATATATCACAAAACAGGCATAAAATCCACAAGTGTTTTTTACTTGATTCAAATCTTACGATATTGTAAGATTTAAAAAAGGAGCAAAAGTATGTTCGTATGCAATGGTTTTTTTGTGGTACACGGTGAGGAAAATAGGATAATCAACAAAGTTGAAGAATGTCCTGATATTTTGGACGAAATGCGTGAAAAAAGTTTCACTATCAGACATTTGGAAGATGTTTCGTCTAGACTTATTAACTATTGGGAAAATATCGGTTTGTTGCCAGATTTACGGGAGAATAATAGTCGTGGGTGGCGCAAGTTTTCAATGAGTGAGATATTTTTTATCGCCATTGTTTCAAATCTGCGTGATATGAATTTGTCGGCTGAGTGTATCAAAAGGGTTAAAAGTAGCCTATTTAATATATTTTATCCATATCCCCGTGATTTTTCGGTAATAGAGGCGGCAATGTTGCGTATTCTGTATGCAGGGGAAAACGATGGAAATTTGTATCTGGTTGTTGGTGCAAACGGGCAAGCGTGTCCGCTGACGTTAGACAGTATCGCATTTAATCGGTATGTGAAAAAATTGCCAGATATGTATGTATCATTAAATTTAAATTCTGTATTTCTGCGTGCATTCCCTGACAGTAATGTTAAGGTTTGCCAAGAATTTGAGGGCAAGTTGAGCCCAAGCGAGATAAAGGTTTTAAATTTGATACGTAGCGGTCAAAATGCCGACAAAATAAACCTAACAATGCGAGATGGTGGGAAAATAGACAGGATAGGTATTGAATGCGCTGGTCAGGTGTCAGATTTTGGTGAGGGATTGCATAATATAATTCCGAGGGTTAAAAAGGCAAAAATAGAACTTGATGTCGCAGACGATAAAATCCAGCGCATAGTCATAAAGAAGACAAAAAAGGTGTCACAATAATGAAACACTTTCGTGGAAACATTGTTTTGATTATCGGGAAAAGCGAAACCAAAACGCAACACTTTAGGTGGGCGCAATGGCGACGATGTCAGTGTCAGAGGTTCGGGAGTATCTGGGGAATTTAAATTCACAATTAACAGATAAACAAGTGGAACAAATACGTGATTGCATATTTCAAATAGCGTATTTCAGTCTGCAAGAGGCAAAAAGGCAATGGAACAACCAAACAAAGTTATAATTTATTGTCGTGTATCCAGTAAAAAACAAGTTAAGGTGGGCAACGGGTTAGATAGTCAAGAACAAGCCTGCCGTGCGTGGTCAAAAGCACACGGCTATACAGTGGAACGTGTTTTTCGTGAAGAGGGCGTATCTGGGGCAGATAACGACCGACCAACTTTTAACGAAATGCTGTTTTTTTTGTGTGAAACCACAGATAAATATATCGTATTGGTATTTGATATCAATCGTATTGGACGTGGTATTGAGCCTTATATGCTATTAAAAGGTAAAATAAAGGCTTTAGGGCACGAATTACAAAGTGTAAATATGAATATAGAAGACAGCGAGGAAAGTGAACTATTAGAAGGTGTTACAGCATTAACAGCAGGATATGAAAGGAAAAAGAGCGCAAAACGTGCAAAACAAGGTATGGTAGAAAATGCTAAACAGGGTTTCTGGATTTTTTCACCGCCAACAGGTTATATAAGGTCACGTGAAAATAAACGTGTTTATTTGGTAAGGAATGAACCAACTGCAACACATTTACAAACTGCGCTGGAGGGGTTTGCAAGTGGTCGTTTTCCAACACAGAAAAGTGTTTTAGATTATTTGAAACAATGGGATTTACAGACTTACTACGGTAAAACAATAAAACCGACACTTACATTTGTAAAAAATTTACTCACAAGTGAGGTATATACTGGTTGGTTTGCATATGAACGGTGGGCGATACCGTATCAACAATGGGCGATAGAACCCTTGATATCCATTGAAACATACCAGCGCATACAGGATAAGTTAAGTGGTAAAAAATCGGTTAAACCACGCAAATATAATACAGAAGACGAAGATTTTCCCTTGCGTCGTTGTGTTCGGTGTGCGGTATGTGGGGAAAAATTAACGGCAAGTCGTCCAAAGGGTAAAAGTGGCAAGCGGTTTGCGTATTACCATTGTCACAAAAAGGGGTGTCCAATGTGTGGTAAAGGGATAAGACCCGATGTTATGCACAAGGATTTTGAGCAAATTTTAAAAAACATCACCCCACAGCAAGAACTGTTAAATCTGGGAATAGAGGCTATTAAACGTGTATATGCTGAAGATGTTGCTGGTGTTATAGCACTTAATAAAAATCTGGAAAATGACATAAAAACTAAAGAAAAACAGGCGCAGACAGCCTTGGATACACTTATGAACTCGTCTGACAATCCAGATGTTGCCCAAATGTGTAAAGACCGTATATCTGGGTTAAAACGTGAAATTGCGGAATTGGAACAAAAACGTAAAACCGTAGGTCAGGGACAAATGCCACTGGATATTGCGCTGGGGGTAATGCGTGATTTTATCAGTCAACCAACAATGATTTGGGGTATGGGTGACTACTACAAAAAACAAGGTGTTCTAAATTTATGTTTTTTAGGGGAAATTTACTACGACAGAGAGAAAAAATTTAGAACACCCCAAATGTCGCCGATTTTCGGGATTTTTGATAAAAATTTGGGGAGTTCTGAAGAGTGGCGCGCCCTGCAGGATTCGAACCTGCGACCTGCGGATTAGAAATCCGATGCTCTATCCAGCTGGGCTAAGGGCGCGTTGAGCTTTAGTTTATAATATTTTTCTTTGAATTTCAAGTGACTAACTATTTTTTTTATGTGAAATCGTTCCTGTGGGATTCTTGCGCTTTTCATGATATCTTCTTTTTATGATGAAAAGGAGTTTTTATGAAAAGAGTTTTCCAATTTATTATAGCTGTTTTAATTTCTTTTATCCCAGGCTTTATAGGAATGAGTGTTTCACCTACTGGAGCGTCGGATATTTGGTATAATGAACTTGTTAAATCTATGCTGACCCCAGATGGTTGGGTGTTTGCAACAGTTTGGCCAATTTTATATTTGTTGCTGGGTATTGCTTTGTTCTTGATAATTATAGATAAGTCAAGACAATATAAGGTAAAAGCTTATTGGTTGTTTATCGCACAAATGGCTTTAAACGCTTTTTGGTCTTATTTGTTCTTCGGCATCCATATGACAGGTTTGGCATTGATAGAGTTAGTGGCTTTATTCGGCGTTTCTTTGTGGATGGCACGCGTTTTTTATCAGATAAGGCATTCTGCTTCTTATTTGGTTTGGCCGTATCTAGTGTGGTTAGTGTTCGCAATGTTCTTAAACGGTGTAGTTATATTTTTGAATTAAAAAGCCGCTGCGAAAGCGGCTTTTTTTATATTTTTAATATTTTCGCTTTGGGATCACCTATGTTTAAATATTTTAATCCAAGTTCTTCAACGTAATCAGAACTGTACCCCTGTAATAATTCAATATGACGGTTTAGCGTATTCAATTTTGTCTGTTCTGCTATTAATTGTTCTTGCTCTGCATTTAAACGCCATATGTTCATTATAAAATTCTGTATATTTACTTCGCCCCAAAATATACGAATAAACATAAAAGCAGCAAAAATGCTTAGCAAGACACCTATTTTGCCACGAAAACTACCCGTCCAAGCATGCCCAATAAAACTAAACAAATTTTTGATTTTTTCTTTCATCGATGGCATTATATCATAAATGTTTATTGATAATCAAATTTTTGGTGCACCATTAGCAGGCGTTACGGATAAGCCGTATCGCAAGGTAATTAGATTGTTTTCTCCGGATATACCGCTTTGTACAGAGATGATATCTTGTCATTCTTTAGTGGAAGCACATAAAAATTGTTTGCGTAATTTTGATAGATATGATGATGAGGGAAATATTGGGGCGCAAATATTCGGATCTGATCCATATTTAATGGCTGAGGCAGCAAAAATTTTACAGGATTTTGGGGCTTCGTGGATTGACATAAATATGGGATGCCCTGTACCAAAAGTCGCAACACGTAGTAGAGCAGGTGCATATTTAATGCGGGATCATAAATTAGCAGGAAAAATAATCGCTGCGGTAAAAAAATCTGTTGATATACCTGTGTCGATAAAAACAAGATTGGGGTGGGATGAAGAGCATAAAAATTGGGTTGATCTTGTAAATGTGGCGGTTGATAACGGTGCGTCTTTTGCAACAATTCATGGTAGAACAAGAGCACAGTTGTACACGGGAAAAGCAGAATTACCAGAAAAACCTTCTTTGGCTATACCCATTATTGCTAATGGTGATGTAAAATTTGTCGAAGACGTTGAACGTCTAAAAAGATTGGGATATAACGGTGTGATGATTGGAAGGGCCATGTTAGGAAAACCTTGGGTGTTTAAAGAACTTATGGGTGAATCTGCTAAGCCAAAAAATATAGGTGATATTGTGCTGGTACATTTGGATTATATGTTTAGATATTACGGTATTGAAAATGCAATACCAATTTTTCGGAAACACGTTGCATGGTATTCTTCTGGAATCCCGAATTCAACAGATTTTCGTATTAAAGTAAACAAAACAAATAACGAAAAAGATTTAAAAAAACTTATATCTGAATTTTGGAGTTGCGAAGTCTGAATATAGATTCTAAGATAATATTAAATACATAGAGGTTATAGGAATGACTGAAAATAATATTGATATGCCACTTGATATGAAGGTCGGTGAAATTTTGCGTAATGCTAGAACATTGGGACGTCGGAAACGTGAAATAAGTACTATTTCTAAACAGTTGTGCATTAAAGAAGAGTTTTTGCAGGCTTTGGAAGATGGTAATTATAAGGTTATCCCAGAAACCGTTTATATATTAGGTTTTGCCCGTAATTACGCAGTTGAATTAGGATTGGATCCGGATGAAATAGTAAACAGAATAAAAAAAGAACTAGGTTTGTTGTCAGATTGTGAAGATGAAGAAAAAACTGGAATTATGGGGGGGGCTTGCGCGGTACCCGGTAACGATATTACAGAAAAAAAATCTAATAAAAAAGATTTTTTAACAAAGATTTATAAATTTATACATAAAAATTGGCTATGGTTTACAATTGGCATAGCTGTTTTTGTAATTGCAATCATAGCTTTAGTAATATTTTTACCTAAGACTTCAAATGAAAGTATAGAAACAAGTACGGAAGTCGTCCAGGTTTCTGAAGTTTTAGAACCAAAATATAAACTTGATGTAAGAGATAGCTTTGGAACAGAAAATAAAGAGAAAGCAGAGGTCGTTTTGCAAGCTAATCAGGAATCTTGGGTAAAAGTTGAAGATGCAAGAGGAAATACAATATTTAGTCGGGTTTTGGTACCGGGTGATATTTATTATGTCCCTGTCGGAGAGAAATATAAGGCGACATTTGGTAATGCAGGTGGAATAGATATTTGGGTAAATGGGAAATTAGCACCAAAGCAGGGGGCCGATCATGTAAGAAAATCTGGTATAGTAATGACCGCAGAAGCATTGACCGCGCCTTCTCAAAATGGCGATAAATAAATATCGGGTGAAGTTTTTTCGCCCTGTCTATTGAAAATTATAAATTTTTAGCTATATTTTCTAGCATGAATGGCGTAATAAAAATTCGCGGGGCACGCGAAAATAATCTTAAAAATATAGATTTAGATATACCAAAAAATAAATTGGTAGTATTTACCGGTGTCTCTGGTTCCGGTAAGTCTTCTTTAGCATTTAATACAATTTATGCGGAAGGTCAGAGAAGATATGTGGAATCTTTGTCTTCTTATGCGCGACAATTCTTAGATATGCAGAAAAAACCAGACGTTGATTTAATTGAGGGATTGTCCCCAGCAATATCTATAGAACAAAAAACAACTTCTAAAAATCCAAGATCTACTGTCGGAACGGTAACAGAGATTTATGATTATTTTCGTTTGCTATGGGCACGTATTGGTATTCCTCATTCTCCGGTAACGGGATTGCCGATTAAATCTCAGACTATTGGCGAGATGGTAGACTGGACAATGAAAATACCTGCAGGAACAAAGATCTTTATAATGGCTCCTTTGGTGCGTGAACGTAAAGGAGAATATAGAAAAGAAATTGCGTTTTTAGTAAAACAAGGGTATCAACGTGCAATAATTGATAATGAATTATATGATTTATCTGCAGTACCAGTGTTGGATAAAAATAAGAAACATAGCATATTTGTGATTGTAGATAGATTACAAATGCCTGTACAAGATGCCAAAGATTCAGATGTAGAAGAATTTCGTTCAAGAATGTATTCGTCTTTTGAAGGGGCTTTACGTTTGGTGCCGGGATCAGTATTGGTTAGACGTTTAGATACAAATGAAGATACTTTGTATTCTCAAAATTATGCATGCCCAGTAAGCGGTTTTACTGTACCCAAAATAGAACCGCGATTGTTTTCTTTTAATGCACCAATGGGGGCGTGTACGGCTTGTGACGGTTTAGGCGTGCAGTTAAATATGTCCCCAGATTTGGTAGTGCCAGATCCTTCAAAGTCTATATTAGAAGGTGCCATAGCACCTTGGTCACGTGGCGGTATGCTTAGTCAGTTTGAACATTTATTAGATGCACTTCATAAGAAATATAAAATTCCTTTGTCAAAGCCTTGGCATACGTTAACCACAGATCAAAAAAATTTGATTTTATATGGTAGTGGCGATGAGCCAATAAAAATAAATTGGAATGGTTTTATTTATGAGAAACCGTACGAGGGAGTAATTCCAAATATAGAAAGACGCTGGCGCGAATCAGATTCTGAAGCAATGCGAGCAGAGCTGGCGAAGTATCAATCTGAAAAAACATGCCCAGTATGTCATGGTAAACGTTTAAATATTCAGGCTTTGTGTGTAAAAGTAAATGGAAAGGACATAATGGACGTATGTGATATGTCCGTAGATGAATCTTTGCGCTGGTTTACAAATTTACCTAATTGTCTTTCTAAGAAAGATAATGATATTGCAAAAATAATTTTAAGAGAAATAACCAGCCGTTTACAATTTTTACAAAATGTCGGATTAGGGTATCTTACTTTATCTAGAATGGCAGGAACTTTATCCGGTGGCGAGGCACAACGTATTCGATTGGCATCTCAGATCGGTAGTGGCTTATCAGGAGTTTTGTATGTTTTAGATGAACCGTCTATAGGTTTGCATCAAAGTGATAATGATAAATTATTAGAAACTCTAAAGATGCTTCGTGATAAAGATAATACGGTAATTGTGGTTGAACATGATGAAGATGCAATGCGTGCCGCAGATTTTTTGGTAGATATAGGAAGAGGCGCCGGTATAAATGGTGGTAATGTCGTAGCTGCAGGTAAACCGGAAGATGTTATAAAATGTAAAGATTCTTTGACTGGACAGTATCTTTCTGGAGAAAGAAAAATAGAAGTACCAAAGAAACGCAGGGTTGGCAATGGAAATGTTATTTCTGTATGTGGTGCATGTGAAAACAATCTGAAAAATATCACTGTTGATTTCCCGTTGGGCAAGTTTATTGCTTTGACCGGTGTTTCAGGGTCTGGAAAATCAACTTTGTTATTAGATACTTTATATCCGGCTTTAATGCGCGCATTATATAATTCTAAAATAGAAGCAGGTAAGCATGACATTATTCGCGGAATGGAAAATGTTGATAAGGTTGTAGATATAGATCAATCACCAATAGGTAGAACACCGCGTAGTAATCCTGCAACATATACAGGCGTTTTCACAAACATTCGTGATTTTTTTGCTGCTTTACCAGAGGCCAAGGCACGAGGATATAATTCAGGACGTTTTTCTTTCAATGTAAAGGGCGGACGTTGTGAAGCTTGTCAAGGTGACGGGCAAATAAAAATCGAAATGAATTTCTTGGCGGATGTATATGTTGAGTGTGATAAATGTCATGGTGCGCGATATAATGAAGAAACGCTGGCGGTAAAATATAAGGGTAAGTCTATCGCAGATGTTTTAAATATGACTGTTGAAGAAGCCTACAGATTCTTTATAAATGTTCCTCAGATTGCTAGAAAATTAGAATTGTTAAAAAGGGTTGGTTTGGATTATATAAAGTTAGGTCAAAGTTCTTTGGATTTGTCTGGGGGCGAGGCACAAAGAATAAAATTATCAAAGGAATTGGCCGCACGTAGTACAGGGCAGACTATATATATATTAGATGAGCCTACGACAGGTTTGCATTTTGAAGATATAAAAATGTTACTTTCCGTTTTGCACGAATTGGTTGATCAAGGAAATACAGTAATCGTGATAGAACATAATTTAGAAGTAATTAAAACTGCTGACTGGGTAATAGATTTAGGCCCAACTGGTGGTGATGGCGGCGGACGTTTAATCGCATTCGGTACACCAGAGCAGGTTGCAGCTAATGCAAATTCTTTAACAGGAAAATATTTAAAAAAGTATCTAGACAAATAGAAAAATAGAAAATAATATTTTAAGAAAAGGAGTGAATGATGTTTGGTTTCGGAAAAAAGAAAGCGGAAAAGAAAATAGAAGAAGTGCAAGACATTCAGATAAATGAAAAAGAATTAAAAAAAGCTGAAGAAAAAATCCCAAGTGGTATGAAAGAAACGGCTCAGCGTATGATGTCCGGTCAATTTGATATGAATGATATGTTAGCTCAATTAAAACAAATAAAAAAAATGAGCAATTTCAGCGGTCTCCTTAAAATGGTACCGGGAATGTCAGGTGCAGTCGCCGCAATGAAAGAAAAAATTAAAGATGGCAGCGTTGATGCACAAATAAAAATACTTGAAGCAATGACCGCAGAAGAACGTGCGGATCCAGAAAAGATTTTTGCAAATGCAAAGGCGCGTATTGCAGAAAAAGCAGGTTGCACGGTTCGTGATGTTGAACATATAATCAAGCAATATACTAAAATGCGTCAGCAAATGGCACTAGTCCAAAGAATGGGCGGAATGGAAGCTGTTATGGAAAAAATGAAAAAAGCAGGAAATAATTAGTTTTAGAGGATAGAAATGTTCGTTGTTGATATGCTGAAAGAATTGGTAGATTGGTCTCCTGTTAATGTTGATGAACCTGTGCCAGTATTTAAAAGTTACCTTGATAAAGGTCGTATTTTACTTGGATATGAAGTTAAAGTTAAATATATGTATCATGGTACATATAGGTACTTCTTTGGAATAGATGAAAATAAATTTGGACTTGTCTCAAGGCATAAGGCTTTAAAAAAAGCGGTTGTTTTTTATGAAAGAAAAAAGCAAAAAACGGAACAGGTAAAAAGCAAATATAATAATATGTATACCAGATAAGTTACATGAAAATATTGAATAAAAAAATTGCTGCTAAAAAGTCATCTGCCGCTTGGATAAAACGTCAAGTGGCAGATCCGTATGTTTCCATGGCTCATAAAGATGGATATAGGGCTAGGGCCGCTTATAAATTAATAGAAATAAATGAAAAATTTAAATTTTTAAAAAATGGTCAGGTAGTAGTGGATTTAGGTGCGGCCCCAGGTTCGTGGACGCAATTTATCACACGAGAATTTCCAAAATCAAAAATTTTTGCAATGGATTTGTTAGAAATTCTGCCCATACCGGGCGTAGAATTTTATCAAGGTGATTTCACAACAGACGAAGCTTTGAATTGGTTAGTTGAAAAATTGCACTTACCTTTAGACGTTGCAGAACATGGTACGGTTGATGTTGTTTTGTCAGATATGGCCCCGAATACTGTTGGACATAAAAAAACAGATCATTTAAGACAGATGGTTTTGTTAGAATATGCGTTTGATTTTGCTAAAAGGGCATTGAAAAAGGGTGGAACTTTTGTGGCAAAGTCTTTTACAGGTGGAACAACAGGTGATTTATTAAAACAAATTAAAGAAAATTTTGAATCGGTGCATCATATAAAACCTCCTGCATCACGCAAAGATTCCGTTGAAATGTTTATAGTAGCATTAGGATATAAAGGAAAATAAAAAATCCGCCTTTAAAGCGGATCTTTTATTTAAATTTTTCTGCTGCACATCTGGCTAGTTCATCACACCGTTCGTTCATTTCATTGCCTGCATGTCCCTTTACCCATACCCAGTGAATTTTTTTATTTTGTATTATTTCATCTAGTTGTTGCCATAGTTCTTTGTTTTTTACAGGTTTTTTTGCTGCCGTTTTCCAGTTGTTGTTTTTCCACTGGGCTAACCAAATTTGTGTGCCGTTTTTTACATATTGACTGTCGGTGTGAAGCTCTAGTTCGTTATGATGTTTCGCTGCATTTAGTGCACGAATAACGGCAGTTAATTCCATTCGATTATTTGTCGTGTCCTTTTCACCGCCACTTCTTTCAGCCGTTTCTTTGCCGTTAGTTGCAACAAATGCCCATCCTCCTGGGCCAGGATTCCCAAGACAACTGCCGTCTGTCCATATTTTTAACATTTTTAAAATTCCTCTTTTTATGATATAATATCACAAAATGAGATTTGATGCTAACCAATTGAAACAAATGTCTAGTGCGGTCAAAGCGCATGCTTTGGACGCAATTCGTTCTGCTGAATCGGGGCATGTCGGTATAGTATTAGATGCGGCAGATATCATTACGGTTATATATGCTAATTTTTTAAGACGTGGACAGGATAAATTTGTTTTGTCTGCAGGTCATGGTAGTGCTTTGTTATATTCTGTTTTGAAATTGGCAGGTTATGATATAGGTGATTTGCATTCGTTTAGAAAACTTGGTGGATTGCCTGGTCATCCTGAGTTTGGAATCGATGGCGTCTTTGCAACAACTGGTCCTTTGGGACAGGGGGGTGGTAATGCAGTTGGTATGGCATTGGCCGCAAAAATTAAAAAATCTGATGAACGCGTATATTGCTTATGTAGTGATGGTGATTTGATGGAAGGCGTTGCATCCGAAGCAATAACTTTTGCGGGAAGATATAAGCTAGATAATCTTATTTTGTTGTGGGATGATAATGGTATAAGTATAGACGGACAAGCATTAACAGATATTGATGTCGCTGGGCGTATGAGTGCTGCAGGATGGAAAGTTCTTAGAATTAATGGCGGTGATGTCGGAAAAATAGATAAAGCATTAAGTGATGCTGTCGCATTTCGTTCGCCTGTATTTATTCAATGTAAAACAATAATAGGACAAGACTCTTCTTTGGCGGGAACTTCTGCTGCGCATGGACTGGCAATTTCGGATTCAGAAATGATGCGGTTAACTGAAAGTTTTATATCACCGATTGGGGAAGATTTATGGAACTGTGTCGCAAAAGATGCGCCCGCAAAATATATTTTAAACCAGGCAGATGTTTGTCCGAAAAATATAAAAGTACCAAATGTTGATAAGGATATTTCAACGCGCGAATTGTCCGGTATGTTTTTGCAAGAACTTATATCAAATGGGGTCGGATTAATAGGCGGTAGTGCGGATTTGTCTTCTAGTACCAGTGCAAAAGTAAACGGACATGTATGTATAGCACCACGAAAGTTTGTTGGTAATTTTATAAATTATGGTGTGCGTGAACATGCTATGGGTGCGATTATGAACGGTCTTGCTGCTGCAGGGTTGCGCCCATATGGTTCTACTTTTCTTGTGTTTAGTGATTATATGCGTCCGTCAATTAGATTGGCGGCATTGTCGAAACTGCCGGTAATTTATGTGTTTACGCATGATAGTATTGCTGTTGGTGCAGATGGACCAACGCACCAACCAGTTGAGCAATTACCTTCTTTGCGTCTGATACCGAATTTAAATGTGTTTAGACCTTGTAATGGGGAAGAGGTTGCTTATGCGTGGTGCAGGGCAATTTCAGAAAAAGATAAACCAACAGCAATAATTTTATCTCGACAAAAAGTAAAACAAATAAAAACACAAAAAGATACTGATATTTCGCGCGGAGGATATATTATACGTGAAGCCGAAAATAAAAAGATAAGGGCAACTATAATTGCTACTGGAAGTGAGGTTCCGTTGGCGGTTTCTGTGGCAGAAAAACTTGGAAAAGATGTTCAGGTTGTAAGTATGCCTTCGATTGCAGATTTTCGAAATCAAGATGAAAAGTATAAACAACAAATATTGAGGGGTTATGTTGTTGCTATAGAAGCAGCGACTTCAGCCCCGTGGTTCGAGTTTGCAGATGCGGTTGTTGGAATTGATAGTTTTGGCGCATCTGGTAATGGAGATGAAGTTTATTCTCATTTTGGATTTGACACAGACGCAATTGTGCGCGATATTTCAAAAAAATTAAAATAATTTTAAGTTATGTCAGATTATGATTTTGTTTTGTCATCAGGGAAATCCGTTCCTGTAATTATTACTACGCGTCGTGGTTTGCGTAATATAACTTTGCGACCCAAGACTTTACCTGTATGTGAAATTCATATATCTAAGCCTTGGTTAACACCCACATCTGCAGCGTTGCGATTCTTGGAGCAAAAGCGTTCATGGTGCGAGAGAATTTTTGCTTCTGTCCCTGCAAAAGCAAAAGTTTCAGATGGTGATGTTATAGAATTTTTGGGTAAAAAAGTTTTGATAAAGCATAATCCTGCAAGACGTGCTAATGAATTTATAGAATGTGATGATGGCAGTTGCGTCTTGGTTGTAGGTGGCACATACGATATGTTGGAAAGACGAGTCAGGGATTTTATAAAGTCGGAATTTCTGTCTACAGTAAAACAAATTATAAAAACTACGCCTAAAGATTTTTGGCCAAGTAGAGTTGCTGTTCGTGATACTTCCTCGCGTTGGGGCAGTTGTTCTACGTCTGGTACGATTTCTTTTTCGTGGCGGTTGGCTTTCGCGCCAGTGGATGTTATGCGATATGTTGTAATGCATGAATTAGCACATACAAAGCATATGGATCATTCCCCGGCTTTTTGGAAGCAGGTATCGGATTTATATGGATTTGGTGTAGAACGGGCAAAAAGATGGCTAAATCAGCATGGGGCTGAGTTGCATAAGTATTTTTAACCTTGAATTTCAAAAAAAATAGCGTAAAATCAAATTATGATTTATAAAACTTGCGTTTTTCCAAAATTCCATCACGCCCTGGTGGGCGACTGTTTATAGCGTTTTTGTTATTTATATGATATAATTGACACTAATGTGTCTAGGTTTTCTTTGTAATAAATATAGGAATGTAAAAAATGGAATTAAAACCAACGAAGACTTTATCTGGATTTATAGAATTGTTGCCTGTGCAACAACGCTGTTTTGATGAATGTAGTGCACGTATGCAAAAAGTTTTGAAAACTGCTGGTTTTGCGCATCTGGATTTGCCCGCTATTGAGCGTGCAGAGGTTTTAACAGATAAAGATAACTGGGATGAAATAGAAACTCAGATGTTTCTGTTTCAAAAAGGCGACACAAAAATGGGGTTGCGTTATGACGGAACGGTTGGATTGTCGCGTTATGTTGCAGGGCATCTGAATGAATTGACTTTCCCGTTTCGTGCATATCAATTCGCGCGTAATTACCGCGGAGAACGTCCGCAACGTGGGCGTTATCGTGAATTTTATCAGATGGATTTGGATATAATGGGAATCGATTCTTTGTCTGAAAATTATGATGCTGAGATTGTCGCAACTTTGGCTGCCGCGTATAAATCTGTAGAAGATTTTATAGGACCTGTTAATATCCGCGTTGGTAATCGCAGATTTTGGAATGCGATGTTCGATTATCTTCAATTAAATGATGCGCAGCAACGTGCTGTATTTATATTGATAGATAAAAAAGACAAGATAAAAGACTTTTATGAAGGATTGGTAGAAGAAGTCGGTGAAAATGCTGCGGTCGAAATAAATAAAGTATTTTCAAATGGTTATAAAACTTTTGTCGGTATGTCAGATGCTCTTGACGCTGCTATTGTTGAGATGGATGATTTTATGATTTTATTGGATTCTATGGGAATCAAAAATGCCAAAATAGATTTAGGTATTATGCGTGGACATGCATATTATACAGGTATTGTTTTTGAGTTTTTCTTGGATAATTTCCCAGAATTAGGTGCTATCGGTGGTGGGGGGAGATACGAAGATTTAGCATCTAAGTTTTCGAAAACTAAAATTATTGGTGTCGGTGCAGCAGTTGGTTTTTCGCGCTTGATGGTTGCTTTGTTGGATGAAAATAAAATAGATTTATCTAAGTTTGAACGTCCGGTTCGTGCGGCTGTTCTTGTTATGGGAAAAGAGCAGGTAGCGTACTCTATGTCTATATTAGCCGACCTGCGTAATTCAGGAATTTCTGCAGTACCATATCTGGATGTAGATAAGAAATTCAAAAATCAAATCGAGTTTGCAGATAAAATTAAAGCAGACTTCAGCATAATTATCGGTGAAAACGAAAAAAATACTGGTATGTTAGCTGTAAAAAATATGCAAACAGGCCAACAGCAAAATATAAATGTTGTGGAAACCATTAAACTATTACAAACGGTATAAAAATGATTATAGAACAAAAATTAAGAGATATTCAAACGCGTGCCGCAGAAATAGAAAACCAGATGAATTCTGGTAATGTGTCCGGTGAAGAATTGACGAGGTTGTCAAAAGAATATTCGCGATTGTCGGATATTTTGCCTTTGATAGCGGAATATTTTCAGACTATGCAGGGTATAGCTGATGCAAATGAAATGTTGCATGATCCGGAACTAAAATCTATCGCATCACAACAGTTAGTAGATTTAAATCATGCGTTGCCTGAAATAGAAAAGAAACTACAAATTGCGCTTTTGCCTCGTGATGAGGCGGATGATAGCAGCGTGATTATGGAAATTCGTGCTGGTGTAGGTGGTGAAGAATCCGCGTTGTTCGCAGGGGATTTATATAATCAATATAAATCTTATGCTTTGCGTCACGGCTGGAAAGTAGAAGTTATTGAAGAAAATGCAACTTCTTTGCGTGGTTATAAAGAAATTATCTTTAAAATAGACGGTGTCGGTGCGTATGCACGAATGAAATTCGAATCGGGTATTCATCGGGTACAACGCGTTCCTGAAACTGAGGCAGGCGGCAGAATTCATACCAGTGCCGCTTCTGTTGCGGTTATGCCAGAAGCAAAAGACATTGATGTTGTCATTGATGATAAAGATATTCGAATTGATATTTTTCGTTCTTCGGGGGCAGGTGGTCAGCACGTAAATAAGACAGATAGTGCGATACGAATAACGCACTTTCCGACAGGAATTGTTGTCACGTGTCAAAATGAACGTAGTCAATTACAGAATAAAATTTCTGCAATGTCTGTTTTGCGTTCAAAAATTTACGAAAAACAACGTCAAGAACAGATGAATGAAAGTAATGCTTCGCGTAGAAGTATGGTCGGGTCGGGGGATAGAAGTGAAAAGATAAGAACCTATAATTTCCCGGAACAGCGCGTTACAGACCACCGTATTAAACTGACTTTGTATAAACTTGATGATATTTTGGCGGGTGGCGAAGCTCTTGATGAAATGATCGATGCACTAATTGCAGCAGATCAGTTGGAGCAACTTGCTAATATGAAATAAAAAAGTCCCTTTGGGACTTTTTTTAAAATATGTATTTTAGATTTAAGCCACCATTCCAACCATATCTATTTCCGTCGTGCCGGTTAATGTTTATATTTATATAAAACCTATCAATAGATTTTTCTATTCCTATACCATATTCAGAATAATTATCTGATTCTAAATTTTCTTTTTCTATACCGTTAACAACGACATTTCCTCCATGTGCATAAGATAAAACATATTTTACACCGATGTAACCAAACCAACCGTTGCCTACATGTTTTATTGCTCTTATAGAAGGGGTGATTTCAAATATACTAAAGTTTTTATTGGCTATGCTTTCTTCAGAACTTGATATATAATTAGCTGATCCTATCCACGTATATGCGGCATATAAACCGGGTTGTAATGAAAAAGTATCATCTAAATATATGTTGTATGTTGTATTAAGAGCAGCACCTGCCCATGTATTAGAGTACTCATCCGTTCCATAAATAGTACCTGCGTCGTTATTTAACATTCCTAAATTTGCTGACAAGGACAAATTAAAGTCATTAATGTTATAGCCAGAATATAAACCTATATATCCACCTTTTTCAGATATATTTAAAGCATTATTTTCTTGTATTCCGCCAACGTAGCCACCATATAAACCCCATTTTGAAATTATAGAACCGGTTTGTTCTTCACTACTGGTTAGGCCCAGCATTACAATATCATAATCAGAGTCTAAAACGTCATAATCTTTAAATTTTGCTTTTTCGTCAAAGTGTTTCCAATTTACCCAGATATTACTTAAGGCAGGGCGACCATATTCGTCCCCTCCGTTCCTTCCAGTCATTGTAAATACAGAACCGTCATCACCAAATTCCCCGTATAAATGAGGTGTTCCATACATTGGCATGTGGCCATATAAATATAATGGGTTTTCTTTCTCTTTAGGTAATATTGTGTATTTGTTTTTTGTTTTTGCTTTAAGTGTTGAAACTGCACTACCGTCAAATGTTTGAAAAGCATTAGTAACTATAGAATGCTGAATGGCACCAATGTTATTAGCTGATACATAATTCGCATAAATATGAGATGATGCTAATGCGCTATTATTATATGCTATGATAAATATCGAAACTAAAAAAGAAGAATAAAAAATTTTTTTTAAAGTCATTGCTCTCTCGCCCATTTTTTAGGGAAGCTCCTTTATAGATTTATTATAGCATAGTTTTCCTACTTTTAAAATAAAAAACGAAATGAAATTTTTTTTATCATTTTATCTATATAATCCACCGTTTATGTTTATTATTTGACCGTTTATATATGCGGATTTTTCTGAGGCTAAATAGGTGGCGAGACTGGCAATCTCTTCAGGAGTGCCGAATCTGCGACTTGGAATTTGGTTTTTGATAAGATTTAAATAGGCAGGATTTATTGTTTTTAATGCTTTTGTTTCTATTAATCCTGGTGCAATACAATTTACAGTTATTCCGCGTTTTCCGTATTCTGCTGCTATAGATTTTGATGCCGCCGCTAATGCTGCCTTGCTGGCAGAGTAGGCTGACATTCCTGCATCTCCTATTTCTCCGGCAAGAGATGTTATGTTTATTATTCGACCGAATTTATTCTTTAGCATGTATGGTAATACGTTTTGCATCAATTTATAAGGTTTAAAAAAGTTTATTTCAAACGTTTTTCGTAACATTTCATCAGAGGTTTTTATAAAAAGTCCACCATGTATAATTGCTGCATTATTTATCAATATGTCTATTTTTCCGAATTTATCAATTGTGCTTTTTATAATTTTTGTTTCTGCGCCAGGTAAAGACAGGTCTATTGAAATTGTATACGTGTCATTTACCATATTTTTGGAAAGGTTGTTTGTTTTTTCTTCGTTTTTACCTGTTAGCAATAATTTTATACCAAGATCATGGAATTTTTTGGCTATTGCTAGACCTATATCGCCCGTGGCACCAGTTATTATTGCAACTTTATTATCAAAATAATTAGAATATTCGGTTTTCATTGTATTTGTTTATTTCTTTTAATTTTAAAATCGGTTAAGTAATTGCTATAGAATATCAATAAAAAACGTGTTTACAAAGTTTTTTTTATGAATTTTATTGTCTAAAAAAGCTTTTTTTATTATTATTTAAATAAAAATGATGAAAACGAATAAAAATTTAAATTTAGTTTTGAATAAGCCAATTGTTTTAGTTGGACTTATGGGGGCAGGAAAGACAAGCGTTGGACGCGCTTTGGCGCGTTATTTAAAAATTCCTTTTATTGATTCAGATAAGGAAATAGAAGCAGCCGCGGGTTGTAGTGTTGTGGATATTTTTTCTATATATGGTGAAACCGAATTTAGGCGTGTAGAGCAACGCGTTATAGCTAGAATTTTTGATACGCCGCCTAGTATAAAAGTTTTGTCTACGGGTGAGGGGGCTTTTATTACTCCAGCGGTAAGGGAAATTATTTTAAATAAGGCCATTACTATATGGTTGAAGGCGGATTTAGAGTTATTGGTAAAAAGAACTCGTTCACGTGATACTAGGCCGCAATTATTGCATACAGATGCTAGAAAAATTTTAGCGCAATTGATAGAAGAACGCTATGGAATATATGCAAAAGCGAATATAACAGTTGTTACAAAAGATGAGTCTCTAAGGAAAACTTTAGATAAAGTTTTAAATGCGTTGCGGGCTTATTTAAAAAGCACAAATGTATAAATTCTTCGTTCTTTATAAAAATAAAATTATAAATAATAACAAACTAATAATAGTGTATGTTAAAAGTTTTTATAAACACATGTTGTATGTAGTTATAAATGTTTTTGTGGTTTTTATAGATGCATTTTAGGCTTATGTAAATTGGTATAAATTATGTGAGTTAGATAGAATTATATAAAAAATTGAAATGTTTTTAGATCCGGTATTTTTTATAAATATGTTTAATTTGTTGTCGTGTAAGTGTTTTTATGGAGTAATATATTTTTAATTTTTGTGTGAAATTATAAGGTTGGGCACCGTTTTAAAGGGCTCGGTTTTATTTTGATTGAAAATGAGAAAGAGTAGGATATCACAAAGGCGTATAATGTATATTATGTATACTTATGTGTTAAAAAATAAAGTATAAACATAATATATTTGTTATACGTCCTGTGTTAAACTCGCTTACTTTTTTCTAAGAGATAAATATTTATTTCTCTCATTCATTATTGCAGAAATTTGTTCGGGGGTCAAATCAAAATGGTTTTTTCATAGAACCATCAGAATTAAAATTGTTATTACAAATCTGTTTTAAAAATTAATTTTATTTATTTAATAAATAAAATATCTTTTTGTTTTTATTGCTATAAATAAGTTTAATTATGTATTCCTGTTGTAAGAAAAGTTGTTGGGGGGCTGGTTTTTTGCGGTGTTATTTTGTGGGTGCCCTGCTGTTAAAATGTGGTTTTTGGTCGATTTTTGTTGCTAAATTAAGTATTGTTTTGCTTTTTTTACGGTTTTTGTCCTGTTTTTTGTTTAAAAACTCCGGATTTCTGCGTTTTTTTGGTGCTTTTTTATGTGGCTCTGTAAAAATTGTGTAGGAAAATGTTTTTTTTATGAAAAATATAGGTTGTTTTATAAAAGTGTGATATTTAATTACTTAATTTGCTTTTTAAATAATATTGGTAAAAACAATGTATTATTATGTAAAGATTATATTTTGTGTTAGTATTATTATTATAAATAAATGGTATAAATTTTATCGG
Source organism: uncultured Alphaproteobacteria bacterium (assembly GCA_944392775.1). GTDB lineage: Bacteria > Pseudomonadota > Alphaproteobacteria > Rs-D84 > Rs-D84 > Enterousia. Next base: position 30,821 of record CALXXV010000012.1, read on the forward strand.
AAATTGTTCTTGATTTATTATTTAATTATTTAAAGTTTCTTGTTTATTGATTTCCTTTTTTACTGATGTATAATCTTTTTATTATGAGATTAGACCAAGAGTTAGTTATAAGAAACATTTATCCAACGCGTGCGAAAGCAGTTGCCGCTATAAAAGGTGGCTTGGTTTTGGTAAATGGGCGTGTGGCGCAAAAGCCTAGTCAGCAGGTTGTGATAGATGATGAGATTTATGGCGGTAATCTGCCATATGTTTCGGGGCGAGGAAGCTTGAAATTAGAGTGCGCTCTCGAGTTTTTTAAAGTAAATCCAACCGGTTACATATGTCTTGATGTCGGTGCTAGCACTGGAGGTTTTACAGAAGTTTTGTTAAATCATGGTGCAAAAAAAGTTTTTGCAGTTGATGTAGGAACGGGGCAGTTAATATCGGATTTGCGCAACGATGTACGTGTTGTTTCTTTGGAACAAACAGATATAAGAAATTTAAAACCTATCGAAAAGGTTGATTTAATTGTTATAGATGTGTCTTTTATTTCTTTGGTGAATATTGTCGATTGTTTGCCCCAGTGGGGGGCGAAACAGATTATTGCACTTATTAAACCGCAATTTGAAGTTGCACGTGAAATTGCAGCCAAGTTTGGCGGGGTTATAAAATCTGATGCTGATAGACAAAATGCAATAAGAAAAGTTGTTGAAGCCTTTGAAAAATTTGGGTTTGTCTGTCAAGGTGTTATAGAGTCCCCTATTCTTGGTGGCAGTGGCAATGTAGAATATCTTATGTATGCGGTTCGCGCGTAAAGATTTTTAATCTGATTTGGTTTAAAAGTCTTGAATTTATCGATACTTATGTATAAAATTTACGTGTTTTATTATAAAAAATAGTAGGTAATAAAAATGGCAGAAGATACAAATAAAATCAAAGAACGTGAAGCAAAATGGCAAAAGCGTTGGAAAGATGAAGCGGTCTTTACACCTAAAAATGACGGGGTAAAAAAGCCTTTCTACATGTTGGCGGAATTCCCCTTCCCGTCTGGTACTGGTTTGCACGGTGGTCACATGTTAAATTATACTGGCTGCGATGTAATGGCGCGTTTTCGTCGTATGCAGGGATATGATGTATTGTACCCCCTGGGTTTCGATTCTTTGGGAATTTCTGCTGAGGCCTATGCCACAAAAATCGGCAAGCACCCTTCTGTTGTTGTAAAAGATTTGGTCCAGAAATTTACAAAAAATATGTTAGAAATGGGTTGGTCTATTGATTTGAATTCTCAGGTTGCAACTTCTGACCCAGAATTTATCAAGTGGACTCAATGGATGTTTATTCAATTCTTTAATGCGGGGTTGGCTTATAAATCTATGTTGCCTATGAATTGGTGCCCGCATTGTCGTACTACTTTAACGAATGAAGAATTGGAGGACGGTAAGTGTAATCGTTGCCATGGTGAAGTTGAAATTCGCGAAAAAATGCAGTGGAATCTGGCAATTACAAAATATGCACAACGTTTGTTAGATGATTTGGCGTTGGTTGACTATCCAGAACGTGTAAAGCGGGATCAGACCAACTGGATTGGTAAATCTACTGGTGCAGATGTTGATTTTATGGTCGGCGAAGATAAAATGACTGTTTACACAACTAGACCAGATACAATATTTGGGGTTACTTTCTGCGCTATCGCACCAGAACATAAATTATTAGCAAAATGGTTGGATGAAGGTAAAATAACAAATGCAGATGCAGTTCGTGCATACATTAAAGAATCTGCTGCCAAATCAGAATTTGATAGAACTGATGTTACAAAAGATAAAACAGGTGTAAAACTAGAAGGTATTATGGCAAAAAATCCTTATACTGGGGACGAAATACCTGTCTTTGTTGCAGATTATGTTTTGGTTAATTATGCGCATGGTACAATTATGGCAGTGCCGGCACATGATGAACGTGACTGGGATTTTGCTAAGAAATTTAATATCAATATAATTCCTGTTATTGCAGGTGGTGAACCAGACAAGGTTTGGGAAGGTGATGGCGAACATATAAACTCTGGTTTTATGAACGGTATGAATAAAGCAGATGCTATCGCGGCAGCAATTAAGTTCGGTGAAGAAAAAGGTTTTGCGCGCCCAAAAACTCGGTTTAAGATGAGTGATTGGGGTTTTTCACGTCAGATGTATTGGGGTGAACCTATTCCACTAGTATATTGTGAAAAATGTGGTTGGGTACCTGTCCCAGAATCTGAATTACCTTTGATGCAACCATATATGGAAGATTATAGACCAACAGATGATGGGGAAAGCCCGTTGGCACGTGCAACAGATTGGGTTAATACTACTTGTCCTAAGTGTGGTGGTGTGGCACGTCGTGAAACAGACACTATGCCACAATGGGCGGGGTCTTCTTGGTACTATATGCGTTATCTAGACCCACATAATAATGATGCGTTTTGTTCCAAAGCCCAACAGGAAAAGTGGATGCCTGTTGATCACTATAATGGCGGAAATGAGCATAATACGCGCCACTTGATTTACTCTCGTTTTTGGCATAAGGCATTGTTTGACTTAGGTTTGGTGACTACTCCAGAGCCTTATAAAAAGAGAACAACAAATGGTTTGTTGATGGGAACTGACGGTAAAAAGATGTCTAAATCTTCTGGAAATGGATTCCAAGTAGATGAAATGGTTGACGCGGTTGGCGCAGACGCGGCGCGTGTGACAGTGTTATCTTTGGGACCGTGGGATTCCAATGTTAATTGGTCAGAAGGTGCGCTGGCGGGCGTGCAACGTTTCTTGAAACGTGTCGAAAGTATGGCAGATAATTTATCCGATGAACCTATGACAGCAGAACAAGAACGTTTAATGCATCAGTTAATTGCGGATATGACAGAAAGGCTTGAAAATATGCGCTTTAATACTGCTATTTCTGCAATGATGGAGTATTTGAACGCATTTAGCGGTAAAATGCCCCGCCCTGCTTATGAAGTTTTGGTTCAGGTATTAAATCCTTTTGCACCACATTTAACAGAAGAATTGTGGGAAAAACTAGGACATAAAGATATGCTGGTATTTCAACCATGGCCAAAATATGATGCGGCAAAACTGGAAAAAACAACTGTGACAATGGTTGTTTCTGTGAACGGTAAACGTGCAGCAGATTTCCAAGTTCCTGTATCTATCTCAGAAGCAGAATTAATAGAAACCGCAAAAAATGCTGCCGCAAAAAAGTTGGAGAGCGCAGAAATTATAAAAACAATTGTTGTGCCAAATAGAATGGTAAATTTTGTTGTTAAGAAATAAAAAAACGCCCGAATGGGCGTTTTTTTAATTTGTTTATTTGATTGTTTTTACGATATTTTTTCAATTCTACGAATGCGACGTTCTATTGCGTCAAATGGACTTTCTAAGAAAGCTTGTGCGCATAAAAAAGCCATTTCTATATCAATATCATCTGCCGCCAGTGCCAAAACATTTATGTCATCATGGAATCTGTCATCACGTGCTTGTTCTGGTCTTTCACAGCGTGAAGCGCGAAGGTGACGGTATCTATTAGCTGCGATTTCCATGCCTGCACCAGTGCCACAAACTAAAATTCCACGAGATTTTGTATCGCTTTCCATTGATTCTGCTAATTTTTTTGCGATATCTGGGAAGTCTACTTGCGTGTTTGGGTCGTCTACCCCAAGATTAACAACAGTATAACCAGCTGCCGTAAGCATTTCTATTAAGTATAATTTTAACCCTACTCCGCGGTGATCAGATGCGACATATACCTTTGATACGGTTTTATTCATTTTTTTTATCCTTTCTTTTTGCTAATTTACAATCTAAACCTGTATTTCCTGTTATATTTAACGTGTTGTATGATAATGTCCCTGTCATTTGTGCGTTGCTAAATACATTGGCTATGTTTACTGTTGCAGGGCCTTCTAATGATCCATGTAAGAAAAGAGTCGACGCAATTATTTTACCTATGACTTTGCCTCCACGACCTATGACCACGGTTTCTGCCGTTATATTTCCTGTAATACTACCATGTACCTGAACAATGTGGTCTGTTTTTATGTCGCCTGTTAAATGACAGCCTGCCCCTATTATTGTCGGTGATGTTTTTTCTTTCGAGTTTGTAAATGCTAGCATTTTATTATTCCTTTATGAATTTTGATGGGTCAAAAGGAACCCCTTTATACCGAATTTCATAGTGTAGATGTGGACCTGTTGATCGTCCCGTTGAGCCTCCAAGACCAACAACCGTACCCGGTCTTACCCAATCACCACGAGATACTGTTATTTGAGATAAATGTGCATATAATGTTGTAAAACCTAAACCATGATCTATTTCAACTGTTGTTCCATAGCCTACACGTTCGCCCGCTGAGATAACACGTCCCGGTGCGACCGCCATCAATTCCGTACCTATTTTACCGGCAAAATCGATTCCACGATGTCTTTTTAATTCACCCGTAAACGGATCATTCCGCATCCCATAATTTGACGTTATTCTGGCCTTTTCCACAGGTGCCCCCAGCGGTAATATGGTATTCAATTTCGCTAGGCCGTGCCATAACTCAAGATCTTCGGCAAGTTTTTTATATTTGGGGTCTAGGTCTTTATCTATTTCAAGTGGACTGAAAGAAGCGCCAACAAAAGGATTAGTATATTTATTCGCATTTTTTATCAGGTTTTTTTGTGTCAGTCCCAAAGATGCTATTGTAGAGTTTATGTTTTTTATGTGTCCACGTAGTTCTTCTGTGTTTTCTGAGGTTAATTTTGATACTATTGATATTATTTGTGTGTCGGCTTCGTTTATTTTTTGCATTGCTTCTACTATTTGTGCATTTCTTTTCTTTAATTCTTCATTCTCTGCACGGGTAAGTTCAAACTCGGTAGATAGTTCAGATAGTTTCGTGTATTCTGCTGTATAATCTTCGTTTGTTAGCATCTCATTTAAACGAGTTCGTAAAAAGTCAAGTTCGCCCCATGTTTTTATTCGTTCATTCATCAGATTTTCTTTTTCTTTATCTGATATTTCTTTCGTATTTAATATCTTATCGTCTATCACATTTAGATTGTGCGTTAAATCATTATATTTTTTTAGATATACCTGTAAATCTGTCATTTGTCTTGTGTGTAAAGCTTTTGCCTCTTCTAATTGGTCGGTTCGTTTTTGTAATAGCGGTCTGTGATATAAAAAAACATATGTTGACCAAGTTGCCCATATTATAAGACCGATTTTTCCACAGAATTTTGTGAAACGCCAAAAGCTGCTTTGTTTGAAAGTATAAACGTTTCCACGCGGGGTATCCATTACAGTAAATTCTCGAGGCGGAAATATTTTACAGACAAGCTTCCATAATGCACGAAACGGTGAAGTAATCAGTGCCCATAGAGATGAAAAATATCTTGTTATAAAATTTATCATGTTTAGCTAAGTCTAGACAATGCAGCTTCAATAGTCAAGCCGTCCCGTAAGATTGCCTCATCGTTCATTGATAGCCCTTTATATAAAGTGGTTCCTGTTTTTGTGCCTTTTCTGCAACGAATGAGAACCCTTTCAGCAGTTGTTTTTGAACCGAATAAAGGAAATATATTTATGTCACCGCATTGTTCTTGCATTGTAGCAATTATTTCTCCAGATGCGCTGGTGTCTACGATTACGCAAAAGTAACCTCTTGGTCGAACTCTTGCAATTGATTTTTTTACCCACAAAGATAGATCGACATTGTGATGTGCCTCATGTTTGGCCGGTGTTCCCTTAAAATAAGGAGGGTTTGATATAACCAAATCAAATGTTTTTTCTGTTTTCCAATAAAAAATATCATTTTTTATAAGTTCTATAGATTTGCCATTTAGTTCTATGTTCTTAGCACATTCTGCCAGTCGTTCTGAAGAATTATCAATACCCATGATTTTTGCTTGCGGTATATGTGTAAGTAAACACAGGGATGCTCCGCCAGTACCTATTCCTACATCAAGAACAGTTTTAATATTTTTAGGGCAGAAAGATGCCAACCAAACTGCGTCGGAAGTCGGATTGTATACGCCACGATGGATAAGAACTTTACCATCTAGCAAGGTAAAAATTTCTTGTTTTTGAATCATGGCTATATAATAATTCAATAAAATCAAAAGGCAAGTTTATGTTTGATGAATCTATTATTGTGCAAAGTGCAGTTAGTGCGTTTAATAATGCAGCGTTGTCTGCCCCCGCTTTTTTATGGTGGGGAATTTTGTCTGTCCCTTTATTTTTTATGGTTTATTATTGCGGTAAGTATTTTTTAGAAAAAATTGGTTGGGTTGATAAGTCAGATCTTGTTTCTCGGTTTTCTTTTATTGTTGTTTTTATGACTTTAGTATGGTTGATATTGTTTGGTGGAAATTATAGCGTTTTAAGGGATAATGTAACTGTTTTGCCGTTCTTGATTGCTGCAATATCTTTTGTTGCGTCTTTGTTTATTGGATCTCATTCTCATAAAATGAAATTTTCGGATTTTAAAAATCTTACGCGTGCAAAAAAAACAGGAGTTATAATTTTTATCTTATCGGCTTTATTTTTAATAGCAATTTCAGATCTGCACTCTTGGTGGGGACCGATATTACAGATAGGTGCTATTATTACAGGATTGATTTTTGGAAGGCTATCTAGATGTGAAATGCGATCCATTCCTGGAACTTTATTGGTAATTATTTCAACCACTGTTGCTATATTAATGCAGCCAGAGTTTTTTAGATTTGGTCAATTAGGGGGACTTACGATATTTCATTCTTTAGCAATATTTTTGGTCGGTGCGACGGTTGTCGCAACGGTTGCTTTGCGTAATATTCCTTCAAAAGGTCTAAAAACATCTGTGTATATTAAATTGAAATGGTTACTTCGTTTCATTTCAGTTTTATGTTTAGCATTATTTATTTTGACAGAGTCTATACCAATTTTTTTGGGGGGGCTTTTAGTTTTGTTCTTTATGTTCGCGCTGTCAATATGTCATTTGAAAGAAAAAAATTCTTTATTAGCAGATAAAATGTTCGCAATTACATTGGTTGCTTTCGGAACTTTAACAGTAATGCCGGTAATAACGTCTATAGGAATATTGCTTTGGGTTAGTTTACCAAAATCAAACTTTTGGAAACAAATAAAATTTCTGTTATAATTTGTTATATTTATTTAGTACAAATTTATATACTTATAATATATTATTTACACGAAATATTTCATAAAAGTAGGTATAAATTATGATTCATCCAACTGCGATAATTCATGAAGGTGCTGTGTTAGGTGCAGATTGTAAAATAGGACCATATTGTATCATAGGTCCAAATGTTGTTCTTGGTGACAGAGTTGAATTGGTTTCAAACGTCGTTATAGATGGAAAAACATCTATTGGAGACGATTCAATTGTTTATCCTTTCGCTGTTTTGGGGGTTATGAGCCAAGATTTAAAATGGCAAGATGAAAATACGATGACTGGATTGCGTATAGGTAAACGTTGCAAAATACGAGAATATGTCACAATCCATTCTGGAACACCTGCTTCTGACGGTACTGTTATAGGGGATGATTGTCAAATTATGGTAAATGCGCATGTTGGGCATGATTGTAAAATAGGCAATAGTGTCGTTATGTCTAATCTTGTACAGGTTGCAGGACACGTAGAAGTCGAAGATTTTGCGATTTTGTCTGGCGGAGTGATGGTTTTGCAATTTGCGCGCATTGGTAGGAATGCATTTATTGGTGGTATGTCTGGTGTTGGTAATGATGTTTTACCATATGCTATTTATGATGGAACGCCACGTGCGGTATACCGTACAATAAATCGTGTCGGTTTGATGCGTCACGGCTTTACTAATGAAGATATGCATGCTATTCATTCAGTTTATGCAGCAGTATTTCGCGAAACAGAGGGTACCGTTTCAGAGCGACTTGCAAAAGTTCGCAAAGAAGTGAAAAATAATAAATATGCAATGGATGCCATAGATTTTATAGAAAATCGTTCTAAACGTGGAATTGGCACTTCAAAAAATGCGGAATAAACACATAAAGATTTTTATAATTGCGGGTGAAGTTTCTGGTGACGTTTTGGGAGCGCGGATAATGCGTGAAATGCCCGATGTAGAATTTGTTGGTATTGGCGGTGAAAATATGATTTCCGCCGGATTAAATTCTTTGTTCCCTATGTCTGATTTGGCTGTTATGGGAATCGTAGAAGTCCTTAGCAATGTAAAAACTCTTTCTATAAGAATTAAACAAACCGTAGATAGCATAATATCAGAAAAACCTGATGTTGTTTTAACGATCGATTCTCCTGGTTTTGCAAAATCTGTTATAAAAAAATTGAGAAAATCTGTTATAGGACAAGAACTTATTAAAAATGGGTTGCGCTTTTATCATGTTGTGGCTCCACAAGTGTGGGCATGGCGTGAAGGAAGAGCAAAAAAATACGCAAAAATCTTTGATAAACTTTATGCGTTTTTTGATTTCGAATTGCCGTATTTTACGAAGTATGGTTTAGATACTGTTGCTGTGGGACATCCGATTTCTGATATAGTTTATGATTATAAAAATAATGTTATAAAAAACGATAAAGATAAAGTTATAACTTTAGTACCCGGAAGTAGAATGTCAGAAGTAAAAAAATTAATGCCACTTTTGCAGAGTATTGTAGAAAGGTTAATAACAGATGGTTATACGGGGTATAAGTTTATTATTCCTACGGTAGAAACAACGGATGATTATATAAAAAAACATATAAAAAATTGGCGTGTAAAACCAGAATTAGTGCCTGCAAAATCTAGGTATGATATTTACTCAAAAACTTATATTGCAATTGTGGCAAGTGGTACGGTTTCTGTAGAACTTGCTATGTTACATATACCTGCAATTGTTGTTTATAAAATGAATCGTATAACTACTTGGATTGGAAGATTGTTGATAAAAGTAAAATGGGTTTCTTTGGTAAATATTTTATTGAATCGTAGTATATATCCTGAATATTTGGGCGGTGATGCAACAGTAGAAAATGTATTGAGTGCTTTTCAACAGTTGACCATACCTGCGGTTAGAAAAAAAATGATATCGGAGTTGCAATTGGCAGACAATTTATGGAGGAGACCAGAAGGTGTTCCAGGTAAATTGATTGCAAACGATATATATAAATTAAGATCTTAAAAATAAAATTTTATTGTTTTTTATTTGAAAAAACATATATGATCAATGTTTTTATAGTTGCACACCTTCGGGCAAATTTTCTATAGGAGGTTCTGTTTGGTCTGTACTTTGTATGCATAACCCTGGGCTACCTTCAGATTCTGTACCTTCTAAAGGACAAACTTGATTTGAAGAAGATATTTCTTTTGTGCACCACTGATTTATACTTGGTTTCATGCCACTAAAGAGTTTATATTGGGATTCTCCTGTTTCTAAATTGCATTTTGCATCATTCGCGTTTTCGTTTACAGGTATTGCTGCTACGCATTTCGTGCTTTGACCGTATTTACTGCGTCTGCCACCGTTTTCCCAGCATAAACAAGCCCCCCAAGACTGTATGTCTACGTTTAATTCATAATCTCGTGGACACATGTTTTCGTTTTTACCGATAGAATAGATGGTTGTTAAATCAAGTGTACCGTTGCCGCCACCGTATTCATTCGAATCTTTAAAGTTTGATACACATAAATTTTTTTCGGTGTATAAAGAAGTTTTTATGAATTGTAATTCTAAGAATCTTCCTTGAAGATTTTCGCATTGTGTAGAAAGCATATCGATAATTTGATAATATAGTTCAGTTGCGACACCCGTAGAACGTGGTACATGATGAGCTAAGACATATTGTTCTGTTCCATTGTCTATTATTTCTTTTTCTAAACCAAGTAAACCGTATTTCTTATAGTTCTCGTCGGTTCCATTATATTGACCATTTTTGTCTAAATAATAAACAATTTCGTTATTTTGACTAGCTTTGCTGGCGGTTATTACATCAAATCCACCAAATGCTTTTTCTATAATTTCTGGAGAATTGCAAGATGCAATTTCTGTAAGCTGTTTTGCACATTCTGATACTATCTTAGTTTGTACTAATTCGTTGTTTTCATCGTATTCGTATTCATATAATGTAAACCAACTAAGGGCGTTGCCTTTCGTAAATAATCCACTATATGGATAGTAAAAGTTTTCATAACTACTGCCACCAAATTTTGTAAAGCATTGTTGTAAAACAGCGCGACATGCGGTTAAAGTGTCTGTGTCTTTTCTATTGTTTACATAATCTGTAATTATGTCTTTCCCAGATTGTTCATAAAACATCATATTACAAGAGTTTATGTAATCTTGGCATAATTCTGTAGATAGTGTTATTTTATCTGGTTGTAATATTACAGCATTATCTCCGATCAAATCTTTCATTGCTTCTGTTAAAGCGGCTTCTCCTTTCATGTAACAAGAAGAAACCAAATCAAAACAGCCTTCTTTTATTTCATTTACCTTTGATTGTTGTGCATAGTAAATTTCTAATAAAGCTTTATCTAGATATTCATCCCATACGTCATCCGCCAGTTCTGTACATTTATCAAGGGCGGGTTCCGCAAATTTTTTTACTTTTTTTTCAAAATTTTGAACGAATATGCGATTCGCAGAAATTTTTGATAATTTTTGATCGGATGCATCTACTCCGTCTGCAAAAGTTAAAAGTTTGCCAAGCTCATAGAAATTTTCTACACCTTCAATAGGTGCACCGGTTGAAACATCTATGAACTCCCCATTGTCTAAGCATTTATGGTAATTTGAACCGCAAACTTCTTCACTTAATATCGCTGATTCTACATTTGCAAGACAGCTTGCCATATCGTCTGAATTGTGTTTTTGGCGATTTTCTACGCGCGCTAAATCAAGTAAAGCACTGCTTTCTCTAACCGCAGATTTCATTTCTTTTTGCTGTTGTTCTAATGCGCTTTCAACAGTATTACAATCTTGTTCTATTGCCATTAAGTATGCCGTCACGGCACGTTGCAATTGTGCATCTGTGCAATCTGCCTTTACGGCTTCCCTACACTGTGGATATACGGCACTATATAAGTTTTGGCCGTCATAAGTAGCGATCGTTTGACCCGCGTCTAGATTACCAAATGCCGTATTGGTATTAAAAGCTATATTTATACTGTTTAAGTCAGAAAATTTTCCACCGACAGTTGAATCTTCTCCCCGAATAGAATTCATTATAGCTTGTAATAGCGCTTTAGATGCAGAAGTGTCTGAAGTTAAAGCGTTCTCTCCTTCTGTTGCGGTTTTCATGGCCGTCGCTTGTGCCGCAGTCATTCCTACAACATCAAGATTTTCTGTAAATACTGTAAGTTGTTCGCTGGCATCTTGCATTACTTCACGAATTTCTGATAATTCAAATACACGATTGCTACAAGAACAACGACGATAATCATCGTTTTTAAGTTGGCAAAATTGATCCATACATGTGAAATATGCCGTTTTGCATTTTTCGTATTCTGCACCCGTCTTCGTTCCTGTTATAACAGAAGATGTTTGATCTATAGCCGCTCTAGATACTATATTTTGCGATTGTGTTCTTGTACCATTGGTTTTTGTAGTGTCTCGGGATACAGTCGTTGATCTAGTGTTAGAAGATGGGGTTGTCGCAGTCCTTGCAGTGCTAGTGTTTGTGACAGTAGATGAGGATCTAAGATTAGTAGTTTGTTTTTCTGATGTAACTCTTGGCTTCGTTGCGGTTGTTAAACTTGATCTAGAAACAACTGTTGCTGAACGATTGTTTGTTTGTGTTGAAGTGTTATTACGATTTTGAGTTTGGGTGTTATTGGTTATACTTTGTCTTTCTGTGGCATTTTCATCACGAACCGCAGCATTGGCAAAGCCTATGCAGGTCATAAAACAATATATAAATGCTAAAATTTTTTTCATCTCTACATGAATGTTAGCAAAATTGGGATTTTTAGAGCAAGTAAAAATATAAAAAATTTTAAATCTTTTATTGATTTTATACTGGAATAAAAAGCCGGTATATAGGGAAATTTAAAATTTTTCTTGTTGCAAAATATTATAAGTTGAGTTATTATGCACAGAGTTTTGTGGGCATATGGCGGAATTGGTAGACGCGCTAGTTTCAGGTACTAGTGGTAGTAATACCTTGGAAGTTCAAATCTTCTTATGCCCACCATAGTGGGGTTGTAGCTCAGTTGATAGAGCGCTACGTTCGCATCGTAGAGGTCGTGGGTTTGAGTCCCATCAGCTCCACCAGTGTTTAAAGGTTGCAGGGGATATGGCGGAATGGTAGACGCTGAGGACTTAAAATCCTTTGGTTATTGCAACCGTGTGGGTTCGAGTCCCACTATCCCCACCAGAATAACTGTCGATTTTAACTTCGTTTTTTAATATTTATAATGTGTTATGTAAGAAAAAAAGCTCGTTATAACGAGCTTTTTTATCTTAAACCTTTCGCACGACAGCATGCAGATGCTGCACTGCGCCAATCAGAATATTTTTTGTTGGGATTTCTTAAATCTTGCCAAGGTTGCCAACCATTACATTTTTTGTTTTCTCCGGTTCCCGTACATTTTGCGTAGCGTCTTAGAGAACAAGTTTGATTAGAAACTTTGCCTGTGTCTGTTGTACATTTAACAACAACATTTTGATTCTTTGCCTCGTTTTTTCCCAATTCTTTAGATGATAAAATTTGATAAGCGTCGGCACTACCAATGGATAATGGTATGATTAATAATAAAAATAATAATTTTTTCATTATAATGTGTCCTCCTTCGTTTATTTATATTATAAAAGTTTGAAATAAAAAAACAATGGGTAAATGTTCTATACAATGAATTATTCGGTTGTTGTAGTCCATGGTTTATCATTCATTATAAGGTAATATAATTCTGCACTTTCTGTACCGGGGTTTCTAATAACTGGTCTAACAACATAAATATCAACGTTACAATCGTTACGTCCTGTATTTTCTTGTGTTTGTTCAATGTTATAATGAAATTTATTTGCGAAATCCATGGCTTGTAAAAAAGCAGCATCGTCATCAGCGGCGTTAAACGCGTTACCTAACCACATAAGCCACATACCGTGATTTATAACATTTTCTTGTCCTATTAAATCGTCAGCGGATAATAATGTTAATGGTTTAAATTCTATATCATTTGTAAAATCGCCTGTACTTGTTTCTGTCCAGTCATACATACCACCAACAAATTTGATGGCCCCGTATAATAAACCGCCTCCCTCTTCCAGTTTTGCTAATGCGCCTATATTGGCAAGACTAGATTGAAATAGCCAATCGCGTACACGACTAGATAAAGTACCACTTTGTGCGATGCGAGAGGCACTTCTTAATTCTTTACCACCTGTATTTGCAGATTTAAATGCGCGCCACGTTCTGGCAATAATATTTCCCCTTTGGGCAGGACGTAATAAACGTAAATTTCTACGATATTGATTAAGAGTTGTGAATGTATCGCTTACTTGCTTATATTGGCGTATAGTATCATCTGTGTTTTCTAAGTTTTTGATAGTATTAGATAAATTATTTATTTCTTCTGATTTACGGGCATAGGTTGCCGCGTCTTTTGCCCTATCTATTGTTTTTAATTCTTCTGTTGCGCGTGCGTATTGTTGTGACAATTTTATGTAATCACGAACCGCATCTGTTTGATTAAGTGTTTTTAGTGTGGCACTAAGGTTTTTTAGGGTACGTGATGCACGTGCAGCTTTGGTTGTACCCAAAATAACAGCACCGCTACCGAACGTAGCAATTGTTATTGCTACATCTAGTCCAATTTCTAAATAAGAAATCCACTGTAAATTTGCATCACCAGCAACATAATAATCGTTTGTGTCATATGTTATATTTACTGTATCGTGCATTGCAATATTTATTATGTCATTGTCGCTTGCTAGCGCGCTTTTGCTGGTGCAACCTGCTCCTTTTGGGTAAATTTTATCTATGTTATCATTTATATATTTCATAGAAATTGTATTGCTTTTATTTGGACCGACAAAATCTTTCAAAGAGCCGGCTTCTACTACCATTATGGAATACCAAGCTGGATCTGTATTTGTCCATATTGAAGCGTCTTCCGGATAACCTATAAAAGGATTAGGTGAACTATCAGAAAGATTCCTTTTCGTTGCTAATGTTAAATGCTGTTTTAAAATTTTTGGTTGTGTCTCGTAATTTATTATTATTTGTCGGCCTTCTGGGAATGTGTATTCTATCGGTGAAAAAGAAATTGTTTCTTCGTCGGCGAGAGTCGTAAATTCTGGACAGGCTAAAACTTTTTCTAAAACATTTTTATTTCGAAATGTTTGATAAATCCATTGTTGAATTTTTGTTTCTGAATCCGTTTCTGATACCATGTCAGATGTTTTATATAATGCCGTTGCGAAAACTTCACTGGGACAATCTGTTGTAATTTTTTCGTCGAATTGTTGGTATAAATTTGTTGATGTTGGAATCTGAGACTCTTCACTAAACGAAGCTATTGGATATATAATCAAAAAACATAATATACAAAATTTTAGCATTTATTTTGCTGTGTTGTTGTTTTGATATTTTCCGCATTCTTGTAGTATTTTATTCTTTTCAGCCTGAATCTTTTTTACAAGAGAATCATAATCATCTTTTTGTGGTTCAACTGTTGTACCATCCGATTTTATACATGTATTACCAGAACGTGTATATCCATTTATACAATCCCAGTTCCAGCAAAAATGTTCTTTATCTGGCGTATAATCAATGTACTCATCAATTCCAGATTGTGGCAAAACATTATCACATATACGAACTTCACATTCTGGGGTCCAAAAGTCGTCTTTCCACAGTCCTGCAAACCAACTGGCTTTTTCCCCAGACCATGAATCTTTGTTATTCATATTCCCTTGTACGCATCGACGGACTGCAGGTTTAAAAATGACTTCTGTTCCATCTTGTTGTGCTTTGCTGCAGAACATATATTCGCCAATATCTGCATATCGTTTACCCTTGTTAAATTGTGTATGACAACAAGTATATTTAGTAGTAACTGGATCATATAAACAATCTGTTTCGGAAAATAATTGGGAACCAGCAACAAGGCCGCCAACCAAAGCACCAGATGCGACGGTTATCGCATAGGCCAAGTTTCCGACGCCAACAAATGCGTTTAGTGCACTTGCGCCACTGGCCGCGGCTATTCCTCCACTAATGGTTCCTTCTAAAACATCTCCCCAAGAGTGTTCTTTTTGACCAGAAACGGAATCTATTACCCCTGCTGTTCCTAGTGCGACACCAACTGCACCACCGGAAACCCTGCCGACTCTAGATAACGTATTAGCAGTACTTGCTGTTTTCCCTGTGTCCATACCTTGAACGTTTATAAAACGGTTTGTTTTTTGATCTACCCATTGACCGTTTTTATTTTGCACGGGTATAATACCAGGGTCGTTCCACATAAGTGCGTTTGCATGATTTGCAAATATCCCGCAAATGATGAAGCTACCAATAAAAAATCCAAATTTTTTGTATGATTTCATTTTAATATTGCCCTTGTAATCTACTTATACAGTCAACTACTGGTAGTTGGTTTGCACGGCAGTTTTGTATTGTTTGTAAATCTTTGTCCAAAATAGCAATCTTGTTTAGTTCTTTTTTACAATAGGCTTCTTCGCGGTTTTCGTACGTTGTTGGATCTGTTTCCATAAGCTTTTGAAAGTTAAAATTCGGAATTACATATGCCGATTTGCCTGCATATGGTTGATAACCTTCTTTTAAAACTTGTTGTCTTTCTGTAAAAGATAAGTCCGCAAAAGTTGTCGGAAAATCCATCTTTATAACCTGATTTGTTCCAGCAGCATTTTGAGATTGCATCTGTTCTAATTCTTGTTCGCGTTCTTTCATTTCAACCGCCCAATTTGGTGCTTGCTGCGGTTGTAAAATATTAAAATTCACTTCTTGTTGGTTCGCATTAAGGTTCGGCATCGTTGCACTAGGAAATGCTACTGTTTTACCGGTAGGCGCAGCTATGGCATTTTCTTTTTTATATGTCTCAAATGCTGTATCAATGTACCCGCTGCAAGGTGTTACATAATTGTGACCTGGTATACTTGCAAGTTGTACTGTAAGTGTTGGGCGGGCGTCTTCTATGCTGATTCCTAAACAGTTATTTCTTGTAGAGCAATATGTTGTTATCAAGGCAGAAACAACCCTTTGACAATCACCAGTATCTACATCTGTGCCCTGAACATATACAGGAACCGGCATGCGTAGATTATATGGGCTGTCCGGGGTCCAAAAAGGGTTAGATGAATAATTTTGAACATTTTGAATTTGACCATATTTTGATAATGGTTGTGTCGTGCTAGGAAATTCTGTTGCCATAACAGCGTTTGGCATGCAGGCTAATAAAAATATAATCTTAAAAATGTTTTGCTTTCTCATTCCCTGTCCCATTAATTCCCTTAAGGATTTGACTTTATTATATCAAAAACATTATAGCAATAAAAGATAAAAAACTACCGAATATAAAGAATGGGGCAAAAGGTATAAAACGAATTTTTTTTAGTTTTCCCCACATAAAACCTGAAACGCATGCTATTATAAGTGCTATAGAAAGCCCTGTCGCCCCCAGCCATATTCCCCCGACACTGATAAGTTTTATATCGCCCATTCCTATTGGACTATCGATTTTTTCTTTTTTGTTTTTAAAGATTTTGTTAAATGTTGCGCCTATTATTGCAGATATTGTATACCCAAAAGCTGCCGCAATAACACCTTCTTGGGCTGAAATTGGCCATGGAAAGAAGTTTGTTATCAATAAACCGATTATAAGCAATGGAAATAGGTATATGTCGGGTATTATTTGTCTGTGAAAGTCGTTTCTCGCAATTGCATAAGTACAAAAAAGTGCAATAAGTAATAAAAGTATAAAAAATATATGATAAAACATATTTTTCCCCCTTGCCTTTCGATTCGAAACTATGCTACAATTATATCGATAGTAATAACAAGGATTTTTTAAAATGAGTAAAGGTTGGGATAACGCCACATTAAAAAAATTAAAAGCTCTTACTGGTAAGGGGTTGTCAACTTCTGAAATTGGTAAGCGCTTAGGAATGTCAAAAAACGCCGTTGTTGGTAAGTTAAATAGACTTGGATGGAATTTAAAAGCGGGCGGTGTTAACTCTTCTGCCACCGGAGAAAAGATTCCAAAAAAGCCTGTAACAAAAAAGTCTGGCGCAAAATCGCAAAAAGCGTCAACAAGTACGGCTGCTAAATCAGCAAATGCAAAAAAGGTTCCTGTTGTAAAAGAAGAAACCAAAAATAATGGGAAAAAAGAATCTGGGGTAAATAGTACAAAAGCGTTAAATAAAAATTTAGCAATGCATCAAAGGATTATTCAACATTCTTTAGAAATGGCGAATTTAAAACCAAATCAATGCAGATGGCCTATTGGGGATCCTGATTCAGAAAATTTTCATTTTTGTGGAGAACCTGTTTTTGTGGGCAAGCCATATTGTTATGAACATTGTAAACAGGCCTATCAGTTTACGCCACCTAAGAAAAAATAATATGGAAAATTAAATATATAAAAGCGAGAGAGAATTTATGTCTTACCTTACGTCCAAAAATTATGAAATTTCAGGGAACAGCTTGCAGGCGTTTTATGATCCGGCAGGAAAGTTGATTTTTATCCTGGATAAAACGCTTGGGGATATAAAACCAAATGTTTTATTGGTATTGGATCGGGTCGGTAATAGAAAGTGGGATGATATTTTATCTAATGACTATGGGGTTGATTTAGAAAGTGTTAGACCCAAAAAAGATAATAAATATCAAAAACTTGATATTGAATATAGCGGTTTGGATAAATATGAAAAACTGATAAAGGCTTTTGAAAACGGTGACGATTTTAAACAGGCACTTGATGATTTAATTGTAACAAGGGATACTTTTGTTCGTAAAGCTGCTGCAGAGAGGTTGTCGGTGGCCGAGTCAAATTCTAATAAGGCACGAGATACGATATTAAAAACAAATGAGACAATTAAGGAATTGCAGGTTAGATTGAAAGAATTGCGCTTAAAAGTATCTAAACAGAAAAAAGATATAGGCAAAGAACCTACTAAACAATCTGCTTCTAAAATTTTAAAGACAGAAGCGCAAATAGATTCTATGAATGAAAAATTGGGGCGGGCTAAGAAAAGGTTGCAAAATGCGCAACGTAGGCTTTTTATTGCAGATGAAGATGCGGAAAATGCACGAAATATATTATCACGTGGATCTGTTGTTGCAGATTCTTTAAAAGAATTAAAAAATGAAGCTTTTTCTTTGCCAGTGAAACAAACTTTGAATGAAGTTGCAATAAAGAAGGTTGCTCCGGTACCAGCTTTGTCGGATAAAGAAACAGATCTTGAACAAGATATAGATGTAACTATTGAACAAAAAAAGGCAGAACCTATGGCCGAAGACGATATAAAACCATTATTTGAAGAAGATCCTGAAATTCTTGATGAAGAAATTGCTTTTAAACCGATTAATTTTGGGGATGTTGAAATTTCGAAAGCGAAGCAAGAAGAAGACCAAAAAGATGTTCGTAAAGACGATCATTATGAAACGGCAGAGCCTTTATCTTTTGTCCCACCTATCCCAAAAGATGTAGGTGATGATAATGATGCATCAATAGATATTAGACCTATTCCAGAAAACACAACACCTGTTTTAGATACAATAAAGTCTGTTGATATACCTGAAATAGAAGAAATAGAAAAACACCAAGAAAATGATATTAAGGAAACAAATGAAAACGTTATGCCAATTCATAATGATATGGATAACGTTGTGTCAGAAAGTCGAAAAGAACAAAATATATCACCTGCACCAGTTTCTTCTGATTTTCGACCTGTGTCACCTATCACGGGAAACGCAGATTCAGTTACGCCAATAACTCGTAAACCTACTTTGGTTTATTATATAATGTTAGTTGTTTTGATTGTTTTGTCGATATTTACTTTGTGGTTATATCAAAAAAATACAAGTAAAGAAAATTTGCCTGATATTGCGGCAAAAGCACCGGTGGTTGATGAAGTTGTTGACGAAAATAAAGATACAAAATCTACCTCTGTAATTGGTGGTATTTCTGATACGAATAATCCTTTTATACAAGAAGAAGTAACCGTTGATGATGCAGAAGATGATAATAAAGTAATAAATGAAATGTTAGAAGAAGAAAAAGTAAATGATACTGAAAGTGTTTTTGTGCCTGATGAAATTTCGGCAACAAATGACAAAGACAAAAGTCTTGTTAATAATGTAAATGATACATTGTCGCAACAGGATGTTTTCGTTGAAGTTGAAGATATTTCTGACCAAGAAGAAATTAATGATATTATTGAAGAAACTTCTAATGTCTCTGTTAAATCTGTAGTTAAGCAAGAGGTTAAACCTGATGTAATCGATGCTCCTACGGTATTGGTTGAAGAGATAAAACCCAGCTTGACAGAAGAAGAAATAATAGCTAATAAGCCTGCTTATAATGTTTCTCAGAATGAAAAGATGTTTGTTGCTGACCCCGAATACGAAGCGGATTTTTATCAAAATGAAATTTCTTCTGATGATAATATATTTTGTCCCGATGGTACTTCTCCAGATATAAATGGTTGTTGTACAGGTGAAGTTTATACTAATTTGGGAGAAGCGGGTTTTAATTGTTGTCCGATTGATGGAGGTGATTGTTTCCCGCCAATGTTTTAAAGGTTTGGAATAATAGAACTTTTTTATAAAAGATAAAGAAAAACCGCCCAGAAGGCGGTTCTTTATAACTGCTCGATTATAACGATTGCAGCAGAATAGTCGTTTTGGTCTGTTATTGATAGATGTATTTTTGCATCACTGCCAGCAAGTTCTTTTAATGCTGCTTTTGCTCCTCCTGTTATTAATAATTCTGGTCGACCTGCTTCATCATGAATTACTGATACGTCAGAAAAAGCAATGTCTTCGCCAAAACCGGTACCAAGTGCCTTTAAGCACGCTTCACGTGCAGCCCAGAAATTAGCAAGATGTTTTTCTGCGTTTGCATTATCTGTATCTGCATATTCTAGTTCTTTTTTTGTGAATATACGTTGTTTTTTGAATGCAGACCAATCAAGAAATCTGTCGCATTCTACTAAATCAATTCCAATTCCAAGTATCACGGATTTTTCCTCCCCTAGATTGGTTAAACCGATATGCGCATACTAATAACTTTTTTCCGATTCGTGCAAGCGGAAAATATATTCTTGCTTTTATTTTATTGCGATTGTATAAATACAGTTATGTCGGGGTGTAGCTCAGCCTGGTAGAGTACTTGCATGGGGTGCAAGGGGTCGCAGGTTCGATTCCTGTC
>CALXXV010000013.1 GCA_944392775.1 uncultured Alphaproteobacteria bacterium
AAGTTATATGCAAATACAAAGAAACCGGAGTTTTATTTGATACATTATGTTGCATATACCCGTGTGTTCCGTTTTTAAAAAGTGAAACATTAAAACTTGCATACGGAAAAATGGAAGAGTTTGACTCAGTAATGCCTGTTTGCAAATACCCTGCACCAATAGAGTGGGCAATGAAAATTCAAAATGGAGTTCTTGTACCAAACGATAGAAATGCTCAAAA
This sequence comes from uncultured Alphaproteobacteria bacterium, assembly GCA_944392775.1. Classification (GTDB taxonomy): domain Bacteria; phylum Pseudomonadota; class Alphaproteobacteria; order Rs-D84; family Rs-D84; genus Enterousia. The sequence continues at coordinate 221 of CALXXV010000013.1, forward strand.
TATCCGCTCGCAAGATATAGAGCCAAAGTATTTTGACGCAGGCATGTTTTATTTTTGCAAAGTTGAAAAAATATATGAAAATAATTCATTAGTGTCGAATAAGGCCTATGGATACATAATTGACGAAAACCAATGCCAAGATATAGATACTCTTGAGGACTGGCAAATGGCAGAATTAAAAAGCGAAATATTTGATAGGAGGAATTATATTGAACTATAACGAAACTTGGAATGAAATATTTTGTCATAAGCTCAAAAAAAGCTATCCTGCGGAACAATTAATAAGAATTTTTATGGGCTCATATCCAAAAATCAAATTCGACAAAATTTATTACGACAAAAAAGTACTTGATATCGGATGTGCAAACGGAAGAAACACAGAGTTCTTGGCAAGCTTGGGTTTTAAAGAAGTTATAGCCATAGATATAACTGAAGAACTAATTAACTTGGCTCGTTTAAATGTAGAATCTGCCGGCAATTATAATAACTGCAAATATATGTTGGGAACAAACGATTGCATACCACTGGATAGCAACTATCTTGATTTTGCTGTTTCTTGGGGGGTTTCTTACTACATGACATTAAAAGACAATAGATTTTCAAAATATGGTGAAAATCTAAAAGAACTCGCTCGTGTCTTAAAAAAAGATGGGGTATTGATAATCGATGTCCCACAGTATAATGCTAATGTTTATGACAACACTGAAGCTATAGATGAGTTTTATTTTAAGGATAAAAATGGCTTCATTTTACGAAGATTTCAAAACGAAGAAGATTTTACAAGGGAACTAAGCAAGTACTTTTATGATATACAATTATCTACGCTAACACTCGACTGTTTCGGTAAAAATTATAGCAGATACACTATCGTATGCAGGAGGATTTAATGGGCTATATTGATTTACATTGCGATTATTTGTATAAATTATACAAAAGCCTGTACTTTAAAAATGAAAAAGTTGTTTTTCAAACAGATATAGCAAAACTTATACAAGGTAATTGTATATCACAAGTCTTTGCAATATTATTTAACAGGTACGAAACTAAAACACTTGGAGAATATTATAAGTGCATTATAAGACTGTTTGACGATTTCATTATTAGCAATTCAGATAAAATAGCCAAGGCTACAAGCTACAACGATATTATAAATAATTTAAATGCCAATAAAATATCTGCAATACTCAGCCTTGAAGATAGTCAATTTTTGTGTGAATCCGGCGATAACATAGAAAAATTGTATAACGATGGCGTGAGAATAGCTGGTCTCTTATGGGATGGCGAAAATGACATAGGTTATTCTTACAAAGAAAACAAACCGCTTAAAAAACAAGGCGTTGAAGCTATCAGGAATATGGAAGACGCTAATATCATAATAGATGTTTCCCACCTTTCGGATGAGGGGTTTCTTGATGTTGCTAGATATACTAAAAAACCCTTTATTGCAAGTCATTCAAATGCTCGTAAATTAACAAATCACCGTAGAAATTTAACTGATGAACAAATAAAAATAATGGCAGATAGGGGTGGAATAATTGGAATTAATTCTTTTCCTAAATACATAGACTTGGTACAAATTAACGAAAATTCAAATTCAAAAATTGAGTATTTAATAGCTCATATCAAACATATAGTGAAAATAGGTGGAGAAGATTGCATTGCACTGGGATTTGACTTTGACGGAATGCCAAACGAAGTACTTGATGCCCTAGAGATAAAAAGTGCCAATCACATGGATAATTTTTACGAAGCCCTAACAAGTTCTTTTGGTGAAAACGTTACTGAAAAAATATTCAAAAGCAATGCTTTAAGATTTTTTAAAGACAACTTAAAATAGAAGGAATAAACAACAGGGAGTACATTATAATGCCAAACTTTATAAAAGAACGACTTAATAAATTGCACGGAATTTCAACGGCAATAGATTTTATATACATAAACACTATGGGGAATGTCTGCACAAACAAGTGCTATATGTGTCCATTAAGAACCTTTGACGGTAAAAATACAATTATGTCAAACGAAACCTTCCAAAAAACCATTTTACAGTTAAAGGATATAGGATTTTCAGGCGAGTTGCATATGTACGCACAAAACGAGCCTTTTTTAGACAAGCATATTTTTGAAAAAATGGAATTTGCACACAAGCACTTGCCAAATGCAGGGCTGGCGATAATAAGTAATTTTACTGTTTTAAGCGACGAAAAAATAAAAAACATTATCAATTCACCCTTAAAATATTTTTCTTGTTCCATATATGCTCTTAAATCAGAGCCATACAAAGCTATCTGTGGTCGAGATAATTTCAAATTGTCTTTTACTAATCAAGTCAAATTTATGAAAGAATATGGTAAAAATCCTAAAATATCATTTGCACTATATCTAATGAATGACAAGCACAACCAAGATGATATAGAATTTTGCAAACATTTTATTTTTAATATTGCACCAATCAGACGTGCTGATTTTTACGAAACATTTGCATTATTTAATTCAAATCATACTCCCCCCAAACACAACAAAGGATATATAAATCATTGCATATATGACAGATTTCAAATAATGAACGATGGTGATGTTTCACTTTGTTCAATAGATGCTGGTTCTGCAATGCACATCGGAAACATAAACAAAAACTCGTTAAAAGAATTGCAGAATTCAAAGCAGGCAAGAGAAATAAGAAAAAGAATGTTGGCAGATAAAGACAAAACGGCATATTGCAGATGGTGTGAATTTGGGCGCATGGAAAACAAGTTTCTATACTTTTTACCAATACCGCAAAGTATGAGAAGCTTTTTAAACAAACGTTTTTCATCTTCCTTCCGAAACGAACATAATGTTAAAGTATATACAGATGAAAACATCAAGCAAAAACTTGTAAGATTTAACGAAATATTTAAAGATGGCGAAGAAGACAAGTGGCTTGACGCACTAGAAAACTTGCGTCAAGAATACTATGCCGACAGGGATAAAGATGCACAAATTAGGTCTTAAACTATGGTCAACAAATACGGAAAGTTACCTAAGGGAAGCACAAAAGCTTTATTCTCTTGGGATTTACGACTACATCGAACTATATGTTGTTCCAAACACTCTTGATACTCTTAAAAATTGGGGAAAGTTAAACATTCCATATATTCTTCACGCGCCTCACTTTGCCCATGGTGTTAATTTGGCAAACAGCGAAAAGTTTGAATACAACAAAGAGACATACAGAGAAGTTGAAATCTTTAGAAGCAGCTTAAACGCTGAATACACAGTAATTCACGGTGGAA